>NZ_JBWMBB010000004.1:0-571838 GCF_056521305.1 Rhodoferax sp. RT4P68
CTCTTCCTGTCCCAGCTCGATAACCGCATCCGCACGCATCTGACGCATCTCTGCCTCCGGCAACCAATATACCGAAAGGCTTGCAAAAATCGTGCAAGTTATTTTTGCGACAGGACACTAGCTCAGGAGACGCGCCATGGGTATTGATCTTCCTTTGATCTGGGCCGTGATCATCCTGTTCGGCATCATGATGTACGTCATCATGGACGGGTTCGACCTGGGCATCGGCATCCTGTTTCCGCTGGTGGCGGACAAGTCCGACCGCGACGTGATGATGAACACGGTGGCACCCGTCTGGGATGGCAACGAGACATGGCTGGTGTTGGGCGGTGCAGGACTGCTGGCGGCGTTCCCGCTGGCATATGCGGTGATCCTCAGCGCCTTCTATCTGCCGTTGATCCTGATGCTGATCGGGCTCATCTTCCGCGGCGTGGCTTTCGAGTTTCGATTCAAGGCAAGTGCGAACACGCGCCGCTGGTGGGACGCGGCGTTCATCGGGGGGTCCATCACCGCCACGTTCTTCCAGGGCATCACGCTCGGCGCGTATCTGAACGGCATGAGCGTCGTCGACGGCAACTTCGTGGGCGGCCCGTTCGACTGGATCTCAGCGTTCTCCGTGTTCTGTGGGGTCGCCTTGCTGGCCGCCTACGCTTTGCTGGGCGCGACTTGGCTCATCATGAAAACAGAAGGCGAGCTGCAGCAGCGGATGCGGTCACTAGCCAAGCCTCTGGTGTGGACCATGCTGGGCGTGATCGCCGCGCTGAGTGTCTGGACCCCGTTGCAGCATGCGGGCATTGCGCAGCGTTGGTTCAGTCTGCCCAACCTGTTGTACTTTGCGCCGGTGCCATTGCTGGTTCTTCTGGTGGCCCGGTCTCTGCTCAAGAAGATTGCAGGGCAGGAACATGCCTCGCCATTCGTCCTCACGCTGTGCCTGATGTTTCTCGGCTATACGGGTTTGGGTATCAGCCTGTGGCCCAACATCATTCCCCCCGGCATTTCCATCTGGCAGGCAGCAGGCCCGCCGCAAAGTCTCGGCTTTGCACTGGTGGGGGCGCTGTTGATCATCCCCGCCATCTTGATGTACACCGCCTGGAGCTACTACGTGTTCCGTGGCAAGGTGCGGCACAGCGATGGCTACCACTGACCGCACACCCCCCCAGTGGCTGCGCCGTCTCGGATGGCTGTTGGCGATCTGGGCTTCCAGCGTCGGTGCACTGGCCTTGGTGGCCCTGGTGTTCCGCTTCGTGATGGATGCCGTGGGCCTCGCGCGTTGAGCGTGGGGTCCGAGCGGTCGACAGTCGGGGCGAGCCCACACGCTCCACACACAAGATCTCCATGCGCAGCAATTGCGATTCACAGAGGTCGGTGCGTCAAAATTCAATAACCTGGAGACAACGCGATGTCGATCCTCAAGAAGGCAATTGGGCTGGAACCGAAGCTAGACGACCAGGGTGGATTCAGTCCATCGCCGCTGGCTTTGAAGTTGGCCACGAGCCGCAAGACCGACTACGACCACGCGGTCTACCCGAACGCCTACGGCGCGGGCCGATTCAAGGTGCTCATGGTCTGCACTGAAGAGCGCTACATGACGATGCGCAACGGCAAGCGTTTCTCCACAGGCAATCACCCGGTAGAGATGCTGGTCCCGATGCTGCACTTCGAAAAGGCAGGGTTCGAGGTCGACATCTGCACGCCCACCGGCAGCCCGGTCAAGATTGAAATGTGGGCGATGCCGCAGGACGATGAAGCTGTCAACAGTATCCACGCCAGATACCGGCACAAGTTCGAGAACCCCAGCTCTTTGAGGCGTCTCGTCGAAGGCGCGATGGAAGACGCCGATCTCTATATTGCGGTTTTCATCCCAGGAGGGCATGGGGCCATGCTCGGGCTGCCGGAGAACTCCGATCTGCAGACACTGTTGCGGTGGACTTACCACGGCAACAGGTACCTGCTGTCGATCTGCCATGGTCCGGCCGCGCTACTCGCCGCCACCCTCGGAGGAACCAACGACGCATTTCTGTACAAGGGGTACAAGATGGCAGTCTTTCCCGATAGCGTAGACAAGATGACGCCGCTGTTCGGCTACATGCCTGGACACATGCCGTGGTACTTCGGCGAAAAGCTCAAAGCCCTGGGCGTCGAGATCATCAACACGAAAGCCGATGGCAGCTGTTTCCATGACCGCAAGCTGATCACCGGAGACAGCCCCAAAGCGGCCAATGCCTTCGGCAAGATGGCGGCCAACGCCCTGATATCCGAGGCCAACAATTTCAGCGCCAAATCTGTCACCTAATCTTCTGCATATCGGCACAGCGCAGATGATTCCCAACCTCTCCGACCCGAGCTCGCAACCTGCCGCCACACGACCTCCCGCGCCCGGCGACGCGGCCTTCGCGCCCCTGCACGCCCTCAGCACCAGCTTGCTGCAGCTGGCCGACTCCGCACGCTCGGCCGCGCCCCAGACCCTACTGCAGGAGTCCGTCCACATCCTGCGCACGCTGGTGCCCTTCGATGCCGCGTGGTGGGGCGAGGTGTCGGCCGGTACCAGCCAGGCCGCGCCGCAGAACTGGCTGCACGGCAGCATCGGGCTGGCGCGCAGCTTCGCGCAGGAATGGAACCAGCTCTCCACGCGCGACGACTTCGCGCTGCAGTCCATCGCACAGCTGGGCGCGGTGGTACGCCAGAGCGATGCCGACGGCCTGCTGCCCCCGCCCCCGGATGTCGACGCGTTCAGCCGCCGGCACGGCCTGTACCACTGCATGGCGATCACCGACACGCTGCCCCACAGCGGCCTGATGTTCTTCGTCTCCGTCTACCGCCGGCAGGCGCATGCCGCCTTCACGGCGCAGGACGAGGTGCTGTTCGGCGCGTTCGTCTCGCACCTGCTGCACCACTGGCGCTGCGCGTTGGAACGGGTGCCCGCCGCGCCGGCCAGCCGCGCGTGGGACGGCCACGCCCTGGCCGACCGCGGCGGCACGCTGCTCTTCGTGGGCATGCGCATCGGCCTGGCGCTCAAGGCCGCGTACGCGCAGTGGGATGGCTCGGTGCTGCCAGCACCCGTGCTGCGCGCCGTGCGCGACCGGCCCAGCAGCTTCACGGCGGGCAAGGCGTGCCGGCTGCGGCTGGAGCCCTGTGGCCCGCTGACGGCGATCAGCCTGCCCTCGCGCGAGCACAAGGCCCCGCTGTCGCCGCGCGAGCTGGGCGCGGCCACGCTGTACGCCAGCGGGCACTCCAGCAAGGAGATTGCCGCAACGCTGGGCCTGACGCCGGCCACGGTGCGCACCTACCTGCGCAGTGCCTACGCCCAGCTCGGCGTGCGCAACAAGCCCGAGCTGGTCGCGGCGCTGCGCAAGGCCTGAGGCGGGTCACCCGCTCGGCCGATCGCACTCGTCGCGTCGCGCCAGGCTGACCGCGCGCGCCTGCCCACGCAGCATCCGTCTGCATTTGCAGACGTCGCAAGCACCCCCCTGCCTCGTACCGTGCCGGTCAGGCACCGGCTTGCGGCCGGCGCTTCGAAAAACCATCACAGCAGGAGCCAACCCCCATGTCCCATCGCCATCCCGCGGCACGCCGCACGCACAAGCGCCCACCCCTCCCCATGTCGCACGCCCTGGGCGCCCTGGCGGCAATTGCCACCCTGGGCCTGGCCGGCTGCGGTGGCAGCAGCGACGATGCCCCGCCCGCCGCCAAGCCCCTGGCGCAGGCCTGTGCCGACTACCGCACCGCTGCCCTGCCGCATGCCGCCACCGTCACCGCGACGGAGCTGCGCCAGGCCTCGGCCACCTTGCCCGAGGTGTGCATCGTGCGCGGGCAGATCGTCTCTTCGGCCGAGTCCACCGTCCAGTGGGCGGTGGAGCTGCCGGCGCAAGCGGGCTGGAACGGCAAGACCCTGACCATCGGCGGTGGCGGGTTCGACGGCTTCATCCCCACCGACGACCCCTGGTACCAGCGTCTGGTGGGGCCGGCGGCCAACCCCTACGTGAAGATCAGCTCGGACTCCGGCCACCAGGGGCCGGGCTTCGCCTGGGGCGCCAGCGACGTGGCGCTGCGCAACCATGCCTTCGATGCCAACCACTTCGTGCTGGCGGTGGGCACCGCCATCGCCACCGAGTTCTACGGCAAGGCCCCCGCCCGCCGCTACCACATGGGCCATTCCAACGGCGGGCGCTCGGGCCTGGCGGCCACCCAGAAGTACCCTGGCGACTACGACGGCGTGGTGGCGATGGAGCCCGCCATCAGCCAGCAGGCGCACCAGACCAACCTGGGGCCCACCGTGCTGCGCCACATCTTCCAGGCACGCGAGAACTGGCTGAGCCCGCAGAAGATCACGCTGTTCGCCCAGGCCGAAATGGCCGCCTGCGACGGCCTGGACGGCCTGCAGGACGGCATCATCGGCAACCCCTTGGCCTGCCACTACGTGCCCACCGATCTGCTCTGCACCGGTGCCGACAACGCCAGCTGCCTGACCGCCGGCCAGATCGAATCGGTCCGGCTGATCTACAGCGCCCAAGACACCGGCGTGGCGGTGTCGCGCGGCGAGCGCGGCTACCCGCGCTTCGGCCGTGGCGGCGCGGGCACGTCGGACTGGCAGGTCTACCTGTTCGGCTCCAGTTTCGAGGCGCGCGATTCGTTCAACTACATGGCGGCATCGGAGGCGGCGAAACTCGTCACCCGCAGCCCCGCCACCGATCTGCTGAGCCATGACCCCACAGCCTTCCAGGCCGACTACCTGCGCCTGGCCAACATGATCGACGCCACCGACCCCGACCTGGCCGCCTTTGCCGACCGCAGCGGCAAGCTGCTGATCTGGTATGGCAACTCCGACAGCTGCGTCAGCATCTACCGCACGGCCGACTACCTCGGCTCGGTGCAGCAGCGCCTGGGCGCCAGCAAGGTGCAGGGCTTTGCGCGCATGCTGACCTCGCCCTCCGTCGGCCATGAGCTGGACGGCCCGGGCACCAGCCCGCTGTCGATCGACCTGCTGAGCGCGCTGGACGCCTGGGTCGAACGCGGCACGGCGCCAGACAGCCTGGTCGCCACCCGCTACCAGAGCGGCAGCACGGTGCCCGCGCTGCAGCGGCCGGTCTGCCCGTACCCCCAATTCCCCCGCTACAAGGGCTCCGGCGACCCCGCCAAGGCCGACAGCTTCACGTGTTCGGCCACCTGACCAACGACCGGCCCATCGACCCGCTGCGCCAGGCCTGGCGCAGCCTGGCGGCGCTCAACGCCACCTCCACGCTGGCCCAGGTGGGCCAGTTCGGCATTCCCTTCGTGGTGCTGCCGCTGTGGCTGGAGCAGCAGGGCGCCACCACCGTGCAGCTCAGCCTGTTCGCCTCCTCGTTGTGGCTGGGCCAGCTGCCGGGGTTGCAGGGGGCGCCAGGGCGCACGGGCTGGACGCACCGCAGATCGCCAGCCTGTTGATCTCGTTCGGCGCCGGCGGCCTGCTGCTGCAGTACGTGGCCGGCTGGCTGGCCGACCACCGCGGCGTGGCCTTTGCCTGCCTGTGCTGCAGCGTGGGCGGCGCGCTGGTGTCGGTGGCGCTGTGCTTCGCGCTGCCGCTGGTGCAGCTGCACATCGCCGTGTTCGCGCTGGGCGGGCTGGTCACGGTCTACCTGACGCTGGCACTCATCGCCAGCGCCAAGACCCCGGGCGGCAACATGGCGCACAACATGAGCGTGGTCTCCATGGTCTACACCGCCACGGCCATCGTCGGGCCGCTGCTGGCGGGCAGCGCCATCAAGGCCGTTGGTGGCAACGGGCTGATGTGGACGCTGGCTGGCTTTGCGGTGTTGATGACGGGGTGCCTCGGGTGGGTCGTGGTCCGCGCCCGCGCTGCGCGTGGCGCGATGCCGCAGTGATGACGCCTGCGGTGCAGCCGATCACCCCCGGTGCCGCCCCAGAAAGTCCAGCACCGCAGCCGCCAGCTCCGGCCGCCCCGGCGCCGTCGAATGCGAGGCCCCTTCGATGGTCACCAGCTCCATCGCCGGATTCATCGCCTGCATCGCGCGGAACTCAGCCAGGTACGGGTCCGATGTGCCGACCACGCCCAGCGTCGGCACGCGGATCGCGGCCACCTGGGCCGGCGTGATCAGCGCGCGCGAGCCGCCACGGCGCGACGCGGCCAGCGCCCGGTAGTCCTGGCCCGCCAGATCCCTGGCCGACATCTCGCGGATCTGCGCGTCCGTCGGCTGCGGCTTGTCCTTGGGCCACAGGCGCAGAATCTGCGACTTCTTCGAACCTTGCTCCATCTCGTCCGCCTCGATGTCCAGCTTGCGCTGGTCCTCCGCAGTCCAGCGAAAGCGCGGCGTGGCACCGGCGAGCACACAGGTCTTGAAGCGCTGCGGCGTCTGGGTGACCTGGTAGCCGCTCAGAATTGCGCCGAGTGAATAGCCCACGATGTGGCCCTGCGCCTGGCCGATGTGGTCCAGCATGCGGATGGCATCGGCGGCGGCCTGGGGGCCGTACTGGGCCGCATCGTGCGGCTTGCCGCTGGCGCCATGGCCCCGGCCGTCGAGCGCGAACACGCGGTAGCGCGCCGCCAGTTTCTGGAACACGCCGGTGTCCACCCACTGCTGCTGGGCGCTGCTGGAAAAGCCGTGCGCCAGCACCACCGTCTCACCTTCGCCGGCTTGCAGGTAGCTGATCTCGACGCCCGCGGAGTTGAAGCTGCGGCGTGCCGGCGCGCCCGATCGTGTCGCGGCACAACCCGTAAAGGCCGCGACGCTGGCCACGCCTGCGACCAGCAGCCTGCGGCGGCGCAGCGGCGCGGAACTGGGCCGCAGTGGGTCGGCGAGGCGAGGGGGGTGCGCGATGGGTCTGGACATGTCTGTCTCCGTCAGATGGTGTGAAGCGAGCTGAAGCGCGACGCGGTGGAACGCCGCACGGGTGTGCGGCACCGGCCACTGGCCTTTGTACTGGCCCATGACCGCGCGCGAAAGCGCCCGATTCCAACCAATGGAAAATGTCAGCTCTGCAAGGAGAGACAGGATGAAACTGAAATCCGTGGGCCAAGCTGTTGCGGCCGGCGTACTGGCGATGGCCCTGCCCGCCATGGCCGGCGAGAAGATCCGCATCGTGTCGGAATGGGGAACCGTGACCGCCACCTTGGCCGACCACCCCGGCGCCGCCGCGTTGCTGCGCATGCTGCCGCTGGAGCTGCCCATGCGCGACCACCTGCGCCAGGAGAAGACCGGGCGCCTGCCCAAACCGCTGCCGGACCAGCCACGCACTGTCGCGTTCTCGAACGGTGATCTGGGCCTGTGGAGCGACGGCGACTTCGTCATCTACTACGCCAACGGGTCGGTGCCGCAGCCGGGGATCATCTTGCTCGGCCGCATCGAAGGCGGGGCGAAGCTGTACGACCGGCCTGGGGCCGTGACAGTGCGCATAGAGCGCGCCAACTAGACCTTCAGCGCCGTCACACGGCGGCTTCAAGGCCCGAACCCGAGGGCTGTTGATGGTTGTCTGCGTGCGAGACCGGTGGTCGCGCGTGCTGCCGTTCAGCCATCGCTGCGACGCGCACGTTGCCGCACAGGCCAGTGCCAGGCATTTGGCCGGCCCGCATAGCCAAAGGACATAGCTGGTATAGGAGCCCGCCCCTTCTGGCGCACCCCGTCGCGGGCCAGACTCCAGCCCATGCACAACACCACCACCGAGACAAGCGCCGCACCACGCCATCTGGTGCGCTACCGCCCGCCGCACAGCGATGCCGAGGTGCAAATCGAGTACGCCGACCAGGGCCGCGGGCCGGTGGTCTGCATCCTGCCTTCGCTGGCACGCTCAGGCCGCGACTACGACGAGGTGGCGGCCTCCCTGCAGCTGGACGGCTTTCGCGTGATCCGGCCCGACCCGCGGGGCTTCGGCCAAAGCCAGGGCCCGATGCACGGGCTCAGCATCCATGACTTTGCGGCCGATGTGGCGGCGGTGCTGGACCACGTGAAGAGCGGCCCGGTCGTCGTCGTCGGCCACGCCTGGGGCAGCCAGCCGGCGCGCATGCTGGCGGCCGACCGGCCCGACCTGGTGTGCGGCGTCGTGATGGCGGCCGCGTCCGCCGGCAAGCTGCCGCCCGGCTCTACCGAAAAGCCCTTCAGCCGACTGCGCGACGCCATCGACGGTTCGGGCGACATGCGCCTGACTGAAGCGCAGCGCATCGACTGCCTGCAACGCG
The DNA here is from genome assembly GCF_056521305.1 of Rhodoferax sp. RT4P68. NCBI lineage: Bacteria > Pseudomonadati > Pseudomonadota > Betaproteobacteria > Burkholderiales > Comamonadaceae > Rhodoferax > Rhodoferax sp. RT4P68. The sequence continues at coordinate 8,168 of NZ_JBWMBB010000004.1, forward strand.
CCTTCTTCGCGCCGGGCCATGACCCGCGCGTCTGGCTCGACGGCTGGAGCACGGCCACGCACGAAGCGCAGAGCCATGCGCGCATCAACACGCCGGTGGACGACTATTTTTCGGCCGGCACGCACGTGCCGATCCTGGATCTGCAGGCCGAATACGACGCCGTGGTCGTGCCCAACGTGATGAAGCCCTACCTGGGCGAGCGCGTCACGGTGCAGGTGATTCGTGACGCCGGCCACGCGCTGGCACCCGAGCAGCCGCGCGCCATGGCCGATGCGATTGCCGCATTCGCCCACCGCGTGTTTCTGGCGCAGACCGCCGCCTGACACGGCACACCGCGCGTCACCCGCGCCCAGCACGCTGCGCCGCGTGGCGGGCGCAGCACTTCCCCCGCATTCACAGCAACCGGAGACTCCCCATGTTCAAGCCCCTCATCCGCACCGCCCTGCACATCGCCGTGGTCGGCACTGCCCTGTTCACCGGCGGCATCGCGGCCGCGCAGGACTATCCGAACAAGCCGATCCGTATGGTGATCCCCTACACCCCGGGCGGCTCCATCGACACCGTGGGGCGCATGGTGGCCGACCAGTTGCAGCGCCAGATGGGCCAGGCCATCGTGATCGAGAACACGCCTGGTGCCTCGGGCCTGCTCGGCGCGATGAACGTGAGGAAGGCCAAGGCCGATGGCTACACGCTGCTGTTCAACGCCTCCAGCCAGGCCTACCTGCCGCTTGTGGTGGCCAAGAAGACCTACGACGCCGAGCGCGACTTCACGCCCATCGGCCAGATCGGCTTCGTGCCGCTGATCGTCGCCGTGAACAACGACGTGCCGGCCAAGACCATGGCCGAGTTCGTGCAGCTGGCCAAGGCCAACCCCGGCAAGTACACCTGGGCCACGTCGGGCCTGGGCACGACCAGCCACCTGAGCGAGGAGATGGTCAACCGCGCGCTGGGTCTGCAGATGCAGATCGTGGCCTACAAGGGCGCCGTGCCGCAGTTGACCGACGTGGTCGGCGGCCATGTCTCGGCCGCCATCTCGCCGATGCCGGGCGTGACGCCCTTCGTGCAGGCTGGCCGCCTGCGGCCGTTGGCGGTCACGAGCAAGACGCGCATCCCATCGCTGCCCGATGTGCCCACGCTGGCAGAAAGCGGCATGCCCGGCTTCGAGCTGCTGTCCTGGTACGGCATCTGGGGCCCGGCCGACCTGCCCGCCGCACTGGTCACACGCCTGAACGCCGAGATCGGCAAGGCCGTGCAGGCGCCGACGCTCAAAGCCAAGTTCGCCGAGCTGTCCTTCGTGCCCACGCAGTCCACGCCGGCACAGTTCAAGCAGTTGATCGCGGCCGACATTGTCAAGATCGGCAAGGCGGTGAAGGAAGCGGGCATCGTCATTGACTGATCACCTGAACGCCCCAGATGGCCCTCTGCTGTGCAATTGGGGCTGACAACGTCCATGCCATCCGACTGCCTGCCCACCGATGTCGTGCTGCTGCGGCTGCACGGCCCGCAGCCTGACGTTGCCGCGCTCGCGCAGCACCTTGCCAAGCTGCCCGCCTGCAGAGAACTGGGCGCTGCGCTCGGTCGATGCGCATGGTCCGCAGAGGCCGGCATGGCCTACCTGTACCTCACACTGCCCGGCCGCATCGCACTGTCGCACCGTGTTGCCTGTGCGCTGGCCGGCGTGGCCGAACCCGCAGCCCAGGTGCAAGTGGCACGGCTCACGTTGATGCACGAGATCGCAGGCCGCAGCAGTGGCGCGCCTGCGCCGTTCCACTACGTCGTGGAGATGACGCCCGAAGCCGGCTTCGACGTGGAGTTGCAGCGCTGGTACGACACCGAGCACCTGCCCGGTCTGGCCGACGTGGCCGGCTGCGTGCGCGCGCAGCGCTACTGGAACCTTGACCAGGGGCCGCAGTCGCTGGCCTGCTACGACCTGGTGACGCAGGAAGCGCTGGGCTCGCCAGACTGGCTGGCGGTGCGCAACACGGCCTGGAGCGCCCGCATGCGGCCACGGTTCACGCAGACCGTGCGGACCATGTTCACGGCCCAGCGCTGAGCGCGCTCCACGCGCTCACTGCGCTGGCGGCCACGTCACGCGCCGGCGGCCGCCGCGCAAGCGGACTCCTACAATCCGCAGCGCTCCGCCGCCGCCATGAAAATCCCCCCGCTCAACCCCCTCCGCGTCTTCGAGGTTGTAGCGCGCCTGGGCAATCTGACGCATGCCGCAGACGAGCTGCACGTGAGCCAGTCGGCCGTCAGCCGCCAGGTGGCGGTGCTGGAGGAATACCTGGGCCTGCAGCTCTTCCAGCGCGAGCGCGCCGGCGTGCGCTTGACCGAGGTCGGCGAGGCCTACGCAAGGCGCATCGCACCGGCCTTTCAGGCGATCGCCAGCGCCACCAGCCTGGTGACCAGCCAGTACGCGGACCAGCGCATCCGCCTGCGCACCTACACCACGCTCACGGCGCGCTGGCTCATCCCGAGGCTGCCGGCCTTCAAGGCCCGACATCCCGACATCGAAGTGGCCGTGGACAACCGCACGACGCCGCTGAACTTCAGCGCCGAGAACTGCGACATGGCCGTGGTGCTGGGCGACGGCCATTGGCACGATGCCAACGCCACGCTGCTGCTCGAGGACATCATCGAGCCGGTCTGCGCGCCTGCGCTGCTGGCCGAGGGCCACAGCCACGCGCGCTTTCCCGATTACCTGCTGCGCAAGCGCCGGCTGGTGGCCAAATACCGCAAGAGCGACTGGGCCACCTGGCTGCGTGCCGTCGAGCGCGCGGACCTGCTGGATGGCGCCGACACCATGACCTTCAGCAGCTCGGCGCTGACCTGGCAGGCCGCCGTCGATGGGCTGGGCATTGCCATGGGCCAGAAGTACATGCTGGACACCGACCTGCAGCAAGGCCGGCTGCTGCAGCCCTTCGGCCGGCCGGTGGCGACCGGCAAGGGGCACTACCTGGTCACGCCGACGCTGCAGCGCTTCTCCGGCAAGATCGCGGCCTTTCGCGACTGGCTGCTGGAAGAGGCCGCGCTGACGCGGCGCGACGGCGCGGGCTGAGCGCGACGACTGGCATGCCGTGGATGCGGCACACGGCCCGCCAAGCCGTCACCCCTGCAGCACCAGCGCATCCACCGCCAGCACGCCCTGCCCTTCGGCCAGCACCATCAGCGGGTTGACCTCGGCCTCGCGGATGCGCAGATCCGGCCGCAGCGCCAGTTGCGACAGCTGCACGATGGCGCGGGCCAGCGCGTCCAGGTCGCCACGCGCCTTGCCGCGCAGGCCGGCCACGGTTTGCAGCAGGCGCACCTCGCGCACCATGTCGTGCGCCGTCTCCAGCGACACCGGCGCCAGCCGGATGCTGCGGTCGCGCATCACCTCGGCCCAGATGCCACCGGCGGCCAGCATCACCATGGGGCCGGCCTCGGCGTCCACGCGGTAGCCCAGCAGCACCTCGGCCAGGCCGCCGCGCATGGGCTGCACCAGCACCTCGTCGCACACCACGCCGGGCGCGCGCTGCCGCAGGTTGTCGCGCAGCGTGGCCATGGCCTGCGCCAGCCCATGCGCGTCGGCGATGCCCAGCACCACGCCGCCGACCTCGGTCTTGTGCGGGATGTTCGCCGAGCAGACCTTGGCCACCACCGGGTAGGCGAAGGGCAGCGCCGGCGCTGGCCCATCCAGCGGCGCCACCACAGCGGGAGCGTGCGGCACCTGCAGCGCGTCCAGCACCGCATAGGCCTGCGCCTCGCTCAGTGCGCGGCCGGGCGGCAGCGCGGCATGCCCTTCGGCCGGCGGCGTGCCGGGTGCGCGGCGCGCCAGCACGGACGCGATGGCGTCGGCGCAGGACTCCGGTGAGCGAAAGCACGGCACGCCGGCCTGCGTCAATGCCGCCAGGGCCTGCGGCGCGTCGGGCACCAGCATGGCCAGCAGCGGCGTGGCATGGCCGGCGCAATCCAGGATGGGCTTGACGGCCAGGTCGGGGTTGAAGCGCGCGGACGAGCCCACCACCGCCACCACCAGATCGAACTCGGGCGCCTGCAGCAGGATGTCCAGCGCGCCTTTCATGATGTCGTAGCGCGCACCGGCCAGCGTGAGGTCGAGCACACGGCCCGGCGTGGCCGGCAGTTGCGCCGCCGCCAGCCGGGCCAGCGTGGCCGCAGATGCCGGCTCGACCACCACGCCGCGCACGCCGAGCTGGTCCACCACCATCGCAGCGCCGCCGCCCGTGGTGGTGACCACGCCCACGCGACGGGGCCGCGCACCGGCCGGCTGCGCCTGCAGCCTGCGCGCCAACGGCATCACTTCGAGAAAGGTATCCAGCATGTCCACACGCACCACGCCCAAGTCTTTGAGCAGGGCGTCGGCCACATCGTCTTCACCGGCCAGCGCACCGGTGTGCGTGGCCGCCATCTCGGCCGCTGCGGCCGAGCGGCCGAGCTTGTAGGCCACCACGGGCTTGCCGCGCCGCGCAGCCTCGCGGGCAAACGCGCGCAGCGTGTCGCCGTGGCGCAGGCCTTCCAGGAACAGCAGGTAACCCTCGATGGCGGGGTCGTCCAGCGTGGCCATGCAGATCTCGCCGATGGACAGGTCGACCTCGTTGCCGACCGAGACCAGGCCGGCAAAACCCACGCCGCGCGCCTTGCCGCGCGAGACCAGCGCGCCGATCATGCTGCCGCTGTGCGAGGCCACGAACAGACCGCCCTGCGGCATGTCGGGCTCGGCGAAGGCGGCATTGGCTGTCAGCACCAGGCCGCTGGCCGGCCGCACCAGGCCCAGGCTGCTGGGGCCCAGGATGCGGATGCCGGTGCTGCGCGCCAGGTCGCGCAAGGCCTGCTCACGCGCCGCGCCCTCGGCGCCCGATTCGGAGAAGCCGCTGGCCAGGATGGTGACCACCGGCACGCCCAGCCGCGCACATTCGGCGACGGTGGGCAGCACGCTGTCGGTCGGCGTCAGCACGAAGACATGCTCGGGCACCTCGGGCAGGCTGGCCAGGCTGGGCCAGGCACGCTCGCCCTGCACCTGCTCGCGCTTGGGGTTGATCGGGTAGAGGCGGCCGGCAAAGCCAGCGCGGCGCAGGAACAGCAGCGGGCGCCCGCTGGTCTTGGTGGGGTCGTCGGAGATGCCGACCAGCGCGATGCTGGCGGGCTGCAGTAGCACGCGTGCCAGCGCGCCAGCGTCGAGGGTGTGGTGGTCGTTCATGGGTTTCAGTTGTTGTCGATCTTGATCTGCGAGAACTGGGCTTTCCAGTGGCGCACTTCGTCACTGATCTCCTTGCGGAATTCGTCGGGCGAGTTGCCGACCAGTTGCGCGCCCTGCGATTCGAGCTTGGCGCGCACGTCGGGGGCCTGCACGGCCTTCGCCACGGCCTCGTGCAGCTTGCGCACGATGTCTGGCGGCGTGCCGGCGGGCGCCAGCAGGCCGTTCCAGGAATCGGAGAGCATGTCGGGCAGGCCGACCTCGGCGAAGGTCGGCACGTTGGGGATGCCGGACAGGCGCTTGGGCCCGGCCACGGCGAGCGGCCGCACCTTGCCTGCCTCCAGCGTGGACATGGCGCCGGTGGAGGTCATGAAGGCCAGGTCCACATGGCCTGCGATCAAATCGGCCAGCGCGCCGCTGCCGCCCTTGTAGGGCACATGCAGCAAACGGGTGCCGGTCAGCCGCTGAAAGTGTTCGGTCGCCATGTGCTGGGTGCCACCCAGGCCGGTGGTGCCGTAGGTCAGCGCGCCGGGCTTGGCCTTGGCCAGCGCCACCAGCTCAGCGATCGACGTCGCTGGCAGGCCGATGCGCACGGCCAGCACTCCGGGAGCCGATGAGATGCGCGAGATGGGCGCGAAGCTCTTCTCGGCGTCGTACCGCAGGTTTTTATAGATCGAGCCGTTCATGGTCATGGGCGCTGCGGCCACCAGCAGCGTGTAGCCGTCAGGCGCGGCAGCGGCCACCGCTTCGGACGCGATGTTGGAGCCGGCACCGGCGCGGTTGTCCACCACGAAGGCCTGGCCCAGCGCCACCTGCAGCTTGGCGGCCAGCAGGCGCGCCACCATGTCGGTGGGGCCGCCGGCCTGGTAGCCGACGACGATGCGCACGGGCTTGTTGGGGTAGCTGGGGTCGGCGTGGCTGAATGTGGCGGCACAGGCCAGCGCGGTGAGCACGGCGAGGGATCGGAAAAGTCTTTGCATGGGGGTTGTCTCCGTGAGGTTCGAGGGAAAGGCGCGAGGAAGTGGGGATCAGGTCTTGGCGGCGCGCTGGGAGAAGCTGCGCTCGAACACGCCTTCGGCGATGCGGTTCTTCAGCACCTCGATGGAGCCGCCGGCAATCATCCAGCCGCGCGTGCGGCGCACGCAGTACTCCACCAGCGATTCCTGGCTGAAGCCCAGGCCGCCCATCACCTGCAGCGCCTCGTTGGCCACCTCCCAGCCGGCGAGGTTGCAGGCCAGCTTGGCCATGGCCGTGCTCTGCGCGCTGGGCAGGCCGTGTTCGCCTTCCAGCGCGGCGCGGTAGAGCATGAGCTGCGCTTGCTCCAGCTTCATCGCCATGTCGGCGAACTTCCACTGCAGGCCCTGGAACTCGCACAGCGCGCGGCCGAACTGCACCCGCGTCAACGCGTGTTCGCGCGCCAGGTTGAAGGCATGGCGGCCCAGCGCCAGCGCGCGTGAGGCATTGCCCAGCCGTTCCACGTTGAAGCCGGCGATCTGCTTCTTGAAGCCTCCCTCGCCCAGCAACACGTTCTCTGCCGGGATGCGGCAGTCGTCGAAGAACAGCGGCGACCACTGCTCGCCGTTCATGAAGCTGGACGCCTTGCCGATCTCGAAGCCCGGCGTGCCGCGCTCCACCAGCACCGAGCCGATGCCGTTCACGCCGGGGCCGAAGCGCACGTAGACCAGGAACAGCGCGGCCTCCGGGCTGTGGGTGGAGAACACCTTGCTGCCCTTGATGCGGAAGTGCGCACCATCGGGCGTGGCCGTGGTCTTCAGCTCGGTCACGGCAGAGCCCGCGTCCGGCTCGGTCATGCCCAGCGAGATCAGCTTGCGGCCGGCCAGCAGGTCGGGCAGGTAGCGCGCCTTCTGCGCCGGCGTGGCGTATTCGACGAAGGTGCGGATGGGGCCGAAGTTGCCGGCCTGCACGATGTCGGCGCTCTTGGGGCAGACCAGCGCGATCTGCTGGATCGCCAGCACGGCGTGCATCAGCGTGCCGCCCTGGCCGCCATCGGCCTCGGGGAAGGCAATGCCCAAGAGGCCTTGTGCGGCCAGCAGCCGGGCCGTGTCCCAGGGGTACTCGGCGGCGTGCGCGCGGGCCAGCGCGCCGTCGGCCAGCTTGTCCTGGGCAAAGCGGGCCACGCTGTCGGCAAAGGCCTGGTGTTCTTCGGAGAGGTTGAAGTCCATGGTGATGAGGGGCTGTAGTGGGGGTGGCGTCGATCATGTGGCGGCCCTCGCCCGGCGAGGCATTCGCCTTGGTCATGGCTCCCGCACCAAATGGAATGCCGATGGCCACCCCGGCGCGGCGGCCCTGGCCCATCATCGGCAGCACCCCATTTCTGACCATCGATTCCGGAGGATTCCAAGATGTATGTGTGCGAGAAGTTCGGCCAATTCGGCGCCGGCCTGCAGGCAGCCCCGCTGTCACCCGAGGTGATGCACCACGCCAAGCGGGCGGTGGTCGACTGGGCCGGTGCCCTGGTCTCCGGCGCGGTGTGCGCGCCCGCCACCCTGATGGAACAGGCGCTGGCCGACGACCTGGACCGGGGTGGCGCCCGGCTGGCGCTGGGACGCGCGGCCACGGTGCGTGCGGCGGCGCTCATCAACGGCACGGCCGCCCACACGACCGAGGTGGACGACATCTACCGCGAGGCCATCTACCACCCCGGCGCGCCGACGATTGCCGCCGCGTTGGCCCAGGCACAGGCCCTGCATAGCAGCGGCGATGCACTGCTGCGCGCCGTGGTGGCGGGCTACGAGGTCTCCACCCGCATCGGCCGCGCACTGGGGCGCGCGCACTACCGCTACTGGCACAACACCGGCACCGTGGGCACCTTTGGCGCAGCGGCGGCCGCCGCCTCGCTGCTGGGGCTGCCGCCGGCCCAGTTCACGCATGCCCTGACCACCTGCGCCACCTTTGCGGCCGGGCTGCAGCAGGCCTTCCGCATGGACTCTATGTCCAAGCCCTTGCACGCCGGCCGCGCGGCCGAAGGGGGCGTGCTGGCGGCGCAACTGGCCGCCCGCGGCGTGATCGGCTCGCTGGACGTGCTGGAGGGTGAGTTCGGCATGGGCCGGGCCATGGGCGACAACCCGGACTGGCAGGCCGTGCTGGGCGACCTGGGGCAGGTCTACAACGTCCAGGCCATGACCTTCAAGAACCACACCTGCTGCGGCCACACCTTCGCCGCCATCGACGGCGCGCTGCATCTGCAGCAGACCCACGGCCTGGCCTGGGACGCCATCGACACGGTGGACGTGGCCACCTACCGGCCGGCGCTGGAGGTGGCCGGCAACCCGGCGCCGACGACTGCCGCCGAGGCGCGCTTCAGCCTGCCGTTCGTCGTGGCCACGGCCTTGCGCCACGGCAGCGTGCGGCTGGCCGCCTTCACGCCCGAGCGCTTGGCCGATGCCGCGCTGCGCGGCCTGATGGCGCGCGTGCGTCTGGCGGTGCACCCCCAGCTCGACGCTGCCTTCCCCGGCCAGCGCGCCGCGCAGGTGCGCATCACGATGCAGGGCGGCACGCAGTGGGAACACCTGCAGCCCACGCGCCGCGGCGACCCCGACGCGCCGCTCTCCGATGCCGAGCTGGGGGACAAGTTCACCGAGCTGGTGGCGCCGGTGCTGGGGGTGCAGCGCACTGCGGTGTTGCTGCAGCGCTTGTGGGGCTTGGAGGCAGTCGACGACGTGGCGGGGCTGGTGCCCTGACCAGCACGCAGGCCGCACCGCAAGCGGCGACCACGCCGTCCACGCCGTCCAGCCTGCAGCTCAGGCGCCAAGCGACGCAGAGCGCTGTTTGTGCTGGATGTGCCGGGTGTGCGGGGGGGGCCGCCCGGCATGGGGCACCCCCAGGGCCGGCCCGGCTCAGCGCCCCTCGCCCAGGGGCTCGGGGTCCCCTGCGGTGCTCGCGGCATGGGCGCATTGCACAACTCGCACCACTCACTACGTTCGTTCACCTCGAACAGGTGCAATAAGTCAGTTCACGAAGCGTGCTGCGCCGCCGCCCATACCGCTGCGCTCCTCGGCGCATCTGCAGGGCCGGCCCTGGGGGTACCCCATGCCGGGCTCGGTGCGGCTGACTCGGATGCACGGTTCGCGCTGGTAGTTCCGAGAGAGAGGCCGTTGGTTGTCCGGCGAACGAGCCCGCGTCAAGCGAGCGGTCCCCCGGCAGCGCATCAGCCACCAGTCACGTAGCCCGGCCTGGGGTGGCCGCCGTGGCCAACCTGTGGACGCGCCGAGGAGCGCAGGACTGCGGGCGGCGGCGCAGCACGCCTCAATAACTGACTCATTGCACTTGTTCGAGGTGAACGAACGCAGTGAGTGGTGCGAGTTGTGCAATGCGCCCGCAGGCCGAGCACCGCAGGTTGCCCGAGCCCCTGGGCGAGGGACGCGTCCACCGGGCGGCCGCGGCGGGCACCCCAGGCCGGGCGGCCCTCTCCAGCGGCCTCCCTCTCCAGCAGCCCTCTCCCGCCTCCCGACCCCAGCGATCGCAAAGCCCTTGGAAGGCATGGCCCTGATAGGCCCACCGGCCCGATCAATCGGCCACCGCCTTCGCCGCAACCAACTCATTTGCGGAAATCGAGTGCCCGCAGCAGCTTCGCCGTCTCCGTCACCAGCCGATTGGCCGGCCGCGCGCGCGGCATGGCCAGCACCAGCAGGTTGCGCATGGCGGGGGGGCCGATCGGGGCCACCTGCAGTTGCGCGCGCCGGTTGCTCAGGTGCAGCGCACTGTCGGGCAGGATGGAGCAGGCCAGGCCCTCCTCGACCACCGTCAGCGCGGTGTGCACAGCGCCCACTTCGGCCACCACGTTCAAGGTGATGCGTCGCGGCAGCAGCACCGCATCCACCAGCGTGCGGATCGGGTTGTGCGTGCCGGGCAGCACCAACGGAAAGTCGGCCAGCGCGGCCAGGCTGACCTGCGCCGGCAGCCGGTAGCCCTTGGGCGCCACCAGCACCATGCGCTCGCGCATCAGGTCTTCATACGACAGCAGCGGCGTGGGGGCTGGGTCGAACAGCAGGCCCAGGTCGATGCGGCCGGCGATCATGCCTTCGCGCAGCGACAGGCTGAGCCCCTCGACCACCGACAGCAACGCGTTCGGAAAGCGCTGGCGGAACTCGCGGATCAGCGGCACGCCCAGGCCCATGGCCACGCGGTTGGGAAGGCCCACCACCACGCGACCCACCGGCTCGGCGTGCATCTCCTTGAGGTCGGACATCGCCTGGCTGGCAGCGTTCAGCATCACGCGCGCATGCGCCAGCAAGGTCTGCCCGGCAGGGGTGGGTGTGACGCCGCGGCCGGTGCGCTCCAGCAGGCGCTGGCCCAGCTCTTCTTCCAGCAGCGCGATCTGCCGGCTGACGCTGGGCTGCGCCAGGTTCAGCGTGGCCGCCGCGCGGCTGAAGCTGCCCTGTTCGGTCACCGCGACGAAGTATTCCAGTTGCCGCAAGTCCATAGCCACCAGACATAGCTGATATAGGAGCCATCGAGTTTAACTTCTGCCCTGCTCCTCGCACACTGGCGGCACGCAGCGCGCACTTCGCGCTGCACCACCACCAGGAGCCAACATGCAGAGATTCGAATCCAAGGTCGCCATCGTCACAGGCGCAGGCTGCGTCGGCGCGGGCTGGGGCAACGGCCGGGCCATGGCCGTGCGCCTGGCCGAAGAAGGCGCCAAGGTGCTGGCGGTGGACCGCGACCAGGCCCGCCTGGACGAGACACTGTCGCTGGCCGGCGAGGCCGCGTCGTCCATCACCACCTGCCTGTGCGACGTGACCGATGCTGCCAGCGTGCGGGCGATGGTCGAGGCCTGCCTGCAGGCCTACGGCGCGCCGGACGTGCTGATCAACAACGTGGGCGGCTCGTCCTCGGGCGGCCCCATCGAGTTGAGCGAAGAGGCCTGGGACAGCCAGATCGACATCAACCTCAAGAGCGTGTTCTTGACCTGCAAGTACGTGCTGCCGCACATGGTGGCGCGCAAGCGCGGTGCCATCGTGAACGTGGCGTCCACCTCCGGCCTGCGTTGGACGGGCAGTGCCCAGGTGGCCTATGCGGCCAGCAAGGCCGGCGTGATCCATCTGTCGCGCGTGGTGGCGGTGCAGCATGCACCCGACGGCGTGCGCGTGAACACCGTGGTGCCGGGCCAGTTGCACACGCCGATGGTGGAAGTGCGCCTGGCCAAACAGCGCACCGGGGGCGATGTGGAATCGCTGCTGGCCTCGCGCGTCAAGCGCATTCCGCTGGGCTTCATGGGCGACGGCCGCGACACGGCCAGCGCGGCGCTGTACCTGGCCAGCGACGAGGCCCGCTTCGTCACCGGCACCGAGCTGATCGTCGACGGCGGCATGACCGCGCGCTGCGACTGACCACCCCCCATCCGAAAGAGACACACCCATGAAGAAAAGACACGTCCTGCTGGCAGCGGCCGCCCTGGCCATGGCCCCCCTCGGCTTCGCGCAGACCAGCGGCAAGCCCGTGCGCATCGTGAGTTCGTTCAGCCCCGGTGGCCCGGTGGACTTCGTCGCGCGCACGCTGGCCGAGCAGCTGGGCCGCGAACTCAAGCGCCCGGTGATCGTGGAGAACAAGCCCGGTGCCAACGGCGCGCTGGGCGCCATGGAGACGCTGCGCGCCGACGCCGATGGCAGCACGCTGTGGATCACCAGCGTCGGCGCCGCCGCCATCAACCCCACGCTGGTGCCCAAGCTCTCCTACAACACGCAGCGTGATTTCGCACCGGTCTCGCTGGTGGCCAACAACGTCGAAGTGCTGGTGGTCAACGCGCAGGACGCGGCCAAGGACGCAGCCGAATTCGTCAAGACCGTCAAGGCCGGCAAAGAGTCCACACCGATGGCGTCGTCGGGCTCCGGCAGCATTCCGCATCTGGCGCTGATCCAGCTCGAAGAATCGACCGGCGCGCGCTTCCTGCACATTCCCTACAAGGGCATGGCGCCGGCCTTCACCGACCTGATGGGCGGCCAGGTCAAGGGCGTGTTCGCCGATGTGCCGGCCATCATGGCGCAGGTGCAGGGCGGCCGGCTCAAGGCCATCGGTATCGCGGCCAGCAAGCGCCACCCCTCGCTGCCGGACGTCAAGACCTTCGAGGAGCAAGGCATCAAGGCGGTCGACACGAACAACTGGTATGCCCTGTTCGTCTCGGCGAAGACGCCGGCCGCCGTGGTCGAGCAGCTCAACAAGGCGGTGCGCGCGGCAATCGCCGACCCGCAGGTCAACGCCAAGCTGCTCAATGGCGGCGCCGAGCCCAAGTCGTCCACGCCGCAGGAGCTGGCGGCGCTGCTGAAGTCCGACACGGACAAGTGGGCCACGCTCATCAAGACCCGCAACATCAAGGCCGAAGAGTGAGCGCCGCCCGGCCGCCCGAAGGCGCTCAGCCCCGCAGTGCGCAGCACGAAGGAAACACCATGACGACCGACCACATCCGCGTGCCCCTCGTCGTGCCCGGCACCCGGCCCGAGCTGGCCGCCATCGAATCGCGCATCCTCGCCGAGCGGGGCCGCATCTCCCTGCTCTACCAGGTGCTACTGAACAGCGCGCCCATCGTCACCGGCTGGGAGGCCATGCTGACCGCCGTGCGCAACCGCACCGGCGTGCCGGCCGACCTGCGCGAGATGGTGATCCTGCGCGTGGCGGTGCTCAACGACGCCGCCTTCGAATTCGACGCCCATGTGCCGCATGCGCTCAAGGCGGGCTTTGCGCAGCACAAGATCGACGCGCTGCGCGAGGCGGTGCCGGGCGACGTGTTCAACGACGAAGAGCGCCTGCTGCTGGAGCTGACCGACCGCATGACGCGCGACGTCAAGGTGCCTGCCGAGCTGATGGAGCGCATCAACGCGCGCCACGATCCGCAGGGCGTGGTGGAGCTGGTGGCCACCGTGGCGGCCTACAACATGGTGTCGCGCTTCCTGGTGGCGCTGAACATCTCGCACTGAGTCCGCAACCATGATCGACAAGATCTCTGCGTCGGTGGCCGATGCGCTGGCCGGTGTGCGCGACGGCGCCACCGTGATGGTGGGCGGCTTCGGCACGGCGGGCATTCCCACCGCGCTGATCGACGGCCTGATCGAACAAGGTGCGCGCGATCTCACCATCGTCAACAACAACGCCGGCAACGGCGAGACCGGCCTGGCGGCCCTGCTCCAGGCCGGCCGCGTGCGCAAGATCATCTGCAGCTTTCCGCGCCAGCCCGACAGCCAGGTGTTCGACGCGCTGTACCGCAGCGGCCAGATCGAGCTGGAGCTGGTGCCCCAAGGCAACCTGGCCGAGCGCATCCGCGCCGCGGGGGCCGGCATCGGCGCCTTCTACTGCCCCACGGGCTACGGCACGCCGCTGGCCGAGGGGCGCGAAACCCGCGAGATCGACGGCAAGCCCTATGTGCTGGAGTACCCCCTGCACGCCGACTTGGCGCTGGTGCAGGCCGAGCGCGGCGACCGCTGGGGCAATCTGGTGTACCGCAAGGCCGCGCGCAACTTCGGGCCGGTGATGGCCATGGCGGCGCGGACCACGGTGGCCACGGTGCACGAGATCGTCGCGCTGGGCAGCCTGGACCCGGAGACCATCGTCACGCCGGGCATCTTCGTCAGCCACATCGTCCGCATCGACCGCGTCGCCACACAGGCCGGCGGATTCAAACAAGCAGCATGAACATGGCCCACACCCCCTACCAGCGCCGCAGCAAGAACCAGCTCGCCGCCCGCGTGGCCGCCGACATCTTCGACGGCGCTGTCGTGAACCTGGGCATCGGCCAGCCGACGGCCGTGGCCAACCACCTGCCGGCCGGGCGCGAGGTCATCCTGCACAGCGAGAACGGCATCCTGGGCATGGGCCCGGCGCCGGCCGAAGGTGCCGAAGACTACGACCTGATCAACGCCGGCAAGCAGCCCGTGACCTTGCTGCCCGGCGGCGCCTACTTCCACCATGCCGACAGCTTCGCGATGATGCGCGGCGGCCACCTGGACATCTGCGTGCTGGGGGCCTTCCAGGTCAGCGCCACCGGCGACCTGGCCAACTGGAGCACCGGTGAGCCGGGCGCGATCCCAGCCGTGGGCGGCGCCATGGACCTGGCCATCGGCGCCAAGCAGACCTGGGTCATGATGGACCTGCTCACCAAGCAGGGAACCAGCAAGATCGTGCCGCGCTGCAGTTACCCGCTGACCGGCATCGGCTGCGTCAAGCGCATCTACACCGACCTGGCCACGTTGGCCTGCACGCCGCACGGCCTGCAGCTGATCGACGCTGTCGAAGGCCTGGACCACGCCGAACTCGAACGCCTGGTCGGCCTGCCGATCGCCGCCTGAATCCACATCCAACCTGCAAGACGCCGCCATGTCCACCGCCATTGCCGACCCCACCATCCCCGTCCGCACGTACCTGGAGCAACCGACTGCCCCGCGCCTGCAGTTGCCCCCATTGGCCTGCGACAGCCACGTCCACGTGTTCGGCCCAGTTGCCCGCTTTCCCTACGCACCAGATCGCCGCACCACACCGGTGGAGGCGCCCAAGGAGACCTTGTTCGCGCTGCACCGCCAGCTGGGTATCGCGCGCTGCGTGATCGTGCAGTCGATCATGCACGGCACCGACAACCGGGTGGTGGAGGACGCCATCGCCGCAGGCGAAGGCCGCTACCTGGGCGTGGCGCTGGTCGCGCCCGACGTGCCTGACGCTGAACTGCAGCGCCTGGCGCAGGCCGGCTTTCGGGGGGTGCGCTTCAACTTCATGCGGCACATCAGCGGCGGCGTGACGGTGGACGATGTGCTGGCGCTGACGCCGCGCCTGGCGGCTGTCGGCATGCACCTGCAGGTGCACTTCGAGAGCGAGCTGGTGCACGAACTGGCCGAGCCGCTGCAACGCAGCCAGGTGCCGGTGGTGATCGACCACATGGGCCGCGTGGACGCCACGCGCGGGCCGGAGCATGCCGACTTCCAGGCGCTGCTGCGCCTCTTGGAGAACCCACGCTTCTACGTGAAAGTCAGCGGCATCGACCGCATCGACGCGCACGCACCGCCCGCGCAGCGCTACCGCCACGGCGTGGTGCTGGCGCGCACGCTGGTCGAGCGCTTTCCCGAGCACTGCGTCTGGGGCACCGACTGGCCGCACCCCAACCACACGCACATACCGGACGATGGGGTGCTGGTGGATGCGCTGGCAGAGATCGCTCCGGGTCCGGAGTATCTGCATCAACTCCTGGTGCGCAACCCGCAGGCGCTCTATCGCTTCGCCGCTGAGGGGTGATGCTGGGCAGGTCTCCTGCGGACGCATGCGGACCGGGCACGGCGACCCGGCGCGGTTCACCCAAGCTGCCAACCATCCGATCGCTGCATCAATCCTTCCGAATAATGCAATTCACATAGGTCCCTGCCGCGCGGAGACTCTGGTCCATCGCTGCTGCCACAGCTGCGCAACCGGAGACACGATTGACCGCCACCCCAACCACGACCGCCACCGATCTCGCGACCTGGATCGGCCGCAGCGAGACCGTCCACGACGACATCACCACGGCCCCCGTCGTCGCTCTCACCGCCACGCTGGACCACCCCGCCGCCGCCACGCCCGCCGGCTCGCCGCTGCCACCGCTGTGGCACTGGCTGTACTTCCTACCCAAGCACCGGCAGTCCGACATCGGCCCGGACGGCCATGCCAAGCGCGGCGGCTTCATGCCCCCCGTGCCGCTGCCGCGCCGCATGTGGGCGGGCAGCCAGTTCACGTTCCACACGCCGATCCGCGTCGGCGACCAGGTGGCGCGCACCTCGACCATCGACGACGTCACCGTCAAGGAGGGCCGCACCGGCAAACTCGTGTTCGTGAAGGTGCGGCATGACCTGCGCTGCAACGGCGCCACCGACCCTGGGCTGGTCGAGTTCCACGACATCGTCTACCGCGAGGCCCAAGGCCCCAACGACGTGGCACCCCCGCCGCAGGCCGCCACGCAAGGCACGTGGAGGCGCGAGATCGTGCCCGACGACGTGCTGCTGTTCCGCTACTCGGCGCTGACCTTCAACGGCCACCGCATCCACTACGACCGCAAGTATGTGACCCAGGTTGAGGGCTACCCCGGCCTGATCGTGCACGGCCCGTTGATCGCCACCTTGCTAATGGACCTGCTGCGTCGCCAGATGCCCGGCGCCGACGTGGCCAGCTTCCGCTTCAAGGCCGTGCGGCCGACCTTCGACCTGCACCCCTTTCACGTCAACGGCGCACTGCAGGCCGACGGCAAGACCGTGCGCCTGTGGGCATCGGACCACGAGGGCTGGCTGACGATGGACGCCACCGCAACGCTGCGCTGAAGGACAAGCACCATGCAACCCCTCAAAGGCATCACCATCGTCACGCTCGAACACGCCATCGCGGCGCCATTCGCCACCCGCCAACTCGCCGACCTGGGCGCGCGGGTCATCAAGATCGAGCGCCCGGGCAGCGGCGACTTCGCACGCGGCTACGACCAGCGCGTGCGCGGCCTGGCCTCGCACTTCGTCTGGACCAACCGGTCCAAGGAAAGCCTGACGCTGGACGTCAAACACCCCGAGGCCGCCAAGGTGCTCGAACGCCTGGTATTGGAGAAGGCCGACGTGGTGGTGCAGAACCTCGCGCCCGGCGCCGCCGCACGGCTGGGCATCGGCTATGAAGCACTTTCGCAGCGCAAGCCCGGCCTGATCGTCTGCGACATCTCGGGCTATGGCGACGACCCAGTGAACCCCGGCCCCTACCGCGACAAGAAGGCCTACGACCTGTTGATCCAGAGCGAGGCCGGCTTCGTCTCGGTCACCGGCACGCCGGACGAGCCCTGCAAGGCCGGCCCGTCGATCGCCGACATCGCAGCCGGCATGTACGCGTACACCAACATCCTGGCCGCGCTGATGCAGCGCAGCCAGACGGGCCAGGGGCAGCGCATCGACATCTCCATGCTCGAATCGCTGGCCGAGTGGACCAGTTACCCGCTGTACTACGCCTTCGAAGGCGCCGCGCCGCCGCCGCGCACGGGCGCCAGCCACGCCACGATCTATCCGTACGGTCCCTTCCCCGCAGGCGATGGCGGCACCGTGATGTTGGGCCTGCAGAACGAGCGCGAGTGGGCGAGCTTCTGCGCCACCGTGCTGCAGCGACCCGCGCTGACGACCGACCCGCGCTTCACCGCCAACTTCAAGCGCGTGGCCGAGCGCGTGGCGCTGCGCCAGATCATCGTGGACGCCTTTGCCGCGTTGACCGCGGCCCAGGTGGTCGAGCGGCTGGAGCAGGCCCAGATCGCCAACGCCCAGGTCAACACCATGGCCGAGGTCTGGGCGCACCCGCAGCTGCAGGCCCGTGGCCGCTGGACCGAGGTCGGCTCGCCGCAAGGACCGCTGCCCGCCATGCTGCCGCCTGGTAGCTGGGGTGGCGAGGCCGACGGCCCGCGCATGGACCCGGTGCCCGCGCTGGGCGAACACACCGACAGCATCCTGGCCGAACTCGGCTATGCCAGCAGCGACATCGCCGCACTGCGCGCCGCGCAGGCCATCTGAACTTCAACCACACACCCCACACGAAAGACCACCATGGCAGCCTCCATCGTCGACTCGCGCATCTTCGGCGACATGTTCAGCGACGCGCGCATGCGCGAGGTCTGGTCCGACGAGAACCGCACCGCCAAGTACCTGGACATCGAGCGCGCGCTGGCCAAGGTGCAGGGCCAACTCGGCATCATTCCGCAAGAGGCGGCCGACGAGATCGTGCGCAACTGCGAGCTGTCGCAGATCGACTGGGTGCAGCTGAAGGCCAAGACCGAGCAGATCGGCTACCCCATCATCGCGGTGGTCAACCAGATCAACGCCCACTGCCGGGACAAGCTGGGCGAGTACTGCCACTGGGGCGCGACCACGCAGGACATCACCGACACGGCGGCCGTGCTGCAGATGCGCGAAGGCCTGGCGTTGGTGGAGCAAGACCTCGACGAGATCGGCGATGCGCTGGCATCGCTGGCGAAGAAGTACCGTGACACGCCCGTCATCGGCCGCTCCAACCTGCAGCAGGCCACGCCGATCACGTTCGGCTACAAAATGGCCAGCATCCTGGCCGGCATCGACCGCCACCGCGAGCGGCTGCAGCAACTGAAGCCAAGGGTGTTCATGGGTGAGTTCGGCGGTGCGTCGGGCACACTGTCGTCGCTGGAGAAGGGCGCGATGGAAACGCAGGCCGGGCTCATGAAGGAGCTGGGCCTGGCCCAGCCGCTGATCTCGTGGCACACGGTGCGCGACACCATCGCGGAGGTCGGCGCCTTCCTCGGGCTGGTCGGCGGCTCGCTCGGCAAGATCGCGATGGACGTCAAGCTCATGATGCAGACCGAGGTGGCCGAGGTGTTCGAACCCTACGCGCCGGGCCGCGGCTCGTCGTCCACCATGCCGCAAAAGCGCAACCCCATTTCGTGCCTGTACATCCACGCCAACATCTCGGTGGCGCGCCAGCATGCGGCTGCGCTGATGGACGCGATGGTGGCCGACCACGAGCGCTCCACCGGCCCGTGGGAGATCGAATGGGTGTCGCTGCCCGAGATCTTCTGCCTGATGTCGGGCGCGCTGAAGCAGACCAAGTTCATCCTGAAGGGGCTGGAGGTGGACGCCCGCCGCATGCGTTCAAACATCGACATGACCAACGGCCTGGTGATGTCCGAGGCCGTGATGATGGGCCTGGGGCCGTACATAGGCCGCGAGTATGCGCACGACCTGGTGTATGACTTGTGCCGTGAAGCGATTGCCAAGAACCGGCCGCTGATCGAGATCCTGGCCGTGCACCCTGAGATCACCAAGCACGTGACGCGCGCGCAGCTGGAGGCGATGTGCGAGCCGGCCAATCACCTGGGCCAGGCGGGCGTGATGGTGGACCGGGTGCTGGCCGCCAGGCGCTGAACCCCTGCCAACATTGACTTGAAATTTCGGCCTGAAGCCGCTATTTTTCCGCCGGGTCCATCGTCACCCGCCAAGCGCAGCATTGCTAACCAATAGGAGGAAGGAGTTTGATCATGAGTTCGCATTCCCCGACTCCGTCGTCGGGACGAGACCGCACCACCCGCAGCGCTGCCATGCGGTTCAGCGCAGTGCCGTGCATGTCGGAGCGGCAGGCCGAAGCGTACCTGCTGGCGCGCGATGCGGTGCGCCGCGTTCAGCGCACCACGTCGCTGGTCAGCGGCATCTCGAACCGGTTGGCTGGTCGGGCCAGTTGGTCACAAGGGGATCAGCACCGGAGCCACTGAGGCTTGCCGGGGCCTTTCAAGGTCTTGGCGCTGGTGCGTCGCCGTAAGTCCCCGGTGTGCTGGGTGTGCTGGGTGTGCTGGGTGTGCCCGGTGTGCTGGGGGCCGCCCGGTGTGCTGGGGGCCGCCCGGCATGGGGCACCCCCAGGGCCGGCCCGGCTCCGCGCCCCTCGCCCAGGGGCTCGGGGTGCCCTGCGGTGCTCGCGGCATGGGCGCATTGCACAACTCGCACCACTCACTGCGTTCGTTCACCTCGAACAGGTGCAATGAGTCAGTTTACGAAGCGTGCTGCGCCGCCGCCCATGCCACTGCGCTCCTCGGCGCGTCTGCAGGGCCGGCCCTGGGGGTGCCCCATGCCGGGCTCGGTGCGGCTGACTCCGATGCGCGGTGCGCGCTGGTAGTTCCAAGAGAGAGGCCGTTGGTAGTTCGGAAAGCGAGCCCGCGTCACGCGAGCAGCCCCCCGGCAGCGCTTCAGCCACCAGCCACGTAGCCCGGCCTGGGGTGGCCGCCGTGGCCAACCTGTGGACGCGCCGAGGAGCGCAGGACTGCGGGCGGCGGCGCAGCACGCCTCAATGACTAGCTCATTGCACTTGTTCGAGGTGAACGAACGCAGTGAGTGGTGCGAGTTGTGCAATGCGCCCGCAGGCCGAGCACCGCAGGCTGCCCGAGCCCCTGGGCGAGGGAC
The DNA here is from genome assembly GCF_056521305.1 of Rhodoferax sp. RT4P68. Lineage (NCBI taxonomy): Bacteria > Pseudomonadati > Pseudomonadota > Betaproteobacteria > Burkholderiales > Comamonadaceae > Rhodoferax > Rhodoferax sp. RT4P68. Next base: position 28,265 of record NZ_JBWMBB010000004.1, read on the forward strand.
GCGTCCACCGGGCGGCCATGGCGGGCACCCCAGGCCGGGCGGCCCTCTACAGAGCGCAACCCCAGCGACTGCCAAGACCTCAAAAGGGCTGCCCTTCTAACTCGAAGAAGCCGCAGCATTGCGGAACAGCTCGCCCGTCACACCCGTCACGCCCGGCATGCAGGCTGGCTGGCAATGCCGCGAAAGCGCCAAGTGCGTCGTGCACGCAGGTGATGCGATCCCGCACTCGTCATCGCGCCCCAACTGCTTCACGCCGGCGCGCGCTTCGCCACGGCAGCCCGCTTGCCCTTCATCTCCGCGAAGAAATCGTAGAGCTGCTGCGCCGCCGGCGACAGCGAGCGGCCCTTGCGCCGGATCAGCCCCACCTTGCGAGTGACGATGGGGTCGACCAGCGGCACGCTGACCAAGAGCGGATGGTCGGCACCCGGCATCGCCATCGATGGCACGGCCGCGACCCCCAGGCCTGCCTCCACCAGCCCCAGCATGGTTGTCACGTGCTGCGCCTCGTAGATGGCCTGCGGCCGGCCCGGCACACCGGCCAGCGCCTGGTCCAGCAGCAGCCGGTTGCCAGATGACTTGCTGACCGAAATGAAGTCGTGCTGGCCCAGCTCGGCCCAGCTCACCTTGCGCTTTTTCGCCAGCGCGTGGTCGCGCCGGCACGCGGCTACGAAGCGCTCTTCCAACAGCGGTTTGAACTCGATGTCGGGCTCCTGGCTGCCGATGAAGTTGAGCCCAAAATCGGCCTCGCTGCGCGCCACCGCCGCGAGCACCTCGTTGGCCCCGGCATCGAACACCTTGACCCGAATTTTCGGGTAGCGCTCGTGGTAGCGCGAGACCACCTGCGACAGGTAGTAGTAGACCGTGGACGGCACACAGGCGATGGTGACCTCACCCATGCGCGTGCCGGCCACCCCGCGAATGCCGAGCAGCGTGTTGTCCAGGTCGTCCAGCAGTTGCTGCACCTTGCGGTCGAAGTCGCGGCCCACGGCGGTGAGGCTCACCTTGCGCGTGGTGCGCTCCAGCAGCTTCACGCCCAACGCTTCTTCCAGCTTCTCGATGCGCCGGCTGAAGGCCGGTTGCGAGACATGCAGCGCTTCGGCCGCCTTGCGGAAGCTGGACAGCTCGGCCACGGTGCGGAAGGCCTGCAGGTCGTTGAGATTGAAGTTGATGGCCATGGCGCAGGGCTGCTTTTTGGAGTCTCCGTTGATCCACAGTGTGCATCAATCTTTCGCAAAGATGCAATTCACAAACGTGATCGTGCAGCCGACCATTCAGCCTGTTCTGAATGCCCATCTTTGCAATCCACCGGAGTAGACAAATGAAGTTCCAGCAACAAGCCCTCGTCGGCGCCATCGCCCTCGCCGCCGCATTTGCCTGCGGCAATGCAGCAGCCGCCTGGCCCGAGAAGAGCATCACCATCGTCGTGCCCACCTCGGCCGGCGGTGCCAACGACGCCATGGCGCGCACCATCGGGCAAGCCCTGTCGGTCGCGCTGAAGCAGAGCGTGATCGTGGAGAACAAGGCCGGTGCCAACGGCGCCATCGCCAGCGAGTTCGTCAAGCGCGCCACACCCGACGGCTACACGCTGATGCTGGGCTACATCGCCACGCACGCCATGAACCCGGCGCTGCAAAAGCTGCGCTACGACCCGGTGGCCGACTTCGAGCCCGTGGGCATGGTGGGAACGTCGGCCACGCTGATGGTCGCCAGCCCCAAGATCAAGGCCAACAACGCGAAGGAGCTGGTAGCGCAATTCAAGGCCAGCAAGGAACCTGCGACCTATGCCTCGGCCGGCAACGGAACGGCGCCGCACTTCGCAGCCGAGATGTTCAAGCTTTCCACCGGTGTCGACATGCTGCACGTGCCTTACAAGGGCTCCGCACCGGCGGTGAACGACACCTTGGCCGGCCAGACGCAGATCATGTTCCCCAGCCTGTTCACGGCTATGAGTTTCGTGAAGAACGGCAAGCTCAAGGCGATGGGGGTGGCGGGTGCCAAGCGCTCCGAGCTGCTGCCCGACGTGCCCACGCTGGCCGAGCAGGGCATCAGCGGCGTGGACGTGTCGCAGTGGTACGCGATGTTCGCGCCGGCCAAGACACCGGCCCCGGTGCTGGAGCATCTGAACACGGTGCTGAACAAGATCCTGGCCGACAAGGCCATCGAGAAGAAGTTGGAAGAACACGGCGCCGAGGTCGAGACGATGAGCCTGCCGCAGATGCGCACCTTCATTGCTGCCGAGCAGGTGAAGTGGAAGAAGGTCGTGCAGGCCACCGGCTTGAAGGCCGATTGAGCACGTTTCCCCAACTAAGGAACACCCATGCGCAACACCCTCTTGGCGCCCTTTGCGATGAGCGCGCTGGCCTCGCTGTGCGCCCTCGCCACCGACAGCGCCCACGCGCAGAGCAGCGTGCGCCTGTACGGCATCGTCGACCTCTCCATGCGCCGCGCCAACGGCCTTGCCGAGTTCACGCCCAGTGCCACGTCGGCCACCACGATGGTGAGCGGCGCCAACAACACCAGCCGCTGGGGCATTCGCGTGCAGGAAGACCTGGGCGGCGGCCTCAGCGCCCAGGCGCAACTGGAATCGGGCATCAACGCCAAGACCGGCGCGCCGGCAAGCTCGACCATGTACTTCGACCGCCAGTCGTGGGCCGGCCTGGGCAGCCGCTGGGGCCTGGTCAGCCTGGGGCGCCAGACCACGCTGCTGGCCGACGCCGTCTCGCCCATCGACCCGCTCGGCATGCGGCTGGCCAGCTTCAACCCCAGCATCAACGTGGCGGCACTGAGCCAGCACCAGCTGGGCGTGGGCTTTGGCGCCAGCGGCTCCAACACCGGCTCGTACCGGCTGAACAACAGCATCAAGTACAGCGGTGAATTTGCAGGCGTCAGCCTGCGGCTGATGCACAGCATGGGCGAGGTCGCGGGCAATGGCGGCGCATCCGATTCGACCGGCGCGGGCCTGGGCTACAAGCTGGGCAAGCTGCAACTGTCGGCGGCGCACCAGCGCTTTCGCAACAACGACGACACGCTGGGCCTGCGTGGAACGGTACTGGGCGCGGCGTATACCTTGGACGGTGGCGTCCGCCTGGCCGGCATCTACGCGCTCAGCCAGGCCGACACCAGCGCCACCGCGCGCACCGAGATGCGCACATTGGGGCTGGGCACCACCGTGCCAGCCACCGCGCAGGTCGACCTGACGCTTGCGCACTACCGCGTGGCGCGCGAGCGCAGTGCGCGGGCCGACGACGGCTATGGGCGCACGGTGGCGTTTGCGGAATACAAGCTGTCCAAACGCAGCGCGGTCTATCTGGAGGCGGACCACACGCGGTGGAACGGCAACTTCCAGGGCGCGGCGAACAAGCAGAAAGCGACCGGGGTCAGCGTGGGGATGCGACACAACTTCTGACCGGCCGAAAGTTCCGCAATATGGGCTGCCCGCAGCAACCCGTGGCGCCCTGTGGCGTGCTGTGGGTGTGCGGTCTCAGCGTTGCCGCTGCGACGGAGCGGGCGGCCCGGCGGCGGCACGCGACAGCTGCGCCGTCGCAAGATCCAGAGTCAGCTGCACGCCGCCAGCCTCCAGCACGACGCGGTTGACTTTCGTGTCGAGGCGCGGCGGAGCCGACATCCAGGGACCGTCGGTCGCCCTGGCGGCAAGGTCGGCGGCAGAGATGCCGGATGCGGCGGCGATGTCTGACATTGCATGCCTGCCGACCAGCGTGCCTGTGGGCCCGATCACCATCAAAGCGTAGGGGCTGGGGGTTTTGATCCACTCGTCCACGAGCAGTGTTGTGCCCTCATTGGACACCAGCACCCGAGCGGGCCCGTAGCGTTGCGGCAACGGCTGCGACCACAGGCTGTGGCGGCCTTGGGCGCCGACATAGAACAGCTCGGCGTGCACCTGTGGACCCGGCCAACCCGGCGCACCCGTCACGTCGAGTTCGAATGACGCACAAGGCGATGCAAAGCGCCGCTGGGCCGGAGGCCGCACCTTTTCGTCCCGACCGGTGGCGCTGGCCGCCATCAGGCCACCCGCCAACACGATCAATGCGTCTCGCCTGTCAGGCACGCGTTCGATTGCGACGGCGTATCACCAGCGCCATAGCGCCCAGGCCGGCCAACATCAACGCCTGGGAATGCGGCTCCGGAACTTCGTTGAGAACCTTGGGGTCGGCCAGCGCAACGTTGATCTGCTCCGCCGTCAGGCGGTCCAGCGCGGCGCCGTCGGGCGTGATGTCGGCCAGCGTGCTCGGCGTCAGACGATCCGAGCCAGAACGCATCAGGAAGTTGGTATCGACGCCGGCGTCGTCATGGGTCAGGCCGAGCAGGTGGCCGACTTCATGGGCAATGGTGTCCAGCCGGCCTTCGGAGAAGATCAGCTCGTCGATCACGATCTTGTTGCCGCCCAAGGTGTCGACCTCGCCGTACGCATCGAAGTGGCTCGCAACGAACCACATGCTGATGGTGAAAGGGTTGCTGGCCGCAGCGGGCGCGGCACTGAACAGATCGGCCACTTCCTGCTGGTCATCCAGAGACAGAAAGTCGCTGGAGTTGGTGGTGATGAAGGGAAGATAGTTGAACGTCAGCCCCGCCTGCGCCCAGATCTTGTTCGTGGCGGACAGGAACAGCTCGTTGCCGTTGTTGGCGCAACTAAGGCCGACGTCATCGCAAATCTTGATCGGCAGGATGTTGATGTATGCGGCCTGCGCAGACGTCGCCATGCAGGCCATGGCCATGACGCAGGTGCCGGCCAGCGCGCGCGATGCAACGCCCAAACGCGCAGCAATGGATGTGCTCATTGAATTCCCCAGTAGTTGTGATCTTGTAGACGGCGGATGCGCTCATGCACCGCTCGACATCGCGCACAAATGCGCGCCGCAAGTAGATCACAAAACGTTGCAAATATGAAGTCTGCAACCCGGCATCGGCGGGCCTGGATGGCCTCGGCGTCCGAGCGCAGGCGCGGCGACGGCGTCGCCAACGCGCACCCAAGATCAGTCGGGTGCCAAGGCACGCGCGTCTCGCAGCCCCAGCCCGCCCTGCGCCACGACGGACTGCCAACGCGCCAGATCGCCCTGCACGCGCTGACGCAGCGCCTCGGGCGTGCCGGCCGCCACGCTGGCACCGTGGCGCTCGAACAGTTGCAGCACGGCGGGGTCAGCCAGCACCTCGTTCAGCGCCCTGTTGAGCGCGTCGACCCGTGCCTGTGGCGTGCGCACCGGGGCGAACAATCCATACCACTGCGTGACGTCCACCCCGGGGACGCCGGCCTCGGCCAAGGTCGGCACTTCGGGCATGCCAGGCAACCGCTGCGGCCCGGCCACGGCCAACGCCCGCAGCCGTCCGCTGCGCACGAACGGGTGGGCTGTGAACAGGCTGGGGAACATCAGCTGCGTGCGGCCGCTCGCGGTGTCGGCAATCGCCGGGGCGGCGCCCTGGTAGGTGCTACCCGTCATCGTGGTGCCGGTCGCCAGCTGAAACAGCGCGGCGGCGAAATGCGGCGGCGTGCCGTCGCCGGCCGACGCATAGCCATAGCGGCCCGGCTGCGCACGCAGCGCCGCCACCAGCGATTGCACGTCGCGCGCGGGCAGGTCGGGGTGCACCACCATCAGCGTCGGCGACGAGCCGACCAGGCCGACTGGCGCGAAATCGGCCACAGGGTCGTAGCCCAGCTTCTGCAGCGCAGGGTTCATCGCATGCGTGCCCACGTAGCCGAACATCAGCGTCTGGCCATCGGGCTCGGCGCGGGCCACGTACTCGCTGGCCACGGCGCCGTTGGCACCGGCGCGGTTGTCCACCAGTACCTCCTGGCCCAGCAGGGCCGCGAGCTTGCTGGCGATGATGCGGGCCATGGTGTCGTTGCCACCGCCCGCGCTGGTGGGCACGATCAGCGTGATGGGCTTGCGCTTCGATGGCCTGGTGGCCTCTTCTGGACGCGAGAAGACATAGTCCGGCAGGTGCAGCTCGCCCTGCATGATCTTGCGCGCGGTGCGCACCAACGCTGCGCGCTGCATGCTGACGGCCTCGCCGGCGCCGCCGAGTTCAACCTCGATATCGATCTGCCCCGCCGGGTGCAACACCGTTAATTGGTGGCATCCGGCGGCGCGCGCGATACCGCTGGCCACCGTGCCCGGCAGCGCGAAGGCACTGGCCACGCCGATGGCGCCCGTCACCGCATGGGACGCATGGCAGCGCAGTGGCGTGAAGTAGCGTGAGGTGATGCTGTTCTCTGAATCTCCGGCGCTGACCAGCACCGGCTTGGGGATGACGCTGCTCGACACATCGCCCAGGCCCATGCGCAGGCCGGCCTCCAGCCGCAGCGACTCGATGCGTGCGAGCAAGGCGCTGTCGGCGTCCAGCGCGACGGGCTGCTCGCGCCCGCTCACGCCCAGGTCTGCGGCGCGCACGATCATGAGGGGCATGGCGGCGTCGATGCAGCTGACCTCCACGCCCTGGATGGTGTCGATGCGCTGGCCGGTGGGGAACACCTGGCCAGTGACGGCGCCCCAGGCGTCCAGAAAATCGAGCAGGATGGGCGCCGCCGTGCCGGCCACCCCGTCGATGCGCGCGTCGCCCGCGTAGGTGACGCGTCCGCCCGGCGTGCGCACGGTGACGTCGATCCGCGCGCCGGTGTTGACGTTGTGCACGCGCACCCTGGTCGTACCGTGCTGCGCTTCGATCAGGCCCTGCTCGATGGCGAACGGTGCCACGCCCGAGAGCATGTTGCCGCAGTTGGGCCGCGTATCGACCGACCGGTGGCCCACGCCTACCTGCGCGAAGAGATAGTCCAGATCACAACCCGGCACACTGGAGCGCGAGACGATGGCGACCTTGCTGTTCAGCGTGCTGCCGCCCCCCACGCCGTCGAGTTGCAGCGGGTCGGAAGCACCGATGGCGCCGATCAGCGCCTGGTCACGCCCCTCGTCGCCCTCGGGCAGCCATTCACGCAGGAAAAAGGGGCCGCGCGAGGTGCCGGCACGCATCAGGACACAGGGGATGGTTTTGCTCATGCGGCATTCTCAAATCCGGGATCGATGTTGAGAATTGCAATGTTCGGGTGAATTGATGTGCACCTTGCATCAAACGCCCGTGCGGCGATGAATGACACAGCGCTGAACACCCGCCTACTTCAGCCAAGGCCGACTCTGGCTGCCCGGACATCGAGATCAGCGCGAGGGCAGAAATGTGGGCGCGCGGCCGCGCTGGACAAAGAAAAACGGGTCAGCTCCTTGTGAGAGCTGACCCGTCGATTTGTTTGGTCGGTGTGAAAGGATTCGAACCTTCGACCCCTTGCACCCCATGCAAGTGCGCTACCAGGCTGCGCCACACACCGAAGCCCGCGATTATAGCCAAAGCTTCAGGGCGGATCGGAGAGCAGCAAACGTATTTCGTGGAGTTCGCGGCGCACGTCGTCCAGGCTCAGCTCTGCGCGCACGCCGGCATCGCCGACCGGCAGGGTGGCCGCCGGTGATTCGTCGGGGCGTTCCACGCTTTCGTGGGCATCACGCTGTGAATCGCCCGGCACGGTTTCGTCGACGCGGCGCTTGTCACGCTCGACCTGGACCAGCTCTTGCAGCTTGTTGCGGGCGCCGCTGATCGTGAAACCCTGGTCGTACAGCAGGTCGCGGATGCGCCGAATCATCAGCACTTCGTGGTGCTGGTAATAGCGCCGGTTGCCGCGCCGCTTCACAGGCCGCAGCTGGGTGAATTCCTGCTCCCAATAGCGCAGCACGTGTGGCTTCACATCGCACAGGTCGCCGACTTCACCGATGGTGAAGTAGCGCTTGGCGGGGATGGCAGGCAGGGCGTGACCCATAGGACTCGGGCAGGTGAAAAAAGGCGCGAAGGTTACTCCAAGCCTTCGGCCACGCCAAGTAACTGCGACACAAGTTCGCATGCGGCGCGAATCAGCCCTGGATCTGCTCTTTCAGCTTGTGGCTGGCGTGGAAAGTGACCACGCGGCGAGCGGCGATCGGAATCGATTCACCGGTGCGGGGATTGCGTCCGGGTCGCGGCGCCTTCACACGGATCTGAAAATTTCCGAAGCTGGAAATCTTGACGTCCGTGCCGTCGACCAGGCTGCCGGTGACGAGGTCGAAGAAGGCATCGATCATGTCCTTGGACTCGCGCTTGTTCAGCCCGATCTGCTCGAACAGCAACTCGGCCAGCTGCGCCTTCGTCAGCGCCGGGGTTTCCAGGCTTTCCACTGCAATCTTCACTGCACTTCTCCGTTCATCGGCATCGTCCATGATCGACTCATCCGCGCAGACGCGCGCCCAGAAGCTCGGCCAGCGTGGCGAGAACGGCCTTGACAGCCGCCTCGATCTGCTCTTCCGTGAGTGTGGCATCGTCGGCGTTCAACAACAGGCGCACCGCGAGACTTTTCTCGTCGGCGTCCAGCGCGCTCGACGCGGCACCCGGCTTGGGCCGATAGACATCGAACAGCTGCGCGTCGCGCAGCACCCCTCCGGTATCGCTGGCGTGGATGGCCGCCATCAGCGCCGCATGGGTCACGGTTTCCTTGACCACGACGGCGATGTCGCGCTCCGCCCCCTGGAACCTTGGCACAGGGCGGGCTTGCGGCACCGGGCGGGCAAGCACGGCCGCCATGTCCAGCTCGAACAACACGGGCGCCTGCGGAAAGTCCCATGACTGGCGCCAGCGGGGATGCAGCTCACCCACCATGCCGATGACTTCGCCATCCAGCACGATGCGGGCGCAACGGCCGGGATGCAGCGCCGGGTGCTCGAAGGGCTCGAAGCTGGCAGCGCACGGCGCGAGCAGGGCCTGCACGTCACCTTTCACATCGAAGAAATCGACGCTTTGCCCCTTGCCCGACCAGCCAGTGGCCTCGGCTTCGCCGAACGCCAGGCCCGCTACGCACATGGGCTGGTGGATGCCCTTGACGGTAGTGTCCGTGGTGGCGACCGCTGCATCGCGCAGGTAGACGCGACCGACTTCGAACACGCGAACACGGGTGGCGCGCCGGTCAAGGTTGAACTTCAGCACCTGCAGCAACGAGCCGATGAGCGACGAGCGCATCACGCCCATCTGGCTGGCAATCGGATTGAGCAGCGTGATCGGGTTGGCGTTGCCATGCAGTTCGGCTTCCCACTGCGCCTGCACGAAGCTGAAGTTGATGGTCTCCTGGTAACCCAGCGCTGCGACGCGGTGGCGCAAGGCGAAGCGACCGCGCTGCGACTCGGGTTGCACGCGCGCCGTGATCGGGGCGAGCGGCGGCGTGGTCGGAAGATGTTGAAAGCCGATCAGGCGTGCGATCTCTTCGATCAGATCTTCTTCGATCAGTAGGTCGAAGCGGTGCGCGGGTGGCCTGACGGTCAAGACGCCATCGGCTTCCTGCACCGGGAAATCGAGCCGGCGCAGCGCGTCGGCGCATTGCGCCTGGGTCAGCGGCATGCCGATCACGCGGGCGGCGCGGGCCACGCGCAGCGTCACGGGCGCACGCGCGGGCAGGCGCAGCGTCTGGTCGTCCACCGGGCCGGCCTCGCCACCGCAGATGTCCAGCACCAGCTGGGTGATGCGCTCGATGATGGCCACGGTGCGGCTCGGGTCCACGCCGCGTTCGAAACGGTGGCCTGCGTCGGTCGAGAAGTTGAAGCGGCGCGAACGGCCCTGGATCGATTCGGGCCACCAGAAGGCGGCCTCGATGTAGATGTTGCGCGTGTCGTCGGACACGGCCGTGGCGTCGCCGCCCATGATGCCGGCCAGCGATTCCACCGTCTGCGCATCGGCAATCACACCGACCTTGGCATCCACCGTCACCGTGTTGCCGTTCAGCAGTTTGAGCTGTTCGCCTTCACGGCCCCAACGCACGACCAGGCCGCCGTGGATCTTGTCGAGGTCGAAGATGTGCGTGGGCTGGCCGTACTCGAACATCACGTAGTTGGAGATGTCGACCAATGGCGAGACGCTGCGCTGCCCACACCGCGCCAGGCGCTCGACCATCCAGGCGGGGGTGGCCACCTGCGTATCGACGCCGCGCACGATGCGCCCGGAAAAGCGGCCGCACAAATCGGGCGCCTCGACGCTGACGGGCAGACGCTCGTCCAGTCGCGCAGTGACGGCCGGATGCTCTGGCTGCTTCAGCGGCGCACCGGTCAGGGCGGCGAGCTCGCGCGCCACGCCGAATACGCTGAGACCGTGCGCCAGGTTGGGCGTCAACTTGAGCGTCAGCAAGGCGTCGTCCAACGCCAGCCATGCGCGCACATCGGTGCCCACCGGCGCATCGGCAGCCAGCTCAAGCAGACCGCCGTGGTCGTCGCTGAGTTTGAGTTCGCGGGCCGAGCACAGCATGCCCTGGCTCTCGACACCGCGCAGCTTGCCCAGTTTGATCTTGAAGGGCTGGCCGTCATCGCCGGGCGGCAGCTCGGCACCCACCAGCGCGCACGGCACCTTGATGCCGACGCGCGCGTTCGGCGCACCGCAGACGATATTCAGCAGAGCGTCGCCCCCGACATCGACCTGGCAGACGCGCAGCCGGTCCGCGTTGGGATGCTGCGCAGCCTCACGGATCTCGCCGACCACGATCTTCGAGAACGGCGGCGCGACGGGGCGCTGGTCTTCGACTTCCAGGCCGCCCATGGTGAGCGTTTCGGCCAGTTCGGCGCTGCTGAGTTGCGGGTTGCAAAAGCTGCGCAACCAGGACTCGGGGAATTGCATCTCGTTGGTCTCTTCTAGTCGATCGGCAGGCGTGGCGTTACTGGAACTGCGACAGGAAGCGCAGATCCCCGTCGAAGAACAGGCGCAAATCATTCACCCCGTAGCGCAGCATGGCGAGCCGATCCGGGCCCATGCCGAAAGCAAAGCCGATCACGCGCTCGGGGTCGAGCCCCATGTGGCGCACCACGTTGGGATGCACCTGGCCGGAACCTGCTACTTCGAGCCAGCGCCCGGCCAGCGGGCCGCTCTGGAACTGGATGTCGATCTCGGCGCTTGGCTCGGTGAACGGGAAGAAGCTGGGCCGAAAGCGCAGCACCAGGTCGTCACTTTCAAAGAAGCGGCGGCAGAAATCGGTGAACACGACCTTCAGGTCCTTGAAGCTCACGTTCTCGCCCAGCCACAGGCCTTCGCACTGGTGGAACATCGGCGAATGCGTGGCATCGCTGTCGACGCGGTAGGTACGGCCGGGCGCGATCACGCGGATCTCTGGCGCCTTGAGCTGGCCGGTGGTGTCGGCCGCCGCTGCGGCAAACGCGGCAGCGTGTTTGGCCACGTGCTGATGGGCATAGCGCACCTGCATCGGGCTGGTGTGCGGTCGCAGGTTGTAGGCAATGCCGTCCTCGCCCTGGATGTCCACGTAGAACGTGTCCTGCATCGAACGCGCCGGGTGGTTGGGCGGGTTGTTGAGCGAGGTGAAGCTGTGCCAGTCGCTCTCGATCTCCGGACCATCGGCAACGTCGAAACCCATGCTGGCGAAGATCGCCTCGATGCGCTCCATCGTGCGAGACACCGGGTGCAGCCCCCCCGCGCCCCGCTGACGGCCAGGCAAGGTGACGTCGAGCGCTTCGGCCTTGAGTTGCAGTGCGAGATCGCTGGCGGCAAGCGCCTGACGGGCTGCGTTCAGCGCCGTCTCGATGGCCTGCTTGGCTTGGTTGATCGCGGCGCCGCGCGTTTTCTTCTCGTCGACGCTGAGTGCGGCCATGCCCTTCATCAGTTCGGTCATACGGCCCGACTTTCCGAGGAAGCGGGCTTTCGCGTTCTCAAGGTCAGCGGGTGTGGCGGCAACAGCGAAATCGGCGCGCGCCTGCTCGACGATGGCATCCAGATCGGTCATAAAAACTCTTGGCAAAGAAAAAAGCCGAGACTTCGCGCGAAGTCTCGGCCTGCAATGTCCTGAGCCGATGCGGGGCAGGTCAGCCGTAATGGCTGGGCTACCCCCTCAACACTCAAGCCGCCAGCTTGGCCTTGACCTGCTCGACGATGCCGGCAAAAGCGGCCTTGTCGTGCACGGCAATGTCGGCCAGCATTTTGCGGTCGATCTCGATCGCCGCCTTCTTCAGCCCGTTGGCGAACTGGCTGTAGGTCATGCCCAATTCACGCGCGGCGGCGTTGATACGGGCAATCCACAACCGACGGAACACGCGCTTGCGGGTACGACGGTCACGGTAGGCGTATTGGCCTGCCTTCATCACCGCTTCTTTGGCGATGCGGAAGACATTGCCGCGACGGCCGCGGAAACCCTTGGCGAGGGTCAGAACTTTTTTGTGACGGGCACGGGCGGTTACACCACGTTTAACGCGAGGCATGCATTACTCCTTGTTCGTCGTGATCAGATGCCACGGCCGGGCAGCATTTGCGCGACGGAGGCCATATTGGTCTCGTGCACAGCAACCGAACCGCGCAGGTGACGCTTGTTCTTGGTGGTCTTCTTCGTCAGGATGTGACGCTTGAAGGCTTGACCGCGCTTGACGGTGCCACCGGGACGAACGCGAAATCGCTTCTTCGCGCTGCTCTTGGTCTTCATTTTGGGCATGTGCATGCTCCTCTTTGTTTGTGCTCGTGAGGCGCCGGAAACCGATTCCGGACTTGTTGGCCCCGAGCCACTTTTGGGAACGCAGACCTTGCGGGCCCGCATCCGGCACCAGGCTTGCGCCCGGCGCCATCACGGCATGCAGGTGACCGACCTGCACACCACGAATTCGAAATTCGCCCTGCTTACGAAGCGGCAGGTGCCGCCTCGGACGCCGGCTTGGCGACCGGCTTCTTCTTGGCCGGCGCAATCATCATGATCATCTGGCGGCCTTCCAACTTGGGAAATTGCTCGACGATGATGAGATCCTGCAAATCATTGCGGATGCGCTGCAACAAGGCCATGCCGATTTCCTGGTGCGTGATTTCACGCCCACGAAAACGCAAGGTGATCTTGCACTTGTCGCCGTCCGCCAAGAAACGCTTGATGTTGCGCATCTTGATGTTGTAGTCGCCGTCATCGGTACCGGGTCGGAACTTCACTTCCTTGATCTCGATGACCGTCTGTTTGGCTTTCGCGTCGGCCGCCTTCTTCTGCTCCTGGTACTTGAACTTGCCATAGTCCATCAGCCGGCACACCGGCGGATTGGCTGTGGCCACGATTTCCACCAGGTCAACGTCCAGCTCTCCGGCCATGCGCAGAGCTTCCATCAGGCTGACGATGCCCAAAGGCTCGTTCTCCGGACCCGACAAACGGACTTCGGGCGCCATGATTTCACGGTTCAGGCGGTGTTTACGTTCTTCACGGTGACGACGGTCACGAAAATCAGTAGCGATGGCTCAAGTCCTTCAACATCAAGTGCTATTCAAAAAATAGCGAAAGCCATTGCAGGCGCGCGGGCCACGGCAGAGAAGTCCTTGGAGGGACCTGGGACTCAAGCCTTGGAAGCGATGTCGCTGGCAATTCTCGACTGGAAGTCTTGAAGCGGCATCACACCGAGATCGACATTGCCTCGGGCGCGCACTGCGACAGCACCTGCTTCACGCTCCTTATCGCCAACGACAAGGATGTAGGGAAGCTTTTGCATCGAATGCTCGCGTATTTTACGGGTAATCTTCTCGTTGCGCAGATCAAGCTCAACCCTAAGCCCTTGATCCGCCAGCGTTTTGGCAAGTTCGCGACAGTATTGCGCTTGGCCGTCGGTGATGTTGAGGATCGCCACCTGCTTTGGCGCCAGCCATGCCGGCAGGGCGCCGGCATGGTGTTCGATCAGCCCGCCGATGAAGCGCTCGAAGCTGCCGACGATGGCACGGTGCAGCATGATCGGCCTGTGGCGGGCGCCATCCTCACCCACGAACTCGGCTTCCAGCCGTTCCGGCAGGTTCGGGTCGACCTGGATCGTGCCGCATTGCCACTGGCGACCCAACGCATCCTTGAGCACATACTCGATCTTGGGGCCGTAGAACGCGCCCTCACCGGGAAGGAATTCGAACTCGCAGCCGGACGCGCGCAGACCATCCGCCAACGCCGCCTCGGCCTTGTCCCAGCTCTCATCGCTGCCAATGCGCTTGTCGGGCCGCGTCGACAGCTTGTAGAGGATGTCGGTGAATCCGAAATCTTGGTACACCTTCTGCAGCAACGTCGTGAACGCCGTCACCTCGCCCTGGATCATCTCTTCGGTGCAAAAGATGTGGCCATCGTCTTGGGTGAACCCGCGCACACGCATGATGCCGTGCAGCCCGCCCGATGGTTCGTTGCGGTGGCAATTGCCGAACTCGCCAAACCGCAGCGGCAGATCGCGGTAGCTCTTGATGCCCTGCTTGAAGATGAGGACGTGGCCCGGGCAGTTCATCGGCTTGAGCGCGTAGTCCCGCTTCTCCGACTCCGTGATGAACATGTTTTCGCGGTACTTGTCCCAATGCCCCGTCTTTTCCCACAACCCCTGATCCAGGATCTGCGGGGTCTTGACCTCCAGGTAGCCGTTGTCGCGGTACACGCGGCGCATGTACTGCTCGATCTCCTGCCACAGCGTCCACCCTTTGGGGTGCCAGAACACCATGCCGGGCGCATGCTCGTCGAGGTGGAACAGATCGAGCTCACGGCCGAGCTTGCGGTGGTCGCGCTTTTCGGCCTCCTCCAGCATCGTCAAGTGCTGCTGCAACTCGTCCTTGGTCGCCCAGGCCGTGCCATAGATGCGCTGCAGCATCTCGTTGCGGTGGTCGCCGCGCCAGTAGGCGCCAGCCACCTTCATGAGCTTGAAGAAACGCAGCTTGCCGGTACTGGGCACGTGCGGGCCGCGGCATAGGTCTTCGAAGGAGCCCTCGCGGTAGAGAGATACGTCCTCGCCCGCCGGAATGCTGGCGATGATCTCGGCCTTGTAGTGCTCGCCAATCCCGTTGAAGTGCGCCACGGCCTCATCGCGCGGCAGCACGCGGCGCGTCACCGGCTCGTCCCGGGCAGCCAGTTCGGCCATCTTCTTCTCGATCACCGCGAGATCCTCGGGCGTGAAGGAACGTTTGTAGGAGAAGTCGTAGAAAAACCCGTGCTCGATCACCGGGCCGATCGTCACCTGCGCTTCCGGGAACAGCTCCTTCACGGCGTAGGCCAGCAAGTGCGCCGTCGAATGGCGGATGACGTCCAGGCCATCGGCGTCCTTGGCCGTGATGATGGACAGCGGGCTATCGGCCGTGATGACGTGGCTGGTATCGACAACCTTGCCGTGGATCTTGCCGGCCAACGCGGCTTTGGCCAGGCCGGAGCCAATGGAAGCGGCGACGTCGGCCACCGAGACCGGGCCGGGAAACTCGCGCTGCGAGCCATCTGGAAGCGTGATGTGGATCATGTTGAAAACCGTGGGAAGCGAATGAGAGGGCGCCAGAACGACAAAAGCGCGGAGGATGTCCGCGCTTTTGGTCTGTGGGAAATGCAGGCAGGCGCGAACGTGCGGCCTCAAAGGCCGGTGGGAGTCCCCGTCGTAGTTCGCGGTGTCATAACCAGCATGCCTTTCTCGCCCTTGTTCGTTGCAGCAGCGGCGGATTTTAGCCGCGACAAAGATAAAAGGCCCCGACAGCACGCTGCCGGGGCCCTTGCATGGGTCTTAGAAGATCAGTGGAACTGCTCTTCTTCGGTCGAACCCGTCAACGCCTTGACGCTGGACGAACCGCCCTGGATCACGGTGGTCACGTCGTCGAAGTAGCCGGCGCCGACTTCCTGCTGGTGCGAGACGAAGGTGTAGCCCTTGTCGCGCGCAGCGAACTCGGGCTCCTGCACCATGTTGACGTAGTGCTTCATGCCTTCGCCGCGGGCGTAGGCGTGGGCGAACTGGAAAGTGTTGAACCAGTTGATGTGGATGCCGGCCAGCGTGATGAACTGGTACTTGTAGCCCAGTGCCGACAGGTCTTCCTGGAACGAGGCGATCTGCTTGTCGTCCAGGTTCTTCTTCCAGTTGAATGAAGGCGAGCAGTTGTAGGACAGCAGCTTGCCCGGGCACGCAGCGTGCACGGCCTGCGCGAACTCACGGGCAAAGCCGATGTCCGGCACGCCGGTTTCGCACCACACCAGATCGGCATACGGGGCGTAGGCCACGCCACGGCTGATGGCCTGCTCCAGACCATTCTTGACGCGGTAGAAGCCTTCCTGCGTGCGCTCGCCGGTCAGGAAGGGCTTGTCGTTGGCGTCGTGGTCCGACGTGACCAGGTTGGCGGCTTCTGCATCGGTGCGCGCCAGGACGATGGTGGGCACGCCCATGACGTCAGCTGCGAAGCGGGCGGAGATCAGCTTCTCGCAGGCTTCGTGCGTGGGCACCAGCACCTTGCCGCCCATGTGGCCGCACTTCTTGACGGCAGCCAGCTGATCTTCGAAGTGCACGCCGGCAGCGCCGGAGGCAATCATGTTCTTCATCAGCTCGAAAGCGTTCAGCACGCCGCCGAAGCCGGCTTCCGCATCGGCCACGACCGGCAGGAAGTAGTCGATGAAGTCCTTGCTGCCCGGCTCGATGCCCCGGCCCCATTGGATTTCGTCGGCACGCTTGAACGTGTTGTTGATGCGGCGGACCATCGTGGGCACCGAGTCGTAGGCGTACAGCGACTGGTCGGGGTACATGTTCTCGGACGTGTTGCCGTCGGCAGCAACTTGCCAGCCCGACAGGTACACGGCTTCCAGGCCGGCCTTGGCTTGCTGCATGGCCTGGCCGGCGGAGATCGCGCCGAAGGCGTTCACATAGCCCTTCTTGGCGCCGCCATTGATCTTCTCCCACAGCTTCTCCGCGCCGCGGCGAGCCAGCGTGTGCTCGATCGGGAACGAGCCGCGCAGACGCACGACGTCGGCTGCGCTGTAACCGCGCTTCACGCCCTTCCATCGGGGGTTGGTGGCCCAGTCTTTTTCGAGTGCGGCAACTTGTTGTTCGCGGCTCAGTTGTTCGGTGAGGGATTGGGGCATGAGCTTCTCCGGTAGTGGCTAGAAATCAGGGTGTCGAAGATTGCGATGCCTGCCGGCAGGTCTTCGATGCGCAAATTCTAAGTCTTCTATAAGACATGAGATCAAAAATATGTCTTATAGAAGACAAGAATTTTGCCGTTTATTTTCAATGCTTTAGGAATTTCTTTCCACATTAAGAAACCAAGTTCTCCAAAGCGGCCGCCTCGGATGCGACCCGCGCACGGTCAAATTTCATGATGAGAAATGCTGTTTCCGATCGTGACTGAGCCCGCACCGCTGCCATTCAACGGGTCTGCAGGTGCGCCAGCCAATCGCCTCCCACAATCACCTGGGTCTGTGGGTCGACGTAGCGAGGGCTCAGTTCGTAGACCAGGCACTGCAACGCCGCACCGGCCACAAGCACTTGAACCTCACGCTTCAGGTACTCGTCCGTCTGCTGGGGATAGACCTCTTCGATCTCATCCAGAATGCGCTCCAGCACCGCATCGACCGCATACACCTCACCCACCACACGCCCACCACCGCCCAGCGCAACACCCGGATAGCGCCCGCAGTCATACAAGGTGCCGGCAATGTGGGCCTCGCCGATCCAGACAGGCGCAGGGTTCAGCCGGGTGATGTCGTTGCTGCCGCCCCGGCGCAGCGTGCCGTAGACGAACACATGGCGCATGGGCTGCGCGTCGGCACTCTCTGAAGTCTGCTCCATCACCGTCCCTCTGGTTCCACCCTAAAAAGCATGAGTCTATTGAGCCCCGCACCGAGCCGTCTCGTGGCCTGCGTCTGCCTCGCATCGAGCATGGCGCTGGTCGGCAGCTACGTGGCGCTGTCCAAGCCGCTGGCGGCCGCCTTCCCGGTTCTGCTACTGGCGTGGCTGCGCTTCGGCATCGCGGCCGTGGCCATGCTGCCCTGGCTGCGCAAGCCGGCCGGCGAGGCGCCGATGACGCCGTCGGTGCGGCGCCTGGTGTTCCTGGAATCGTTCCTCGGCAACTTCCTGTTCTCCATCTGCATGATCTACGGCGTCAGCCTCACCAGTGCCGTGTCGGCGGGTGTCGTCATGGCGACGATCCCGGCGGCGGTGGCCGTGGCGAGCTGGATCGTGCTGCGCGAACGCATCACCCCCCGCGTTGGAGCCGCGGTGGCCTGCGCGGTGCTGGGCATCGGGCTGCTGGCGTTGTCGCGTCCCACGCCCGCTGCAGGCACTGTTGCTGGCGGGCATGCCGTCCTCGGCCACGCGCTGCTCTTCGCCGCCGTGCTGTGCGAGGCCGCCTATGCCGTGATCGGCAAGAAGCTCACCGGCACCTTGGGGCCCAAGCGCATCAGCGCCCTCATCAACCTGTGGGGCCTGGTGCTCGCGACGCCGTTCGGTCTGTACTTTGCCGCGTCGTTCGACTTCCGGGGCGTCACCGCTGGCACCTGGGCGCTGCTCGTGTTCTACGCGCTCGCGGCCAGCATCTGGACGGTCTGGCTGTGGATGACCGGCCTGCGCGCCGTGCCGGCCGCGCAGGCCGGCGTCTTCACCGTGCTGCTGCCGATCGGCGCGGCGCTGGTCGGCGTGCTGGCGCTCGGCGAGACGATGGGCGTACTGCAGGTGCTGGCGTTCGCCTTGGCACTCGTCGGCGTCGCGCTGGCCACCATGCCCGGGCGGCGCGACATCAACGCGCTGTGATGCGGTGCGCTGCAGGGCGCACGTTCTCCTGTCGCGCTGCCAGCACTGGCGCATGCTCGCGTGGAGCGTTCAGCACGATCGAGGTCGAGGTGTCCGCCAGCAGACAGAACTTGCTGACGACTGCATCCAGATGCGCCACGTCGATCACCGCGATCTCCAACATCCAACTGTCTTCGCCGGTCACGTTGAAGGCATTGATGACCTCCGGTGTTTGGTCGATGAGCTTGACGACCCGCGCGTACTCGGCACGCCCCACCCGTACCAGCGCGCGAATTCCGTAGCCAAGACGCGACAGATCGATCTGCGCGCGGTAACCCTTGATGACGCCCGCAATCTCCAGCTTGCGCACCCGCTCGGTGACCGCAGGCTGGCTCAGGTGCACCCTGCGACCCAGCTCGGCCATGGTCAGACGGGCGTCGCGCTGCAGCTCGGAGAGGATCTTGTCGTCGTATCCGTCGAGCGCATGGGCTTCGGTGTTCATGGAATTAACTTATCAAAATGAAGGCTGTTCGCAAATTTACCTTATCCAAACAAATCAAGGATTGAACTTTCAGGAATCCACAAAGATCTTCCCATGGCCAAGAGCGGGCAGACCAGGAATGAGCCGGCATGCGCTTCCGCGCCACACCTTGCAGCAGCTCGATTTGGCGGCCTTGCCGCACCTTGCGCGCAACCGATGCGCAGAGCCTTCCACCAGAGTGAAAACCACCCACTCTCCCAGCGAAAAAAGCTGTCTTTCCTCTTGGAAACGCGTTTCATCTCCATTAGCATCCGCTGTGCCAGTGAGGAAGCATTCTTTCGCTGGTGAAGACTCAACACCAAAAAGGAAATTCATCATGGCAACTGCGAAAAAAGCGCCGGCAAAAGCGGCACCAGCGAAGAAGGCGGCACCGGCAAAAAAGGCCGCCGCACCTGCGAAGAAGGCGGCACCTGCGAAGACGGCAGCCGCTCCGGCAAAGAAGGCGGCGGCTCCTGCCAAGAAGGCAGCCGCTCCGGCCAAGAAGGCCCCTGCCAAGAAGCGCGCCGTCAACGCCGCTTTCATGAAGGCCCTGACCCCCAGCGCGCAGTTGGCTGCCGTCGTCGGCACCACCGCGCTGCCCCGCACGGAAGTGGTCAGCAAGCTGTGGGTCTACATCAAGAAGAACAAGCTGCAAGACGCCACCAACAAGCGCATGATCAACGCTGACGCCAAGCTGAAGGATGTCTTCGGCAAGGCCCAGGTGTCCATGTTCGAGATGGCTGGCCTGATCGGCAAGCACCTCAAGTAAGACGGCACTGACCGTCAGTCAAAAGGCCGGGACTCCCCGGCCTTTTTTGCGCCTGCAGCCGGCGCTCGCTAACCCTGAGCGAACCTCTTCAGCGCCGCCTCGGTGATCGCCGAGAGCGTGCCGCGCGTGGTGATCACTTCGGGGTCGAAGATCGCCTCGATCAGCGTGCCCTGCGGCCGCTCCAGCGCCGCCAGCAGCTGCGCTTCGAACTCCCCTGTGTGCGTGATGCGAACGCCCGCGTAGCCATAGGCCTCGGCCAGCTTCACGAAGTCGGGATTGGCCAGCGCCGTGCCACTCACGTTGCGCGGGTACTCGCGCTCCTGGTGCATGCGGATGGTGCCGAACATGCCGTTGTTCAGGACCAGGATGATGCTCTTGGCGCCGCACTGCGCGGCCGTCGCCAATTCCTGCCCATTCATCAGGAAGTCGCCATCCCCGGCGATCGTGAACGCCACCCGGCCCGTGGTGATGGCCGCCGCAATGCCGGCCGGCACCCCATAGCCCATGGCGCCGTTGGTGGGCGCCAGCTGGGTCTTGTGGCCCTTGGCCAGCCCGTGGTGGCGGAAGAACCGGTGCATCCAGCTGGCAAAGTTTCCGGCGCCGTTGGTCACCACCGCGTCCGCCGGCAGGTGCTTTTGCAGCAGTCCCACGATGGCCGGCATGTCGATGCTGCCCGGCAGCGCCTGCGGCTGCAGATTGGCCAGGTAATCCGAATTGCAGCCCTGTGCCCACTCCTCCCAGGGCAGCGTGGTCGGCGCCGCCAGCACCTCCAGCGAACGCGCAGCCGCGTTCATCGTCGCGTTGATGGCCAGATCGGCCTGGTACACGCGGTTGAGCTCCTCGGCGCTGGCGTGGATGTGGACCAGCTTCTGCTTGGAGCGCGGCGCCTCCAGCAGCGTGTAGCCGCCCGTCGTCATCTCGCCCAGGCGCGGGCCGATCGCGATGATGAGGTCACTGTCCCTGATGCGCTGTGCAAGCTTGGGGTTCAGGCCGATGCCGACGTCGCCCGCATACAGCGGATGCCAGTTGTCGAAGGTGTCCTGAAAGCGAAAAGCGTTGCCGACCGGCAGCTTCCAGCTTTCGGCAAAGCGTTGCAGCGCCTGGGCCGACTGCGGCGTCCAGCCGCTGCCGCCGGCGATCACGAAGGGCTTGCTGGAGGCCAGCAGCATCTCGCGCAACGTGCGCAGCGCGCCGGGGTCGCTCCAGGCCTGCACCGGCTCGACGCGGGCCAGCGGCAGGGCATCCACCTCTTGCACGAGCATGTCCTCCGGCAGCACCAGCACCACCGGGCCAGGGCGGCCGTTCATGGCCGTGGCGAATGCACGCGCCACGTACTCCGGAATGCGCCGGGCGTCGTCGATGCGCTCGACCCGCTTGGCAAAGCCCTTGGTGCTGGGGCCGAAGAAGCTTTGGTAGTCGACCTCCTGGAACACCTCGCGGTCGCGCGAATCGCTGGCCACGTCGCCGACGAACAGCACCATGGGCGTGGAATCCTGGAAGGCCGTGTGCACGCCGATCGAGGCGTTGGTCGCACCCGGCCCGCGTGTCACGAAGCACACACCCGGGCGCCCCGTCAGCTTGCCGTGCGCCTCGGCCATGAAAGCGGCCCCGCCCTCCTGTCGGTTGATGACGAACTGGACGCGGTCTCGGTAGACATGAAAGCCGTCCAACGCGGCCAGGTAGCTTTCACCGGGCACACCGAAGACGTGGCTCACGCCCTGCTCGACGAGACACTGCACCAACAAATGGCCTGCGATCTGTTTGCTCATGAGAATCCTGCGTGGAAATGAAAAGGCCGGGGCGCCCCGGCCGCCGCATTATCTGCCGCGCGCCGCTCCACACCCAGCCCAGGGCCACGGGCTCGCCTTGCTTTTATTCACCATATAGTTAACTATTCAAGCCATGAGCCCCCTGCCTTCGCCCGCCGACAAGCCCGCCGAACCACGCACCCGGGATGCCGACCGCTCGCGACTGATCATCCTGGACGCAGCCCGCGAGGAGTTCGCCGGCCACGGCCTGGCCGGCGCCCGCGTTGACCGTATCGCCGAGCGCGCGGGCGTGAACAAGCGCCTGATCTACTACTACTTCGACAGCAAGGACGGGCTGTTTCTGGCGGTCCTGGAGCAGACCTACCTGGACATCCGCGAGGCCGAAAAGCAGCTGCACCTGGACGCGCTGCCCCCCGCCCAGGCCATCCGCCGGTTGACCGAGTTCACCTGGGACTACTACCTCGCGCACCCCGAGTTCCTGACCCTTCTCAACAGCGAAAACCTGCACCGGGGCACGCACCTGGCGCGCTCCGGCAAGGTGCGCGAAATGAACTCGCCGCTGATCGACACGCTGGCCACCATCCTGGAGCGCGGCCGCGCCGAGGGCCTGTTCCGCGGCGGCGTCGACCCACTGCAGCTGTACGTCTCGATCGCCGGAATGGCGTACTTCTACCTGTCCAACCAGCACACGCTGGCGGCCGTGTTCGGCCGCGACCTGATGACTCCCAAGGCGCAGCACGAACGCCTGTCCCACATCTGCGAAGTGGTCCTAGGGTATGTCCTTAGAAGCTGAGGCTTGAGGTGCGTTGACGGCAGCGCGGCACGGTTCCTAGAATCCTGTAATTCACCTTCTGGTGAAATCAAGACCACTATGGAGCTCACCATGACCTTCCCCTATCTCGCCGTCGTCCTCGCCGCAGCCGCCCTGCTGCCCCATGTCGCCGCCGCCCAGAGCGGCTACCCGACGAAGCCGATCCGCGTCGTCGTGCCGTTCGCGGCCGGCAGCACCACGGACATCATTGCGCGCGCCATTGCCGACAAGATGGGCACCAGCATGGGCCAGACGCTGGTGATCGACAACCGCGGCGGCGCCAGCGGCACCATCGGCCAGCAGGCGGTGGCCACGGCCGCGCCGGACGGCTACACCATCATGGTTCACTCGTCCTCGCACACGGTCAGCCCCTCGACATTTGCCAAGCTGCCGTTCGACACGCTGGTCGATTTCGCCGGCGTCACGCCCATCTCAAGCACGCCCAACGTGCTGGTGATCTCGCCTTCCAAAGGCATCAAGTCGGTGCAGGAGCTGCTCGCCAAGGCCAAGGCCAACCCCGGCACGCTGAATTTCGCGTCCGCCGGCCAGGGCAGCGCCACGCACCTGAACGCCGAGAAGTTCAAGATGGCAGCAGGCATCGACGCCACAAACATCCCGTTCAAGGGCTCGGCCGAAGCCGTGACCGAGGTGCTGGCTGGCCGCGTGGACTATTACTTCTCGCCCATCGCCCCCGTCATCGGCCAGATCCGCGACGGCCAGCTGCTGCCGCTGGCTGTCGGCTCACCCCAGCGGGCCACGGCCCTGCCCGACGTGCCGACCACGGCCGAGGCCGGCGTGCCAGGCTCCGAGTTCAACTTCTGGATCGGCATGATGGCCCCGGCCAAGACGCCGCGCGACATCGTGAACCGCCTGCATGACGAGGTCGTCAAGGCGCTGGCCAGCCCCGAGGTCAAGGAGCGCTTCCTGAAGCTGGGCGCCGACGCCTGGACCATGAAGCCCGAAGCGTTCGACGCCTACATCAAGACCGAGATCGGCACCAACGCCAAGCTGGTCAAAGCCGCCGGCCTGGCACCCGCGCCCTGACCCCCTCCTCGCGTATCCACCCAACTTTGCAGGACTACTGATATGGCAACCCAACGCCTCGGATTGATCATGCACGGCGTCACCGGCCGCATGGGCATGAACCAGCACCTGATCCGCTCCATCGTGGCGATACGCGCCCAGGGCGGCGTGACGCTCTCGAACGGCGACAAGGTCATGCCCGACCCCATCCTCGTCGGCCGCAACGCCGAGAAGATGGAAGCCCTGGCCCGCGCCCACGGCATCGCCCGCTGGGGCACCGACCTCGAAGCCGCTCTCGCGAACAAGGACGACACGGTGTTCTTCGACGCCGGCACCACGCAGATGCGCCCCACGCTGCTGGCCAACGCCCTGCGCGCCGGCAAGCACGTCTATTGCGAAAAGCCCATTGCCACCACGCTGGCCGAGGCCATGGAGATCGCCAAGACCGCGAGCAAGTCAGGCCTCAAACACGGCGCCGTGCAAGACAAGCTGTTCCTGCCCGGCTTGCGCAAGCTGGACATGCTGCGCCGCGCCGACTTCTTCGGCAAGATGCTCTCGGTGCGGTTGGAGTTCGGCTACTGGGTGTTCGAAGGCGACCTGCAGCCCATCCAGCGCCCCAGCTGGAACTACCGCCAAGAAGACGGCGGCGGCATGATCCTGGACATGATGTGCCACTGGCGCTACGTGCTGGACAACCTGTTCGGCAAGGTCAACTCGGTCTCGTGCCTGGCCGCCACCCACATCCCCAAGCGCTGGGACGAAGCAGGCCATCCATACGAGTGCACCGCCGACGACGCCGCCTACGCCACCTGCGAGCTGACCGGCCACAAGGGCGAATCCGTCATCGCGCAGCTCAACATGAGCTGGGCCACGCGCGTGCGCCGCGACGACCTGGTCACCTTCCATGTCGACGGCACGCACGGCTCGGCCGTCGCGGGCCTATCGGACTGCCGCGCCCAGAGCCGCGTGAACACGCCGCGCCCGGTGTGGAACCCGGACGTCAAGCAGACCATGAACTTCTTCGACCAGTGGCAAGAGGTGCCTGATTCGATGGTCTACGACAACGGCTTCAAGATCCAGTGGGAGCACTTCATCCGACACGTGGTCGAAGACGCGCCTTACGCCTGGACGCTGCCCGAAGGCGCCAAGGGCGTGCAGCTGGTCGAGGCCGCGCTGCAGTCGCACAACGAACGCCGCTGGGTCGACGTGCCCGAGCTGGCAGTCTGAGGAGCGGCACCATGGCGCTCACGCTCAAGCTCCCGACGCCGGCTGGCCTGGCCGACTACACGCTGCGCGGCCAGCCGTTGGCACGCCCGCCGGCCGGGCTCCAATTCAACCGCATCGCGTACTCGGCAGCCCATGTGGTCGCTGACCCGCTGGCCGCCGTCGACCCCTGGCTGACGGCCGCCATCGACTGGGACACCACCATCGCCTACCGCCAGCACCTGTGGTCGCTCGGCCTGGGCGTGGCCGAGGCGATGGACACGGCCCAGCGCGGCATGGGGCTGGACTGGCCCACCTCGCTGGAGCTGATCCGCCGCTCGCTCGATGCCGCCAAAGACCACCCCGGCGCGCTCGTCGCTTCGGGCTGCGGCACCGACCACCTGGACATCGACAGCGTGAAGACGGTGGACGACGTGATCCGCGGCTACGAGGAGCAGATGGCCGCCATCGAGAAGCTGGGCGGCAAGCTCATCGTCATGGCCAGCCGCGCGCTGGCGCGCGTGGCCAAGAGCCCGGCCGACTACGAGCGCGTGTACGACCGCGTGCTGTCGCAAGCGAAGCAGCCCGTGGTGTTGCACTGGCTGGGCGACATGTTCGACCCGGCCCTTGCCGGCTACTGGGGCACGAAGGACGTGGACGCTGCGATGGACACGGCCCTGGCTGTGATCGCGGCGAACCCCTCCAAGGTCGACGGCATCAAGATCTCGCTGCTCGACAAGGACAAGGAAATCGCCATGCGCCGGCGCCTGCCGACCGTGGGCGGCCTCGACGGCCGGGGCGTGCGCATGTACACGGGCGACGACTTCAACTACGCCGAGCTGATCGCCGGTGACGGCCACGGCAGCGACCCCATGCACGGCCAGAGCGACGCACTGCTGGGCATCTTCGACGCCATCGCGCCGGCCGCCAGCGCCGCATTGGGCAAGCTGGCGCAGGGCAAGACGCAGGAGTTCCACGCCATCCTCGGCCCCACGGTGCCGCTGTCGCGCCACATCTTCGCGGCGCCCACGCGCTTTTACAAAACCGGCGTGGTGTTCATGGCCTGGCTCAACGGCCACCAGAAGCACTTCACCATGGTCGGCGGCCAGCAGAGCACGCGCTCGCTGCAGCATTTCGCCGAGTTGTTCCGGCTGGCCGACGCGGCCAACGTGCTGGAAAAGCCCGATGTGGCCGTCCAGCGCATGCGCACGCTGCTGGCGGTGCACGGCGTCGAGTGACCCCCGGCCGGCACGGTTGCCGGCCTTCATTCCCAAGTCGAACTGGAGACCCACATGCACGTCATTTCACGCCGGGCCCTGACGGCCCTCGCCCTCGCGCTCCCATTCACGGCAGCGCTTGCCGACACCTACCCCAGCAAGCCGGTGCGGGTCATCATCCCGTTCCCACCGGGCGGCACGCTGGACACGGTCGGTCGCTTGCTCGCGCTCAAGCTCGGCGAGCAGACCGGCCAGACCTTCGTCGTCGAGAACCGGCCGGGCGGCAACGCCACCATCGGCGCAGGTGCAGTGGCCAAGTCGCCGGCCGACGGCTACACGCTGCTGTTCAACGCCTCCACCTTCACCACTTCCACGCACTTCCTGAAGACGCCGCCCTACGACCCGGCAACCGACTTCACGCCGATCGCGCTGGTGGCCAAGGCGCCGCTGTCGGTCTCGGTCAACAAGGACTTGCCGGTCACCGATGTCCAGTCGCTGATCGCGCATGCCAAGGCCAACCCCGGCAAGCTGAGCTTTGCCGTCGGCTCCATCGCCTCGGCCGGGCATTTCTCGACCGAGCTGCTCAAGCGCGGTGGCGGCATGGAAGTGCAGATCGTCCCGTACAAAGGCTCGGCCCCGGCCTACCAGGATTTGATCGGCGGCCAGATCGCGGGGTTCGTCGACCCGGTGCTGGGCGCCACCTCGTTCTACAAGAGCGGCATGCTGAAGATCATCGCCGTCACTTCCAAGACGCGCCTGCCCACACTGCCTGACGTGCCGACCGTCGGCGAGACCATCCCCGGCTATGAGTTCTACAGCTGGTACGGCCTGTGGGGCCCGGCCAAGCTGCCAGCCGAGGTCACGGCCAAGCTCAACGCCGAGGTGAACAAGGCGCTGGCCGGCGAAATGAAGGAACGGCTGACCAGTCAGGGCATTCTGCTGGGCGGTGGCACGCCCGACGAGTTCGCGCGCTTTCAGAAGGACGACACGGCGCGCGCGTTCAAGACCATCCAGGAGGCCAATATCCGTGTCGAATGAGGCGCGTGCCGTCGTCACCGGCAGCAGTGCCGGCATCGGCGCGGCCATTGCGCAAACGCTGTTGGACCAGGGCTGGGCGGTGACCGGTTTCGACCGCGCGGCGCCCACGATTGCGCACCCGCGTTTCCAGCCAGTCGAGGTGGACCTGGCCGACCCGGTGGCGACCGAGGCCACCAGCGCAGCCGCCGTCGGCGCGCAGGCGCTGGTGCACGCGGCCGGCGTCATGCGCGTGGCGCCGCTGGGCAGCCTGCTGCCGGACGATGGCGCCCGCATGTGGCAGCTGCACGTGGACGCGCTGAGCCGCATCGCCAACCGGCTGGTGCCCGCGATGGCCGCCGCCGGCCAGGGCCGCGTGGTGCTGATCGGCAGCCGCGTGGCCTCTGGCGTGGCGGGCCGCAGTCAATACGCCGCGACCAAAGCGGCCATGGTCGCGCTGGCGCGCAGCTGGGCAGCCGAGGTGGTGGCGCGCGGCGTCACCGTCAACGTGGTGTCGCCGGCCGCCACGCGCACCGGCATGCTGGCCGACCCGGCGCGACAGTCGGAGCAGCCCAAGCTGCCGCCGATGGGCCGGCTGATCGAGCCAGGTGAAATCGCGGCGCTGGTCGCCTTCCTGTTGTCGCCTGCTGCTGCCGCCATTACCGGGCAAGACATCCGCGTGTGCGGAGGGTCGTCGTTGTGACCAAACCATCCCAACCGACCGGCCAACTTGCGCTCAGCCCGCTGGGCTTTCGGCTGGCCGATCTTGCGAAGCTTCACCACGCTTCGGGCTGGGACCGCGCTTCGGGGTGGGCCCGCGCCGACGGTGTACTCCACTCCGCGAATGTCCCCCGCCCAGGGCCGCAGGCGGCCCAGGGCTCCTCCTTTGCTTCGCTGCGTAGAGCAAGCACTACGCTCCCCCCCCGTTTCTTGCTCACTTCGTGTAGCCGAATCCCCCCTCAGGGGGCACACCTACGGCCCGGCGAAGCCGGTGCCGTGGTGTTTCGTCGTCCAAGAGGCCGCGCCGTCGTCAGGGCCGAGGGTATCGGGTGGCCCCTGCAGCGAAATCAAGGAGGAGCCTGGGCCGCCTGCGGCCCTGGCGGGGGACATTCGCGGAAGGGGCCACCCGGTGGCCTCGGCCCGCACCTCACATCCCTCTACGCACCCGAGTCCGATCCCCGTCCCGACAGCGCCTTCTGCAGCGCAAGCCACCCGCAGCGCCACTGACATGCCCCACCCGAATTCCCCCATCGGCCTGATCGGCCTGGGCCTGGTCGGCCAGGCCATCGCACAACGCCTGCATGCGGCCGGCATCGCCACACTGGGCTACGACATCCGCCCCGAAGCGCGTGAGGCCTTTGCCGCCCAGGGCCACGCAATCGCCGCAACCGCGCGTGAGGTCGGCACGGCATCTACCACCGTCGTGCTCGCAGTCTTCGACACCGCTGGCGTCATCGACAGCGTCGAGGGTGCGGATGGCCTGCTTGCCGGCCCGACCCCCCAGACCACTCTGCTGATCGATTGTTCCACCGGCGACCCGGACCTGCTGCTGGCACTTTCAGAACGCCTCGCCACACGCGGCATCGGCTTCGTCGAGGCACCGCTCTCTGGCTCCAGCGAGCAGATCGCCGCCGGCAGCGCCACCATGCTGGTCGGCAGCGACGCTGCCACCTTCGAGCGCGCCAGCCCGCTGCTGGGCGCCATCGCCACCACCCGCGTGCACGTCGGCGGCGCCGGCATGGGTGCACGCGCCAAGCTGGCCACCAACCTCGTGCTGGGCCTGAACCGCGCCGTGCTGGCCGAAGGCATGGTGTTCGCCGAACGCCTGGGCATCGCGCCCGCCGCCTTCCTCGAACTCGTGCTGGCGACACCCGCACGCTCGGCCGCCGCCGAAGCCAAGGGCCGCATGATGGTGGAAGAGCGCTTCGCCCCGCAATCACGCATCCGCCAGCATTTGAAAGACGTGGACCTGATGCTGGCCGCCGCTGCCGCCCAGGGCCAAAGCCTGCCGCTGTCGCAGACGCATGCCGCGCTGATGCGTGCAGCCGTCGCGGCTGGCGACGGCGAACTCGACAACGCTGCCATCGTGCGGCAGCTGCGCCGCGAGCGCACCTCCGCATCGTCCACCGCCCCCGCCTCCCCCACCGACCCGAGCTGAACCATGCGTGATTTCTCTTCCAGCCACGAATGGCTGTCCATGAACACCGCCACCGTGCGCAAGCAGTGGCAGTTGCCGCAGATCATCGACGAGTGCGCGCGTCGCGGCATCCGCGCCATCAGCCCTTGGCGCGACCAGGTGGCCGCTGCCGGTCTAGAGGCCACGCGCGCGCAGCTCGAGGCCCACGGCATGGGCTTGTCCGGCTACTGCCGTGGCGGCTTTTACCCCGCTGCCGACGCCGCCGGCCTGGCCGCCGCGCTGGACGACAACCGACGCGCCATCGACGAAGCCAAGACGCTGGATGCGCCCTGCGTCGTGCTGGTGGTCGGCTCGCTGCCCGGCGCGCTGCAGGGCAAACCGGCCTACACCGACATCGCCCGCGCCCGCAACGAAGTGCGCGACGGCATCGCCGCCTCGCTGGAATACGCGCGCGAGGTGGGCATGCCATTGGCCATCGAGCCCCTGCACCCCATGCAGGCAGCCGAGCGCGCCTGTATCAACACGCTGGAGCACGCGCTGGACCTGTGCGACGAACTCGACCCCGGCCAGACCGGCATGCTGGGCGTGGCCATGGACGTCTACCACTGCTGGTGGGACCCGAAGCTTGCGCAACAGATCGCCCGCGCCGGCGACGCGAAGAACACGCGCCTGCTGGCCTTCCACGTCTGCGATTGGCTCACGCCCACGCGCGACCTGCTGAACGACCGGGGCATGATGGGCGACGGCGTCATCGAGCTGAAGAAGGTGCGCGGCTGGGTCGAGCAGGCAGGCTTTGCCGGCTTCGCCGAAGTCGAAATTTTCTCGGAGCTGGACTGGTGGCAACGCCCCGGCGCCGAGGTGCTGGACACCTGCATCGCGCGGCACACCAGCGTGGTGTAATCCGCGCCCCGTGACCACACCGCCCCACGACAGCGCCGCCAACCGGCGCGGCATCCTCATGATGGTCGGCGCCATGGCCGGCTTCGTGGTCAACGATGCCATGGTCAAGCATGTCAGCGAGAGCCTGCCGGCAGCGCAACTGATCTTCATGCGCGGCGCACTGGCCACGCTGCTGGTACTGGCGCTGGCGCTGCTGCTGGGCGCTCGCCGCCAACTGGGCGGCGTGCTGCAGCCCCGCGTGGCCGGGCGCGCTGCGGTCGATGCCGTCGCCACGGTGATCTATCTGCTCTCGCTGTTCCACCTGCCGCTGGGCAACGCCACCGCCATCAACCTGGCGGCGCCGCTGTTCATGGTGGTGTTCGCGGTGTGGTTCCTGCACGAGCGGCCCGGCGCTGCCCGCTGGGCGGCGGTGGCGGTTGGCTTCGTGGGCGTGCTGTGCGTGGTGCAGCCGCGCGGCGATGGCTTCAACGCCTGGGCGCTGCTGTGCCTGTTGGGCACGGTGTTCCATGCGGCGCGCGACCTGATGACGCGCCGCATCGACCCCGCCATCCCCTCCATCGTGGTCACGCTGGCCACCGCCGTCACCGTCACGCTGCTGTCCGGCGCGATGTCGCTGGTGCAGGGCTGGCAGCCCTTCGGCGCCGCCGAGCTGGGCTGGCTGGCCGGTGCCTCGGTGTTCCTGGTGATCGGCTACTTTCTGATCATCCAGTGCATGCGCCAGGGCGAGGTGACGCTGACGGCGCCGTTCCGCTACTCGGCGCTGCTGTTTGCCGTGGTGCTGGGTTATCTGGTGTGGGGCGAGGTGCCCAACCTGCTGGCCTGGTGCGGCATCGCGCTGCTGCTGGGCTCGGGCTTCTATGTGGTGCAGCAGGAACGCGGGCGCAGCGCGGCGCGTGCCAGAGCGGCGGCGATGGCGGCGCAGGTGGATTGAACAGCCCCTGCCTCACAACTGCTTGTAGAAGAACGTCGTCGCGCAGGGCCCACCGCGCGGCATGAGGGCGTAGTTCGGGACCACGCCCACGCGCTGCCAGCCGGCGCGCTGGTAGAGCCTCTCGGCATCGCCCCCGGTCTCTGTATCGAGCACCAGCACGCTCTTGCCCTCAGCTCGCGCCGCCGCGTCCACCGCCACCATCAACCCCTGCGCGATGCCCTGTCGGCGCGCGTCGCGCCGCACCAGCATCTTGGCGACATCCGCGCGGTGTGCCTGGTTCTCGGGCAGCGCCAGTACCAGCTGCACCGTGCCGACGATGCCGCCGCCGGCGTCTTCGGCGACCAGCAACACGCGGTCCTGGCGCGCCACGCCAACGGCAACCATTTGCCAGAACGCCAGCGCCTTTGCGCGCGCGAGCGGCAGCATGAAGCTGACCGACGCCCCGCCTTCCACGCAATCGATCAACACATCGGCCAAGGCGTCGACATGGGCCATCGCTTCATCGCCGGTGAGGCGGCGGATCGTGAACTTGGCTGTCATGCGCTTCTCCGGGCGGGCATGTACGGCAGGCTCGCCAGGGCCACGAGATAGCGCGTGGGCTGTGTCAAGGGGTTGCGGTAGGCGATGGGGCAGTCCAGCCGCATCGCAAGGCAGTCGCCGCCCTCCAGCCGCCACGTCACGTCGCCCACGGTGATGTCCATCGCGCCCTCCAGGACCCAGATCTGCTGGTGGATGTCGGCCTCGCGCGCTGCCGTGTCGTAGGCAACCCGCTCACCCGCCGGAAACACGACTTCCACCAGTTGGAGCGGCGACGGCGCGGCGGGCGAGAGCTGGCGCCGCACGTAGCCCGAGGCCGGGTCCGTCCAGACCGCCTGGTCCCCAGCGCGTGCCAATGGCTGGGGCGACGCACGATCGGCCCCCTGCTCGTCAAACAACGAGGCCAGTGCGACGCCGAGGGCCGTGGCCAGTTTGTCCAGCACCACGGCCGATGGGCTGCTCTCGCAACGTTCGATCAACGATATGTTGGAGCGGCTGACGCCAGCGCGCTCGGCCAACGCGTCGAGCGAGAGGCCCTGCGCGTCCCGCAGGGCGCGCAGACGACTGGCGATTCGAGTGCTGATGTCCATGATTCCAGTTTACAGGATGTTTATTCCATTAAAACGGAAGATCACAGATTCGATCCCGCAATCGGCCGCAGGCTCTTGAAAGCATCCACCGACCATCCATATGGATGGTACAAGGATGATCTACATGGCCACCACCACTTCCACACCCCGCATTTCCGAGTCTGAAAAACTCACCCTCAACCTCGGCTACGTCGACCTCGGGCAGATCGATCTGCTGGTGGCCGAGGGTTTTTATGCCAACCGCAGCGACTTCATTCGCACGGCCATTCGCAACCATTTGACGAGCCACGGCGAGGCCCTGCGCCAGGTCGTGGCACGCAAGATGCTGGTTCTCGGCCTACAGCACTTCTCGGCAGACGACCTTCGGCGCGCGCAGGCGGCCGGCGAGAAACTGCAGATACGAGTGCTGGGCCTTGCCAGCATTGCGACGGACGTGCCGCCCGAGCTCGCCGCAGAGACCATCGATTCCATCACCGTCCTGGGCGCGCTGCACGCAAGCCCAGCCGTCCGCGCCGCCCTGGCCGGTCGCATCACTTAAGAACGAGTCCAACACCATGAAGCAATTTTTCAACGACATGTTCGGCGAGGCCACGCGCCTCACGCAAAGCGGTGACCTGATGGCCGCCACCGAAGCCATCCAGCGCGTCCTGCGCGGCGAGGCCGAAGCGCCCGGCGCTGCTGGCAAGGGCGTACCTGGCGGCTTCGTCATCGACGCGGAAACCCGCGTGATCGACGAGCCCGCCGCCGAGCGCGCCACGCGCACGGCCGAGCAGCCCGTCGAGCGCCCCACCCAGGCCGCCGATGCAAGCGTGGGTGAGCAATGGCTGAGCGGTCGCTTCGAACACCAGGGCCGCGAGCTGGCCTACAAGCTTTACGTGCCGCCCCGCGCTGCCGGCACCACGGAACCCCGCCCGCTGCTGCTGATGCTGCACGGTTGCACCCAGGGAGCGGACGACTTCGCCGCCGGCACCCGCATGAATGCGCTCGCGCGTGACGCCGGCATGCTGGTGGTCTACCCCGAGCAGATTCAGCATGCCAACGCGCAGAAGTGCTGGAACTGGTTCAAGACGCAGCACCAGGCCCGCGGCCGCGGCGAACCAGCGCTGTTGGCCGCCCTCACCCGCAAGCTGATGGCCGACCACCAGGCCGACCCGGATCGCGTCTACGTCGCCGGCCTGTCCGCCGGTGGCGCCATGGCCGACATCATGGGCCGCGCCTACCCCGATCTGTTCGCCGCAGTCGGCGTGCATTCGGGCCTGCCGGGCGACGTGGCCGGCGACCTGCCTGCCGCACTGTCCGCCATGCGCAGCGGCCCCATGCCGGGCGCCCGTGCGGGCAGCGGTGGCAAGCGGCCGATCATCGTGTTCCACGGCGATGCCGACAGCACGGTCCACGCGGCCAATGGCGAAGCCATCGTGCAGGCCACGCGCCGTACAGGCGTTGCCGGTGATGGCGCACCCGAGGTCGCGTCCGGCCGCGCGGCCTCCGGTCAGCGCTACACGCACTCCGTGCACCGTGCGGCAGACGGCACGCCGGTCGTCGAACATTGGCAGTTGCATGGCGCCGGCCACGCCTGGTCGGGCGGCAGCGCGCAGGGCAGCTACACCGCGCCCGGCGTGGACGCCAGCGCCGAGATGCTGCGCTTCTTCCTGTCGCACAAGCGTCCGCCGGCCGGCTGATCGCAATGGCGCGGAGCCTAGAATCCGCACAGCGCCGGCCTGCAAGGGCTGGCGCACAAGCGTTCTCAGGGCGGGGTGCAATTCCCCACCGGCGGTGATGGCGGGGCAACCCGCACAAGCCCGCGAGCGCCTTGCGCCCCGCGCGCAAGGGTCAGCAGATCCCGGTGCGATTCCGGAGCCGACGGTCACAGTCCGGATGCAAGAGAGCGCGATCGCCCAACCGGCGTGCGTCCCCATGGCCGCGCGCTGTGCCATGCGCTCGTGCGCCCTGATTCAGGCCAACCTTTCTGTACAAGGCACACCATGAGTCAGCTCAACGACCTTCCTCTTACCACCCGCGCCGGCTCCGACGCCCGTCGCATTGCGTTCATCGAAGCGCAATGGCACGCGGACATCGTCCATCAGGCGCGCGACGCCTTTCTCGCTGAAATGGAGCGCCAGGGCGTGCCGCGCGAACGCATCGACGTGATCGACGTGCCCGGCGCGTTCGAGATCCCGCTGCATGCCAAGCGCCTGGCCGTGTCGGGCCGCTACGCCGCCGTGGTCTGCTGCGCGCTGGTGGTCGATGGTGGCATCTACCGCCACGAGTTCGTGGCCAACACCGTCGTCAGCCGCCTGATGGACCTGCAGCTGGAAACCGGCGTGCCCATGCTGTCGGCCGTGCTCACGCCGCACCACTTCCACGAGCATGTGGAGCACCGCAAATACTTCCACGCGCACTTTGCCGTCAAAGGCACGGAGGCTGCCGACGCCTGCGTGAAGACCATCGCCAGCCTGCAGCGCGTGGACGCGCTGGCCGCCGCCTGAGGCGACCATCGGCCTGATGGGCGGCCCCCGCCACAGCTCAACCCTTCGGATCCAGGGACGGCTTCATGCGCACGTCCTTGCCCGGCTGCCATGTGTCGTCACCCTTGCGCCGTGGCAGGCGAAAGTCCACGGTGCGGCGATGGGGATGCCAGGGCATGAGATGCGGGTCCACGTTCTGGCAGCGGATCACCACGTCGTCGAAATCGTTGTCCGCAACGTGCAGCCAGTTGTCGTCCACCCCCAGCACGACGACCAAGCCCGTGTCCACATTGAAGGTGACCGAGCGCCGGACCACGCGGCTTGGCTGCCAACCCGAATCGACGTTGTTGTTCCATTCAAGCGCCAGCGTCCACTCGGCGCCTGACACCTGCAGGCGCGGGCTGCCCAGGTCGGCCGCGTAGACGCCATCCGCCCGATCCGAGCCGCTGACGAGGCAGCGCTGGCTGAACCAGGCGTCTTTGCCCACGACGTCGATCCACCAGCTTCCATAGAAGGTTTGAGCCATGTTGTGCCCCGTGGCTAGACGATGAACACCGTGCGTGAAGCGGTGGCGATGCGCTGCGCGGCGCCGCTTCCCAGTGCGAGTTCCAACACCACCGTCCACGTGCCCGCGCTGGCCACGCGCTCGGCCAGGCTGCCAGCCAGCGGCAACCCCGCGTGCACCCACGACGCGCCGGCCGGCGAGACGGTCCGCACAGACAGCTGGGTGGCGGCCGGGTTGTCCTTGCAATCCCAGCCGATGTCGATCGAACGGCCCGTGCCGTCGCCACGCGCGTCGAACGACCAGACGATCGGCATGACGATCTCGAGCCCGGCGCGGCGGCTGAAGGCGCTGGAGAAGCCATCCAGCCGGCCATTGGCCGTCAGACTCGACAACGCCCTTCGGAACGGGCCAAGTAGCCCGCCCGGCACCGCGACCGAGTCACCGAACAGGCGCTCGGTCTCAGCTGTGCCCGCCGTGTGCCGCTGGCCCCAGTGCAGCGCCCCCTGGAAGTTCGGGTCGTTGGCAACCGTCAAGGCAAAGTCGATCAGCTCGGTCGTGCCGCGCACGTCGCGCAGGCCGGCCACCTCGACCGCGCAGACGATCTGAGCCGGTGCCGCACCCGGCCTGAAGCGGCGCTGCATGCCGACGAAGGCCCGCGTCGGCCGCATGAAACGCAGCGACGCATAGCCCACGAACGCCGCACCCGACGCCATCTCCTGCGCGATCTCGAACGCCAGCACCGCGTCGACAAAGGCCACCAGCATCGGATCGGCAATGTCGAAAAACACCTCGATCGAATCGACGTTGAAGTTGCAGCTGCGATCGCGGTAGTCGTGGCCATCCATGACGGCGTAGCTGATGGCGCCGAAGTTATGGTTCTTCTGCTGGTCCTTGAAGGTCTCGAAGACGATCATTTGCCAGGTGAACAGGCCGGCCAGGCGCTCGGCCGGGTTCGGGCGCTCCAGCAGCGTCGCGCGCACATCGTTCATCACCTGGCCGAAGCGATCGCCACCGGCGGATGCGGCCGCAGCGATCAATGCCGCCAGCGCCAGCAGCAGGATGGCGAACGCTGCCAGCAGCGCCAGCAGCGGCGCGACACCGGGAATGACGGCGCCAGCCGCTGCGACTGCAGCGATCGTGGCGCCGATGGACGCGCCGTTGGTGTCCACGAAGTCTTTCACCTGCTGCGCCACGTTGGTGAGCACGCCCATCACGAAGTCGCCATTCGTGCAGGCGGTCTCCAGAAAGTTGGGCGGCAACGCGGCGCCCGGCATCGATGGGTCCGGGCTGTAGGCGAACTCGGTACCGGCCATGGTGAAGGCTGGCGACATGCGCGTGCCGTTCACTACCGGCGGCGCAGGTTGCACCACGTCGCCGCGCCGCGCCCGTCGCCCGGCAGGCAGCACGGGCGAGGCCGTGGTGTCGCTCACGAGCGCGGTGTTCCAGCGCTTGGTCACGCCCGCCAGGTGGCGCGAGAAGTTCGCGTGGGGCGTCAGCGAGACGGCGATCTGCAGAAAGCGGTTGCTGCCCCCGGTGCCGGCCGGGTCGATGATGTCGCGGTACAGCGCGCTGGCCGGGTCGCTGATCAGCCCCTTGATCTCTTCCCAGGTGATGGGCGAGCCGTTGGCCCCGGTGATGCGGCGCTCCTGGTGCAGGCAGTACTGCGGCACGGCGGCCAGCACGACGGAGTAGACGATGCCGAAACGCCCCGCGCTGATCAACACCGCGTTGAACAGCGTGTCGTCGTAGTGCACGAAGAAATTCCCCGGCCCGCCAAACTCGCTGGCGCCGTAGAGCGCGACCAGCGCATCGCGGTCGGTCAGCCGGGCGCCGACCACTGACGGGCTCTCCGGTTCGATCCAGTGGTGCTGCCCGCCATCGGTGACCAGGTGCATCGCCAGCACGCTGTCGGCAATGGGCGGCAGCTCGAAATCGCCGCCGTGCGTGCCCGTGTGCAGCGCGCCGAAGACCGTCTGGCCACCCGCGCCGCCCAGTGTGCGAAAGCCCCAGGGCGTGGGGTCGCCTTTCGGTCCCAGGTACGCAGCGTTGCCGAACTCGTCGTTCAACTCGGTGGCAAGGCTTTCCGGGACGGTGTCGCCTGCGTCCAGCTCGCTGTAGGCCTGGTACACGCGTTTGCCGGTTTCGAAATGGATCGGGTAGAGGTG
The DNA here is from genome assembly GCF_056521305.1 of Rhodoferax sp. RT4P68. Taxonomy (NCBI): domain Bacteria; kingdom Pseudomonadati; phylum Pseudomonadota; class Betaproteobacteria; order Burkholderiales; family Comamonadaceae; genus Rhodoferax; species Rhodoferax sp. RT4P68. The sequence continues at coordinate 65,330 of NZ_JBWMBB010000004.1, forward strand.
CTCCGGCGGGTTGCCCGCCACCCCGCTGAACGGCGTGGGTGCGAGGCTCGCCAGCGCGGCCTTGAACCCATGCGACAGGCAACCGGGCACGACGTTGTAGAGCGTGCGGTCCATGGGCGCGTGGCGGCCGGTCGGGTCATGCGTCTCGACGAACACCGCATCGCTGATCGCAGCCTCCGACAAGGCCCAATGGCTGCCGGCCGCGCGGATGCGCTCGTGCGGCTGGCGCGTGCGGCAAATTTCGATGCACTCTTCCAGGTTGCGAGGGTAGACCGTGCGCGGCGCGCTCGGCACCACCGCGATGGCGACGTCGTCATGCTTGCGGGTCCAGGGCTGCGCCGCTACTTCGTCAAGTGCCATCGCCATGCTCCTCAGCCGGCGCGGGTCGCACCCCGCCCAGCTGTCCTGGCATTGTGCGCATCCCTCTGCGGCCCGGCATCCACCAGATGGCGGATGCGCTGGGAGGCCCGTGCGTCAGGCGCCGACCGCCGTCGGCGCCAGGGCCGTGCGGCGCACGCGGCCGACGTTGAAAGCAGTGCCGATCAGCACCGCCTGCACCAGCGCCAGGCCGATGAAGACCGCGCGGTACTGCTGGTGGTCCATCAGCGTGCCGAACACCAGCGGCGCAATCGCCTGGCCGATGTCCAGCCCCGCATAAACCACGCCATACACCCGCCCACTGGCGTTGGCCGGCGTGGCACGCTTGACGATCATGTCGCGCGACGGCCCGGCGATGCCGGCCCCCAGGCCCATCAGCCCGAACATCACCGGCACCATCCAGGCTGACAGCTGCAGCAGGCCCAGCAGCAGCGCGACGCAGGCCGAGAAGCCAAAGCCGACCGCCACCAGCTTCTCGCAGCGCGTCGGGTCCGCCGCCAGGAAACCACCGGCCACCATGGCCCCGGCGCTGCAGAGCATGTAGACCGACACGCAGAGCCCGGCCGTGGCCAGTGGCACGGCGTGCAGCTCGCGCGCGGCGCCCGGCGCAAAGGCCTGCACGATGCCCAGCGCAATCGCGTAGAAGAAAAAGAACGTGAAGCACATCCACACGGCGGGAATGCGCAAGAAACTGAAATTGCCCTCGGGCACCGCGCCGGCTGCGGGCGCCTTTTCCAGCGCAGGCGCGACCAGCGCCAGCTTGTCGCGGTGGAACAGCAGCAACAGCAGCACCGCCACCGCGAATGCCCCGGCACACGCCAGCGCCACGCGCCAGGAGCTGAGGATCGTGATCGGCACCAGCATGGCCGGTGCCAGCGCCCAGCCCAGGCTGCCGGTGATGCCATGCACGCTGTAGGCATGGCCCAGCCGCTTCGCGCTGACCTTGCGGTTCAAGAGCGTGTAGTCGACCGGATGGAACACACCGTTGCCCACGCCCGCGACGATGGAGAACATCGCCAGCATCCAGTAGCTGCTGCTGGCCGCATAGCCGAAGGCCGCCGCCGCCAGCAACGCCAGGCCGCCAAACAGCACGGGCCGCGGCCCGTAGCGGTCGACAGCAAAGCCCGATGCTGCCTGCACCACGCAGGACGTGACGAAGAACAGCGTCATCAGAAAGCCCAACTCGGCATAGCTGACGTTGAACGCGTCCTTCAGCCAGGGAAAGAGCGGCGCCAGCAGCAGCTGGCTGAAGTGGCTGACCAGATGCGCGATGCCCACGAGGCCGATCACGCCGGCGTCTTGTCTCAGGGGCACGCTGCCCGCAGGCGCTTGTGCTGTTGTGCTCGTCATGGCGCGCATCGTAGTATCGGCATGGCGTTTCCGGAATGCATGGATGCGCCATGATTCGTCGAATTCCCGCCATGCGCGTCGCCAGCTGATCGGGCACCCGAGGACGGGTGCGACGCAGCTGCGGCGCTATGAAGCCATGCCCAGCACCCGCCGCCCTATCTCCACGCCGCTCGGCGACACCGACTCCTACACGCCCAGTGCAGCGCGCCCGGTGCGTGTGCGCGCGCGCAGCATGCCCACGGACACGCACTTCGACCCGCACCGCCACGCCTGGGCCCAGCTGGCCTACTGCGCCAGCGGCATCGTGCGCGTGAGCGCCGTGCAGCACGAGGCCGCGCGCGACGAGGTCACCTACATCGTGCCGCCCTCGCGCGCGGTGTGGATCGCGCCGGGCGCATTGCACTGCATCGATGTGCTGGAGACGGCTGAATTCCGCACGCTGTACATGGACGCCAGCGTCACGCCGGCCGGCTGGCAGGGCTCGCGCATGCTGGTGGTCTCCCCGCTGTTGCGCGAGCTGGTGCGCGCGCTGGACGCCGCGCCAGACCCGGCACGCGAGCAGCTGCTGACCGGCCTGGCGCTCGATGAGATCACGCATGCCGATGTGCAGGCGCTGGCCGTGCCGCTGCCCCACGCGCAGCACGGCGACAAGCGGCTGCGCGCTCTGTGCGAGGCCGTGCTGCGTGCGCCAGGCGAGCGCAGCACGCTCGCCCAATGGGCGGCCGGCGTCGGCGCCAGCGAGCGCACGGCCGCGCGGCTGTTCCGTGACGAACTGGGCCTGGGCTACCAGCAGTGGCGCCAGCAGGTGGCCCTGGCGCACGCCCTGCCGCTGCTGGCCGGCGGCGCACCCGTCAGCGCGGTGGCCGCTGCCAGCGGCTACACCAGCGAGAGCGCGTTCTCGGCGATGTTCAAGGCGGCGATGGGGCAGCCGCCGAGCAGTTTCCAGGGGCGTTGAGTACCGCACCGCCGCCTACATCCTGGACGACGTGCAGCTGCCCGGCCTGATTGCCACGGCACCCAAGCCCGAAGAGTTCAAGATCCTCACGCGGGAAAATGCCGAGCTGCCCAGCGCAAGCGGAACCGCGTCCACCCTTGCCGCCCCGCTCGCTCAAGGGGGCGGCAACCGCTCCGACGCTGAACGCCTACTTCGGAGCGAACGTCACGACGCCATCATCGGCAATGACGACCGGCCAGTCCGTCACCGTGATGCCTTTGAGCGTCACGCTGTTGGTCGCCGCGCTGTTCGCCGTGACAACCGCGTCCGAGGTCGAGTACACACGCCCGTCCATGAGATCGACGTACTTGGGCAGTCGGCCTGTCGCGCTCAACTGTGCGAAATGGAAGTTCTGGCACTTGATGTCGATCTTCGCAGGCGGCAGGTCGTAGGGTAGGTCTTTCCCACTGCTCACCCAGATGGCCAGCAGGTTGCGCGTGACCCCCTTGTCTTCCTGCTTGTAGGCATGGATGACGACCGTGGGTGACGTCACCACCGCGTCGCCCGGGTAGGCCACCGTCCCAGTGCACGCGACGGGCTGCACGGCGGGCGGCGCGACGCGTGCTGGGGTGACGGCCATGCGGCTGTCGAAGATCGACGTGATGTTCTGGTAAGCACCATAGGCGATCTTCTTCTCCTTGACAGTCTGGTCGCCGTTGGCAAACGGTGTGTCCAGGTTGGCGTCCCAGGTGCCAGTGCGCAGCAGGCCCTTGTTGTTCTTGGCGCTGTCGTAGTGCATTTCCGTGATCGAGAAGATGCTCGTCTCGAAGCCTTTGTAAAAGTCACCCAGCGCACGGCGCATGTTGTTCTTGGCCTGGTTCTTTTCGTCCCACTTTTCAGACCCAGGGCCGCAGCTCGCGAAATACAGGCAGGCACCCGAGGGCATGCCGTTCTCGTCCTGCCGCACCTTGTATCCCTTGGCCAGCACCGCGTCGCGGAAGTTCCGGTACCCGGCGAACTCATGCTCCGGCAACTGCCAGTACGGGTGGTATCCCACCGACACGTCGCTGTCCGGAATGCTGGGGCCCTTGTTGAGTGCGAAGTAGTCCAGCAGCGTCTTCGCATACGGGAGCCCGCTGGTCGGGCTCGTCCCCAACACGCCGGCCGTGAAGTTCCCGATCGTCAGCTTGGCGGTCGGTTGCACCGCCTTGATGGCCTTGGCGACGTCGACGGTGAACTCGGCGAACGCGTTCACCTCGACGTGGCCATTGGGTTCATTCCAGATCTGCCAGTCGGACACCTGGCCCTTGTAGCGGCCGACGATGGCCGTCACGAACGCCAGGAATCGAGCGCGACCCTCGCCGGTGGGCACAAGCGCGCTGTTGAGCCCGGTCTGCCCGCAGTTCGAGCAACCCGGGCGTTCGTTGCCGTAACCGAGGAAGACGAAGGGCTGGACCTTCTGCGCTGCCAGGCCGTTGATGATCTTGTCGAACTTGGTCCAGTCGTAGGTCGCAGGCGTCGAGATGACCTTCTCGATGTCGTGCCAGCCCGATTGCACGCGTACCTTCGTCACACCGAGAGGGGCGATGTATTCGCCCCAGTTCTCGTAGTAGCTGAAGTTACGGTCGGTCGTTTCACCGCCGACCCCGAACGGGTTGGTCAGGCCCGCCGCGCGCAATTCGCCCGTCGTGCGGGGCTTCACCCGGCCAACGTGCACGAAGTTGGGGTCGGCCAGAGGTTGCAGGAGGTTGTACTCCGCCGAGTCGGTGGCGAGGATCTTTTTGGCCGCATCGCTCAGGGGCGGATCGACCGGCTCCTCCTGCGCAGTGGGCGGACCTGCGAGCCCGTCATCGCCATCACCCCCGCCGCCACAACCGGCGAGGAGCGCAGAAAGGGAGAAACCAAGTAAGACCAGGATGCTTTTGTTCACGGTGTTGTCTCTGAGTTTGAAATGAATCGGTCGTTTGCCGCCTACCCGATCAGGCAGCGGGGTCCAGGCACGCGCGACCGAACACGCATGGCCTCCAAAGCAGGCTGTGCTCGGCCGCAGCGTCGTCAGAAGTTGTGCTTCAACGTGAAGTCGAGCAGCGACGTGCGGGTCAACGAACCCTGCTTGGCGCTGCCCACGTTGGCCAGCAGCGACGTGCGCTTGGACAGCGCATGCTCGTAGCCGAGGCCGAAGCGTGTGTTGGTGTTGTTCATACCTGCCAAGTCCAGCCGGGACACGCCCAGCTTGATGGCATGCGGGCCGACGGGGATGCGCCCTGTCACCGAGATGTTCTTGTTCTTGCCGGCGGGCGCCACGGTGGCGTGCGACAGCGTGACGCCCACGCGCACCACACCGAAGTCGTAGGAGCCACCCAGCAAGAGCAGCTTGCGATCGGCGTCGACGCGATCGAAGGCTGCGGCGAGGTACACCGGGCCGGACGCGTAGGCGATGTTGCCGCCGATCGAGTTGGAGCGGACGGCCTCGCCAAACGAATAGGCCACGATGCCCGAGACGCCGTGGAACGTGGGCGACTTGTAGCCCACGGTGTTGTTGCTGCGGATGCCGCTGTCGGGCACCGTGTAGTTGGCGAACTGGTGCTTCGATCCGGGCGTGCCTACGGTGTCGAACCCCCACGGATCCAGCCGCAGTGCAGGCCAGAAGGCAGGAATGTATTCGCGGCCCATGTACACGGCGCCTGCTGATGTCGATGCCAGTTCCACAAAGGATCGTGCCTGGAAGAACGGCGTTTCGGGCACGCCGGAGCGAGCGTCGAACCGCGCTTCCATCTGAAAGTTCGCTCTGAGGCCACCGCCCAGGTCCTCCGTTCCGCGAAAGCCCAGGCGCCCTGCCGAACCTTGCTTCTGTTGCCAGCCTTCCCCTGGGGGACCGACCCGGCCGTTGCTAGCGTTGATAGGCGTCGTGCCACCGGACTGGTAGCCCATGCCCACATCGACGCGGCCATACATGGTCACCGATGACTGGGCGTACAGGGCGCTGGAACAGGCGCAGAGCGCGATGGCAAGAAAGGGGCGAGGTAGGTGGGGGTGCACAGGTGGGTCTCCAAAGTCATCGTTGGGGTCGTAGATTTCATATTTTATAAAATCTGGAACCCAGTATATGATCCAACCATGGAAGCAATCAACACCCCCACCTACATGCGCCTGCGCGATCAGCTGAGAAGCGACATCGTGGCGGGCATCTGGCCCCTCGGCTCCCACGTGACGCTGGCCGAGTTGGCCGGGCATTACCAGGTCAGTGCCGCCCCGGTGCGCGAAGCGTTGCTGCAGCTGCAGGGTGAAGGCGTCATTGCCATGCGCATGAACCGGGGCGCGGTAATACCCACCGTGGATGCGAAGTTCATCGACAACCTGTACCGCGTGCGAGGTGCCATTCAGGCCATGCTGGCCCGCGAGGCGGCCAAGAACGCGACCAAGGCCGATATAGAGCGGATGCGCATGCTGGCGCAGGCGCACGCCGATGCGTCGCGCAGCGCTGATGTCGCGGCCTGCGTGGCTGCAAACCGAGCGCTGCACCGCTGCATCGACGAGCTGGCCGACAACGCGTTGGCCCTGGACATGCTGGAAGGCCGCTCCAGCCTCGTGGACGCGTTTCGCCGCAGCAACGGCTACGGACACGGGCGTCTGGAACTGGTGCACAAGCAGCACCGAAAGCTCATCGATGCGATTGCATCGGGCGATGCCGACAAGGCCGCGCAGGTGTCGCTGGAGCACACGGAGTCCTCGCGCATCGACCTGATGCACAAGGCGTCGACCACCTGAAGCACCAACCACCCACGCGAGCCGCCATGTCGCAACCAACGTGCATGCACAAGGCCTTCGCTCCCCCCACGTGAGCAGCCTGATTCACCACCACCACCGCCTGGACGAAGGCGTGTTCAACCCGACGAACTGGAGACACCCGATGAATGAACCCCTTCGAACTCGCCGACGTGCCGCGCTGGCCGCGTGCCTGGTAGTGCTGGGCGCCGGCAGCGCACCGGCCTTGGCACAGAAGTACCCCGAGCGGCCCATCACCCTGGTGGTCGGCTTTGCGCCAGGCGGCGCAGCCGACACGGTGGCCCGAAGCCTCGCCGAAGAAATGACCAAGGTGCTGGGCCAGCCCGTGGTCGTGGACAACAAGGCGGGCGCCTCCGGCAACATTGCCACGCAGGTGGTGCTGAACAAGGAAGCGGATGGCTACCACCTGCTCTTTGCCGCAATCAACCTGGCGACCAACCCGTGGCTGGGCGGTGTGAAGTACGACCCGATGAAGGACTTGAGCTTCGTTTCCCAGGTCACGAGCGTGCCGGTCGTCATGCTGGCCTCGAACGCCAGTGGCTTCAAGGAACCGGCGGATGTCGAAAAGGCCGCCAAGGGAACCGCCGGCGGACTTGCTGCGGGCTCGGGCGGCGTGGGCACTTCATCGCACCTTGCACTGGAGCTCTACAAGCGCGCGCAGAACGTGCCCTTCGTCCACGTGGCCTACAAGGGTGGCGCGCCTGCGAACGTGGACCTGATGGCGGGCCAGATTCCGCTGATGTTCGACCTGATGTCCGGTTCGCTGAAGTCATCGATCGAATCGGGAAAGGTGCGGCCGCTGGCGGTCATGCAACCGGAGCGCGTGAAGTCGCTGCCCCAGGTGAAGAGTGCGGCCGAATTCGGCTTGCCCGCCAGCACGCACATCCGCAGCTGGCAGGGCATCGCCGTGCGCAGCGGCACGGCGCCAGCGGTGATCGAGAAGCTGCGCGATGCGGTCGTCAAGGCGGCCAACTCGCCAGCGTTCAACACGCGCGCGGAGGCCCTGGGCTCGGACGTCATGACCAGCTCGCCTGCAGAGTTCCAGTCCTTCTACGTGACTGAGCTGAACCGCTGGCAAAGCCTCATCAAGTCGGCCAACATCAAGGTGGACTGAATGAAGATCACGGCCATCACATGCTACCTGATGCAGGCGCAAGCGCCTGCGGTGACCGGTTGGACGGCGACCGGAAAAAGCGCACTGGCCACCAGCCGCAACTGGCTGTTCGTCACCGTGGAAACGGATGCCGGGCTGACCGGCATCGGCGAAGGCTCTGGCTGGCCGCGGGTCGTGGCGGCAGCGGTCGACGATCTGCGCCACTTGCTGATCGGCGAGTCGGCGAAGGACATCGAGCGCCTTTGGCAAAAGATGCGTGTCGCCATGATGGGCCACGGCCAGACCGGCGTCGTGGGCATGGGTGCGATCGCTGCCATCGACATGGCCCTGTGGGACCTCAAGGGCCAGGCGCTCGGCGTGCCCGTCGTCGATCTGCTGGGGGGCCAGACGCGCACCGCCGTGCCCTACTACGTGCACGCCGCGACCGTGGACGACGCGCGCGCTGCCGTGGACGCGGGCGCCAAGGCGCTCAAGGTTGGTGGCATCCGCGGCGTGGTCGACCGCGCCTTCGCCATTCGCGAAGCGGTGGGACGTGAGGTGGACATGATGGTCGACCTGCACGGCCCACCATGGCTCACGCCGGCTGACGCGGTGGCGATCGGGCGCGAACTGGAGCCGCTGGGCCTGATGTTCCTTGAGGAGCCGGTCGCGCCGGACGACCTGCGCGGTTGGCGGCTGGTCCGCGACAAGGTGGCGTTGCCACTGGCTACGGGCGAACGGCTCGCAACGCTGCAGGACGTGAAACCGCTGCTGGAAGAAGGCCTCGTCGACGTGTTGCAGCCCGACACCGGCCGCTTTGGCGGCCTCACGCAGATGCGCAAGCTCGCCGGCATGGCAGAGGCCTGGTCGGTCATGGTCGCGCCGCATGCAGGATCACTCGGTCCCGTCGCCGAAGTGGCCGCCGTGCACCTGCTCTCGGCCATTCCGAACGGCTTGATCCTGGAGCGCCTCATGCCCGACTGGGCCGGCCGCGCCGAGGTGGTGCAAACCGGGATGCAATCGACCGCAAGCACGCTGACACCCCCGTCAGAGCCAGGTCTGGGCGCGCGCCTTCACCTGGATTTCATCGCCCGTCATCCGAGCCGCCAGAACACAGCCATCGCCACCGGTGGCTGGAACCAGGGCACGGAGACCGAGACCACCTACACCCAGGCGCGCAGCCCGCGCGCGCCGATTTTCAAGAGCCCACAAGATGATTGAACTGCATTCCCACACACTGCGACGCTTGAGCAAGGTGTCCACAGCGTCGCTTACCACCGTGCTGTTCAAGCGCGGCCTCAGCAACACCTTCCTGCAGAACCTGCATCCCGTCGGCCCGTTCAAGGCCAACATGGTCGGCCCTGCCTACACGCTGCGCTACATCCCGGCGCGCGAAGACCTCGACACCATCGATGCGTTCGACGACCGCCAGCATCCCCAGCGCGTCGCGGTGGAAGAGTGCCCCGCCGGCCATGTGCTGGTGATGGACAGCCGCGGCGATCCATCGGCTGCGTCCGCCGGCAATCTTCTGATCACGCGCCTCCTTCGCCGCGGCGTCGCCGGTGCCGTCACGGATGGCGGCTTTCGCGACTCGCCCGAGATCGCCCAGATGCCGTTTCCCGCCTACCACCAACGCCCGTCGGCCCCCACGAACCTGATCCGCCACCATGCCATCGATATCGGCTTGCCCATCGCCTGCGGCGGCGTGGCCATCTACCCTGGCGACCTGATCGTGGGCGACGGGGAAGGCGTGGTCTGCATTCCGCGCGCCATCGCCGACGAGGTCGCGCAAGTGGCCTACCGCCAGACCATGTACGAAGATTGGGTCGCCCTGGAGATCGACCGTGGTGAAGGTCTTTTCGGCACCTACCCCCTGACCGATCCCAAGCAATCCGCCGCATTCGAGCGCTGGAAAGCGGACCACCTGCATCGCTATCCGCTGCTGGAGAACCCTGAAGAGGTGGCATCGGCATGAGGCACGGTACCGTCTTGCTGACCGGTGCGGCGGGAAAGCTGGGGCAGGCACTGCGGCCCTTTCTCGCCTCCGCATGCGAAGAGCTGCGCCTGGCCGACAGGGCGCCGCTGCAAGCCGAACGCGCCAACGAGAAGACGTATGCGCTGGACCTGAGCGACGCTGAGGGCTTGCGCGACGTGATGGCCGGCTGCTCGGCCGTGGTCCACCTTGCGGGCTATCCGAGAGAGGCCGGCTGGGACGTCCTGCTGCCCGCCAACATCCAAGGCGTCATCAACCTGTGGGGGGCGGCGCACGCCGCTGGGGCGGGCCGCATCGTCTATGCATCGTCGAATCACGCCGTGGGCTTCTATCCTCGAGTGCAGATGCTGGATGAGAAGGTGCCACCCAAGCCCGATTCGCGCTACGGCCTGACCAAGGTCTTCATGGAGGGGCTGGCCGAGCTCTATGCGTGCAAGCACAGCCTGCGCGGCTTCGGCATTCGCATCGGCCATTGCGCGGCCGCGCCATCCGACGCCCGCATGCTCTCTCACTGGATCCACCCGGAAGATCTGGCCGCGCTGATCTCGGTTGGACTGGGCGCCGAGTACGAATGCGAGATCGTCTATGGCGCGTCGGCCAACCGCCGCACCTGGTGGAACAACGCACGAGCGCATGCGCTGGGCTATCGCCCGCAGCACAGTGCGGACGCCTTCGAAGCGGAGCTTCTGTCGCGCACCAGCGGGCAGCCCGTGGCGGAGCACTTCCAGGGTGGGTCGTTTGCCGCCCAGGACTTCACGAATGACCGTTCGCCTCTCCGTTGAGCGCATCCAACCAGGCATCGTCTCGCACCCAGGCGTCGGGGCTGTCGCACTCTGGCCAGTGGGCAACCGGGTCGGCGAATCACCAGTGTGGAGCGACTGCGAGCAGGCGCTCTACTGGATCGATGTGCGCGCCCCTCAGCTCCTGCGTCTGCAGCCCGAGCGCGGTGAGCTCACGCGCTGGCACCTCCCGTCGGTGGTGGGCGCGATGGCGCTGCTGGACGCGGGCAATGTCTTGCTGGCGTTCCCGCACCGTCTCGCACGCATGGCCCTCGAGAACGGTGCACTGTCGGACATCACTGCGCTCGAGGATGACAAGCCGCACAACCGTTTGAACGATGGGAAGCTGTCGCCGAGCGGACGCTGGTTCGTCTTCGGGTCCATGGACGACCGCGCCCAGAAGGCGCCCCTCGGCGCCCTCTACCGGGCATCGATGGATGGCAAGGTGGCGCAATTGCACGAAGGACTGACGGTCGCCAACGGCATCGCGTGGAACCTGCAAGGCAACTTGCTCTATTTTTCAGATAGCCACCAGGGCCAGGTCTACGTGGCCCCGTGGGACGAGGCGACGGGCACGATGGGCAAGGCCCGCCATTTCGTGGCGCTGGATGAAGCCGCCGGGCGGCCCGATGGCGCGGCGGTCGATGACGACGACTGCTACTGGTCGGCCGGCGTTTCTGCCGGCGTCCTGAACCGTGTGGCGCCCAGCGGTGCCATCGTGGCTCGCATCCCGTTGCCTTGCCGGGCGCCGACGATGTGTGCGTTCGGTGGCGACCGATTGGACACGGTGTTCGTCACCACCCTGGTCCGGCCCACATGGACCGATCCAGGTCCTGCGGATGGGGCCCTGCTGTCGTTCAGGAGCCCGCTCGAACGCACGTCGGGTTCGATCCGCCTGCCAGGCCGTACGTGAGTACGAACAGGGGCGTGATCGACTCCAAATAGGTGACCGCCCACAGTCGAAGCGGTCATCCGCGCCATCGCGCCACACCCCTGTCCGCCCTCGTCCTACAGGCGCCCGCCTCACCTTCCGGTAGTGTTGCGGGCACCCAAGTAGCACCCAAACGAGACCATGAACAACGCGCGCTGGACGTCCGGCAACGAGCTTGAACTGCTGGAAAACGGCGAGGAGTTCTTCCCGCGCGTGTTCGAGGCCATCGCCAACGCCAAGCAAGAGGTGGTACTGGAGACCTTCATCCTGTTCGAGGACAAGGTGGGGCTCGCGCTGCACGCGGCGTTGTTGACGGCGGCGCGGCGCGGCGTGCAGATCGACGTGACGATCGACGGCTTCGGCTCGCCGGATCTGTCCGAAAAATTCATCGGCGAGCTGACCCAGGCCGGTGTGCGGATGCACGTGTTCGACCCGGGCCTGCGCATCTTCAAGTGGCGCACCAACATGCTGCGCCGCATGCACCGCAAGATCGTCGTGGTCGACGGGGAGCTGGCCTTCATCGGCGGCATCAACTATTCGGCCGACCATCTGATGGACTTCGGCCCGCAGGCCAAGCAGGATTATTCGGTGCAGATCCGCGGCCCGCTGGTCGGCGACATCCACCGCTTCGTGCACGGCGCGCTGGCCGATGGCCTGCGCAGCCACAAGGGCCAGCGCTGGTTCAGCCACCGGGCGCTGATGCGCCGGCTGGGCCGCGCCGTGCCGCCGGCCGGCGATGCGCAAGGCATGCTGGTCACACGCGACAACGTGCGCCACCCGCAGGACATCGAGCGCTACTACCGTCTGGCCATCCGCGCCGCGCGCGAGCACGTGACGATTGCCAACGCCTATTTTTTCCCCGGTTATCGGTTGATCCGCGAGCTGCGACGCGCGGCCAAACGCGGTGTCGAGGTGCGGCTGATCTTGCAAGGCGAGCCCGACATGCCGATCGTGAAGACCGCAGCTGAGCTGCTCTACCACTACCTGGTGCGCGGCGGCGTGAAGGTCTACGAGTACTGCGAGCGCCCGCTGCATGGCAAGGTGGCCCTGGTCGACGACCGCTGGGCCACCGTCGGCTCCAGCAACCTCGACCCGCTGAGCCTGGCGCTGAACCTGGAAGCCAACGTGTTGATCCACGACCGCGCCTTCAACAAGACGCTGCGCGGGCGGCTGGACCATCTGGTGGAGACGGCCTGCAAGCAGGTTGACCGCGACACCATTGGCGAGCCCACGCGCTGGCAGTTGGCCCGCAGCTTCATGGTGTTCCACCTGCTGCGCCGCTACCCGGGCTGGCTGTCCTGGCTACCACGCCACGCGCCCAGGCTGGTGCCCGCCGCAACGTCCGACGACCACCTGGCGCCGCTGTGCGCCACAGCGCCGCAAGAGGCCACACGGTGACTGCCCGTGCGCTGCCTGTCACTGATTCGACGGCGGCGCCACGCGGCGGCGCAGGCGGGTTGACCAGCCGCCCGTGGTGGCCCTGGCTGCGCAAAGGGCTGTGGCTGGCCTTCTTCGCGCTGCTGGCCACCTTGCTGGTGCGCCAGGCCAGCACCATTGATTGGCCCGACGTCTGGGCCACGCTGCGGGGCCTGCCGCTGCCGGTGCTGGCCTTGGCCGGCGTGCTGGCGCTGGCCAGCCACGCGCTGTACGCCACCTTCGATCTGTTCGGCCGGCGCATGACGGGCCACCGCCTTCCCGCGCCCAAGGTGATGCTGGTCACGTTCATCAGCTACGCCTTCAATCTGAACATGGGCGCGCTGCTGGGCGGCGTAGCCTCGCGCTACCGGCTGTATGGCCGCCTGGGCCTGGATGTCGGCACCATCACGCGCATCGTCACCGTCAGCATGGTGACCAATTGGCTGGGCTACCTGCTGCTGGGTGGCCTGGCGTTCCTGTTCTTCCCGTTGTCGCTGCCGGCCGAGTGGTCCATCAGCGACCATGTGCTGCAGGTGGCTGGCGCTCTGCTGGCGCTGATGGCTTTTGGCTATGTGGCGCTGTGCGCCTTCTCCAAGCGCCGCAGCCTGCGCCTGCGCGGCCACCGCCTGACGCTGCCCTCGGGCCGCATGGCGGTGTTGCAGCTGGTCATGTCGTGCCTGAACTGGTCGCTGATCGCCGGCGTCATCTACGTGCTGCTGCAGCAACAGGTGGACTACGTCACCGTGCTCACGGTGCTGCTGCTGGCTGCCGTGGCTGGTGTCGTCACCCACGTGCCGGCCGGCCTGGGCGTGCTGGAGGCGGTGTTCGTCGCGCTGCTGGGCGCCCAGCTGGCCCCGGCCCTGTTGATCGGCACGCTGCTGGCCTACCGGGCGCTTTACTACCTGACGCCCCTGGCGCTGGCCGCCGTCGCGTTTTTGATCCTCGAGCTGCGGCACAAGGGACAATCCACACAAACATGACCATGCCGACACTGTCTCCAGATTTTTCTTTCGATGGCCTGCTGGACAGCGACTGTGCGCTGTTCCTCGACTTTGACGGCACGCTGGTCGAGTTGGCATCCGAGCCGGATGCCATCGTCGTGCCCCCGGATCTCGTGACGCTGCTGTCGACCCTGCGCGAGCGCCTGGGTGGCGCGCTGGCCGTCGTCTCGGGCCGCGCCGTGGGGGCCATCGACACCTTCCTGCATCCGCTGGACCTGCCGGCCGCCGGTGTGCACGGCAGCGAGCGCCGCGCTGCAGATGGCCACCTTATCCTGCTGCCCACGCCCTCGATGGACGTGATCGAGCGTGCGGCCGCCGCTCTGCTGCAGGCGCAGCCCGCACTCGCGGTCGAGCCCAAACGCGGCGCGCTGGCGCTGCACTACCGGCAGGCGCCGCACCTCGAATCGCTATGCCGCACCACCATGGAGACGGCCGTGGCCGCATCCCCCGGTGTCAGTCTGCTGCAGGGCAAGATGGTGTTCGAGGCCAAGTCCTCGCAGGCCAACAAGGGCATGGCTATCGATGCCTTCCTGAGCGAGCCGCCGTTCGTCGGACGCCGGCCCATCTTCATTGGCGACGACACCACCGATGAGCCCGGCTTTTCGGTCGTGCAGAACCGCGGCGGCATCGGCATCAAGGTCGGCCAGGGGCCGACGCTGGCCAGCCACCGGGTAGCCGGGCCGGCCGTGTTGCGTGAGGCCTTCCAGCGCTGGGTCGCCGGCGCGCCGCCCTAACCAGTCTCATAGGGTGCGCTCCGCCCGGGAGCGCACGGTCCGCAACGCTTATCGACAACAAGGAATACCGCGTGTCCCGTCTGGTCTGTGTCTCCAACCGTGTCGCCGACCCCCGCAAGAGCGATGAGGCTGGCGGCCTCGCCGTCGCCCTCTCGGGCGCCCTGCAGGCCGACGGCGGCATGTGGTTCGGCTGGAGCGGCAACATCCTGCCGCAGCCCGGCCCCACGCCGGACGAGACTGAAGTTCACCTGGAGCAGGCCGGCCCGGTCCTGCTTGCCACCATCGACCTCAGCCAGTGGGACCACGACGCCTATTACCTGGGCTATTCCAACGGCGTGCTGTGGCCGGTGTTCCACTACCGCGTCGACCTGGCCGATTTCGACGCCGGCTACATCGAAGGCTACCGCCGCGTGAACCAGCTGTTTGCGCGCAAGCTGATGCCGCTGCTCAGGCCGGACGACATTGTCTGGGTGCACGACTACCACCTGATCGCGCTGGCCAGCGAGTTGCGGGCGCTGGGTTGCCGCAACAAGATCGGCTTCTTCCTGCACATCCCGCTGCCGCCGCCGCAGATTCTGACGACCATCCCGGCGCACGACTGGCTGGCGCGCTCGCTGTTTGCATTTGACTTGGTGGGCTTTCAGAGCCAGGCCGATCTGCAGCACTTCAACCGCTATGCCGCCTCCGAGGCCCGTGCCGAAGACCGCGACGGCGATGGCAAGCGCTGGCGCGCTTTCGGCCGCACGGTGCAGGCCGATGCGTTCCCGATCGGCATCGACGTGGAGGAGTTCGAAGCCATGGTCCATGGCCACGACGCCGTTGAGATGTACCGCCGCATGAGTGAAGAGTATTCGCGCCGCCAGTTGCTGGTGGGCGTGGAGCGGCTGGACTATTCCAAGGGCCTGCCGCACCGGCTGCGCGCGTTCCGCGAGTTGCTGCGGAGGCACCCGGACAACATCCGCAGTGCCACCTTGATCCAAATCGCCGCGCCCAGCCGCGAATCGGTGGATGCCTACAACGACATCCTGCGCGAGCTGGAGAGCCTGGCCGGCTCCATGAACGGCGATTTCGGCGAGCTGGACTGGATGCCGGTGCGCTACATGCACCGGGCCGTGGCACGCAAGCGCCTGCCCGGCCTGTACCGCGCCGCCCGCGTGGCGCTGGTCACGCCGCTGCGCGATGGCATGAACCTGGTGGCCAAGGAGTTCGTGGCCTCGCAGGACCCGGAGGACCCCGGCGTGCTGGTGCTGTCGCGTTTTGCCGGCGCCGCCGAGCAGATGCACGACGACGCGATCCTCGTCAACCCCTACGACGCCACCGCCACGGCCGACGCCATCCAGTTCGCGCTGCACATGCCGCTGGCCGAACGACGGCGCCGCCACCAGAACCTGCTGCAGGGCATCCGCACGCAGGACGTGCATTGGTGGTGTCGCACCTTCCTGGAGCAGTTGGCCGGCACGGACGCCGAGGCGACGGGGCCGGACTGGCTGCGGCTGTAGCGAGGCCGGTGACCCGGCGCCGGCGGGCCCTCACTGGATGCTGAGGGCGTTGCAAGTCTCCAGCTCCTTCTGTGCCAGAGTGCCGAACGCGTCCAAAGTACGCCGGTCGAAATTCTTCAGCACGGCAACACGGTACAGCTGCTGAATCAGCGCCACCAGCGCATGGCCCTTGATCTCGCCATGGTTCTCCATCACGCTGTGGTCACGCACATAGACGTTCCAGACCGGGGTGTGTGGCGAATGCGGCTCCTCCAGCAGCGCCATGTCCGCTTGCTTCACATTCATCTCAGGTGGGAAGTCTTTCACCGAAGGCCGGTAGGCCGGCTGATGCGTCAAGACGGTGCCGCCCAGGAAAGACGCACTCCATCCCGCCGGGGCAGTGCCCTGCGCGCCGGCCGGCGCGGCTGGCGTCTGGCGCAGCAAAGCGTTGGACAGATGCAGATCCGTCAGCGCTGCACGCAGGCATCGCTCCTTCACGGCCACGGCATCCGAATCCGCAGCACGCTCCTTGACGGGCGTGTCGGTGCGGTCGTCCTTCTCGAATGCATCCTTGCGGCGCAGCAAGGCGTTGCGGCAGAAGGGCTCGCTGGCATCCCCCGTCGCGCCGTTGCGGCACGCCGTCTGGACATTGGCCGCATGCAGCTTGCGCAGCTGATTGGAGGCAGGCGCCTCGGCCGACTGCTGGATGAATTTCTCCCAGCTCACCAGTTCGTGCGTGTGGTACCGCTCGTTGTGGCCCAGCGTACGGACGCTGCTGCGGCCCTCTTCGCTGGCGACGTAGGCCCGCTGGAGCGCCGTCGCGTTCGGGTTGTACGGGTGGTTGCTCTCCAGGAGAGTGTTGGCGAAGCGCACGGCGCGAAACCATGTGCCTGTTGCACTGTCGGCTTGCGAAGTCAGCACGACCATGACGGGCTTTTGCTCCGGGCAGAACGCGCCATCCCGCCCTGCCGGGGTGGCCGTACGCTGGCGGATCGCTTCGTACAGCGGTTCATAGCGCGCAGCCTCGACGGCCGGGTTCAGCAACACGATCAGATCCGCATAGGAGCGCACCAGCGAGCGCCCGGTCTGTTCGCCGGCCTTGGCCTGCGAGGGGCACTGGCTTGCCGGCTCGAAAATGCCGCGCGTGACGTTCTCGAGCAACTGCTGTGCGATGGCGTTGTGCACGATCAGCGCGCCGTAGGAATGCCCCACGATCAAGTGCCGCACGGGCATGCACTGGTACACCGTCGAGGGCGCTGACCGGCAGTGCTCGACGTCGGCCTCGGTCTCATTGCGCCCATCCTGATAGACCTTCAGCATGCTCAGCAGATGCCGCACCGATCCCACGGCCACGTTCTGGGCCGTGTTCTTGCGGTCCCAGACGGTGATCAGCTCCGTGTTGCTCAGCACGCTGCGCAGGCCGGGCTGCGGCACATCACTGGCGGACAAAGACAACCCACGCCAGCCCACATACACCCCCACCACTTCGCGAGCGCAGTTGGCGGGGTTGTAGTGCGTGCCGCTGTGCTCGCCCAGGTAGGTGTACTCCAACACCTTGCGCGCCAAGTTGACGTTGTCGTCGTCGTAGCGCGCGTTGTGGCGCCAGCCATGCACGAAGGTCACCAAACTCACGCCATCGTTCAGCGCGCAGCCCTTGCCACCGGCAGCACGCCGGGCTTCGCCGCGCTCCTTCAATCGCTTCAGGTACGCCGTCAGCGCCTCGAACTGCTGCAGGTCGTAGAACCGGCCCTGCTCGTCGAACTCGACGAAGAACAGCGTGTACTGCGGCGTGCGTTCAACCGAGTTGGCGAAGCAACGGGCCTTGCTATTCGGGTCGAAGCGGTCCGCGCGCGTGAAGTCCCGCAACCGTCCCTCGCATGCCTGCACAGGGTAGAAGTGCGCCACCCCAGGTTCGGTGACGATGCGGTCGCGGTACGGTGCCACCGAGGTACACCCAGCAGCCAGCAGGGCGAACGTCCAACACAATACGGCCTGCCACCAGCGCCTGCTCGTTCTCTCCATCCCGTTCTCCTTGTGCGATGAGGGCACCAGCGTAGGACGACTGGATGCGGCACACATCCATCAAACAGGTGACGAGACGCCCCGACCAGGCAAAGCCAAACAGGGCAGGCCCCTCGCACTGCAGCCGCATCCACCGCATGGTGGATGTGGGCTACAGCACTACAGCACACCCGCCTTCAGCGAAGCCTGCGTGGCGAGCAGGTAGCATCGCCGGATTGCCACATTGACGGGCGCGAGCGCACCCCCTTCCATGCCACTTGCGGTCCAGGAGTCCGGGCAGATGCCGATCGGAGACGGAGTGCGGCGCGGCCGCTCCGGCCGGATCGCGCGCGAGTGGTCGCTGTTGATCGTGCTGTGGCTGGCGGCGCTGGGCTTCACCATCTACGACCGCTACCGCTCGCGCATCTTCCTGATCGAGAACGACCTGTCGCGCCTGCAGAGCCAATCGCTGGCCATCGAGCAGAGCCTGGTGCGCCAGCTCGAAGGCGTGGGCAACGCCCTGGCCAGCGTGCGCTACCGGCTGGTGGCGGGCGACGTCAGCGCCCACCATGATGCGCTGCCTGCGCATCTGAATCTGCTGGCCAGCGCCATGCCGGGCGTGCGCACCATCCAGGTGTTGGACACCAACGGCACCGTGGTGGCCGCCACCCGGCCCGAGCTGCTGGGTCGAAACTTCAGGGACCGTGCCTATTTCCGCTCCGCCAGCACCGATGCAAACGGCGCGCTGCTGCACATCTCCCCGCCCTTTCAGACATCGCTGGGGAACTTCACCACCGTCGTCTCGCGCGCCGTGCTGGGCGATGACGGCAAGCTGGCCGGCGTGGTGACGGCCGCGCTGGACCCGGATTACTTCGAGATCGTGCTGCGCGCGGCCCTGTATTCGCCCGACGCTCGGGCCACTGTCGCGCATGGGGATGGGCAGATCATCGTCAGCTCGCCGCTGCGCGATGCCACGCCGGGGTTGAACCTGGACCAGCCGGGCTCGATGTTCCGCAACCACATGCAGAGCAAGGCGATGAGCAGCGTGCAGCAGGGCACGCTGGTGGGCAGCGGCGAGCAGCGGCTGCTGGCCATGCGCACCATCTCGCCCGACAAGCTGCGCATGGACAAGCCTCTGGTGGTGCGCATGAGCCGCGGCGCCAGCGAGGTGCTGCAGCCCTGGCACACCGAGACCCGTGTCGACGCTCTCCTGCTGCTGCTGGGCGGAGGCGCCGCAGCGCTGTGGCTGCACGTGCACCAACGCCGCCGCGCGGCCCTGGAGCAGGCGCGCAAGGCGGTGGTGGTGGCCGAGCGCGAAAGCGCGCGCCGGCTGGAATTCGGTCTGCGCGGCGCCGACCTGGGCCTATGGGAATGGGACTTGAAGACCGACACCGTGACCGTCAACGCCCGCGAGATGGAGATGCTGGGCTACCCGCCCGCGACCGAGCCGCTGCCGCCGGCGTTCTGGCGCAGCCTCGCGCACCCCGACGAGCACGCAGCGCTGAAAGCCCTGGTGAAGGCGCACCTGCAGGGCAAGACGCCCGGCTACCGCATCGAGCACCGTTACCGCCACCAGGACGGCCACTGGATCTGGGTGCTGGACAACGCCATGGTGATGGAGCGCGACGGCCGCGGCCGCCCGCTGCGCGTCGTCGGCACGCACCTGGACATCTCCGACCGCAAGCGCTCGCAGTTCGAACTGGAGCGCGCGAACGCTCGGCTGGAAGCCTTGTCCCTGACCGATGGCCTGACCGGCGTGGCCAACCGCCGCCATTTCGACCAGGCCCTGGCGGCCGAATGGACACGCGCCGAGCGCCAGCACCATGCGCTGGCGCTGCTGATGATCGACGTCGACCACTTCAAGCGCTACAACGACCGGCTCGGCCACCCGGCAGGTGACGCCTGCCTGCGCGCCGTGGCGCAGGTGCTGTCGGGCTGCCTGCGCCAGCCGATGGAGCGCCTGGCGCGCTATGGCGGTGAGGAGTTCGCCGTGCTGCTGCTGGGCGTGGACGAGCACGTGGCCGCGCAGGTCGCGCAGCGCTGCCTCGACGCCGTGGCAGGCGCGCGCCTGCCGCATCCGGACTCGCCGACCGGGCCGCATGTCAGCGTCAGCATCGGCGTGGCCTGCGTGCAGCCGGGCACGGGCGAGACGGCAGCGCGGCTGGTGCAGGACGCCGATTCAGCGCTGTACACCGCCAAGGAGAACGGCCGCGCGCGCCATGCGCTGGCCTCGCACCAGACGGCGCAGACCGTGTACGCGAAGATGTGAACGTGCGTGGCCTGCCCCCCTGAGGGAGCGGCCTCAGCCGTCGGCGACCGGCCGCGCGTCGATCCAGAATGCCGCCGCCGGCACCAGCTGAAACGCATCGGCCACCCGCAGCGGGCCACGCGGCAGGCGCTGGCGGCCGTGGTGCAGCAGCTCCAGCGCCGTGGGCTCGGCCCCGGCGCCGTCCCAGCCCTTGAAGGCAGGTGACAGGTCCACGCTGGCATCGCCCCAGCAGGCCTCGCCCACCGGCAGGCGCCCGGGTTCTTTCAGCAGCTTGGCGAACAGGCGCGCAGCCACCACGATCAGCAGCCCGTGCCGCGTGCGCCGCGCGTAAGCGACGATGTGATCGCGCGCCTTGCCGCTGGCCTTGAGCGGGATGTAGGCGCCCTGCTCGAACAGCGCCGGGTCCTGCGCGCGCAGCGACAGCAGCCGCCAGGTGGTCCACAGTTTCAGGCGCCCGTCGGTCGGCGTGGCGACCAGATGCGCCAGTTGCGACAGCCGCTCGTGGTCGTCCTGCGTCTGCAGCAGCGCCTGCTGCTCGCGCAGCAGCTGCACACGCAGCGCATAGTCCACGGGCCGGCGGTTGTCCGGGTCGACCAGGCTCAGGTCGATCAGCTCGTTGCCCTGGTAGATGTCCGGCACGCCGGGCGAGCTGAACTTGATCAGCGCCATCGACAGGCTGTTCAGCGCGCCGAACCAGGCCATCTCTTCGGCGCGGGCACGCAGGTCGACCAGCACCGGGTTGGGCGCCAGGCGGCCCAGCACGCCTGCGACGAAGGCATCCAGCGCCTCTTCATAGTCGGCATCCGGCCGCACCCAGCTGGTGCGGCGCTTGGCTTCGCGCGCAGCCTTGCGCATGTACGCCTGCACGCGCTCACGCAGACTGGCCAGGCCGTCTTCGTCCAGCGTGTCGCCAGGTGGCAGGCAGCCCATCAGCGTCTGGTAGACCAGCCACTCATCCGACGGCGAAGGCGCCGGTCCACCGGGCAGATCGCGCCGCAGCGAGCGCGTCATCTGGTGCCAACGCTTGAGGTTCAGCCGCCACAGCGCGGGCAGCTCGGACACCACGTCGATGCGGTTGCGCACGTCTTCCGAACGCTTGTTGTCGTGCGTGGAGGTGGCCAGCATGGTGTGCGGCCAGCGCGCCATGCGGTCGGCGCTGGCGCCATGGAAAGCCGCCACGCTGGTGCCGTAGGTCGCCGGGTCGCCACCCACCTCGTTGAGCGCCACCAGCCGCATGTAGCGGTAGAAGGCCGTGTCCTCCACGCCCTTGGCCGCCACCGGCGCGCAGAACTGCTGGAAGCGCCAGGCGAAGCGCTGCACCGGCAGCATCGCATCGGGCGGGCTGCCGGGCGCCGGCTCGACCAGCAGGTTGCTCCGCAGAAAGTCGAACACGCTGGCGTCGGCCAGCGTGCTGCGCGCCTTGGCCTGGGCGATCGCCCAGTCGACAAAACGCCGGTCCTCGGCCGATGCCTCGTTGACCACGTAGGTGCGGTAGACCGGCATGCAGGCGGCGGTCTCAGCGATGGCTCCGCGCAGGCTGTTGAAGCCGAAATCGCGTGTGCGTCGGTTGGCGCTGGCAATGCGCTTGAGCTGCGTGGCCAGCACCGTCAGCTCAGCCCCCAGCGCGCCGTGGGCCACGGCCAGCTTGGCGCTGAACACCATGTCCTCGTAGGCCTCGGTGTCGCCGGAGAAGCTGCGCCAGATGCGCTCCATGCGCGGCTCTTGCAAACGGTCGACGAACAGCCCGTTCAGCAACGCGCCGAAGCGGTAGCCGGTGGTCCCGTGCAGCCGCCAGTCGGACGGCTGGTCCGCATGGGCGGCGGTGATCTTCTCGGCCACCACATACAGCGCCAGCGCGCCGTTGCCACCACCCTCGGCCAGTGGCAGGCCAGCGATGGCGCGGCGTTGCGCCACGCGGCGGGCGTGGCCTTCCTGCAGCCGCGCAAAGTACTGGGCCGGGTCGCGCAGCCCGTCCGGGTGGTCGATGCGCAGGCCGTCCACGCTGCCGGCGGCCGTCAGCTCCAGCACCAGTGCGTGCGTGGCCTCGAAGACGCGCTCGTCTTCGATGCGCAGGGCGGCCAGCTCGTTGATGTCGAAGAAGCGGCGGTAGTTGATTTCGTCGGCCGCCACGCGCCAAAAGCCCAGGCGAAAGGCCTGCGCCTCGTGCAACGCGTGCAGCTGGTCGCGGTCGGGCGCGGTGTTGAGCCGCTCCAGCGCCGCCCGCACCGCGCGCCCGGCCGGCCCGTCCACGCCTCTGCTGGCGGCGATCAGATCGACGAACGCCTGGCGCAATCGACCGGCGGCCTGAGAGCGCTCGTGCGCCAGCGCCGCACCCGCGTCCGCCCTGGGCGGCATGTCATCGGCACGCTGAGCCAGCAGGGTCAGGTTCTCGGCGGTGCCGGCATCCTCTGCCTGGTCGGCTGCCAGCCGCAGCAGCATGCCCCAGGTGCCCGCGTCCAGCGGAAAGCGGTGGTCGAAGTAGCGCAGCGCGAAGCGTCCGGCGTCACTCTCCCACGTGGCCTGCAGCTGGCCCTGGGCCAGCACCTCGCCATAGGGCTCGCCCAGCACCGGCACCAGCAGCTTGCCCGCCAGGTCCGAGTCGAAAGGTTGCCAGTTGATGTCGAAGAAGCCCGCATAGGCCGAGGCCTGGCCGTGCTCCAGCACGTCGGACCACCAGGGGTTGTCGGCACCGATCACGCCCATGTGGTTGGGCACGATGTCCAGCAGCAGCTTCAGCCCGTGCGCCCGCACGGCCTGCGAAAACTGCTCGAACCCCGCGCGCCCGCCCAGCTCGGGGTTGATTTCGCGGTGATCGACCACGTCATAGCCGTGCATGCTGCCCGGCCGGGCACGGGTGATGGGCGAGCAGTAGACGTGGCTGACGCCCAGGTCGCGCACATAGGGCAGCACAGCCGTGGCGGCGCTGAAATCGAAATCCTTGTGCAGCTGCAGCCGGTAGGTGGCGCGGGGAATGATGGCGGTGATGGACATGTCGTGATCGTGGAAGCTGGACGGGAACGGTGTGGGCGCATCAAGCCCCGTGGGCGACCAGCACCGACCAGGGGGCCGGCTGCGGGTGCGAGGCAAACACCACGCGGCTGCCGGGCGTGGCCTGCAGCAGGGCGGGCTTGTCGCCCAGGTTGGCGACGATCTCCCACAGCGTGCGGTCGGCCAGGCGCCACTGCACATGCAGCAGGTCGCCCTGCCCCAGCGAACGGCCGCCCTGCATCGGGCCGGCCAGGCGCGGCACCAGGTGCGCGTGGCGCAGGGCCAGCAGCGAACGCACCAACGCCAGCCGGTCGCAGTGCGGCGACTGCGCCGCCTCGCCCCATTGCAGCGTGGACCGCGAGAAGGTGGCCGCGTCGTTCGGATCGGGAATGCGGGCGCGTGCCGCCTCGTTGGCGAATGCGCCGAAGTGCTTGAACTCGTTGCGCCGCCCGTCCGACACGGCCTGCGCCAGCGGGCCCTCGAAATCGCAGAAGTACAGGAACGGCGTGGACGCCGCGAACTCCTCACCCATGAACAGCATGGGGATGTGCGGGGACAGCAGCAGGCAGGCGTACAGCGCGTCGACCTTGTGCGCATCGGCCAGCGCCGACAGCCGTTCGCCCATGGCGCGGTTGCCGATCTGGTCGTGGTTCTGCAGGAACGAGATGAAGGCCGTGGGCGGCAGGTGGCCGCTGGGCTCACCGCGCGGGGCGCCGCTGTGCTGCGACAGCTGGCCCTGGTAGATGTAGCCCTCGGCCAGCGAACGGCCCAGCAGCTGCACCGGCTGCACGGCGTAGTCGGCGTAGTAGCCATCGGTCTCGCCGGTCAGCAGTACGTGGGCGGCGTGGTGCAGGTCGTCGTTCCACTGCGCGGTGGAGCTGAGGGGCACGCCCTCGGCATCGCGCAGCAGGCGGTGCGCCTGGTTGGTGTCGTTCTCCAGCACCAGATGTACGTGGCGCTCCACGCCCGGGCCGCGCGCAATCGCCTGGGCGATCTCCTCGACGATGTGCAACGGCGAGTCGTCGCGGATCTGGTGCACTGCGTCCAGCCGCAGGCCATCGCAATGGAACTCCTCGATCCAGTACAGCGCGTTGGCCACGTAGAACGCGCGCACCGCGGCGCGATCGTCGCCATCGAAGTTGATGGCAGCGCCCCAGGGCGTCTGGTGGGCGGGGTTGAAGAAGGCCGGGCAGTAGGCGTGCAGGTAGTTGCCGTCGGGGCCGAAGTGGTTGTAGACCACGTCCACCAGCACCATCAAGCCGAGCGCGTGCGCGTGGTCCACCAGCGCGCGCAGCGCCTCGGGCGTGCCGTAGTTCGCCGAGGGTGCGAAGTGCAGCACACCGTCATAGCCCCAGTTGCGCTGGCCCGGCGCGTCGGCCAGCGGCAGCAGCTCGATGGCGGTGATGCCCAGCGCGGCGAGTTCAGCCAGGCGCGCCTGCGCCGCCGTGAACGTGCCCTCGGGCGTGAAGGTGCCCACGTGCAGTTCGTAGACCACGGCCTCGTGCCAGGGGCGGCCCACCCAGTCGGCGTCGTGCCAGGCGTAGGCCGATGGGTCCACCACCTCGCTCGCACCGTGCACGTCGTCGGGGTTGCGGCGCGATGCCGGGTCGGGCACCAGCAGCCCATCGGGCAAGCGGAAGCGGTAGCGCGTGCCGGCGCCGGCATCGGCCACCTGCACGCTGTGCCAACCGTCGCGCGCGGCCTGCATCGGGTGCTCGGCACCGCTGTCCAGCACCAGCGTCACCGCCGGTGAGGCCGGCGCCCACAGGCGAAACAGCGTGCTGCCGTCGCGTTGGAGTTCGGTGCCGAATCGCATCACCGCAGCTTGTCGCCGGCGTCGGACGATGGCCACCAGCGTTCCAGTTGCGCGGCCGCCCAGTCCTTGCCGCCCAGGCCGAAGGCCAGCGCCAGCGCCAGCACCACACCACCGAGCACCAGCAGGAAGGCATCGCGCACGATGCTGCCGCCAATGCCCATCTGGTCCATCGCGATCATGACCACGAAGGCCAGGATGGCGTAGTAGGCCAACTGGCCCAGGGCCTGCCCATCGCGCATGCCCACGCCCTTGCAGTAGGTGGACACGGCATTGGCGATGAAGCGTGCGAAGTACGAGCCGAAGGCCAGCACCAGCAGCGCCACGATGAGCTGCGGCACGAACAGCATGACGCGGCTGAGCAGCTCGGTCACATGCGTGAGGCCCAGGCCGTTGAAGGCCACGATCAGCGCCGCCAGGATCACCACCCAGTAACTCAGCAGGCCAAGCACGCCGATGGTGTCGATGTGCGTGCCCCCCTGCTGCAGGAAGCCATCCAGCCCGGCGCGGCGCGTGAGGATGTGGAAGTTGATGGCGCGCAGTCCTTTTTCCACCGCAAAGCGCGCGGCCTTGGCGATCAGGAAGCCGACCACCAGCACCAGCAGTGCAATCGCCAGGCGCGGCAGAAAGGCCCCCACCTGGATCAGAAAGGCCCGCACGGGCTCCAGCATCACGTCGATTCGTTCCATGTGTTCACTCCGTCAAGGGGGTGGGCGCCAGCAAGGCGAGGATGCCGGCCAGCGGGATGTGCACCCAGTCCGGCCGGTTGTCGATTTCATAGCGCAGCTCGTACAGCGCCTTCTGCAGTTCCAGCAGCGTCAGCAGGCTGAGCGCGTGGTCCGAGACGGCCAGGGAACTGCCAGCCACGGTGGCACGGTAGCTGCGCAGGAAGGTCTCGCGCGTGGCCACCGCCCACGCTTGCGCGGGGGCGGCCAGCGCGGTCTCTTCGTCGGGCGTGCGCGCGGCGTTGCGCAGCGCACTGGCCCGCGCGTAGTCGAACGAGCGCAGCATGCCGGCCACGTCGCGCAGCGGCGACTGCTTGGCGCGCCGTTCGCTGAAGCTGCGCCCCGGCTCACCTTCGAAGTCGACGATCGTGAAGTCGTTGCGCGTCACCAGCACCTGCCCCAGGTGGTAGTCGCCGTGGATGCGGGTCTTCACGCCCTCGCCCTCGGACAGGCCGGCCGCGTCGATGCGCTGGGACAGCGCGGTGCTGGAGGCCAGCACCGACTTGGCATCCTGCAGCGCCACGCCCGTGATCTTGGGCAGCGCGCCCTGCAGCTGGGTCAGCGTGGTCTGCAGCTCGCGCAGCGTCTGCTCGCGCAATGCCACGACGTCGGCCGCGCTCAGCGGCTCGGGGTCGAAAGCGGCGTTGCCGCTGCGCGTGGCCAGCGCCAGGTGCATCTCGGCCGTGCGCTGGCCCAGGGTCTGCATCAGCGCCAGGTGGCCGCCGTGCACGTCATCGGGCAGCGCCTCGCCGGTGGGGGTGTGCACCTCCTCCAGGTGGCGCTCCAGGTACCCCAGCGCGTAGACCCAGCCATCGCCCTGGTTGCTCACGTGGGCCTGCAGCAGGCACAGCGTGCGGGTGCTGCCATCGCGCGCCACGAACTCCACGGCGCCGGCAACCTGCGCGCACTGCGGGAAATGCGCCACCTCCGTCAGGAAGCGGCCGACCTCGAACTCGGGGTTCTCGCCCTGGCGAATGCGGCGGTAGCCCTTGAGGAACAGCCGGTCGTCCACCGAGACGATGGTGTTGCTGCTCTGCGCCTGCGGCCGCTCGATCGCCAGGGTGTCGACATCGCTGCCGGCCAACTCCTTGAACATGCGCGTGGGCGTGAAGCGGATGCTGCCGCCGCCCGCTGCCGGGATGGTGCGGCCCGCGCCGATGGCGGCGATCACCGCGTGGCAGAAGCGCTCGTCGGCGAACGCATCGGCCATGGTGCCGACTTCGGCCTGCTGGCGCACGCGCGCCACGGCGGCAGGGCCGAAGCTGCGGTAGCGCTCTTCCTCGCGGTCCTCCCACGCCAGTGCCAATGGCACGAAGTAGGTGGAATCGTCCGGGCCGTCCAGCTCGACCAGCGGCAGCAGCCAGGTGTCGGCGCCCTGCTCCCACATGGCATGCTCGGTCAGGCGCGCGCGCTGCACCGGTGTGCCCTTGCTGGCATACCAGCGCTGGGCCTGCAGGTGCGTGGGCAGCACTTCCTGCTCGAACTGCTGGCGCGTCTTGACGGCCATGCCGATGCGCCAGGGCACGACCTGGTCGCGGAACAGGCTGTTCCAACCGTCGAACAGCACCAGCACGGGGCGGTCTTCGGCCGGCAACATGTCCTGGTGCCAGCTGGGCGCGGCGACATCGGTCGCCAGGCGCAACCAGTAAAAGCCGTGCGCGGCAATGGTCATCAGGTAGGGCAGCTCGCCGATGGGCGGGAACGCGGTGCGGCCCAGCATCTCCACCGGCACGCGCCCTTTGAAGGTGGCCAGGTCCAGCTCGACCGGCTGCGCCGACCGGGCCAGGTTGACGACGCACAGGATCACGTCGTCGCCGTAGGTGCGCAGGTAGGCCAGGATCTTGCGATTGCCGGGCTTCAGAAACACGATGTCGCCGCGGCCGAACGCCTTGCTGGTCGAGCGCACGGCCAGCATGCGGCGCATCCAGTTCAAGAGCGACGCCGGCTCGCGCTGCTGCTGCTCGACGTTGAGCGCCTCGTAGCCATACACCGAATCCATGATCGGCGGCAGG
Organism: Rhodoferax sp. RT4P68; assembly: GCF_056521305.1. Classification (NCBI taxonomy): domain Bacteria; kingdom Pseudomonadati; phylum Pseudomonadota; class Betaproteobacteria; order Burkholderiales; family Comamonadaceae; genus Rhodoferax; species Rhodoferax sp. RT4P68. The sequence goes on from NZ_JBWMBB010000004.1 coordinate 93,011, forward strand.
TACAGGCGCTGCGGGTCGGCGCGCGAGAAGCCGGCGTTGCGGTCGGGGCTCCACTGCATCGGCGTGCGCACGCCGTTGCGGTCGCCCACGAACACGTTGTCGCCCATGCCGATCTCGTCGCCGTAGTAGACGATGGGCGAGCCGCGCATCGACAGCAGCATGCTGTTCATCAGCTTGATGCGGTCGTTGTCGTTCTCCATCAACGGTGCCAGCCGGCGGCGAATGCCCACGTTGATGCGCGCACGCGGGTCAGCCGCGTAGGTGCTGTACATGTAGTCGCGCTCTTTGCTGGTGACCATCTCCAGCGTCAGCTCGTCGTGGTTGCGCAGGAAAATCGCCCACTGGCAACCCTGCGGGATGTCCGGCGTCTGCTGCATGATTTCCGTCAGCGGGAAGCGGTCTTCCTGCGCGATGGACATGTACATGCGCGGCATCAGCGGGAAGTGGTAGGCCATGTGGCACTCGTCACCGTCGCCGAAATACTCTCGCACGTCCTCAGGCCACTGGTTGGCCTCGGCCAGCAGAAAGCGGTTGGGGTAGTTGGCGTCGACCGCCGCACGCAGCTGCTTCAGGATGGCGTGCGTCTCGGGCAGGTTCTCGTTGTTGGTGCCCTCGCGTTCGATCAGGTAGGGAATCGCGTCCAGCCGGAAGCCGTCCACCCCCAGATCGAGCCAGAAGCGCATGACCTCGAACACGGCCTCCAGCACCGCCGGGTTGTCGAAGTTCAGGTCGGGCTGGTGGCCGAAGAAGCGGTGCCAGAAATACGCCTTCGCCACCGGGTCGTACGTCCAGTTGGACGTCTCCGTGTCGGTGAAGATGATGCGCGTGCCCTTGTACTTGTCTTCGGTGTCGGTCCAGACGTAGAAGTCGCGCTCGGGCGAGCCGGGCGGCGCCTTGCGTGCGCGCTGGAACCAGGGGTGCTGGTCGGAGGTGTGGTTGATGACCAGCTCGGTGATGACCTTCAGGTCGCGCTTGTGCGCCTGCGCCAGCATCTCCTTGAAATCGTCCAGCGTGCCGTACTGCGGGTGCACGTCCATGTAGCCGGCGATGTCGTAGCCGTCGTCGCGCAGCGGCGAGGGGTAGAACGGCATCAGCCAGATGGTGTTGACGCCCAATTCCTTCACGTAATCCAGCTTGCTGGTCACGCCCTGGAAGTCGCCCACGCCATCGGCGTTGGAATCGACGAAGGCCTTGACGTTGAGCTGGTAGATGACCGCGTCCTGGTACCACAGGGCGGCATCGGTGGTCGGGGTCACGGCCCCCTGCTCGGCGTCTGCCAGGTGGGGGATGGCGTCATCGGCCACGGTGTGGACGGGGTTCTTCATGCGGCCTCGCTTTTCTTGATCGCCAGCACATGGGCCGGCATGTGCGAGGGCACCAGGCTCACGTAGTTGGCGCCGTCGTTCCAGGTGTAGGCCTGGCCGGTCAGCAGGTCTTCTGCCACGTAGTTGCCCACGCCGCCCACGTCCATCCAGCCGGCATCCACGTGCACCCAGCCGCTCTGCGTGAAGGTGGCGTCGATGTTGACCACGGTCAGCACTGCGTTCTCGCCGTTCGCATCGCGCTTGGCATAGGCGATGAGGTAGGGGTTGCTGGTGTCGAAGAAGCGCAGCTCGCGGTTGGACTGCAGCGCCGTGTAGGTGTTGCGGATGCGGTTCACGGTGGCGATCAGGCCGGCGATGCTGTCCTCGCGGTCGAGCGAGAGCTCGCCCCAGTGGCGGATCTGGTACTTCTCGGAATCCAGGTATTCCTCGCTGCCGGGCGTGCGCGGCGTGCCGTCCAGCAGTTCATACGTGGGGCCGTAGATGCCGTAGCTGGCCGACAGCGTGGCCGCCAGCACCAGCCGGATGATGAAGATCGACCGCGTGCCGTGGTGCAGATGCTCGTTCAGGATGTCCGGCGTGTTGGGCCAGGCGTTGGGCCGGAAGTAGTCGGCCCCAGGGCCGTGGGCCAGCTCGTTGAAGTACGCCATCAGCTCATGGCGGTCGTTGCGCCAGGTGAAGTAGGTGTAGCTTTGCGAATAGCCCAGCTTGGCCAGACGGTGCATGACCTTGGGCCGCGTGAAGGCTTCGGCCAGGAACAGCACGTCCGGGTGCTGGGCCTTGATCGCCGCGATCACCCATTCCCAGAACGCGAACGCCTTGGTGTGCGGGTTATCGACGCGAAAGATGCGCACGCCGACCTCGATCCAGTGGTCGAACACGCTCTTGAGCTCGGCCCACATCGCGCGCCAGTCGTCCGTCTCGAAGTCGAAGGGGTAGATGTCCTGGTACTTCTTGGGCGGGTTCTCGGCGTACTGCACGCTGCCGTCGGGCCGCTTGCGGAACCAGTCCGGATGCGCCTTGACGTAGGGGTGGTCGGGCGCGCACTGGAAGGCGATGTCCATCGCGATCTCCAGGCCCTGCGCGTTGGCGGCCTGCACCAGCGCACGGAAGTCGTCCAGCGTGCCCAGCGCCGGCAGCACATCCTTGTGGCCGCCCTCGTCGGCGCCGATGGCCCAGGGGCTGCCAACGTCGCCCGGCTCGGGCGTGAGCGAGTTGTTGCGGCCCTTGCGGCGCTGGCGGCCGATCGGGTGGATGGGCGGGAAATACAGCACGTCGAAGCCCATCGCCGCCACATAGGGCAGCCGGGCCTGCACGTCGGCAAAGGTGCCGTGGCGGCCCTCCTCCAGCGCGGCCGAGCGCGGGAACAGCTCGTACCAGGCGCTGAAGGCGGCGCGCACGCGGTCGACCTCCAGCGGCAGCCCGGCCTCGCCGCCGTAGCGCGTGGCCTGCCGGCGATCGGGGTACCGGTCGGCGATGGCGGCCAGGTCTTCGCTGAGCGCCATGGTCTTGATCGCCGAGATCTCGGCCAGCACCGTGTCCAGCGCGTCGATGGTGGTTTTGCCGACGGCCAGGGCGCGCTCGCGCAGCTCATGGGCCCAGCCGGCCAGGCTCTTGCGGTCTTCGTCCGTCGCACGCGCGGCAGCCGCGTCGGCCAGGTCGGCGCCGGCACGCGCGGCCAGCAGAATGTCGGCCGGGTCGACGCGGCGCGTCAGCTCGGTGCGCCACGACTGGAAATGGTCGACCCAGGCGCAGACGGTGTAGGCCCAGCGGCCCTGCGCGTCCGGCGTGAAGCTGGCACCCCACACGTCGTTGCCCAGCGGCAGCATCTCGGCTTCCTGCCAGTCCTGTGCGTCGGCTTGCCCAACACGGCGCCAGCACAGCCGTGCGCGCACCTGGTCATGGCCATCGGTGAACACATGGGCGGTGACGGCCAGCGCCTCACCGACCACGCGCTTGACGGCGAAGCGGCCGGCGTCGACCTGCGGCAGCACCGCGTCGATCACGGCGCGCACCTGGCCGTGCTCGGGCATCGGCATCATGGCCGGCGCTGCGGTGGCCGGGGCAGGGGCTGCGCCGGCGACTGCGGCTGCAGCCTTGGCAGTGGCGGCGCGCGAACCTTTTTTCTTGGAAGTGGTGTCAAGCGGCATGGGCATCGTTCTCCAGGCGAAAGTAAACAGTGGCAAGCGGGGGCAGCGTCAGCGACAGCGAGAAGGGCCGGCCGTGCACGCTCAGGTCATCGGCCTGCACACCACCAAGATTGCCGAGACCGGAGCCGCCGTAGTCGCGGCTGTCCGTGTTCAGCACTTCTCGCCAGTGGCCTGGGGCCGGCACGCCCAGCCGGTAGCCGTGCCGCGGCAGTGGGGTGAGGTTGCAGACCACCAGCAGCACCGGTTCATCCGGCCCGGCCTTGCGCAGAAAGGCGATGACGCTGGCGTCGGCGTCGTCACTGGCAATCCACTCGAAGCCCTCGGACGAGAAGTCGTAGCGGTGCAGTGCAGGCTGTCGTTGGTACAGGCCGTTCAGGTCGCCCACCAGCCGCGAGATGCCGGCGTGCATCGGCTCGCGTGATTGCGCCCAGTCAAGCTCGCCCTCGTGCGCCCATTCGCGCCGCTGGCCAAACTCGCCGCCCATGAACATCAGCTTCTTGCCGGGGTGCGCCCACAGGTAGCCGAACTGCGCCCGCAGGTTGGCAAACTTCTGCCATTCGTCGCCGGGCATGCGCGTGAGCAACGAGCCCTTGCCATACACGACCTCGTCATGCGAGAGCGGCAGCACGAAGCGCTCGTGGAAGGCATAGACCATGGAGAAGGTCAGCTGGCCCTGGTGGTAGCGCCGGTGCACCGGGTCCTGGCCGAAATACTCCAGCGTATCGTGCATCCAGCCCATGTTCCACTTCATCGAGAAGCCCAGGCCGCCGTCGGCCACGGCATGCGTGACGCCCGGCCAGGCGGTGGATTCCTCGGCGATGGTGAGCGCGCCCGGCACCTCGCGCGCCACGGCCTCATTCAGCACGCGCAGGAACTGCACGGCCTCCAGGTTCTCGCGGCCGCCGAAACGGTTGGGAATCCACTCGCCGGCCTTGCGGGCGTAGTCCAGGTACAGCATCGACGCCACGGCATCCACGCGCAGCCCGTCGAAGTGATAGGTGCGCAGCCAGAACAGCGCGGAGGACAGCAGGAAGCTGCGCACCTCGTCGCGCCCGTAGTTGAAGATGCTGGAACTCCATTCCGGATGGAAGCCCTGGCGCGCGTCGGCATGCTCGTACAGGTGCGTGCCGTCGAACAACTGCAGCCCGTGCGCATCGGTTGGAAAGTGCGAGGGCACCCAGTCCAGCAGCACGCCGATGCCCTGCTGGTGCAGGTGGTCGACGAAATACATCAGGTCCTGCGGGCTGCCGTAGCGTGCCGTGGGCGCGAAGTAGCCCGTGGTCTGGTAGCCCCAGGAGCCGTAGAACGGGTGCTCGGTCACCGGCATCAGCTCGACGTGCGTGAAGCCCAGGTTGCGCACGTGTTCAGCCAGCGCGTGGGCCAGGTCGCGCCAGCCCATGAACACGCCGTCCGGCCGGCGCCACGACCCGGGGTGCACCTCGTACACGGACATCGGCGCGGTGTCTGCATCGAATGTCGCGCGCTGCGCCATCCAGGCATCGTCCTGCCATGCGTAGTCCAGCGACCACAACCGCGAGCCGGTCGCCGGTGGCAGCTCGCTGACCAGCGCGTAGGGGTCGGCCTTGTCGGCCGTGAAGTGACCGCCCTGCCCGCTCACGCGGAATTTGTAGACGGCACCGTGGCGCGCTTGCGCGGCCTGGCCTTCCCAGATGCCGCTGCCATCGGGCCGCGGAGCGAGTCGGTCGGCTTGCGGGTCCCAGCCGTTCCAGTCGCCGATGACGCTGACGGCCTCGGCGTTGGGCGCCCAGACTGCAAAGCGCGCGCCCTGCTCGCGCCCACCAACGCTCGGCAGCAGGCGCCCGCCGAGCTTGGCCGCGAGCTGGGCATGCGTGCCTTCGCGAAAGAAATGAATGTCTTGTTCAGCGAGTTGGGTCATGCAGTTCGGTGCCGGTGAAGGCGGTGCCGGTTGCCAAAGCTCAACTCTGCCCAGGCAGCGCCGCCCTCACCAGCAGTCAGCTGCGTAGTCCGGTGTAGGCCAATGCCGCAATCGCGACCCAGTTGCAACCCACGGAAACGCGAAATCCACGGGCTCGACTTGCGCGGATTCCGCAACACGCGGTAGGCTCGACGCATCGAGAACTCAGGGGTCGGGAAACACCGTGGATGAGGTCGTCATCTTGGATTGGTCATTCATCTTCGTGCTGGTGATGCTGGCCATCCTCATCACGGGTTTGACGCTGCGGGCCCGCAAGCTGCGGCGGCGGCAGAAGTACGAGGAGCGCCGCGCCGCCAAGCGCGCGTTCAACGAGTGGCTCGCCAGCAGTTCGCAACCGCTGGAGCTGGAACGGCGCAAGAGCCCTCCACCGGAGGCCTGAGACAGCACCCCGGCCTGATGCCGGCCCGCAGTCAAGGCGCTGTCACGCACCGCCACTAAAGTCTGGCGCTTCGCCCCGCGCCTTTACGTCTGCCGCACCTGCGGCTGCACCTTCATTCGACCCATGCCCCAACTGCTGCGTGCCTTCGCCTGCCTGCTCGTGTGCGCCCAAGCCTGGCCCGCGCTGGCCCATTCCACCCACGACCTGGGCGGTGGCTTCATCGCCGGGTTCATGCATCCCATGCTCGGCCCGGACCACGTCATCGCGATGGTGGCCGTCGGGCTCTGGGGCGCGTTCCTGGGTGCCCCGGCGCTGTGGGTGCTGCCGGTGGTGTTCCCGCTGGTCATGGCACTGGGCGGCGCGCTCGGCGTGACGGGCGTGCCGCTTCCGGGCGTGGAGGTGGGCATTGCGCTGTCCGGCGTGCTGCTGGGCGCCATGGTGGCGTTCGCCGTGCGGCCCCCGCTGTGGCTGGCCGGCCTGCTGGTCGCGGTGTTCGCCGTGTTCCATGGCCACGCGCACGGCACCGAGCTGCCGCAGGCGGCCAACCCACTGGTCTACAGCCTGGGCTTCGTGGTGGCCACCGGCCTGCTGCACGTGGCCGGCATCGCCTTCGGTGCGCTGGCGCGTTCGCCGCGCGGCCGCATGGCGGTGCGCAGTGCGGGTGCGCTGATCGCGCTGGGCGGTCTGGTGTTCCTGCGGGGCGCCATGTGAGCGTGCTGCGCCTGGCGCGCTATGCCTGCCTGGCGGGTGTGCTGTGGCCCGGTGCCGTGCTGGCGCACGGCGAGATCAAAGGCGTCGGCGCGTTCTACAGCGGCGTGCTGCACCCCTTCATCAGCCCGGCGCATCTGCTGGCGCTGCTGGCGCTGGGCCTGCTGTTCGGCCAGCGCGGCGTGGTGGCCAGCCGCCACGCCATGGCGGCGCTGGTGGCCTTCACGGCAGCGGGACTGTGGCTCAGCCTGCGGCTGCAGGGGCTGCCCGAACCCGACCTGGCGTTGCTGGCGCTGGGCGCGCTCATCGGCATGAGTGTGGTGCTAGGCCGGCCCTGGCCGGCCTGGGCGCTGGTGCCGCTGGCGGCGCTGGTTGGCCTGGCGGTGGGCCTGGGCTCTGCGCCCGAGGGCATGGCGCCGGCACAGCGCAGCGCCGCGCTGATGGGCACGCTGGTCGGCGCCTCGCTGTGCACGGCCTGCCTGGCCGGGCTGGTGCACCACCTGCGTCACCCCTGGGCCCAGGTCGGCGTGCGCGTGGTCGGTTCGTGGCTCAGCGCCAGCGCGGTTCTCGTGCTGACGCTGGCGATCGCCCGGCCGGCTTGAGTTGCGCCAGCGGGCGCAGGCGCCCGCGCAGGGCGCATGCACCGTGCGGGGGTTGCGTCAGGCGCTCCCGGCGGCTTCGCGACGCCATGGGGGCAGGCTCGCGCCGCAGTCGCTGCAAAAGCGCGCGGCGGGTGCATGGCCTTCGCTGAGGCATTCGTGGCAGGTGCGCGTGGTGGGCACGCGCTGGTGCCGCTGCAGCGTGAATTCTGCGCTGACGATGCCGGTGGGCACGGCGAGCGTGCCCCAGCCCAGCAGCATCATGACGGAGGCGATGACGCGCCCGAGGTCGGTGTGCGGCGTGATGTCGCCGAAGCCGACCGTGGTCATGGTGGTGATCGCCCAGTAGATGCCGACGGGGATGCTGGTGAAGCCGTGCGCCGGGCCCTCGGCAACATACATCAGCGTGCCCATGATCACCACCACGAGCATCACGAACGACATGAAGACCATGATCTTGCGTCGCGACGCCGCCAGCGCCTGGCCCAGCGCGCCGTACTCGGCCACGTATTCGGTGAGCTTGAGAATCCGGAAGATGCGCAGCAGCCGCAGTACGCGCACATCGATCAGGGCATACAGCCCAGGCACCAGGATGGCCAGGTAGGTCGGCAGCAGCGCGAGCAGATCGATGATGCCGAAGGCGCTGCGCGCATAGCGCGCCGGCCGGCGCACACAAGCCAGCCGGGCGATGTATTCGGCCGTGAACGCTGCCGTGAAGAACCACTCCAGCACGCGGAAGAGCTCACCGTAGCGCGCATGCATGGAGGCCATGCTGTCCATCATCACCACGGCCACGCTGGCCAGGATCAGGGCGATGAGGACCAGATCGAACAGCCGACCGGCGCGCGTGTCGGCCTCGAAAATGACCGTGTACAGCTGCAGGCGAAAGCCGTGATCGGGGCGGCCGAAGGCGGCGTCCGCGGGTGGGGGGCGTGGAGCGGTCTGCGGCATGGCCGGCATCTTATAAGCAGGCCATCGCAAGCCTCACGCGCGCAGCAGTCCCGGCGGGGGGCAGCGCGCACGCAAGCCAGCGTCAGCGTCGGGGCAAGGCGTAGGCGATGACGGAATCGCCTGGCGTGGTGCCGAGCGACCCATGCCCGCCGGCCACCACCAGCAGGTACTGGCGCCCATCGTTGCCGGTGTAGGTCATCGGTGTGGCCTGGCCGCCCGCCGGCAGCCGGTGTTCCCAGAGCTGCTCCCCACTGGTCACGTCGTAGGCCCGCACGAAGTCGTCGACCGAGCCCGACAGAAACGCGACGCCACCGGCCGTGACGATGGGGCCACCGAGATTGGGCACGCCCATGCGGATGGGCAGGGGCACTGGCGACAGATCGCGCACCGTGCCGTTGCGGTGCTGCCAGACGATCTTGCCGGTGGTCAGGTCCGCGCCGGCCACGTAGCCCCACGGTGGCGCGCTGCATGGAACGCCCAGCGGTGACAGGAACGGCGCGAGCTTGACGGCAAACGGCGCGCCGAAGTTCTCGTTGAGTGCCGGCAGCGCGCCCGGCGGCTTGCCGTCAGGCTGCACCATCAGCGTGGTGTCGTCCGGCCGTGGCACCAAGGTTGAGACGAACGGCAAATAGGTCGGCGTGGTGAAGGCGATCTGGCGCCCTGGGTCGACGGCCACACCACCCCAGTTGAAGACCCCGAAATTGCCGGGGTGGATGATCGAGCCCTGGACGGACGGCGGGGTGTACCGCCCTTCATACCGCAGCCGTTTGAACGCGATGCGGCAGGCCAGCTGGTCGAACATGGTCACGCCCCACATGCTGCGTTCACGCAGCACCGGCGGGTCGAACGAGATGGCCGCCCTGGGCTGCGTGGCGGCGGTGCGGTCGCCCTGCGCGGCGCCCTGCGGCGCGGGGGTTTCTTCCTGGGGACGCAGCTGGGTGCCGGTACGCCGGTCCAGCACGAACAACTCGCCCTGCTTGGTCGGTTGCACGAGTGCCGGGACCACGGTGCCGTCGATGTTCAGATCGACCAGCGACGGTTGCGCCGGAACGTCGTAGTCCCACAGATCGTGGTGCACGGTCTGGTAGACCCAGCGCACCTGCCCCGTCGCCAGGTCGAGCGCCACCACCGACGATGAATACTTCTCCACCGCCGCGCTGCGGTTGCCGCCCCACTGGTCGGGCGGCTGGTTGCCCATGGGCACGTAGACCATGCCCAGCTGCTCGTCGACGCTGGAGATGGACCAGCTGTTGGGCGAGTTGACCGTGTAACGCGCATCGGCCGCGATGGGCGAGGTGGTGTCGGGGTTGCCTGAATCCCAGTTCCAGACGAGCGCGCCGGTCTCGATGTCGAACGCGCGGATGACGCCCGATTGCTCGTGTGTGGAAACGTTGTCCAACACCGTGCCGCCGACGATGACCAGCCGCGCCGTGACGACGACCGGCGAGGTCGAGTAGTAGGCGCCCGGCCGGTGATTGGGCATGTTGGCCCAGAGGTCGATCTGGCCTTTGCCTGCGCCGAACGACGTGCACGGCACCCCCCGATCCAGGTCGAGCGCGAGCAGGCGCCCATCGGCGGTGGGCATGAACAGCTTGCCACTCGCGCACGTGGCGCCCGGCGGCGATGCGGCTTCGGCGGTAACGGGGGCTGGCGCGGGCGCGGGCGCGACAGGGGCGACCGCCGGGGCCTGCGCCGCGGGGACAGGCGCGGGCGCCTGCACCGCGGTGGCCACCGCAGCCACCGCTGCCGCCGCAGCCGGTGGCTGGTAGGACAGGCCACGGCACGTCAGGTGCTGCAGCGCCAGATCCCGGCTGACCTGGGGGTCGTAGCGCCAGATTTCCTGACCGGTCGTCGCATCGAGTGCCATGACGGTCTGGTGCGGATTGCACAGGTACAGGCGGTTGCCGATCTTCAGCGGCGTCACCTGGTAGGTGGTCTCGACCGGGTCTCCTGGCTGGCCGCGCAGATCGCCGGTGCGCACATGCCAGGCCACCTGCAGATCCTTCACATTGGCGGGGGTGATCTCGGCCAGCGGCGAGTAGCGTTGGCCGAAGCCCGTACGTCCGTAGGCATGCCATTCGCCCGGCGGCACGCCGCGGACGGCAGCATCCTGGTTCACGAGCCTGCCCTGCGCGGGAGGCAGCGCCCCTTCGATCGAATGCACATCACGCACCAACGTGACGCACGCAATCAAGACGAAGCAGACCATCGACACACCCAGGACCATGCCACTGCCGGAACGCCACGACGGCGTGCGGCGCACCGCAACCGGGGGCGGCGCGCCTGTCGTTGAGGTCGCTGCGGGCACCCGGGCCAGGCCGCCGTCCAGTCGGCGCATGGTCCAGGGCAGGATCATCCACAGGCCCAGAAGGAACAGCACGCCCATGCGCGCGGCCAGTGGCCACCAGTCCAGGCCAGTCTCCCAAATGGACCAGACCAGGGAGCCTGCAAACAATGCCACGAATGGCCACAGCGCCCAGGACGAGCGCCGGTGCACCAAGGAGCCGGTCAGCACGAGCAGCAGCCCGGCGATGGCGTAGTACGCACTGCCGCCCAGGAACATCAACCACGCGCCCGCAGCCAACAGCACCAGGCCCATCAGGGCCAGCACGGCCCCGGTAATCGTCGTGTACAGGCTTCGCGTCGGTGTGGCCATCGTCGTTCCTTTCGATCGACCATCATCGACACGGAGAGCGCGTGCGCCTGTAGGCAATCGTCCTCAATGCGAGGTGGTCAACCGCCCGCGCAGGCACGGCGCCGACGCCGCGCGCGTGGAGCGAATGCCGCGCATGTCGCACTTCCGTCGCGCCCATGTCGGGCACACGCCCCACTCAGGTCAGGATCGCCCAGACCCTGCCACTGGCCCAATACATCGCCACCGCGCCGATGCCGTACAGCGCCGGCGTGCGCGCCAGCGCAAAGCTGGGCCAGGGTGCCAGCGTCTTGCACACCGCCCACGCCACCAGCACTGCCGCCAGCTGGCCGATCTCCACGCCGAGGTTGAAGGTCAGCAGCGCCATCGGCAAATGGTTCTCGGGCATGCCGATCTGCTTCAGCGCACCGGCAAAACCGAGGCCGTGCACCAGGCCGAACAGGAATGCCACCAGCGCCGGCCAGCGGCGCGACAGGGTGGCCTGCCGGTGCAGCGCCTCGCCGGCCACCAGCATGATGGACAGCGCGATGGTCGCCTCCACCGGCGGCGGCCGCAGCGCCAGCACGCCGAACGCGCTCAGCGCCAGTGTGATGCTGTGCGCCGCGGTGAACGCGGTGATGGTCCACACCAGCCGGCGGTTGAAGCCGACCAGGAACAGCAGGCTCACGACGAACAGCAGGTGGTCGGTGCCGGTCAGGATGTGCTCGATGCCGAGCACGGTGTAGGCCGAGGCGATGTCGGCGGCGCCGCGCTGGTCGTCGGCCGTGCCGAACAGGTTGACCGTAGGCTGCGCCGACGTGAGCGTGTAGATGCGCACCTGCGCATCGAGCCAGCGGATTTTCACGATCACCGCCGAGTAGCCCTTGCCCACGCCTTCGACCTGCAGCACACCTTGCAGACCGCCCGGGCCGCACTGCAGCAGCTGCGCATCGGCGCGGCATCCGGCCGGCCACAGCGGGTTCAGGTCGCGCTTGGTCGCGCGCTCGCGCGCTGTCCATTGCCAGGTGAACGCGCCGCGCGAGGTCTCGCGCAGTTCCAGCTCGGCGATGCTCAGCTCATGTGCCGATGCGGTGCCGGCAACCAGCAGCATCAGCAACGAGGCGATCAGGCACCGCACGCGCAGGGGCCAGCTCACTTGGCCTCCGCTTCGATCCGCACGGTGTACTTCTCGGCCAGCGTGCGCACGGCAGCGGTGCGCTGGTCGGCCATGACGACATCGGTCCAATCCTGCAGCACGACACCGCGCAGCACCTCGAAGTCTGCGGGCTTGGGCGGCGTGCGCGCTTGCAGCTGCATCACGCGCCAGCCGTCCTTGGTGGACAGTGCCAGCCACTGCCCCGGCGTGGCGGCTTCCAGAGCCGTGGCAAACGCTGCGCCGTAAGTCTGCACCAGGTTGCCGTGCGGGCGGCCCTTGAACACGCGCAGCCCGGCGCCGACCTCGCCCGGCACGCCGGTGTTCAGCCGCGCGGCCAACTCGCGCGCCGCGGGCTCGCCCATGTCGCCGGACAGCACCGCCTCGCGAAAGTCAAAGCGCGCCGGCTCGTCGTACTTGTCGCGGCGCTGCTCGAACCACGCGCGCAGCAGCGCATCGTCGAAGGGCGGCAACTTGTTGTCGGCCTCCAGCACGCTCAGCGCCTTGAAGATCACGCGCGCGCGGATGGCGTCGTCACCGCGATCGACCTGCATCGCCAGGCCCTCGCGGTAGAGCACCTCGTTGTCGAGCCAGGCGCGGCGCAGGGCCGCGAACTCGTCTGCGTTCGGCTCGCGGCCGCGCGAGGCCTTGAACAGGTCACGCGCCTCGTCGTCGACGTCCTGCGTCACCACGATGGTGCGCGGGTCGTCGCTGCGGCCGACGATCACGTGGTCGACCGCGAACAGCAAGCCGCCCAGCAGGACGAAATGCAAAAGGGGTTCGCGCCACCAGCGCGGGCGGTGGGCATCGGCGCCCGGTGCAGCGGTCTCTTGGGTGGGATGCGGTGGGGTCGAAGGCATGGCAGATGTACGGGTTCGGGTGCGGGCGGCCGGGGCCACCCGCCAATGGAAAAAGCGCCACGCGGCCAGTGCCGCGCGGCGCTCGGGGCGACAAGCGCAGCAGCGCCTGCGCCAGGCCGTCTTACTTGACGCCGGCTACCTGGGTCGCGCCAGCCACTTCGATGAAGACCGGGTTGCTGTAGAACGACAGATCGGCCCAGGCCGCGACGTCGTAGGCCACGTACTTCTGGCCGTTGACCGTGGGCAGGTGCGCCGGGCAGCCGTCGATCGCCGCGCCGCTGTAGGTGCCGCCGTTGGCCGGCACGTTGATGCCCGCCACCATACAGGCGATGGTCAGCTTGCTGGTATCGCTGGCATTCGTGTAGATGTCGGCCAGCGGGTTGCCGTTGGCGTCGGTCTCGTAGGGCACGCCGGGTGGCAGGTTGGAGCCACGCAGGCGCAGGTACTGCGAGGCATTGCCCGCCGCGATGCGGAAGGTCATGGCCTTGTAGGCGCCACCGTCACCCACAGACGCCCAGGTCGCATCGTTGAAGGTGCGCACCACGGCGGCCGAGGTGTTCTTGGCCGCAGCCGGCACGTTGGCCATGGACGGGTTCAGCAACCAGTCGTTGGGCCATTGGCCGGCGTAGTTGGTGGTGCCGGGCTGGCGGTAGCCACTGACCAGACCGCGGATCACGTCGACCTGCGCCAGCACCGGTGCATTCAGCGGCTGGTTGATGCCGACCTGCGCGAGCGACGGGTTGTTGAACGTGTAGGGCGAGTAGTTGGTGCCCGTGGGGTCGCGCACGACGATGGCGACGACGATCTCGGCGCCGGGGCGCACCTTCAGCTTCTCGCCCATGGTGGCGCAGCCGGCCACGTCGGTGTCGGTGTTGCCCTGCGCCGCGCGCAACGCCAGCGCCTGGACCGCTGCATTGCTGCGCGCTGCCGGGCCTGCGTAGGAAGCGCAGGCGACGAACGCCAGGCGGTCGATCAGCTGGCCGGTGGCCACGAAGCTGTTGCCGCTGCGGATGCCGTCCACGATGGTCTGCGGGCGCAGCTTGGTGTCGTCACCCTTGCGCACCATGACGAAGTCGCGCTGGTACTCGCCGGGGTAGAAGTCCTGCGTCGAGCGGCGGTCGTCCGGGCCGAACATGCCGCGGTTGTGCCAGTCCGAGCTGCCGAAGAACCACCAGTTGCGGCCTTCGCCGAGCAGCGCATCCCACACGCCGCCGATCTGCGCCGCGTAGATGCCGGTGCCGCCGTAGGTGGTGCCGCCGACCGAGTCGACACGCACGCCGCCGATGGTGTTGCGGCTGGGCGAATACTCGCCGCGGTTGTCCGATGCGCCATGGCCCGGCTGCGACTCGAAGCCGATCGCCACGGTGGGCGCGGCGTTGTTGAAGTTGCGCAGGTGCTCGACGTTGAAGCCGTTGTTGCCGTCCGGGTTGAATGGGCCGGCGCGCTCCAGGTGGGCGGGCACGTAGTAGCTCTGTTGCGGGTGGTTCGCCGCCAACCACTTCATGCCTTCGAGCGACTTGGCGTGGCCGCGGTCGCCAACGCCGGCGCCGGCTGCGGGGATCAGCTTTTGCGCCTCCACGTTCCAGCTCGGGTCGGAACTATTCAGGCTGCCGGGAACCGCGCAGCTCCAGTTGTTGCCGACGCTGCCGCCGGACACGGTGTTGCCACGGCTGCGGTCGGTGTCGTTGCGGTCGAAGCAGTATTCCCACCAGGCCATGGCCGTGGCGTTGCCCAGCGGCGTGTAGCCCGGGGTGGTCGGCAGCCGCGCGCTGTCGAGCGCGACGGGCATCTGACCCGTGATGACCGCAGCGGAGACGTGCTCGTGGCCCGGCGCAACCGATTCCACGCCAATGAACATCGGCTTGTTCAGGTAGGCGGCCAGGTACTCGAGCACCGGGTATTGAAATTCCTGAATGGCCTGCCAGCGCCACATGTTCTGGTTGGGAGGCGTGCCCGACACCGTGCCCTTGGGCTGCACCGGCGGGTTGGTGTTTTGCCAGCGGGTAGTGGGGCCCTGCACCTCGCCGGTCTGCGAGACCACCAGCGGGTAGGCGGGTGTCGCCAGGCTGGCATCTTCGGCCAGCGTGCAGTTGCGGTTGCCGCTGCCGCCGTGGCCGGCCTGGACGAACCAGTCGAGCCCCCAGGGCGTGTCGGCCTTGTCGGTCGACTTCTTCACCAGCTTCTGCATCGAGGTCGAACCGTCCGAGCAGGTGGTGTGGTTGTGGAAGTCGCCGGTGACATAGGTACCTGCTGGCTTGGCTGCGTGCGCAGCCGGTGCCAGGGCCATGGTGGCCAGGACCGCGACGGCGGCCAGCGCAACCGGGTTCCGCGTGAATGCATGCTTCATAAGATTCCTTGTGTGGCTTTCAGATTGCCTGGACTCCGCCGTCGTGGCGCGATGCCTTCGTTCGGAGCAGCGGCAGGACCGCAGGCGATGCTAGGGATGGGTCGTGACCCGGGCGTGACGAGACGTGTCACATGAACCGCTGGTAGTCGACGTTCAGGTTGGCCTGCACCACGCCGCCATGCTCGAAGGTCAGCACCATGGGGTAGGCGCGCCCGACCTCCAGCGGAAACTGCAGGCCGGTGAGCTGGAGGTAGGTGCCGTGTTCGCTGAGCTGGGTTTCCACGCCCTGCGCAATCGCGAAATCGACCTCCGGGCGCGCCAACGGGCCACCGATTTCGGCGCCCTCGGCCACCATCGTGCGCACGGCGATCAGCCGGTCGCTGCGGGTCACCTCGTCGAATTTCATCGAGACCACGACCGAGGTGGCGCCAGGCCGGGTGGCGCGGCACCACGGGTGCGTGATGCGCAGGTTGTCGGCGAAATACTCGCAGGCGCGCGCCGACGGCAGGGCCAGCGCGGCGCCGAGCGCCAGGCCGGCGCGCAGCGCGGCACGCCGGTGAATCAGTGGATGCATGGCAAGTCTTTCGTGGATGCGGTGGAGCTTGAGCGTAGGCACCGCGCGTGAACGTGCGATGACGCAAACCACACCGGCCGGCCCCACGCTGCACGCGGTGCGCACCCGTCACGGCGGTGTCTTGATCGCCGCCTAGAGTGCAGTCGCGTCTGCTTCTGGCCGACAGCGGTGGCCTCGCGATGCCGCCTCTCAACCCCACCCCGACAGCCCGATTCCCTGGAGGTCTTCCCATGCAGTTTCTTCCCGCCGCCGCCCTGGCCCTGTTCGTCGCGGCACCGGCCATGGCCGCGCCCATCGTCATCGATTTCGAGACTGCGCCCAACTACGACTCGATCGCCAGCCACTACGCTTCGAGCGGCGTGGTCTTCGGTGGCGATGCGCTGGGCCTGCAGAACGACGACCTGGGTCCGTACTTCTCGAATGCACCGTCGCCCCTGGGCGTGATGTTCACGGTCGGCACCGATTCGGCGATGAATGTCGCGACAGGTTTCAAAGACCTGTTCAGCTTCTCGTACGCGTCCGTGGGCGCCGCCACGGGCGCCGTCAGCCTGTGGAGCGGGCTGGACGGCACCGGCTCGCTGCTGGCCGCATTCGACCTGCTGGGCAATGCGCAGGCCGGCTGCAGCGACACGCCCGCGTGCAACTTCGACAGCATCTCGAGCAGCTTTGCCGGTGTTGCGTACTCGGCCACCTTCAACGGCGACTCGTCGATCCTGTTCGACGACATCGCGTTCAATGCCGTGCCCGAGCCGGCCAGCATGCTGCTGGTCTCGCTGGGCCTGGCCGGCCTGGCCGCCGCGTCGCGCCGCCGCCGCAAGTAATCACCCCGCACCCGTTGCAGACAGGCGGCGCCCATGGTGCCGCCTGTCGGCGTTGGGGCTTCCCTCCTTCACAAGAGCTTCGAGAGAGACCGGCACGATGCACGAGATCATCGGACTGTTCGCCACGCCCTTCATGCGCGTGCCGGCGGCGCTGGACGCCGCGCTGGTCACCGGCCTGGTCCGCCATTTCAGCGCTGAGGCGGGCATCGGCAACAACGCGTCGAGCCAGCTGTCGCACACGGCGATGCTGCAGCCGGCCGACAGCCCCCTGCTGGTCGAAGCCGCCCAGCGCATCACGCCGCATCTGGTGGCGTTCGGCGAGCAGATGTTCGGCGAGCGGCTGGGCTGGTCGCTCAAGGAGATGTGGGTCAACCTGCTGGACACTGGCGGCCGCCAGGCCATGCACAACCATGCCAACAGCTTCATCTCCGGCGTCATTTACCTGACGCCCACGCACCCCGACGCGCGCACCGTGTTCATGAAATCGCCGGGCGGCCACGACTTCGCGTTCAAGAACGACCACGCCGGCGTCACCACCACGCCCTACAGCGCCGACAAGTGGATCAGCCCGCAGCCACAGCCGGGTGACCTGGTGCTGTTCCCCAGCTACCTGATGCACGCGGTGCCGACCAACCCGGGCGAGCGCCGCATCACCATGGCGCTGAACGCGATCCCGACGCAGCTCGATTCCTGGGGCTACAAGGTCTCGTTCGGCGGATGAGTGCCGTGCCGGGCCAAGGCACCTCCGTGAGCGCAGCGCCGCAGCGCCCGTGGCACGCCGATGCGCAGGCCGACGGTGCACCGGTGCGCCCTGCTGCCGTGCTGGCGTTGATGCTGGCCTCCGGCTTCGCCGGGCTGGGCTACCAGATCGTCTGGACGCAGCAGAGCGCGCTCTGGCTGGGCCATGAGACGGCCGGCGTGCTGGCGGTGGTCACGGCCTTCTTCGGTGGCCTGGGCGCCGGCGCCCTGCTGCTCGGGCGCCGTGTCGCTGCGAGCGCCCTGCCCGGCCGCTGGTACGCCGGCTGTGAACTGCTGATCGGCCTGTGGAGCCTGGTGCTGGCTGCCGCCATGGCACCGATCGGCCAGGCGCTGCTGCACTTCATCGGCGCCCAGCCTTCGGCTGCCTGGCAGTGGACGGTGGCATTCGGCGGCAGCTTGCTTTTGCTGCTGCCGGCCACTGCGGCGATGGGCGCCACGCTGCCGGCCATGGAGCGCGCGCTGTCGCGGCACTGGCGGCGCGGGCCGATCGCCGCGCTGTACGCCGGCAACACGTTCGGCGCGGTGATGGGTGTGCTGGCCAGCGCGTTCTGGCTGGTGCCGGCATACGGCCTGGCGCGGACGGCGCTGGTCTGCGCCGCGCTGAACCTGCTGTGCGCGGCGGCGGCACTGTGGCTGTTCGACCGGCCGGCGGGCGCTGAGGCTGCGCCTGCCGACGCTGGGGAGCCTGTCGCCGCTGTCGCCGCTGTCGCCGCTGTCGCCGCCGTCACCCATGTCGCGCCTGACGCCTCTGGCGGCTCTGACGCCTCTGGCGGCTCTGACGCCTCTAGCGGCTCTGGGGAGACTGGGGACTCTGGGGACCCTGGCCGCACCGTGGTGCCAGCTGCGCGTGGCGCGCCGGCGCCTCGCCTGCTGCCGCTGCTGGCGGCCACCGGTTTGCTGGGCATCGGCTACGAGGTGCTGGTGGTGCGGGTGCTGAGCCAGGTGGCCGAGAACACGGTCTACACCTTCGCGCTGCTGCTGGCCGTCTACCTGGTCGGCAGCGCCGCTGGCGCGGCCTACTACGACCGCCGGCTGGCCAGCCGCGTCGATGCCGCCCCGGGTGGGCGACTCGGCGCGCAGCTGCTGACACTGCTGGCGCTGGCCTGCACGGCCGGCACCGCCAGCCTGTATGGCGCGCAAGCGCTGAAGACACAGGCGCAGGAGCTGTTGGGCGCCGGCATGGCAGCGGCGCTGGGCGCCGAGGCGGCGCTCGCGCTCGTCGCCTTCCTGCCCGCCACGCTGTTGATGGGCGCGCTGTTCAGTCACCTGGCGACGCAGGCGCGCATGGCCGGCATCGGTTTCGGCCTGGCACTGGGCATCAACACGCTCGGCGCAGCGCTCGCGCCGCTGTTGTTCGGGCTGTTGCTGCTGCCCGCGTTCGGCGCCAAGGCCGCGCTGCTGGGCCTGGCTGCCGGCTATCTGCTGCTGCATTGCTGGGTCGGGCGACCACGCGCGATCGTTCTGCCGGCGTGCGTCGGCGCGGGCCTGCTCGCGCTGGCGCTGCTGGCCCCACCGCTGGCCTTCGTCAGCGTGCCGCAGGGCGGCCGGCTGTTGAGCTACCGCGAAGGCGCCATGGCGGCGGTGAGCGTTGTCGAAGAGGCCGATGGCACACGCCGGCTGCGCATCAACAACCGCCAGCAGGAGGGCAGCAACGCGGCCTGGTCGGCCGACGCGCGGCAGGCGCTGCTGCCGCTGCTGCTGCATCCGGCGCCGCAGCGGGCGCTGTTTCTGGGCCTGGGCACCGGCACCACGGCGGCCGCGGCGACGCTGGACCCGGCGCTGCAGGTGCAGGCCGTCGAACTGCTGCCCGAAGTGGTCGAGGCCGCAGCCTGGTTCACGCCGCTGGAGCGGGATGCCGGCGCGCGGCTGCACGTCGTCACGGCCGACGCACGGCGCTTCGTGCGTGCCACGCCCGGGCACTACGACCTGATCATCTCGGACAACTTCCATCCGGCGCGCAGCGGCTCGGCCGCGCTGTACACCGTGGAGCACTTCGAAGCGGTGCGCGCGCGCCTGGCCTCGGGCGGGCTGTTCTGCCAATGGTTGCCGCTGCACCAGCTCGACCTGCCGACCGTGCGCAGCATCGTGCGCGCGTTCGCCACGGCCTTCCCCGGCGGCGGCGCGGTGCTGGCGACGCACAGCCTGGACACACCGGTGCTCGGTCTGGTCGGCCATGCCGATGGCGGGCGCTTCGATGCGGCGCAACTGCGCGCACGCATGGCCATCGCCAGCCAGTGGCCGCAGCCCCCGGCGGCGCTGGGCCTGCACGATGAACTGGCGGTGCTCGGCGCGCTGGTCGGCGGGCCGCAGGCCCTGCAGCGGCTGGCCGGCGACGCGGTGGTCAACACCGACGACCACCCGGTCGTGGCGTATCTCGCGCCCAGGGCCACCTACGCGCCGGCAGCACCACCGCGCGCACTGTTGGCGACGCTGCTGGCCGAGCTGTCGGTCGGTCCGCAGGAACTCGTGGATGCCGAGCCGGCCACCGGCGCGCGCCTGGCCGCTTACCGGGACGCGCGCACCCGCTTCCTGATGGCCGGGCGCGATGTGCAGCCCAGCCACGACGTGCGCCAGATGCTGGCGCAGGTGCAGCAGCCGCTGCTCGACGTGCTGCGCACCAGCGCGGATTTCCGACCGGCCTACGATCCCCTGGTGCAGATGGCGGTCGCACTGGCGCGCGAAGATGCGCCTGCTGCACGGGCGCTGTTGGCCGAACTGGTGCGGCTGCAGCCGGCCCGCCCGGAGGCCGGGGACGCGCTGCGGCGACTGTCTGGCGCTATGCGCTGAGGGGTCGCGGGCTGGAAGTTTCGACGGCCTGCGGGCTAACGGCTAGAGGGGCTGAGCGCCCTACCGACCTGGCGTTGAAGCCGCCATCCGGCAACTGACACGGAGCAACGCAAGCCGGGCCGGCGCAAGATCCCTGCCCACGAGGGCCACTACAAGGTGTAAAAGCTCGCATGAACGCCGACCGTTCGGCCCGAAGGCCTTCAGCACCGCAGCCCCACAGAACGGAGGTTTTTTATGTTCGGCATCGAGGCTCACACCATCACCAAGCGCCACGGCACCGCCGCTGGCGCGCTGCCGGGCTTCAAGGGCTCAGCTTCGAGGTGCCGGATCCGCGCGATCCAGCAGCGCCTCGAATTGGCCGTGGCCTACGTGGCCTATGACCGCAGCGAAGTGCCGACCGTGTCCGACCAGACCATCGTGATGGACCGCGGCGCGATCGTGCACCGCGGCGCGCCCGAAGACCTGTACAGCCGGCCGCAGACGCTGGTGCCGCCCATCGCATGAGAGGCACAACCGTGCACGCTGGTCTGGATGTGGTGTTCGACCTTGGCGCGGTGCTGCTCCACTGGGAACCCGCGCTGCTGGTGCAGCAGCACTTTCCGCAGCACGCGCCCGACGCACAGGCGGGGGCCGCACTGGCGCGTGCGTTGTTCGGGCATGCGGACTGGCATGGCTTCGATGGCGGCCTGCACCGCATCGAGGACGTCATCGCGCGTTCGGCGGCACGGCTGGAGTTGCCGGTAGACGCCGTGCACGCGCTGGTCATGCCGCTGGGCGAACACCTGGAGCCGATTGCCGAAACGATCGCGCTATTGCGCCGGTTGTGCGAACGCCGTGATGCGCGCGCGTTAGGTGGGCCGCCGCTGCGGCTGTTCTACCTGTCCAACATGCCGGAGCCCTACGCGCGCGTGCTGCAGCGTCAGCATGAATTCTTCGCGTGGTTCGATGGCGGCATCTTCTCCGGCGACGTACAGCTGGCCAAGCCGCAGCCCGAGATCTTCCAGTTGCTGGCAACGCGGCATGGGCTGAAGCCGGCGCACACGCTGTTCATCGACGACGCGCTGGTGAACGTGCAGGCCGCGCAGGCGCTGGGTTGGCATGCGATTCACTGCACGGCGCCCAACGAGCTGGCGCCGCAGGTGCTGGCGTGGCTGGATAAGCCGTGCTCTTGAGGAGGCCGCAGGTGGCAGGGTGGCCTTGTCAGGACCATCCGCTTCGGAATCGATCGCGCAAAGAAAAACGGGCTGCGGCATTTCTGCTGCAACCCATTGATTTCACTGGCGGAGTGGACGGGACTCGAACCCGCGACCCCCGGCGTGACAGGCCGGTATTCTAACCAACTGAACTACCACTCCTGGTAGGTAGCTTCAACCGTCTTGCGACGATCCAAGCGCTACGAACTTGGCGACCCTACGGGGATTCGAACCCCGGTACCTACCGTGAAAGGGTAGTGTCCTAGGCCTCTAGACGATAGGGTCAAAACCTTGGAACTTCCGACTCGATGCTTCACTTGGTGGAGGTAAGCGGGATCGAACCGCTGACCTCTTGCATGCCATGCAAGCGCTCTCCCAGCTGAGCTATACCCCCTTGCGAATCGCGTGGCTGCTGTTGTAAACAACTGCAGCCTGCGTTGCATCGAGCCTCGAATTATAGAACGAGATTTACGCCGCTCGCAATCTTTCCAGAACAATTTTTCGGGACGACAGCGCCAGCACCGCGTCGAGCGAGGGCGTCTGCGCTGTCCCCATCACCAGCACGCGCACCGGCATGGCCAGCTGCGGCATCTTCAGGCTGTGGGCGGCCAGCACCTGCTTGATCGCGGCGGCGATCGACGGCTTGTCCCAGGCGCAGTCGGCCAAGGCATCGGCCAGGGCGTGCACCGCCGGACGCACCGCGTCCGTGACGTGCTGCGCCAGCTCTTCGGCCTGCGGCTGCACATCGGCATAGAAGGCCTGCGCCCAAGCGGCCAGCGCCACGGTGGTGTCGCAGCGGTCCTTGAACAATCCGCAGATTGCCGGCAGCCGGTCATCGGCCACGATGCCCTTGGCTTCCAGGTGCGCCACCAACAGTGGTGCCAGCGCATCGTCGGCCATGGCCTTCAGGTGCTGGGCGTTGACCCAGCGCAGCTTGGCCTCGTCGAACTGGGCGGCGCTGCGGCCCAGGTGGTCCAGGTTGAACCACTCCAGGAACTGCGCGCGGCTGAAGATTTCGTCGTCGCCATGGCTCCAGCCCAGTCGCGCGAGGTAGTTGACCATCGCATCGGGCAGATAGCCTTCGACGGCGTATTGCGTGACCGCCTTGGCGCCGTTGCGCTTGCTCATCTTCTCGCCCTGCTCATTCAGCACCGTGGGCAGGTGGGCGTAGACGGGCGGCTCCTTGCCGAGCGCGCGGAAGATGTTGATCTGCCGCGGCGTGTTGTTGACATGGTCGTCACCGCGAATCACGTGCGTGATGGCCATGTCGATGTCGTCGACCACGACGCAGAAGTTGTAGGTGGGCGTGCCGTCGGGCCGCGCGATCACCAGGTCGTCCAGCTCGTCGTTGCTGATCTCGATGCGGCCCTTGACCTTGTCCTCCCACACCACCGCACCGCCCTGCGGGTTGCGAAAGCGCAGCACGGGCCGCACGCCGTCGGGCACGGGCGGCAGCTGCTTGCCGGGCTCTGGCCGCCAGGTGCCGTCGTAGCGCGGCTTGTCTTTGGCCAGCGTCTGCCGATCGCGCAGCGCGTCGAGTTCAGCCACGCTCATGTAGCACGGGTAGACGCTGCCGGCCGCCACCAACTCGGCCAGCACTTCCTTGTAGCGCTCCATGCGCTGCATCTGGAAGAACGGGCCTTCGTCGTGGTCCAGACCCAACCAGCGCATGCCTTCGATGATGACGTCGACGGCGGCCTGAGACGAACGCTCCACGTCCGTGTCCTCGATGCGCAGCACGAAGACGCCGCCGGTGGCGCGCGCGAACGCCCAGGGATACAGGGCCGAGCGGATGTTGCCCAGGTGGATGAAGCCGGTCGGCGACGGCGCGAAGCGCGTGCGGATGGGAGACGTTGGCATGGTGCGGGTCACGAGGTTCGGTTCGTCAGGCGGCTTCGGCGTTGGGCAGCGCCAGGCGGGAGCTGTCTTCCTGGTTCTCTTCGCTGCCGCCCACGCGGCGTTCGTTCAGCCGGACGATGTCGCCCTCGGAGATGTCGCCCGTCACGTAGACACCGTCGAAGCAGGAAGCATCGAAGCCCGCGATCGCCGGGTTCAGCGAGCCAATAGCGCGCTTCATGCCGTCCACATCCTGGTAGATCAGTGCGTCGCAGCCAATGATGTCGCGGATCTCGTCCACGCTGCGGCCGTGCGCGACCAGCTCGTCCTTGGTCGGCATGTCGATGCCATAGACATTGGGATAGCGCACCGGCGGCGCAGCGCTGGCCAGGTAGACCTTGCGCGCACCCGCATCGCGCGCCATCTGCACGATCTCGCGGCTGGTGGTGCCGCGCACGATGGAGTCGTCCACCAGCAGCACATTGCGGCCCTTGAACTCGCTGGCGATCGCGTTGAGCTTCTGGCGCACCGACTTCTTGCGCACCTCTTGGCCCGGCATGATGAAGGTCCGGCCCACATAGCGGTTCTTGACGAAGCCTTCGCGGTAGGGAATGCCCAGCAGTTGCGCCAATTGCATCGCGCTCGGGCGGCTCGATTCGGGGATCGGGATCACCACGTCGATGTTCTTCGGCGGCACGGTGGAGACCACGCGCTTGGCCAGCGACTCGCCGAGGTTCAACCGCGCCTGGTAGACCGAGATGCCGTCCATCACCGAATCGGGCCGTGCCAGATAGACGAATTCGAAGATGCAGGGGTTGAGCACCGGCGCATCCGCACATTGCTCGGCATGCACCTGGCCCTGCAGATCGATGAACACCGCCTCACCCGGCAGGACATCGCGCTCCACGGTGTGGCCTGTGCCCTCCAGCGCCACCGTTTCGCTGGCCAGCATAGCGGTATCGCCATTGCGGCCCAGACTCAGCGGGCGGATGCCATACGGGTCGCGGAAGGCGAGCAAGCCATGGCCCGCAATCGAGGCGATCACCGCGTAGGAGCCACGCAGGCGTTTGTGCATGCTGCGCACCGCCGCGAACACGTCGGACGGCTTCAGGGCCGCACCGCGCGTGGCACGCTCCAGCTCGTTGGCCAGGATGTTGAGCAGCACCTCGGAGTCGCTCTCGGTGTTGATGTGCCGGTGGTCGGTGATGAACAGCTCAGCTTTCAGCGCGTGCGCATTGGTCAGGTTGCCGTTGTGCACCAGCACGATGCCGAAAGGCGCGTTCACGTAGAAGGGCTGCGCCTCTTCCTCGCTGTAGGCATTGCCCGCGGTGGGGTAACGCACCTGGCCCAGCCCGCAGTTGCCGGGCAGCGAGCGCATGTTGCGCGTGCGGAACACGTCGCGCACCATGCCCTTGGCCTTGTGCATGAAGAACTTGCGCTCTTGCTGCGTCACGATGCCGGCCGCGTCCTGGCCGCGGTGCTGCAACAGCAGCAGCGCGTCATAGATCAGCTGGTTGACGGGTGCATTGCTGACGACACCGACGATTCCACACATGGTTGGTCCTGACAGAAAAGGCGCGGCGCACAGGCCGCAAAACTCAGGGCAAAAACTTCGCGACCTCAGGCGGCAGCATCTGCTTGAGCCCGTGCAAGGTCGAGGTCACGATGGCTGCGCCGGCGGACTCCTGCCACCAGGTGTTGCGCTGCAGTGGCGTATTGGAGATGACGACGCCAGCCGCCAGAATCAAGATGGCGCCGCGCGCCAGGCCGAACACCATGCCCAGCACCCGGTCCACAGGCCGCAGCCCCACCGCCTGCACCAGCCGCTTCACCAGTGCCGTGACCAGCCCGCAGGCAAACGCCACAAAGACGAAGACCAACACAAACGCGGCCACATGGCGCACCGAGGACGAGGCGTCGCCCATCGGCAGGCTGGGAGCGATGTCCGCCGCGAACCACTGCGCGCACAGAAACGCCACGATCCAGCCCAGGACCGACAGCACCTCGTACACCAGGCCGCGCCATGCTCCCAACAGCATGGAGCAAACCAGCACACCCAACAACACCCAATCGAAGGTCGGCATGCACGGAAATCAGAGCACGAGGATCGAAGCCGGCAGGTTCAGGCTTTTGATGCGCGCGGCCGCCCTGTCGGCCTCGGCACGATCGGCATAGGGGCCGATGCGTACACGAATACGTTTCCCGTCTTTGGTGTCCACCACCTGCGTGTAAGTCTTGAGGCCGGCGCGTTCCAGCCGCACGCGCGCTTCGCGTGCCTTCTCGGCATCGGCAAACGCGCCGATCTGCACCACGAACCGGCCCGGCGCATCGGGGGCGCCCGGCTTGCCTTCGAGCAGTGCGCGCGCCTTCTTGCCGTCGTCCGTCGTGGCAGGCGGCGTCGCGTCGGCGTCGGTCTTGGCCGAAGCTTTGGGTTCGGGCCTGGGCTCGGGCTTTGGCTCAGCCTTGGCGGGCGCTGGCTGGGGCTCGGCAGGCTTGGCGGCCTTGTCCGCGACCACCGCCTCCTTCGCATCCAGGCTGGCAGCGGCCGGCACGCGCTCGGGCGTCGCTGCAGCGGCAGGCGGCGCGTTTTCAGGCTGTGGTGCGGCCGCGGCGACTTTGCCGCTGGCGCCGGCACCGAGCGGCCTGGCCTTGTCACGGTCCGGAATGTCGATGGGAATGTCGATCTGCACCGAGCGCGGCTGGGTGTCGAACAACATGGGGAAGCCCAGCACACCGATCGCCACGAGGACCGTGGCGCCGATCAGCCGGTGGCGCGCGCGGCGGCGCATGTCGTCGATGGTTTCCGCGGGACTGGCCTGCTGGTCATCGCCCTTCTGGCCATGCGCGCGGAACTTGAAGAAAGCCATGGAGATGAGATCAGGTACCGAGGTGTTTCGCGTGCAATTTGGGAAGGCCTTGCGCCAGCACGCCACCTACGGTCAGAAACGATCCAAAGACCAAAATTCTATCAGCGGGGTCTGCGCGACCGACGGCAGCCTGCATGGCCTGCACGGGATCGGGGAATGCCTGCGCCCACACATCCTTGCGCGTGTTGAGACCCTGCCAAGCGTGCAACAAGGCCGTGCCACGGGCGGCGCGCGCTGTCGGCAGATCGCAGAAATACCAGTGCTCGACCAACGGCGCCATGCGCTTGAGGATGCCTTCGACGTCCTTGTCGGCCATGGCACCGAACACGGCATGCGTCGCGGGGAAAAAACCCATCGCGTCCAGATTGGCCGCCAACGCGGAGGCGGCGTGCGGGTTGTGCGCGACGTCGAGCACCAGCGTCGGCTGCCCCGGCACGATCTGGAAGCGGCCCGGCAGCTCCACCTGGGCCAAGCCGTTGCGCACCGCCTGCGCGGTCACTGGCAGCCGCTCGCGCAAGGCCGTCAGCGCGGCCAGCGCGCCAGCGGCATTGACCAGCTGGTTGGCGCCACGCAACGCGGGGTACGCCAAGCCGCTGTAGCGCTTGAGATTGGTAGACCCGCCGCCCGCCAGGTCGGGTGCTGCACTGCCCTGCGTGGCGCCCGCGCCGGCATCGGTCGCCCGTGCGGCGCTGCGCCCGATCCACGACCACTGCTGCTGGTCCCCTGAGAAGCTGAAGTCGACACCCGAGCGCCACAGGTCCGCACCGATTGCTTCGGCATGGCGCAGCACGCTCTGTGGCGGCATCGGATCGCTGACGATGGCCGGGCGGCCGGGGCGCATGATGCCGGCCTTCTCGAAGCCGATGGTTTCGCGGTCCGGGCCCAGATAGTCCATGTGGTCCAGATCCACGCTGGTGACGATGGCGCAGTCGGCGTCCACCACGTTGACCGCGTCCAGCCGGCCGCCCAACCCCACTTCCAGAATCGCCAGGTCCAGCCGCGACGCCGCCATGCAGCGCAGGATGGCCAGCGTCGTGAACTCGAAATAGGTGAGCGATACATCGCCACGCGCGGCCTCCACGGCCTCGAAGTGCGGCAGCAGATCGGCCTCAGCCACCGCCACGCCGTCGATGCGGCACCGCTCCTCGAAATGGACGAGGTGGGGCGAGCTGTAGACACCGGTGCGCCAGCCAGCCTGCGAGGCGATCGACTCCAGCATTGCGCAGGTCGAGCCCTTGCCATTGGTGCCGGCCACGGTGATGACGACGCACTCGAACCGCAGCGCCATGCGATCGGCCACAGTGCGCACGCGGTCCAGGCCCATGGCGATGGCGTGGACATGCAGTTGCTCGCAGTGCGCGAGCCATTCGGAAAGACGGAGCATGGTCCGGATTGTCGCAAAGCGGTCGCCATAATCGCGGCCCATGGTCACGATGTACGGCATTCCCAACTGCGACACCGTCAAGAAGGCGCGCAGCTGGTTGGGCGACAACGGTGTCGAGCACACGTTCTGCGATTTCAAGAAGGCCGGCGTGCCGCCCGCGCTGGACGCGTGGGTGGCGCAGCTCGGCTGGGAAGTGCTGCTCAACCGCAAGGGCACGACCTGGCGCAAGCTCGATGCGGCCACGCAGGCCGGTGTGCACGATGCAGCCAGCGCCGTGGCGCTGATGCGCGCTCAGCCCAGCGTGATCAAGCGGCCCGTGGTCGACTGGGGCGGCGGCAAGCTGACCGTCGGCTTCGCCCCCGATGCCTGGGCACTGGCGCGCGCCTGACTCCACTTTCAACCTCCAACATTCGAATGACCACCAACAGCATCGACGGCGTGACCGTCACCACCAAGGCCAGCGTCTACTTCGACGGCAAGTGCATCAGCCACGGGATCACCTTCGCCGATGGCAGCAAGAAGAGCGTGGGCGTGATCCTGCCGGCCGAGCTCACCTTCAGCACCGGCGCGCCCGAGATCATGGAAGGCGTGGGCGGTAGCTGCGAATACCGGCTGGCCGGCAGCGACGCGTGGGTCAAGTCAGGCGCGGGCGACAAGTTCAGCGTGCCCGGCAACGCCAAGTTCGACATCCGCGTGACGGCCGAGACGGGCCCCTACCACTACATCTGCCACTTCGGCTGAAGCGGCACAACTGGTCGGCGGCTAGACGACCACCGGCTCCGGCTCCAGACGGATGCCGAAGCGCTCGTACACACTGGTCTGGATCGCCCGGGCCAGCGTCATCACCTCGCCCCCGGTGGCCGGGTGCGTATCGCCCCCGCGGTTGACGAGCACCAGTGCCTGCTTTTCGTAGACCCCGGCGTTGCCCACGGTCTTGCCCTTCCAGCCGCAGGCGTCGATCAACCAGCCCGCCGCCAGCTTCACCGTTCCGTTGGGCAGCAGGTAGTGCACCACGCGCGGCTCGCGGGCGATGATGTCGGCGCACTGTTCGGGCGTGACGGTGGGGTTCTTGAAGAAGCTGCCGGCATTGCCCAACACGCGAGGGTCGGGCAGCTTGTGGCGGCGGATCTCGCAGATCCAGTCGAAGATCTGCTGGGCATCGGGCTGGGTGATGCCGGTCTCCAGCACCTTGCGTTCCAGATCCAGGTAGCCCAGCACCGGCTTCCACGGCTTGGGCAGGCGCAGTCGCACGCGCGTGATCAACGCCCGGCCGGCCAGGCCGAAATCGGACAACTCGGCCGCTGCATGCTTGAACACCGAATCGCGATAGCCGAAGGCACATTGCGCCGCGTCCAGCGTGAACGGCTGCCCCGTCAGCAGGTCGATGGCGTCCAGCGAATCGAAGCGGTCCTGCAGCTCCACGCCGTAGGCGCCGATGTTCTGCACCGGCGAGCCGCCCACGGTGCCGGGAATCAGGGCCAGGTTCTCCAGGCCGAGAAATCCATGGGCCAGCGTCCAGGCCACGAAGTCGTGCCAGTTCTCACCGGCACCGGCCTCGACGATGAATGCCCGGTCGGTCTCGCGCACCAGGCGCCGGCCGGTGACCTCCACCTTCAGCACCACGGGCCGCACGTCGCCGGTCAGCACGATGTTGCTGCCCCCGCCCAGCACGAACTTGGGCGCGCCGGCCAGGGCCGGATCGGCCAGCACGGCGGCCACATCCGCCTCATTGGCCACGCGCACGAGGGTCTGCGCACGCGCCATGATGCCGAAGGCGTTGTAGGCCCGCAGAGGAACATTCTTCTCGACTAACATCCATGGAATTGTCGCATCGCATGCCGGCAACGCCCCTTGCGCAGCCCATGGCGCGCGGGCCCGGCGCGCCGGCCCAACCCCAGGAACACTCCCATGCCGTCTTTTGACACCGTCTGCGAAGCTGACCTCGTGAAGGTCAAGAACGCTGTGGACAACAGCGCCAAGGAAATCAACACCCGCTTCGATTTCAAGGGCACTGCGGCTTCCATCGAACTGAAGGACAAGGAGATCACCGTCATTGGCGATGCCGACTTCCAGCTCGACCAGATTGCCGACGTGCTGCGCAACAAGCTGACCAAGCAGGAGGTGGACGTGCGCTTCCTGGACTTCGGCGATCTGCAGAAGATGGGCGGCGACAAGGTCAAGCGCGTCATCAAGGTGCGCAACGGCATCGAGACCGAGTTGGCCAAGAAGATCCAGCGCCTCATCAAGGACAGCAAGATGAAGGTGCAAGCTGCCATCCAGGGAGATGCCGTACGCGTGACCGGCGCCAAGCGCGACGATCTGCAGGGCGCGATGGCGCTGATCCGCAAGGACGTGGCGGACATCCCGCTGTCATTCAACAACTTCCGCGATTGACCACCATGCGCCCGGCCGGCGTTCTCGCGGTGCTGCTGGCGGCGCTGTGCGGGCCGGCACTGGCGCAGACGGTGGGCCTGGCTGGCGTGCTGGGCAAGCGGGCGCTGCTGATGATCGATGGCGGCGCACCGCGCAGCGTCGGCGTGGGTGAGGCCTACCAGGGCGTGCGGCTGCTGTCGGTACAGGGCGACCGGGCCGAGGTGGAGATTGCCGGCCGGCGCCTCACGGTGCGGCTGGGTGATTCGCCGGCCAGCGTCGGCGCGCGCGGCCCCGGCGCGGCTGGTCGCATCGTCATCACCTCCGACGGCCGTGGCCATTTCATCAGCGAAGGCCGCTTCAACGGCCAGCTGATGCAGTTCATGGTGGACACCGGCGCCACCACCCTGGCCATCGGCGCGCCGACCGCTGACCGCATGGGCCTCAATTACAAAAACGGCCAGCCGGTGAGCGTCAATACCGCCAACGGCGCCGCGCAGGGGTGGGCCATCAAGCTGGCCACCGTGCGCGTGGGCGAGGTCGAGCTGGCCGGGCTGGACGCCGTCGTCGTGCCCATGGCCATGCCCTACGTGCTGCTGGGCAACAACTTCCTTGCGCAGTTCCAGATGACACGAACCAGCGACCAGATGGTGCTGGAGCGGCGCTATTGAAGGCATCCCCCATGCCCACCGCCGTACCGCACCCGCAAGACGCCGACTACGAGGATCTGCTGGGCCAGTGGTCGGATCTGGAGGCGGGCCTGGCCACGCTGCTCCTGCGGCCGCGGCAGATCCCCGACTTCACAGCCAAAGTGCGGCAGTACGACCGCTGGATGGGCGACCTGCTGCGCCAGGACACGGACATCGGCCTGTATCTGCTGTTCCAGCTGGCATCGGACCGCGCGCTGGGCTACAGCAGCGCCCATGCGCTGATCTGCGCCGTGCTGTGCCATGTGCTGTCGCATGACCTGGCGTTGCCGGCGGCCGAGCGCGACAGCCTGGTCAGCGCGGCGATGACCATGAACGCTGCCATGACCGCGCTGCAGAACGAGCTGGCGGAGCAGACCGACAAGCCCGACGTCGCGCAGCAAAGCGGCATCAAGACGCATGCCGAACGGGGCCGGCACCTGCTGGCCCATGTCGGCGTGACCGATGCACTGTGGCTGGACGTGGTCACCATCCACCACGACCCGCAGCCCGGCACGCGGGCGCTGCGCGATCTGCCGCCGGTGCGCAGGCTGGGCCGCATCCTGCATGTGGTGGACCGCTACGCCGCGATGATCAGCCCGCGCAAGACCCGCGGCGGGCGCAGCGCGACGGAAACCGTCCGGTCCATGATGACCCAGGCCGATGGCCTGCGCGACCAGGTCGCCTATGCGCTGGTGCGCGCCGTGGGGCTGTGCCCGCCGGGCACCTACGTGCAGATGGACAGCGGCGAGATCGCCGTCGTGCTGCGCCGCAGCGCCACCGCCAACCAACCTCTGGTGGCTGCGGTGATGGGGCGCTCGGGCGACAAGCTGTCGGTGCCGCGCCTGCACCGCACGGCCTTTGGCGGCCCGGCGATCCAGGCGGCCATGACACACGACATGGTGCGCAACCGCGTGCGCATCAACCACCAGAATCTGCTGCGGCTGGGCTTGCAGGCCGTGCGCCAGGACCCACCGCTTTGACCGGCCGACCGGTCAGCGCACCGCAGGCGGCTTCTTGCCCTGGCCCAGCTTCGATTCGCGGCCCTGCAGCAGTCGCGTCACGTTCTCGCGGTGCCGCATGAACAGCAGCATCGCCATCACCACCAGCATCAGCGCGATGCGCTTGTCCATGTACCAGGCCACGCCGTTGCCGAACGCGTAGTAGACCGGGGCAAACACCGCCGCCACCAGCGAGGCCAGCGACGAGTAGCGAAAGAAGAACGCGATGATGAGCCAGGTGGCGGCGCACGCCAGGCCCAGCACCCAGTGCACCCCGAACAGCACACCGAGGGCCGTGGCCACGCCCTTGCCGCCCTGGAAGCTGAAGAACACCGGGTACAGGTGGCCGAGGAAGGCCGCCAGCCCCACCAGCGCGACGGTGCCCTCCTCCAGCCCATAGGGCCGCCCGTACCAGCCGACCAGCGCCACCGGCAGCCAGCCTTTGAGACCATCGAGCAGCAGCGTCACCAGCGCGGCCAGTTTGCTGCCAGATCGCAGTACGTTGGTGGCGCCTGGGTTCTTGCTGCCGTAGCTGCGTGGATCGGACAGGCCCATGACGCGGCTGACGATGACGGCGAACGACAGCGAGCCGATCAGGTAGGCAAGCACGGTGGCGAGGGTGGGGTACAGGTTCTGCAAAGCGGGCTCCCGGGGGGCGGGCGCATTGTGCCAGCGCGCCCGCTGGCTCCCCGTTTCACAGCGGCAAGGCGCACTGCACGGGCTTGGCGCCCAGCAGCTCCACGCAGACCTGCGGCGCGATGCCCACGAGGTAGCCGCGCCGCCCGCCATTGATGGCGATGCGCGGCAGCGCCAGCACCGTCTCTTCGATGTAGACCGGCATGCGCTTTCTCGTGCCGAACGGCGAGGTGCCGCCGACCAGGTAGCCGCTGTGCCGGTTCGCCACCTCAGGCGTGCAGGCGTCGACCGACTTGGCGCCGATCTGGCGCGCCAGGTTCTTGGTCGAGACCTTGCGGTTGCCGTGCATCAGCACAATCAGGGGCTTGGCATCCTGGTCCTGCATGACCAGCGTCTTCACGACGGTGAACGGGTCCAGGCCCAGCACCTCGGCGCTGTGCTGGGCGCCGCCGTGCTCCAGGTAGTCGTACGGGTGCTCGGTGAAGGCCACCCCATGCGCTTTCAGCAGCTGCGTGGCGGGGGTCTCCGAGACGTGCCTGGCCATGGCGTCAACCCTCGATGGACCTGGCTATTGGGCCGGGTCGCCCAGCTCAAGGTGCAGTCGGTCGAGCTCGGCCATCACACCGGCCGGCAGCTCGGCGTTGAAGGCGGCCACGTTCTCTTCGAGCTGGGCCAGGCTGGTCACGCCGATGATGGTGCTGGCCACCTGCCACTTGCTGCGGCAGAACGCCAGTGCCAGCTGGGTAGGCGTGAGGCCATGGTCGCCAGCCAGCGCGTTGTAGCGGCGCGCGGCGGCCAGGGCACTGTCGCGGCCCCAGCGGCCCGAACGCACCGACGCATAGCGCGCGATGCGCGCGTCCGCAGGCGCCGCGGGGCCGCTCAGGCCACCCGCGTCGTACTTGCCAGTCAAGAGGCCAAAGCCCAATGGCGAGTACGCCAGCAGCGAGACCTCCAGCCGGTGCAGCGTCTCGTCCAGCGCGCGCTCCACGCTGCGGTTCACCAGGCAATAAGCGTTCTGCACCGTGGCCACGCGGGCCAGGCCGTGCGCTTCGGCCAGGCGTACGAACTCGTGCACGCCGTACGGCGTTTCGTTGGACAGGCCGATCGCGCGCACCTTGCCGGCGCGCACCAGGCTGTCCAGCGCGCGCAGCTGCTCCTCGATGGCGGGCGTCGGCTTGTCCTGCGCCGGGTCGAAATAACAGGTGCCGAACGCCGGCACGTTGCGCGCCGGCCAGTGCAGCTGGTAGAGGTCGATCACATCGGTGCGCAGGCGTTTGAGGCTCATCTCGCAGGACTCGACGATGTCCTGCGCCGTGAACGCGGTGCGGCCCTGGCGGATCCACGGCATGCCACGCGGCGGGCCGGCGGCTTTGGTGGCGAGCAACACGCGCTGGCGCACGCCAGGGCGGGCGGCGAGCCAATCGCCCAGGATGGTCTCGGTCGCGCCGAAGGTCTCGGCGCGGGCCGGCACGGCGTACATCTCGGCCGTGTCGATGAAGTTGATGCCCAGGGCGAGCGAGCGGTCCAGGATGGCGTGGGCGGCGGGGGCATCGACCTGCTCGCCGAAAGTCATGGTGCCCAGGCACAGGGGTGTCACGTGCAGGCCGCTGCGGCCCAGGGAAACAGTGCGCATGAATAAGGGTCTGGTGAGCTGCGAAGCCTGGCAGTTTCGCAGCTTTCATGTCGCCGCGAGGACGCGGGGCCGTGCCTGCCCTGCCCTACCATCGCGCCCATGTACCAGCCCCTGCGCCCCTCCCACGGCGAGCACATCGCCCTTCGCAACCTGCGCTACCACGTGCGCCTCTGGGGCGAGCCCGGCCCGGGCAAGGTGCCACTGGTGATGGTGCACGGCTGGATGGACGTCTCGGCATCCTGGCAGTTCGTGGTCGATGCGCTGCACGACGACCAGTTCGTCATCGCGCCCGATTGGCGTGGCTACGGCCAGACGACCGCTGATCCGGTGGACAGCTACTGGTTCGCCGACTACCTGGCCGATCTGGACTTCCTGCTGGACCACTACGCCGGCGGGCAACCGGTGAACCTGGTCGGCCACAGCATGGGCGGCAACGTGGCCATGATGTACGCCGGCGTGCGGCCGGCGCGCATCCGCCGCCTGGTCAACCTGGAGGGCTTCGGCTCGCCCCGCACCCGGGCCGACGAGGCACCTGAGCGCTATGCCAAGTGGATCGACGAGCTCAAACGGTTCCATCGCGGCGACATGCGTCTGGCGCCCTACGAATCGGTCGACGGCGTGGCGCGCCGGCTGATGAAGACCAACCGTCGCCTGCCGCAGGACAAAGCCGACTGGCTCGCCCGCCACTGGTCCCAGGCCACGCCACGCGCCGACGGCACGCCAGAGTGGCGCATCCAGGGCGACCCGGCGCACAAGATCGTCTTCGCGCAGGCCATGCGTGTGGACGAGGTGCTGGCGCTGTACCGTGCCATCACCGCGCCGGTGCTGGCGGTCGAGGCGTCCGACGACAGCCTGGCCGGCTGGTGGAAGGGGCGCTACGGCCTGGATGAATACCACGAGCGCCTGCAGTGCATCGCCAACTGCACCGTGGCCCGGGTCGAGGATGCAGGCCACATGCTGCAACACGACCAGCCGCAGGCTGTTGCGCATTTGATCGAAAAGTTCCTGGAGTGAGCGGAAGTGGGCCCGAATAGTTGCGCCGTGCGTGCAATTAACGTTCAATCCTCGGGATTTCCCGAGGAGGACCATGAAATTGAGTCTCAAGCTTCCGCTCGCCTTCGTGGGCGCCTTGCTCGCATTGCTGGCGGCCGCACTGTTCGGCATGGTGCAGTTGAACCTTGCGCTGAACACCTATGAAACGACCGTACAGGCGCACACCCAGCACGAGCGCCAGATCGGCAGCCTGCTGAGCAGTTTCAAGACGCAGGTGCAGGAGTGGAAGAACGTGCTGCTGCGCGGCCAGGACCCGAAGCAGCTGGATCGCTACTGGAGCGCCTTCGAGAAAGCGGACGCCAGGATTGCGGCCGAGGCGCGGCAGCTGCAGGACGACCTGAAAGGCGACGAGGCCGGTACGTTGATTGACCGCTTCGGCACCGCCCACGCCGGCATGGGCGTGGCCTACCGCAAGGGCCTGGACGCATTCAAGGCCGCCAACTTCGACGCCAGCGTGGGCGACAAGGCGGTGCAAGGCATGGACCGCGAACCAGCGCGGCTGCTGGACGAAGCTGGCACGAAGATCGCCGAAGCCAGCCAACGCGTCGCCGCCCAGGCCCGTGCCGACGCCCGGCAAGCGCTGCTCATCAGCCTGGCGGCCATGCTGGTGGTGTGCGCCGTCGCCGTTGTCGGCTCCATCGCGTTCAGCCGCTCGGTCGTGCGGCCGCTGGGCCGGGCCGTGCTGGTCTCGCGCGCTGTGGCTGGCGGCGATCTGACCGCCGCTGCCCCGGTGGCAGGCCGGGACGAAATCGCCGACCTGCTGAACGCCCTGCATGCGATGCAGGGTCAGCTGTCCACCGTGGTGGCCAACGTGCGCCACAACGCCGAAGGGGTGGCCAGCGCCAGCAGCGAGATCGCGGTCGGCAACAACGACCTGTCGGCACGCACCGAGCAGCAGGCCTCGGCGCTGCAACAGACCGCCGCCTCCATGGAACAGCTCAGCGCCACCGTGCGACAGAACGCCGACAACGCCCGCGCCGCCAACGCGCTGGCGCACAAGGCGTCGCAGGTCGCGGTCGAGGGCGGTGAGGCCGTGGGCCGCGTGGTGCAGACGATGCAGGGCATCAGCGATGCCTCACGCAGGATCGCCGACATCATCGGCACCATCGACAGCATTGCCTTCCAGACCAACATCCTGGCGCTGAACGCGGCCGTCGAGGCGGCCCGTGCCGGCGAGCAGGGGCGCGGTTTCGCCGTCGTCGCCACCGAGGTGCGCAGCCTGGCCCAGCGCAGCGCCGATGCTGCGCGCGAGATCAAGGCGCTGATCGGCACCAGCGCCACCCGCGTCGACCAGGGCTCGGCACAGGTCGACCAGGCCGGCACGACGATGCAGGAGGTCGTCGCCTCGATCCAGCGCGTCACCGACCTGATGGGCGAGATCAGCGCCGCCAGCCAGGAGCAGAGCGAAGGCGTGGCCCAGGTCGGCCATGCGGTCACGCAGATGGACCAGGCGACGCAGCAGAACGCCGCCCTGGTCGAGGAAAGCGCCGCCGCCGCCAGCAGCCTGAAGTCGCAGGCGCACGATCTGGTCCAGGCCGTGGCGATCTTTCGGCTCTCAGGCTCCGCCATGCCGCAGCGGGCATTGGCGGCCCCCTGAGCCACCCGCCGCCCCGCGCCATGGCCCGCGCCGCCAGGTGCATGGCATGCGCGTGAGAAAATCGCCGGTTCGCCGCAAGGCATCCTCATTACTGAATCGAGAACACCATGGAAGCAGAACGCATCAACCAAATCGGCGCCCAACTGACGGACCTGTCCGCCCGCAGCCAAGAGTTACGGGGGTATCTTTGACTACGATGCCAAAACCGAACGCCTGAGGACGGTCATCGCCTCGCTGGAAGACCCCACGGTCTGGAACGACCCCAAAAAGGCCCAGGAACTGGGCCGGGAAAAGAAGGCGCTGGACGACGTCGTGCTGACGCTGCAGCGCCTGGAGACCGAGCTGTCGGACAACACCGAGCTGTTCGAGATGAGCAAGGAAGACGGCGATGAAGCCGGCCTGCTGACCATCGCAGCTGAAAGCGCCGAGCTGGCCAAAGAGGTCGAGGCGCTCGAGTTCCGCCGCATGTTCAACAACCCGGCCGACCCGCTGAACGCCTTCGTCGACATCCAGGCCGGCGCCGGTGGCACCGAGGCCTGCGACTGGGCCAGCATGCTGCTGCGCCAGTACCTGAAGTACGCCGAGCGCAAGGGCTTTAAGACGCAGATCGAGGACGAGACCCCGGGCGACACGGCCGGCATCAAGGGCGCGACGATCAAGGTCGAGGGCGAGTACGCGTTCGGCCTGCTGCGCACCGAGACCGGCGTGCACCGCCTGGTGCGCAAGTCGCCGTTCGATTCGTCGGGCGGGCGCCACACCAGCTTTGCCAGCATCTTCGTGTACCCGGAGATCGACGACTCGATCGAGATCGAGATCAACCCGTCGGACGTGCGCACCGACACCTTCCGCGCCAGCGGCGCCGGTGGCCAGCACATCAACAAGACCGATTCGGCCGTGCGGCTCACGCACATCCCGACCGGCATCGTCGTGCAATGCCAGGACGGCCGCAGCCAGCACAGCAACCGCGACGTGGCCTGGAAGCGCCTGCGCTCGCGGCTGTACGACTTCGAGCTGCGCAAGCAGCAGGAAGCGCAGCAGAAGCTGGAAGACACCAAGACCGATGTCGGCTGGGGCCACCAGATCCGCAGCTACGTGCTGGACAACAGCCGCATCAAGGACCTGCGCACCAACGTCGAGGTCTCGGCCACGCAGAAGGTGCTGGATGGCGATCTGGATGTGTTCATCGAGGCTTCGCTGAAGCAAGGGGTCTGAGCATGCCGATCGAAGCCCTGATCTTCGACATGGACGGCACCATGGTCGATTCCATGCCCTGGCATGCGCAGTCGTGGGTCGCCTTCTGCCGCAGCCACGGCATCCAGATGCAGGCCAGCGAGATCCTGGCCCGCACCACCGGGCGCACCGGCGCCGAGTGCATGGTCGAAGTGTTCGGCCGCCCGCTCGGTGAGGCCGAATCGCTCGCCCTGGTGCACGAGAAGGAAGAGATCTACCGCACCCTCTTCGCCGAGCGCTTTTGCGAAGTGGCGGGCTTCACCGCCTTCGCAAGCCGGGCCGCCGGCGCCGGCCTGAAGCTGGCGGTCGGCACCGCGGGCGACAAGCACAACATCGAATTCGTGATGTCGCGCCTGGCCATGGACCCGCTGCCGCTGGCCATCGTCGGCGGCGACGAGGGCTTCAGCGGCAAGCCTACGCCGGCCATCTTCCTGGAGGCGGCGCGCCGCATCGGCGTGGCGCCCGAGCGCTGCATCGTGTTCGAAGATGCGCCCTTCGGCATCGAGGCCGCACGCCGTGGCGGCATGCGCGCCGTGGCCGTGTGCAGCACGCACTCGGCAGACGAACTCGCCGGCCCCCACGTGGTGGCCGCCGTGCGCGACTACCACGAACTCATCCAATCGAATTTTCTGGAGAAGCTCGATGTTGCAATCGCGTGATGCGCAGAGCCAGCCCGTGACCGTCCGCCGTGAGGACTACCAGGCGCCCGCGTTCTGGATCGACACGGTCGACCTGTGCTTCGACCTCGACCCCGCCAAGACGCGGGTGCTCAACAAGATGGTGCTGCGCCGCAACCCCGAGGTGCCAGCGCAGCCGCTGCGCCTCGATGGCGAGGAACTCAACCTGGCGCGCGTGCTGGTCAATGGCCAGGGCGCGTCGTTCCGCATCGACGGCAGCCAGCTGGTGCTGGAGAACCTGCCCGCCGCCGAGGACGGCCCCTTCGCGCTGGAGATCTTCACCACCTGCGCGCCGGCCAAAAACACCAAGCTGATGGGCTTGTACGTCAGCAACGAATCCTTCTTCACGCAGTGCGAGGCCGAGGGCTTTCGCCGCATCACGTATTACCTGGACCGTCCTGACGTGATGGCCAGCTTCACGGTGACGCTGCGTGCGGACAAGTCCAAGTACCCGGTGCTGCTGTCCAACGGCAACCTGGTCGAGCACGGCCCGCTCACGGGCGACGGCAACGAGAACCGGCACTTCGCCAAGTGGGTCGACCCGTTTCGGAAGCCCGCCTATCTGTTCGCGCTGGTGGCCGGCAAGCTGGTGGCGCGCGAGCAGCGCATCCGCTCGCGCCTGGGTGGCGACCATCTGCTGCAGGTCTTCGTGCGCCCGGGCGACCTGGACAAGACCGACCACGCCATGCAGTCGCTGATGGCCTCGGTGGCCTGGGACGAAGCCCGCTTCAGCCTGCCGCTGGACCTGGAGCGCTTCATGATCGTGGCGACCAGCGACTTCAACATGGGGGCCATGGAGAACAAGGGCCTCAACATCTTCAACACCAAGTACGTGCTGGCCAACCAGGCCACGGCGACGGACGTGGACTTCGCCAACATCGAGAGCGTGGTCGGGCACGAGTACTTCCACAACTGGACGGGCAACCGCGTCACCTGCCGTGACTGGTTCCAGCTGAGCCTGAAGGAAGGCCTCACGGTGTTCCGCGACCAGGAGTTCAGCCAGGACCTGTGCACCGAGCCTTCGGCGCGCGCCGTCAAGCGCATCGAGGACGTGCGCGTGCTGCGCACCGCGCAGTTCCCCGAAGACGCCGGCCCGATGGCGCACCCGGTGCGGCCCGACAGCTACGTGGAGATCAACAACTTCTACACCGTCACGATCTACGAGAAGGGCGCCGAGGTCGTGCGCATGATGCAGACGCTGGTGGGCCGCGATGGCTTTGCCGCCGGCATGAAGCTCTACTTCGAGCGGCACGACGGCCAGGCCGTGACCTGCGATGACTTTGCCCAGGCGGTTGCCGACGCCAACCCCGGCTCGGAACTGGCCCGCCTGCTGCCGCAGTTCAAGCGCTGGTACAGCCAGGCCGGCACGCCGCGCGTGCACGCCAGCGGGCAGTACGACGCGGCAGAGCGCCGCTACACGCTGCAGCTGTCGCAGACATGCCCGGCCACACCCGGCCAGGGCTACAAAGAGCCGTTCGTGATCCCGGTCGCGCTCGGCCTGCTGGCCGCCGATGGCAGCGAACTGGTGCGCCCGGCCACCGCCACCGGCACGCAGACGCCTTCTTTGTTCGTGATGACCGAGCCCGGCCACACGCTGGTGTTCGAAGACCTGGATGCCGAGCCCGTGCCTTCGCTGCTGCGTGGCTTTTCGGCGCCCGTGGTGCTGGACATCGCCTACAGCGACGCACAGCTGCTGAGCCTGCTGGCGCACGACACCGACCCGTTCAACCGCTGGGAGGCCGCGCAGCGCCTGGCCGTGCGCCGTGCGCTGCGCAGCATCGGCGACGACGCACCTGCGTCCGATGACCACGCGCCGCTGGACGATGCCTTCATCGACGCCATGCGCGGTGTGCTGCGCCACCCCATGCTGGATGCGGCCTTCAAGGAACTGGTGCTGACGCTGCCCTCCGAGTCGTACCTGGCCGAGCAGCTGGACGTGGTCGACCCGCAGCGCATCCATGCCGTGCGCGAAGCCATGCGCGCGCAGCTGGCCACGGCGTTGTTTGCCGACTGGGAATGGTCGTTCGAGGCGCACCGCGACAACGGCGCCTACCAGCCGGACCCGACCTCCTCCGGTCGCCGCGCGCTGGCCGGCATGGCCTTGTCG
The DNA here is from genome assembly GCF_056521305.1 of Rhodoferax sp. RT4P68. NCBI lineage: Bacteria > Pseudomonadati > Pseudomonadota > Betaproteobacteria > Burkholderiales > Comamonadaceae > Rhodoferax > Rhodoferax sp. RT4P68. The sequence goes on from NZ_JBWMBB010000004.1 coordinate 133,280, forward strand.
CAGCTGTGCCTGGCCGCCCGCACCAGTGGCGACACGGTGTGGCCCGGCAAGGCCTATCAGCGCTTCAAGGACGCTGACAACATGACCGACCGCTTCAATGCGCTGTCGGCACTCGTGTCAAGCGAACACGCGCTGGCTCCGCAGGCGCTGCAGCGTTTCCACACGTTGTTCAAGGACGAGGCGCTGGTGCTGGACAAGTGGTTCGCGCTGCAGGCCGCAAGCCCCGACCGTAACGGCAACATCCTGCCGGCGGTCCAGCAGCTGATGGCGCACCCGGACTTCAACCTGCGCAACCCGAACCGCGCGCGCAGCGTCATCTTCAGCTACTGCAGCGCCAACCCCGGCGCCTTCCACCGCCAGGATGCCGCCGGCTACGCGTTCTGGGCCGATCGCGTGATCGAGCTGGACGGCATCAACCCGCAGGTGGCGGCGCGGCTGGCGCGCGCGCTGGACCGCTGGATGAAGCTGGCCGAGCCCTACCGCTCGGCTGCGCGCGAAGCTTTGCAGCGGGTGGCGGCCAAGCCCGACCTGTCCAACGACGTGCGCGAAGTCGTTTCGCGCGCGCTCGACTGATTCTTCTCACTGTTCAAGGAAGCCCATGGCCACCAAAGTTTCATTGACCCGCTACCTCGTCGAGCAGCAACGCGTCGACGGTCACATCCCCGAAGACCTGCGCCTGCTGCTCGAAGTCGTCGCCCGCGCCTGCAAGAACATCAGCCAGTCCGTGCACAAGGGCGCGCTGGGCGACGTGCTGGGCGCCGCGCAGACCGAAAACGTACAGGGCGAGCTGCAGAAGCGGCTCGACATCATCGCCAACGAAGTGCTGATCGAGGCCAACGAGTGGGGTGGCCACCTGGCGGCGATGGCGTCCGAGGAGATGGACAGCATCTACGTCGTGCCGCACCGCTATCCGCAGGGCGAATACCTGCTGCTGTTCGACCCACTGGATGGCTCGTCCAACATCGATGTCAACGTCAGCATCGGCACCATCTTCAGCGTGCTGCGCAAGCCCGACGGCGGCGCCGCCATCACCGAGCAGGATTTCCTGCAGGCCGGCGTGCACCAGGTCGCGGCCGGCTACTGCGTCTATGGCCCGCAAACCACGCTGGTGCTGACGGTCGGCGATGGCGTGGCCATGTTCACGCTGGACCGCGAGCAAGGCTCCTTCGTACTGACAGCCGAGAAAGTGCAGATCCCGGCGGACACCAAGGAATTCGCGATCAACATGAGCAACATGCGCCACTGGGATGCCCCGGTGCGCCGCTACATCGACGAATGCCTGGCCGGCCAGGAAGGCCCGCGCGGCAAGGACTTCAACATGCGCTGGGTTGCCAGCATGGTGGCCGACGTGCACCGCATCCTGACGCGCGGCGGCATCTTCCTGTACCCCTGGGACAAGCGCGAGCCAGACAAGCCAGGCAAGTTGCGTTTGATGTACGAGGCGAACCCCATGAGCTGGCTGGTGGAGCAGGCCGGCGGTGCGTCGACCAACGGGCGCCAGCGCATCCTGGACCTGCAGCCGAACAAGCTGCACGAACGCGTGAGCGTGGTGCTGGGGTCAAAAAATGAAGTCGAGCGGGTGACGGGGTACCACGCCGCGCTATAATCGCGGGCTTACGCCGGTGTAGCTCAGTCGGTAGAGCAGCTCATTCGTAATGAGAAGGTCGGGTGTTCGATTCATCTCTCCGGCACCAAGTCAGCAAAAGAAACCCCGCTATCCAAAAGGTAGCGGGGTTTTTATTTTGGCCGCCGGTCACGCCATGTTTAGTCGCTGATGTAAGCCGAATGGGCGTGCGCGCAAGACCCTCTAGCGCGTCTGCCTATTCGGCAGGCACCGCGTCGCAGCCCGCGCCAGGCAACGATCCCCGGCGTTGCACAGGCAGTTGTCCACAGCGTTGCCCACAGGCAGCAGGGACAACCTGCAGCAGCCTCAGGGGCTGCCCCGGCGCTTGACCACCACGGCCATGCACGCCAGGGCGAGCAGCGCCATCCACAGCGGGTCGGTGGTCGCAGCCTGGGCCGGCGACAACAGGCCTTCCAGCCGGCTTTCGACATGCTGCAGCCAGGCGGATGTGGCGGCCAGTGACGGCAGCGCGGCCGCGTGCTGCGGCGCTTCGTTGACGGCCGACGAGGCTGAAATGGCCAGCAGGCCGCCCATGCCGACCAAAGAACGCTTCAAGAATTTGCCAATGCCCATGTTGGTGCTCCAGGAAGTTGTGCACCGGGTATTGCATCTACCGTGCCCCGCTCGGAAAGCGCGCAGCCCGACCCTATGTCGGATGCGGCCTACAACGGGGGGCGTCAGACCGCCTCCTTCAGGGCCTGCTTGGCCTTGTTGGCGGAACGCTCGGATTGCTTTTTGTGGTAGCCCGATTTCGCCTTATTCACGACCTTGCCGACCGGGCCGCTCTTGTCGGCCTCGCCGTCCGCGCGCTTCTGCTCGATCTTGTGCTGCGCCGCGTCGGTGGCTTCGGAAGCAGCCTTGCCGACCTGGGCGGACACAGACATGACGCTCATGGCGACGACCATGGCCGTAAGGGTTTTCTTCATTGGGGGAACTCCAGATCCATTGCGACGCCTGCCGATCGCCGGCAGGCGTCACGCATGATCCTGGCAGCTTTGACAGGCTCTTGTAGGCCGAGAGCACCTCACCCTGTGGGGCGTTGACTCAACCCCCCAGTGCGCGCATTCCGAGCAGACCGAACACCGCCAATGCCAGCACCACGGTGGTGCATTGCCAGAACAGCACCGGGTTGCGCTCGACCAGCGGCGGCGCGCGGTGGCGCAGAAACTCCTGCCTCGGGGCCTGCAGATCCTGCGCGAATTCGGACACGGCGCCTTGCCGCTTGGCAGGCTGGGGCTGCAGCGCCTTGTGCAGCACCGCGTCGGCCCAGGCTGGCACATCGGGCCGGTGGTGGCGCAGTGGCACATAGCGCAGGCGGTGCAGGTCGGCCGGCGCCCGCACCTGCGGCACTGCCAGGCCGTAGGGCAGCTGCCCGGTCAGCATCTGGTAGGTGATGACCGCCAGCGAGAACAGGTCCGATGAGGCGCTGCCGCCCTGTCCGCTGAAGTATTCGGGCGCCGTGTACTGCAGGCTGCCGGCAATAGTGTGCGAGCAGGTGTCGCGCTCGCTGGCCACCAGCCCGGCCACGTGGGTGCAGGCCAGGTCGATGATCTTCACCGTGCCGGTGCTGTCGATCATCACGTTCTCGGGCCGCAGATCCTGGTGCAGCATCTCGCGCCCGTGCAGCGCCTGCAGGCCGCGCGCCAGTTGCAGCACGATGGCACGCACGCTGTCCAGCGTGGGCCGCGGGTGGTCGACCATCCACTGCGCCAACGTCTGGCCCTCGACAAACTCCATCGCCACGAACAGGTGGCTGCGCGCCCGGTCGAACGCGGCGGCCTTCAGCACATGCGGGCTGTCGACGCGCCGGGCCACCCACTCTTCGAGCACGAAGCCGTCCAGATACGCAGGCTCCTCGCGCAGATCGACCGCAGGCAGCTTCAGCACCACGCGCTGGCCGGTGGCGTCGTCCACCGCCAGGTGCACATGGCTGCGCGCGCTGACGTGCAGCTCACGCACCAGCGTGAACCCCTCGAAGCGCGCGCGCGGCGCAAGCGGCTGCGCGATCGCCAGGCCCTCGCGTTGCCACTGAAGCGGTGCGGCGTCAGCACGCGGCAGGGCGTCGATGCGCAGCAGCTGCAGGGTGGCGTCGTCGTCGCTGCCCTGTGCGTGCGCGGCGGCCACCAGTTGCTGTGCGGCCGCGTCCAGCGCATCGCCGTGGCGGGCCAGCGCCGCGTGCACGGCGGGCGCGTCCAGCCGGGCGTAGGCGCCGTCGGTGGCCAGCAGATAGACCTCGCCGGCCTCGGCCTCCCAGCAGCGGTAGTCGATCTCGACGTGCGCGCCCACACCCAGCGCGCGGCCCAGGTAGGACTCCTCGAACGACAGCTGCACGCGGTGGTCGTCGGTCAGCTGCTCCAGCGCGTGCGCGTGCAGGCGGTAGATGCGGGCATCGCCGACGTGCAGCAAGTGCAGGTCGCGGCCTTTCAGGATCAGCGCGCTGAAGGTGCAGACGTAGCCGCTGTCTCTGTCGAAGCGCGCGGCGCTGCGCATGTTCTGCGCGTGCAGCCAAGAATTGGTGGCGGCCAGCACGCGCTGGGCCGAACGCCGCACGGACCACGCTTCCGAGGTGGCGTAGTAGTCCTCCAGAAAGCCACGCACGGCCGCCGCGCTGGCCACCTGGCTGACGGTGCTGGAGCCGATGCCATCGGCCAGCGCCAGCACAATGCCCTTGCTGCGCTGCTGCGATTCGCGCGGCAGCAGCGCGCCGTGAAAGTCCTGGTTGATGCCGCGCCGGCCGGCGCTGGAATGCTGGCCGAGCGTGACGCCGGACATGGGGGCGATCAGGCGATGCGGCGCTTGGCGCCCGTCTTGTAGTGCGTCGAATACAGCGTGACGCCGACGAACGTCAGGCCGCCCACCAGGTTGCCCAGCACGGTGGGGATCTCGTTCCAGATGATGTAGTCCATCAACGTGAAGTTGCCGCCCAGCATCAGGCCGGTGGGGAACAAGAACATGTTGACGATGCTGTGCTCAAAACCCATGTAGAAAAACACCATGATGGGCATCCACATGCCGATGGCCTTGCCCGAGACGCTGGTCGACATCATGGCCGCCACGACACCGGTGGACACCATCCAGTTGCACATCACGGCGCGCACGAACAGCGTCAGCATGCCGGAAGCGCCGTGCGACGAGTAGCCCACGGTACGGCCTTCGCCGATGTGGCCCAGCTTCTCGCCGATGGCGTTGGGCGCCTCGGAAAAGCCGAACGTGAAGATGATGGCCATGAAGACCGACACCGTCAGCGCACCGGCGAAGTTGCCGCAGAACACCAGGCCCCAGTTGCGCAGCACGCCGCGCCAGGTGGCGCCGGGGCGCTTGTCGAACACCGCCAGCGGCGTCAGGGTGAACACGCCGGTCAACAGGTCAAAACCCATCAGGTACAGCATGATGAAGCCGACCGGAAACAACATGGCACCGATCAGTGGGTCGCCGGTATTGACGGTCACGCTGACCGCGAAGGCTGCGGCCAGCGACAGGATGGCACCGGCCATGTAGGAGCGGATCAGCGTGTCACGGGTGGACATCAGCAGTTTTGATTCGCCGGCGTCGACCATCTTGGTCACGAATTCAGTGGGAGCGAGGTAGGCCATGAAGTTCTCTGGAAAAGGTGGACGTCGGTTTCAGTTCAGGGCGACCAGCACGTGGCCGTTGTCCACGCGCACGGCGTGGGCACGCACCGAGTGCTCGGGCGCCTCCAGGCATTCGCCGGTGGCCAGGTCGAAATGGTTCTTGTAGAGCGGCGAGGCGACGACGATGCGCTCGCCCAGGTTGCCGACCAGACCGCGCGAGAGCACGCTGGCGCCGGATTTCGGGTCCACGTTGTCGATGGCGTAGAGGCGGTCTGCGCCGAGGCGAAACACCGCCACGTGGCGCTCGTGCACACGCGCGCAGACACCGGTGTCGGGAACGATGTCGTCCAGTGTGCAGACCGCCGTCCAGCGGGTGGCATCGGCGGTGAGGGTGGCCAGGTCGTTGTTCATCGTGGGGCTCCGGGCGGGTTCATGCGGCGGTGGTGGTGGTGTCGGCGCGCTCATCCAAGCGGGCCGGGCGGATCTGGCCGCGCTCTTCGATGAAGACGATGTGCTCGTCGGGCTTGTCGCTGTTGACGAAGCTCTTGAAGCGCTGGCGCACGGCCGGCGTGGTGACTGCCGTCTTCCACTCGCACTGGTAGGTGTCGACGACGTTCTGCATCTGCGCCTCCAGTTCGGCACCCAGGCCCAGGCGGTCCTCGATCAGCACCTGCTTGAGGTAGTCCAGACCACCTTCGAGGTTTTCGCGCCAGGTGCTGGTGCGCTGCAGACGGTCGGCCGTGCGCACGTAGAACATCAGGAAGCGGTCGATCAGTGCGATCAGCGCGTCCTTCGTGAGGTCGCTGGCGATGAGCTCGGCGTGGCGCGGCTTCATGCCGCCATTGCCGCAGACGTACAGGTTCCAACCCTTGTCGGTGGCGATGATGCCGACGTCCTTGCCCTGCGCCTCGGCGCATTCACGCGTGCAGCCCGAGACGCCGAACTTGATCTTGTGGGGCGCGCGCAGGCCCTTGTAGCGGTTCTCCAGCTGCACGGCCAGGCCCACGGAATCGTCCACGCCGTAGCGGCACCAGGTGCTGCCGACGCAGCTCTTCACCGTGCGCAGCGACTTGCCATACGCATGGCCGCTCTCGAAGCCAGCGGCGATCAGCTCTTCCCAGATCAGCGGCAGCTGCTCCAGCCGCGCGCCGAACATGTCGACCCGCGCGCCGCCCGTGACCTTGGTGTACAGGCCGTACTTCTTGGCCACGGAGCCCACCGCGATGAGCCCGTCCGGCGTGACCTCGCCGCCCGGCATGCGCGGCACCACGGAATAGGTGCCGTCCTTCTGGATGTTGCCGAGGAAGTAGTCGTTGCTGTCCTGCAGCTTGGCCAGCTGGGGCTGCAGCACGAACTCGTTCCAGATCGAGGCCAGCACGCTGGCGGCGGCCGGCTTGCAGATGTCGCAGCCCAGGCCCTTGCCGTGCTTGGCGAGCAGATCGTCGAAGGTCTTGATCTGGCCCACGCGCACCAGGTGGTAGAGCTCCTGGCGCGAGTAGGCGAAGTGTTCGCACAGATGGTTGTTGACGGCCATGCCGCGCTTGGCCATCTCCATCTTCATGACCTGCGTGACCAGTGGCACGCAGCCGCCGCAGGTGGCGCCGGCCTTGGTGCAGGCCTTCATCTCGGCGGCGGTGCACACGCCCTCGCCCACCGCAGCGCAAATCTGCGCCTTGGTCACGCTGTTGCACGAGCAGATCTGCGCCGTGTCGGGCAGCGCGTCCACGCCCAGGCCGGGCTTGGCTTTGCCGTCGCTTGCGGGCAGGATCAGGAACTCCGGCTCATCCGGCAACGCGATACCGTTGAGCGCCATCTGCAGCAGCGTGCCGTACTCGTCGGCATTGCCCACCAGCACGGCGCCGAGCAGCGTCTTGCCGTCTTCGCTGGTGACGATCTTCTTGTAGATCTGCTTGCGCTCGTCCACATACTGAAAACTGCGGCAGCCCGGCGTCTTGCCCTGGGCGTCGCCGATGCTGGCCACGTCCACGCCCATCAGCTTGAGCTTGGTGCTTATGTCGGCACCGACGAAGGCCGCATCCGTCTCGCCGGCGATGTGGCGCGCGGCCACGCGGGCCATGTCGTAGCCCGGCGCCACCAGGCCGAAGACCTGCTCGTTCCAGGCCGCGCATTCGCCGATGGCGTAGATGTCGTGGTCGCTGGTGCGGCAGTTGCTGTCGATCGCCACGCCGCCGCGCGGGCCCAGGGCCAGCACGCTCTGGCGCGCCAGTTCGTCGCGCGGGCGGATGCCGGCGGAGAACACGATCATGTCGGTCTCCAGGTGCGTGCCGTCGGCGAACACCATGCGGTGGCGCGCGGTGGCGCCATCGGTGATCTCCAGCGTGTTGCGGCTGGTGTGCACGTGCACGCCCAGCGCCTCGATCTTGGTGCGCAGCACGCGGCCGCCGCCTTCGTCCACCTGCACCGCCATGAGACGAGGCGAGAACTCGACGACGTGCGTGTCCAGCCCCATGTCGCGCAGCGCCTTGGCGCATTCCAGGCCCAACAGTCCACCGCCGATGACCACGCCGCTCTTGGATTTGGCGCCCGAGGCCTTCATCGCCTCCAGATCTTCGATGGTGCGGTAGACGTGGCAGTGCGGCCGGTCACGCCCCGGCACGGCCGGCAAGAACGGCGCCGAGCCGGTCGCCAGCACCAACTTGTCGTAGACCAGCTCTTCGCCATCGGCCGTGGTGATGGTGTTGGTGCGGCGCTCGATGCTGGCGGCCTTGGCGGCCAGGTGCAACGTGAAGCCGCTGCGCTCGAAGAAGCCGGGCTCGACCAGCGACAGTTCGTCGGCCGTGGTGCCCGAGAAAAAGGCCGACAGGTGCACCCGGTCGTAGGCGGGGCGCGGCTCTTCGCACAGCACCGTCACCTGCGCATCGGTCACGCCCAGCGCGTCGAGTTGCTCGAGAAACTTGTGGCCCACCATACCGTGGCCAATCACTGCGATTTTCATGTCGGGTCCTGTAAACACCGGCGCCGTGGCGGGGTCAGGACACTGCACGAACTGGCGGGCAGTCGGTGCAAGAGGCCCCGCGTCAGACGGATGCGAATCGGGTTGGAACGAAGCGAACGTCGAGCGGGTTGCTGTCGATTCGCGTGGGTCTCGCCGTCATTAGCGGAGGCACTGTGCTCTGCGCGGCAACGCTGCCGGCGGAACATGCAGCTTGCGTCGCAACATCCATGCCGGGCCGATCGTCCGCGTCTGGAGCACGCCCGTGGCGGTTTGCACCGAAAGCGGACGCTGCAGCCCTCGCCGTGGGCCAATGCGTTACCAACCTGGTGCGTTTTCGGCCGAATGGGGTCCCGTGATTGGCCTGCCAGGCGACCGGGTGGCGTCCTACGGGTGCGGCACCACCCGGCTTTTACGCTTGCCAGGCGCGCACCCGCCCTATCTCAACAGGCGACGCGCTGATGTTCCACCCCTTAGGAGAAGATATGAATAAAGCAGTATTGACCGTCGGTTTTGTGATTGCCCAGACGCTGGCCATGGGCGCATTTGCCCAAGGCGAAGTCGGTGGCGTGAAGAAGGCACCCACACCAACGAACATGACCGGCACCGAGAAGGCAGAAGCCCGCTCGGACCGTAGGGAAGACGCAGCCGCCGCCAACCAGGCAGGTCAAGCCACCAAGGGTGGTCTGGTCGGTGGCGTGAAGCCCGCGCCGAATGCTTCGGACATGTCCAAGACCGACAAGTCCGCTCGCACGGAAACCCGTGCCGAGGCAGCCGCTGCCAACAAGGCAGCTTCGATGCCCAAGGGCGGCCTGGTCGGCCCGACCAAGTAAGCGCCCCACGTCAGGTCTGCTGCGGCAGACTTGCGCGACCGCTCGAACCCGCCACCCGGCGGGTTTTTTGCGTCTGCGGGCCGTGGCCGTCGACGACGGGTCGCGCCAGCATGTCGGCGTGCGGCGTTGAACGTGCGCGCCCTGCACAGGCCCGGCCGCCCTTGGCCACCTCGCCGTACGCGACGCCTGCGTCGAGCGCGTCGGGATAATGCTGCATGCAAGAACAACGTTCCGGCCTTCTGGCCGATGAGGCGCTGGCCCCGCACACGCCGCTGGCCGCCTACTACGCAGACGAGGCCGAACACGGCCGCTACCTGCGCCGCATCTTCGACGCCACCGCCAGCGACTACGACCGCATCGAACGCGTGCTGGCCTTCGGCAGCGGCCCCTGGTACCGGCGCATGGCCTTGCAGCGTGCCGGGCTGCGGGCCGGCGCCCAGGTGCTGGACGTGGGCATCGGAACCGGCCTGGTGGCGCGGCAGGCGCTGGCCATCGTCGGTCACGAGGGCCAGGTGACCGGTGTGGACCCGAGCCCCGGAATGATGGGCGAGGTGACGCTGCCGGGCGTGCCCCTGTTGCAGGGCCGTGCCGAGGCCCTGCCCTGCCCGGCAGCCAGTTGCGACTTCCTCAGCATGGGATACGCGCTGCGCCACCTGACCGACGTGCACGCCGCCTTCGCCGAATTCCACCGCGTGCTGCGGCCCGGTGGCCAGCTGCTGGTGCTGGAGATCACCAAGCCTCAGCACCCGGCCGCCACGCTGCTGCTGCGCGGCTACATGCGCGCGGTGGTGCCGCTGATCGCCAAGGTGGTGGCGCGCCAGCGCGACACGGCCGAGTTGTGGCGCTACTACTGGGACACCATCGAGGCCTGCATCGCACCGCAGTCGGTGCTGGATGCGCTGCGTGCTGCCGGCTTCGAGCTGGTGCAGCGCCACACCGAGCTGGGCATCTTCTCGGAGTACACGGCGGTCAAGCCGCGCTAGCACACGGCGGCGCCAGCGCTGCCACGCACGCCGAGACGGGCAGGCTTCCTACAACCCTCGCACCGCCGAAATTTCATCATCCAAGCCGATGACGTCAGGGGCTCCACCTGGCGCACGCTTTGGAGAACATGATGAACCTCACCCAGGCACAGGCGCTGGCCCGGATGGAAGAGACAGAACCCGACTACACACGCACGGTGCTGCGCGATTCGGGCTACGGTGAACTCGCTGAACAGTGGCTGGACGCAGCCAGCGCTTTCGAGACGGCGACCGATGAGACACAACGCTCGGGCGTGGACAAGGTCGGCCTGACCACCATGCGCACCTACGCCCGCATGTGCGTGAGCTGGTCGCGCATCAGCCAGTTGCGCGACCAGGCGCTCGGCCGCATCGAACGCTTGACGCACCCGAGCTGAGTTCGCGCCCTCCCCCGGCTGTTTCAGGACAGTCGCGTCTGGCGATACGCCCCTGGCGCCACGCCCGTCCAGTGCTTGAACGCGCGGTGAAAGGTGCTGGCCTCGGAGAAGCCCAGCTGGCCGGCGATCTCGGGCAGCGCCAGGCCGGGCCGCGTCAGCAGGTCGATGGCGGCATCGCGCAGCAGGTCGTCGCGGATGGCGCGAAACCCGTGGCCCTCATCGCGCAACCGGCGGCGCAGGGTCTGCGGCGTCATCGCCAGCAGATCGCCCACGCGTTCCAGTGACGGCATCGGCCCGCCCAGGTGGCGGCGCAGGATGCGGCAGATGCGCTCCGTCAGGCTGCTGTCGTCGCGGTACCGCAGCAACAGGCTGGCCGGCGCCTGCGCCAGAAAGCCGGCCAGGCTCTCGGTGGTCTGCACCACCGGCAGGGACAGCCAACGCGACTCGAAGCGCCAGCCAGCGCCCATGCCGTAGTGCAACGGCGCCTGAAACAGCAAGGGCGTGTCGCCGACGTGGCCGTGCTCCGAGTGCGGCAGGTCCACCGCCAGCAGCGGCAGCCGCCGCGCCACCAGCCAGCAGACCAACCCATAGGCCAGAAAGCCGAAAGCGCGCTGGGCGTAGACCAACAGCGCATCGGCCGGCACGCGCGGCACCACGTGCAACGCAGCCACACCGCCGTCGACCCGCAGCCGCGGCGTGAAATCAGACAAGAGCAGCCGGTAGTGGCGCAGACCGGCGCGCAATGCTTCTTCCAGTGTGCGGCACCCCACGGCCAGGCGGCAGGCGGCCTCGAAGCTGCCCAGCGGCACCGGCCGGCTGCACAACCCCCACAACTCGTCGCGCATGCTGTGGCGCAGGCCGAAGACCAGGGCCGCGTACTGCGCCTGGCTGACGCGCGCCAACGGTGCCTGCAGCAGCTCCGGCGGGATGCCGGCGCGCTCGAGCAGGCGATCGCAGTCGCGACCAGCACGGCGTGCGCCGAGCAGGATTTGCGTGACCTGGCCGATGGAAATGGTGGGGCGTGTGGTGCCGGGATTCGGTGGTTGCATGGGGGACCGCTGGCCTGCGGCCCAGACCCCGGCCGCACGCTGGCGCGGCGGATTGTAGGAGTGCCATGGCCACGCCTGCGGCCCCTGGGCGAGCCCTCGCCCGACGCCCTGCACACCATGCATGGTCACCGTACCGATCGAACCGGCGCTGCGCGACGACGCGACCACACGTTCACTCCGGCTTGAAGCCGATCTCGTCCAGCATCACCTCCTCGCGCGCGCATTGCTGGCCGATGTACTGCTGGTAAGCCACGCCCGGGATCGACCAGGCTGCCAGGTCGAAGTCGTTCAGGATGCGGATACACGCGCCTGCCCACAATGGCCGAACGACTTGGCGCATTGGCCGAAAATGACAAGCGCCAGCAGATCGGCGGCGGACCTCTTTATCATCCGGCCTCCTCGTTCCACCACCCGCACCATGCCCGCTGTAGCTTCCGAATCCCCCGCACCAGACGCCACCGAGCTCGCCACCTGCGATGTGTTCGTGATTGGCGGCGGGCCGGCCGGCGCCACCATTGCCGCGCTGCTGGCGCAGCAGGGCCGCGACGTGGTGCTGGTGGACAAGGCCCAACACCCGCGCTTTCACATCGGCGAATCGCTGCTGCCGGCCAATGTGGCGCTGTTCGAGCGGCTGGGTGTGCGTGAGCAGGTGGCGCGCATCGGCATGCCCAAGTACGGCATCGAGTTCGTCTCGCCCGAGCACGAGCATTGCAGCTACGTGGACTTTGACGAGGCCTGGGACAAGAGCATGCCGATGGCCTGGCAGGTACGCCGCTCCGATTTGGACGAGCTGCTGTTCCGCAATGCTGCCGCCAAGGGCGCCCGCACGCTGGAGGGGTGCAAGGTGCGCGAGGTGGCCTTCGACGCTGACGGCGCCACGGTGCGGACCCAGCTGGCCGACGGCACGCGCAAGGGCTGGCGCGCACGCTTCGTGGTGGACGCCAGCGGGCGCGACACGCTGTTGGCCAACCAGCTGCGCAGCAAGCAGAAGAACCCCAACCACAACAGCACGGCGCTGTTCGGGCATTTCACCAACGTGCGGCGGCTCGAGGGCAAGCGCGAGGGGAACATCAGCATCTGCTGGTTCCCGCACGGCTGGTTCTGGTTCATCCCGCTGGCCGACGGCACGACGAGCGTGGGTGCGGTGGCCTGGGCCTACTACCTGAAGTCACGCGGCGACAAGCCGTTGAAGGATTTCCTGCTCGAGACCATCGCGATGGCGCCGGAGCTGGCCGACCGGCTGAAGGAAGCGACGCTGGTGGACGACGCGGTCCACGCCACCGGCAACTTTGCCTACAACAGCACGCACGCCACCGGCGAGCGCTATGTGATGCTGGGCGACGCGTTCGCCTTCATCGACCCGATGTTCTCGTCCGGCGTGTACCTGGCCATGCACAGCGCGTTCGACGGCGCCGACCTGGTGGCCACGGCGCTGGACAAGCCGGCCGAACTGCCGGCCGCGCGCCGCGCGTTCGAAGCCATGATGCGCAAGGGCCCGCGCGAGTATTCGTGGTTCATCTACCGCGTGACGAACCCGACGATCCGCGAGATGTTCATGTACCCGGCCAACCCGATGCGGGTCAAAGAGGCGCTGATGTCCGTGCTGGCGGGCGACATCTACGGCAAGACGCCCTACCGCCGCGCGCTGAACATGTTCAAGGGCATCTACTACATGATCTCGCTGGGCCACCCGGTGCGCACCTGGCGCGGCTGGCGCCGGCGTGGGCACAACATCCGCGATGTCGGGATGCTCAAGGGCGAGACGGTCCAGCGGGCGGAGTAGCGGCCGACGTGGGCCATCACTGGCCCGCGCCGCTCATTGGACTACCCTTCGCCGTCGCGCGGGCGGTGACAGCCTCTTGAGGCGGCCCCGCGCAGCTCAGACGGTAGCGGCCTGCTCAGGTGCCACAGGCACTGCCAGCGGCTCTGCGTGTTTCTTGGTCGCGCGGCTCGGCTGGTGCTGGTGGGCGCCGTGCCAGTGGACGAGTTCCAGCCGGCCGTCGTGGTGCTCGACCAGCGCGGTCAGGCTCTCCACCCAGTCACCATCGTTGCAGTACAGCGTGCCGTCGATCTCGCGCACCTCGGCGCGGTGGATGTGGCCGCACACCACGCCCTGGTAGCCACGCTTGCGGGCTTCGGCGGCCACGGCTTCTTCGAATGCGGTGACGTAGTTCAGGGCTTTCTTGACCTTGTGCTTCAGGTACGCCGAGAGCGACCAGTACGGCAGGCCCATGCGCGCGCGCAGGCTGTTCAGATGGCGGTTCAGCCGCAGCGTGAGCTCGTAGGCGTTGTCACCCAGGTAGGCCAGCCACTTGGCGCACTGGATGACGGCGTCGAAATGATCGCCGTGGATCACCCAGAGCCTGCGGCCGTCGGCCGTGGTGTGCACGGCTTCCTCGCGTACCTCGATGCCGCCGAAGTGGTGGCCGGCGAAGCCGCGCGCAAACTCGTCGTGATTGCCTGGGATGAACACCACCCTGCAGCCCTTGCGGGCGCGCCGCAGCAGCTTTTGCACGACGTCGTTGTGGGCCTGCGGCCAGTGCCAGCGGCGGCGCAGTTGCCAGCCATCGACGATGTCACCGACCAGATACAGCGTCTGGCTGGAATGCGATTTGAGGAAGTCCAGCAGCGGGCCGGCCTGGCAGCCAGGCGTGCCCAGGTGCAGGTCGGAGATGAAGACCGCGCGGTAGGTGGTGTGGCCGCCACTCGCAGGGCACTCGTCAGCCGCGTCGTCCGGCAGGTCCGCCTCCGGCCAGAAACCGAGGGTGTCAAAGGCTGCGTGCATGTCAGCGCAGGTGGGCGATCCGCAATGCGTGCCGCGTGGGGTGGTCCATCGGATGCTCCTGGTAGCCGCCGCGCAACGCACGGCCCGTGCGCCGCAGTATGGGCAGCCGGTGTGACGTCAACGTGTCGCCCGCATGGCGCGGGCATGACGATGCGATCGCGCAACGCGGGCTTGGAGCGTGGGCGAACGCGGGCCGGGGCCCGTCGCGCTTTCAGGGCGCGGACTGCCGGGTCCGGCGCACCAGCTCGCCGTATTCCAGCAGCTCGCGCCGGATCTGTGCGCCCATTTCGTCAGGCGTGCTGGTCATGGACTCGATGCCCATGGCCAACAACTGCTGCTGCACCTGCGGGTCGGCAAGGGCCTTCAGGATCTCCCGGTTCAGTCGGTCCACCACGACGCCGGGCGTGCCGACCGGAGCCATCAGGCCGAACCAGGTGCCCAGGTCGATGCCGGGCACGCCGGCCTCGGCCAGCGTGGGCACGAACGGCAGCACGGAGGAACGCCGGGCTGTGGTGACGGCCAGTGCCGTGGTCATGCCGGCGCGGATGTAGGGCAGTGCCGAGCTCACCATATCGAACATCACCGACACCTGCCCGCCCAGCAGGTCGACCACGGCCGGGCCGCTGCTGCGGTAGGGGATGTGCGTGAGCTGCGCGCCCGTCTGCTGCTTGAACAGCTCGCCGATCAGGAAGTGGGCCGAGCCCATCCCGGCCGAGGCGTAGTTCAGGCGGTCGGGCTGGCCCTGCGAGACGCTGACCAGCTCGAGCGCAGAGCGCGCGGCCACGGTGCTGTTGACCACGACGACGTTGGGCACCAGCGCCAGCATGCCGACGGGCATCAGATCGGCATCGAGTCGGTAGCCCAGCCAGGGCAGGACGTGCTGCGCGATCGGGTGGTGCGACGAGGCGGCCAGCAGCGTGTAGCCGTCGGGCGCGGCGCGGCGCACATAGTCGGCACCCACAGTAGCGGCACCGCCCGCGCGGTTTTCGACCAGCACGGGCTGGCCCAGCTGGCGGGCGATGCGAGGGCTGAGCACCCGGATCAGGATGTCGGTGGTGCCCCCGGGGGCAAACGGCACGACGATCTTGACGGGCCTGCCGGGGTAGTCGGCCACGGGGTCGGCAGCGCGCGTTGGCAGAGCGGTGCTCGACAGGACGGCGGCCAGCACCAGCGGGGCCGCGCGCCATGGACGGGATTTCGGCATGGGGGCCTCCTTGCGTCACTGCAGGCAGGCATCGTAGCGGCGGCCCATCGGGACTGCACGGCGGGCCGCAACACTGGCACCGCGCGCAGGGTCGGCAGAGGCAGAGGCTCAGCCCGGGCGCCAGCTCATGCTCATGCTCAGGCCATGGTCAGGGTCAGAATCTGGACAGGCCCAGGCCCGGGCCAGGGCGCGCTCAGCCCAGTGTGGCGGCGATGCGCTCGGCGCAGCGTCGGGCCTGGTCGGCGTCGCGCGCCTCGACCATCACGCGCAGCACCGGCTCGGTACCGCTGGCGCGGATCAGCACGCGGCCGGCATCGCCGAGTTCGCGTTCGACTTCGCGCATGGCGCTGCCCATGGCCGCGTTGGACTTCCAGTCCTGTCCCGGCCGCAGGCGCACGTTGAGCAGCACTTGCGGGAACAGCGTCAGGTCGCCCAACACGTCGGACAGGCTTTGGCCGCTGCGCACGCAGATCTGCAGCACCTGCAGCGCGCTGATCAAGCCGTCACCGGTGGTGTGCTTGTCCAGAGCGAGCAAGTGGCCGGAACCCTCGCCACCCAGCAGCCAGCCGCGCTTTTCCAGTTCTTCCAGCACGTAGCGGTCGCCCACCTTCGCGCGGACCAGTTCCACGCCCTTGCTGCGCAGCGCCAGTTCGACCGCCATGTTGGTCATCAAGGTGCCGACCACGCCGGGCACGGCATCGCCACGGCGCTTGCTCTGCTTGCTGCCGCCGCGCGACAACCGCTCCTTGACCATCAGGTAGAGGATCTCGTCGCCGTTGAACAGGCGGCCATTGCGGTCGACCAGCTGCAGCCGGTCGGCGTCGCCGTCCAGCGCGATGCCGAAATCGGCATGGTGTTCCAACACCTTGGCGATCATGGCTTCTGGGTGCGTGGCGCCCACTTTTTCGTTGATGTTCAAGCCATCGGGGGCGCAGCCCATCTCGATGACTTCAGCTCCCAGTTCGTGAAACACCAGCGGCGCGATCTGGTAGGCAGCGCCGTGCGCCGCGTCGACAACGATCCGTACGCCTTTGAGCGTGAGTTCGGTGGGAAAGCAGCTTTTGCAGAACTCGATGTAGCGGCCGCCGGCATCGTCCAGCCGCCGGGTCTTTCCCAGGCTGGCGGAGTCGACCCACTGCGGTGGGCGTTCCAGCGCCGCTTCGACGGCGATCTCCCAGTCGTCGGGCAGCTTGGTGCCCTGGGCGCTGAAGAACTTGATGCCGTTGTCCGGGTAGGCGTTGTGGCTGGCGCTGATCACCACGCCCAGGCTGGCACGCTGCGCGCGCGTCAGGTAGGCCACGCCGGGCGTGGGCAGCGGCCCGAGCAGCACGACGTCGACGCCGGCGGAGTTGAACCCGGATTCCAGCGCGCTTTCCAGCATGTAGCCGGAGATGCGCGTGTCTTTGCCGATCAACACCGTGGGGCGCTGCTCGGTCTGGCGCAGCACGCGGCCAACGGCGTGCGCCAGGCGCAGCACGAAGTCGGGTGTGATGGGCGCAACACCGACGGTGCCACGGATGCCATCGGTGCCGAAATACTGACGTGTCATGGAGCTTGTTCTTTCTTATGAAGAGGCTGCGGTGGACTGCGGGCTGGCAGCACGCCAGACGCGCAGCGCCGCAACGGTTTCGCGTACGTCGTGCACACGCACCACGCGCGCGCCACGTTCGACCGCCAGCAGCGCTGCGGCGACGCTGGACACCATGCGCGGATGAGACGCGGGCGCCAGTGCTACGGCACCCTCGCCGTCGGCCGCAACGGCCCCCAGCGAAGACTTGCGCGACCAGCCGACCAGCAGCGGGTAGCCCGCCGCCAACAGTGCCGGCTGCTGGGCCAGCAGGCTGAAGTTCTGTTCGACGGTCTTGCCGAAACCGATGCCCGGGTCCAGCACGATGCGCTCGGCGCCGACGCCCTGCTGACGCAGCGACGTGGCCGCCTGCACGAGGAAGTCGAGCACCTGCGCAGGTGCATCGCCCTGCATGGGCTGGCGGTGCATGGTGGCAGGCTCGCCGTGCATGTGCATCAGGCAGACGCCGCAGCCCGGGTGCGCCGCGACCACCCGGGCAGCGGCGCCCGCGGTGTCACCCGCGCCCGTGTCGTGCCAGCGCAGCGCCCAGATGTCGTTCACGATGTCAGCGCCGAGGTCCAAGGCTGCCTGCATGACCTGGGGCTTGTACGTGTCGACCGACACCGGAACACCCAGCGTGAGGGCACCGCGCAGTACGGGCAAGAGGCGCTCGAGTTCCTGTGCCACCGGCAGCGGTGTCGAACCGGGACGGGACGACTCGGCGCCCAGGTCGAGGATGGCAACGCCCTCCTCGACCATGGCCTCACAGCGGCGCAACGCAGCGGCCGTGCTGGCGTGCAGACCACCGTCGGAAAATGAGTCGGGCGTCACGTTCACAATGCCCATCACCTGCGGGAGGTCGAGCGCGATACGAAAGCGGGTGGTGTGCCAGAACATGTGCGAAAAATGCATACGGGGCCGTCAAGGCCCCGTATTGTCCGTCAGGAAACTGCGCGAATCGCTCAGGCCGCAGTCGGCGCTGGTTCCGGATTCACGGCCGGAGCGCCACCGCTGCCACCACCGCTGTTGCCACCGGTGGGCGTGCGCGGCGTCCAGTCCTTGGGAGGGCGCGGCTCACGGCCGGCCATGATGTCGTCGATCTGCTCGGTGTCGATCGTTTCCCATTCGAGCAGCGCCTTGGCCATGGTGTGCATCTTGTCGCTGTTGTCTTCGATCAGCTTGCGTGCCAGGGCGTACTGCTGGTCAATGATGCGGCGCACTTCGCCGTCGACCTTCTGCATGGTCTGCTCGCTCATGTTGGTGGTCTTGGTGACCGAGCGGCCCAGGAACACTTCGCCTTCGTTCTCGGCGTAGACCATGGGGCCCAGCGCATCGGTCATGCCGTAGCGGGTGACCATGTCGCGGGCGATGGAGGTGGCACGCTCGAAGTCGTTGCTGGCGCCGGTGGTCATCTGGTTCATGAACACTTCTTCGGCGATCCGGCCACCGAACAGCATGCTGATCTGGCTCAGCATGTATTCCTTGTCATAGCTGTAGCGGTCTTGGGCCGGCAGGCTCATGGTCACACCCAGGGCGCGGCCACGGGGAATGACCGTCACCTTGTGCACCGGGTCGCACTTGGGCATCAGCTTGCCGATCAGGGCGTGGCCAGACTCGTGGTAGGCCGTGTTGCGGCGCTCTTCCTCGGGCATGACCATGCTCTTGCGCTCCGGGCCCATCAGGATCTTGTCCTTGGCCTTCTCGAAGTCCTGCATCTCGACCACGCGGGCATTGCGGCGTGCGGCCATCAAGGCAGCTTCGTTGCACAGGTTGGCCAGGTCGGCACCGGACATGCCAGGCGTGCCGCGGGCGATGACGCTGGCGTTCACGTCCTGGGCGACGGGCACCTTGCGCATGTGCACATGCAGGATCTGCTCGCGGCCACGGATGTCGGGCAGCGTCACATAGACCTGGCGGTCAAAGCGGCCAGGGCGCAGCAGGGCGGCGTCCAGGATGTCGGGGCGGTTGGTCGCCGCGACCACGATCACACCGAGGTTGGTCTCGAAGCCGTCCATCTCGACCAGCATCTGGTTCAGAGTCTGCTCGCGCTCGTCGTTGCCGCCGCCCAGGCCGGCGCCACGCTGGCGACCGACAGCATCGATTTCGTCGATGAAGATGATGCAGGGCGCGTTCTTCTTGGCGTTCTCGAACATGTCGCGCACGCGGGCGGCGCCCACACCGACGAACATTTCGACGAAGTCAGAGCCAGAGATGCTGAAGAACGGCACCTTGGCTTCACCCGCGATGGACTTGGCCAGCAGCGTCTTGCCGGTGCCGGGAGGGCCGACCAGCAGAAGGCCACGCGGAATGCGGCCGCCGAGCTTCTGGAAGCGCTGAGGGTCCTTCAGGAAGTCGACCACTTCGCGCACTTCTTCCTTCGCCTCGTCGCAACCTGCCACGTCGGCGAAGGTCACGTTGTTGTTGTTCTCATCCATCATGCGGGCTTTGCTCTTGCCGAAGCTGAAGGCGCCGCCCTTGCCGCCGCCCTGCATCTGGCGCATGAAGTAGACCCAGACGCCGATCAAGAGAAGCATCGGGCCCCAGCTGACCAGCAGGGTCATCAAGAGCGAGCCCTCTTCGCGCGGCTTGACGTCGAACTTCACGTTGTTGGCGATGAGGTCGCCGACCAGGCCGCGGTCGAGGTAGGTGGCGGTGGTGCGCACGCGGCGGTCATCTGTGGTGACGCCGATGATCTCGGTGCCGCCAGGGCTTTCCTGGATCGTGGCCGATTTGATGCGTTTGTTGCGCACTTCCTCCAGGAAATCGGAATACCCGAGGAAACCGGCACCCGCGGTGGCGCGTGTGTCGAACTGCTTGAACACCGTGAACAGCACCATGGCGATCACGAGCCAGACAGCAACTTTGGAAAACCAGGGATTCTTCAAGCAGGACTCCGGTGGGGGCAGAAGGCTTCGGTATTGACATACCTGGGCATCATTTTAGGCATTTCAAGTTCCGAAAGACCCGGTTTCGACGATTCCACCCATAGCTGCGACAAGGGTTTAAGACGCTTTTTCGACAAATGGAGCCGCTGCTTTGAGACCAGTACCGATCAAAAAGGTTTCGGACGATTTGTCGCGCGAGGCTTTGGGCTTGAGCGGCTTGACAACGCGGAACCGCTCCTTGAAAAGCTTGACCAACTCGTCGTAGCCGCTGCCGTGGAACAGCTTCACGACCAGCGTGCCGTGGGGCTTCATGTAGCCCTGGGCAAACTCGACCGCCAGTTCGACCAGGTGGACGATCCGCGCGGCATCGGCAGATCCGATGCCCGACAGGTTGGGCGCCATATCGGACACCACGACATCGGCCAGCCGACCGTCCATGGCCAGGTGCAGCTGCGCCATGAACTCGGGCTCACGGAAATCGCCTTGCAGAAACTGCACACCTTCGACCGGCTCCATCGGCAGCAGATCCAGCGCGATGATGGTGCCATTGAGTTCGCCCACCGCCGCACCGCCGCCGGTGGCCGTGCGCGGCGACAGCTTGCGCCGTACGTACTGGCTCCACGCGCCCGGCGTGGACCCGAGATCGACCACCAGATGGCCCGGCTTGAGCAGGTGCAGCGCCTCGTCGATCTCCTTCAGCTTGTAGGCGGCGCGCGCGCGGTAGCCTTCCTTCGCCGCGAGCTTCACGTAGGTGTCGTTGACATGGTCGTTCAGCCACGCCTTGTTGACTTTCTTGCTCTTGGTCTTGACTTTCATATTGGCTCTGATAATACGGGGATGCCCCAGATTCAACTTACCCCCGCACAGCGCAAGGTGCACCGTGCCGAAGCCCATCACCTGGACCCTGTGGTCATGGTGGGCGGCGACGGCCTCACGCCGGCCGTCGTGCGTGAAACCGACCTCGCGCTCAACGCCCATGGCCTCATCAAGGTGCGCGTGCTGTCGGACGACCGCGTCGCTCGCGAAGCCATGTACCAGCAGCTGAGCGATGAGCTCAGCGCAGCACCCATCCAGCACATCGGCAAACTGCTGGTACTGTGGCGCCCCAAGCCGGAAGCGACCAAGGAACGCACCGTCGACGAGGACCGGATGGCCGGCCCGCGTGACGTCAAGGTGCTCAAGTTCAGCAGCCGTGGGGGTCAGCGGCCCGAAGTCAAGATGCTGCGCGTGCTGGGCAACCAGCGGCTGACGCCCGGTGGCAAGGTCAAGCGCGCCAAGCCAAAGCCACAGACCAGCGTCAAAAAGCGCAGCCAGACCTGAGCCCGACCGCGCAGGCTCCGACGGTCAACGTGGCGCGACCTCCTCCAGCGCTTTGGCCAGCTGGCCCACCGTCCGGTCCACGTTGTGCCACTTCTCCAAGCCGAACAGGCCAATGCGGAAGGTACGGAAGTCCGAAGGCTCGTCGCACTGCAGCGGCACGCCAGCCGCCGTCTGCAACCCCACGGCCAAAAACTTCTTGCCGTTCTGGATGTCCGGGTCAGTCGTGTAGCTCACCACCACACCAGGCGCCTTGAAGCCCTCGGCTGCGACGCTGGGAAATCCGCGCGATTCCAGCAGGGTGCGCACCTTCGCGCCCAGTTCGATCTGCTCTGCGCGCACCTTGTCGAACCCGTAGTCGCGCGTCTCCAGCATGACCTCGCGCAGGCGCACCAGTGCGTCGGTGGGCATGGTCGTGTGGTAGGCGTGCTGGCCCTTCTCGTACCCCTCGGCGATCTGCATCCACTTCTTGAGATCGCACGAAAAACTGCTGCTGGTCGTGCTCTCGATGGCGTCGCGGGCCCGCGCGCTGAGCATCACCATGGCGCAGCAGGGCGAACTGCTCCAGCCCTTTTGCGGCGCGGAGATCAGCACGTCGACGCCGGTGGCGTCCATGTCGACCCACATCGCGCCTGATGCCACGCAGTCCAGCACCACCAGCGCGCCCACGGCGTGGGCGGCATCGGCCACGGTGCGCAGGTAGGCGTCGGGCAAGATGATGCCGCTGGCGGTTTCCACATGCGGCATGAACACGACCTTGGGCAGCTCGGCGCGGATCGCGGCCGCAACCTCGTCGGCCGGCGCCGGCTGCCAGGCGGCCTGCGGCCCATCGCCCGTGCGGCGCGCCTTGCAGACCACGGCGCCGCCGCCCAGACCGCCGGCGTCGAAGATCTGGCTCCAGCGGTAGCTGAACCAGCCATTGCGCACGATCAGCACCTTCTCGCGGTTGGCGAACTGGCGCGCGACCGCCTCCATGCCGAAGGTGCCGCTGCCCGGCACCAGCACGGCCGTATGGGCGTGGTAGACCTGCTTGAGTGTGGCCAGGATGTCCTGCATGACGCCGGTGAAGCGCTTGGACATGTGGTTGAGCGCGCGGTCGGTGTAGACCACCGAAAATTCCAGCAGGCCATCAGGGTCGATATCGGGCAGCAGTCCAGGCATGGTCAGTCTCCTTGTTGTGCAGGCGCAGGCCGCGCCAGTTTCCAGAACGTGAGGCCAGCGCAGCACCATTGCAACATCAGCATGCCGCTGCCCAGGCCGTGCCAGAGCTTCAGATTCTCGCGTGCCACGATGCGTGGCGCGACCGCGAATTCCCCCAGCAGCGCGAGCAGCAAGCCCGCCAGCACAAAGCCCAGCACCGGCTTGGCCCATGGCGCCAGTCGGTCATCGCCGCGCGGGCGCGACACGATCAGCAGCAGGCCGCAACAGCCCAGGGTGATCCAGGTCTGCACGCTGAACAGGCGTGCCGCCATGCCACCAGCCAGCGCGGGGCTGGGCAGGTGGGCAAACAGCATGGGGACGACCCAGAACACCGTGGTCAGGCTGCCCCACCAGAGCGCGGCGGTCAGCAGGGGCAGTGGTCCCTGCATCGCGCTTCAGACGTAGCGCACCGCCACGACCTCGTAGCGGCGCGTGCCGCCGGGCGTGTGGACTTCGGCGCTGTCGCCCTCGGCCTTGCCGATCAGCGCGCGGGCGATCGGGCTGGAGATGTTGATGCGGCCCAGCTTCAGGTCGGCCTCGTCTTCCCCCACGATCTGGTAAGTGACGGCCTGGCTGGTGTCCTCGTCTTCCAGATCCACGGTGGCGCCGAACACGATCTTGCCGCCGGCATTGACCTCGGTCGGCTCGATGACCTGGGCTGCCGACAGCTTGCCTTCGATCTCCTGGATGCGGCCTTCGATGAAGCCCTGGCGGTCCTTGGCGGCGTCGTAGTCCGCGTTCTCGGACAGGTCGCCCTGGGCACGCGCTTCGGCGATGGCGTTGATGATGAAGGGGCGGTCGACCGTCTTCAAGCGGTGCAGTTCGGTCTTCAGCGCCTCGGCGCCGCGCCGGGTGACGGGGATGGTGTTGTTCATTTGTGGGTCTCCCAAAAGCAAACCGCCGAGCGTTGCCGTTCGGCGGTGTGTTGAAGCGGTTGATTATGCCGCCAGCGGCGGCCCGGACGGGCGATTCAGCTCAAAGGCCGCTCAAGCGCCGAGTTGCGCATGCATCTCCTGCACCGAGATCACACCCAGCTGGTCCATGTAGCGCATGCCCTCGACCGCCGCCTCGGCACCGGAAATCGTCGTGAACGTGGTCACACGGGCCAGCAACGAGGAGGTGCGGATCGCGCGGCTGTCAGAGATGGCGTTGCGACGTTCCTCCACCGTGTTGACCACCAGCGCGATCTCGTTGTTCTTGATCATGTCGACCACGTGCGGCCGGCCTTCGGTTACCTTGTTCACGGTCTTGCAGGCAATACCGGCCGCCGTGATGGCCAAAGCCGTGCCCTTGGTCGCCACCACCGAAAAGCCCTGGGCGACCAGCGCACGCGCCACCTCGACGGCACGCGGCTTGTCGCTGTTCTTCACGGTCAGGAAGGCCGTGCCGGAACGCGGCAGCTTGGTGCCGGCGCCCAGCTGGCTCTTGACAAAGGCCTCGCCGAAGGTCTTGCCCACGCCCATCACTTCGCCGGTGGACTTCATCTCGGGACCGAGGATGGTGTCCACCCCCGGAAACTTGACGAACGGGAACACGGCCTCCTTCACGCTGAAGTACGGCGGCGTGACTTCGGCGCCGATGCCCTGCTGGTCCAGCGATTGCCCGGCCATGCAGCGCGCCGCCACCTTGGCCAACTGGATGCCTGTCGCCTTGGACACGAACGGCACCGTGCGGCTGGCGCGTGGGTTCACCTCGAGCACATAGATCACGTCCTGGCCGTCCCGCTCCTGGATCGCGAACTGCACGTTCATGAGGCCGACCACGTTCAGGCCCTCGGCCATGGCTGCGGTCTGGCGTTTGAGCTCGTCGACGGTCGCCTTGCTGAGGTAGTACGGCGGCAGTGAACAGGCCGAGTCGCCGCTGTGCACGCCGGCCTGCTCGATGTGCTCCATCACGCCGCCGATGAACACCCGGCCGGTGGCGTCGCGCACCGCATCGACGTCACATTCGATGGCGTCGCTCAAGAACCGGTCCAGCAGCACCGGCGAATCGTGGCTGACCTTGACGGCCTCACGCATGTAGCGCTCCAGATCGCGCTGCTCATGCACGATCTCCATGGCACGACCACCCAGCACGTAGCTGGGGCGCACGACCAGGGGATAGCCCAACGCGGCCGCCTTCTCCAGCGCCTCGGGCTCGGCCCGGGCGGTGGCGTTTGGCGGCTGACGCAGGCCCAGCGCCTGCAGCAATTTCTGGAAGCGCTCGCGGTCTTCGGCCGCGTCGATCATGTCGGGGCTGGTGCCGATGATGGGCACGCCCGCGGCCTCCAGGCCCAGTGCGAGTTTCAGCGGCGTCTGGCCGCCGTACTGCACGATCACGCCCAGTGGCTTTTCCTTGTCGACGATCTCCAGCACGTCTTCCAGCGTCAGCGGCTCGAAGTACAGGCGGTCGGAGGTGTCGTAATCGGTGGACACGGTCTCTGGGTTGCAGTTGACCATGATGGTCTCGTAGCCGTCCTCGCGCATCGCCAGCGCCGCGTGCACGCAGCAGTAGTCGAATTCGATGCCCTGGCCGATGCGGTTCGGCCCACCGCCCAGCACCATGATCTTCTTGTTGTTGGTCGGCTCGGCCTCGCATTCTTCCTCGTAGGTCGAGTACATGTAGGCGGTGTCGGTTGCGAACTCGGCCGCGCACGTATCCACCCGCTTGTAGACCGGGCGCACGTTCAGGCCATGGCGCGCCGCGCGCACGGCGTTCTCGTTGGTCTTGAGCAGCTTGGCCAGGCGACGGTCGGAGAAGCCCTTCTTCTTGAGCGTGCGCATCTCGGGCTCGGACAGCTTGGACAAGGCCGCCGCGCCGTGGCTGTCGGTGAACTTGTCCAAGTCCAGCTCGATCTTGATGATCTGCTCGATCTGCACGAGGAACCACTTGTCGATCTTGGTCAGCGCATGGACTTCGTCCAGCGTCCAGCCGGAAGCGAAGGCATCGCCCACGTACCAGATGCGCTCAGGGCCGGGCGCGCCGAGTTCACGCTCCAGCACCTCGCGGTCCGTCGTCTTCTCGTTCATGCCGTCGACGCCGACCTCCAGGCCGCGCAGCGCCTTCTGGAAGCTTTCCTGGAAGGTGCGGCCCATCGCCATCACCTCGCCCACGCTCTTCATCTGCGTGGTCAACCGGCTGTCGGCCGTTGGGAATTTCTCGAACGCAAAACGCGGGATCTTGGTCACCACGTAGTCGATGCTGGGCTCGAAACTGGCCGGCGTCGCGCCGCCCGTGATGTCGTTGCGCAACTCGTCCAGCGTATAGCCGATGGCCAGCTTGGCAGCAACCTTGGCAATCGGGAAACCCGTGGCCTTGGAAGCCAGCGCCGAGGAGCGCGACACCCGCGGGTTCATCTCGATCACGATCATCCGGCCGTCTGCCGGGTTGACCGAGAACTGCACGTTCGAGCCGCCCGTGTCCACGCCGATCTCACGCAATACCGCCAGGCTGGCGTTGCGCATGATCTGGTATTCCTTGTCGGTCAGCGTCTGCGCCGGCGCGACGGTGATCGAGTCGCCGGTGTGCACGCCCATCGGGTCCAGGTTCTCGATGGAGCAGACGATGATGCAGTTGTCGGCCTTGTCGCGCACGACCTCCATCTCGTACTCTTTCCAGCCGAGCAAGGACTCTTCGATCAGCAATTCGCTGGTCGGCGATGCCTCCAGGCCGCGCTTGCAAATGGTCTCGAACTCCTCGGCGTTGTAGGCGATGCCGCCACCGGTGCCACCCAGCGTGAAGCTGGGGCGGATGACGGTCGGGAAACCCACAGTCTTCTGCACGCCCCAGGCTTCGTCCATGGTGTGCGCAATGCCCGAGCGGGCCGAGCCCAGGCCGATCTTGGTCATCGCGTCCTTGAACTTCAGGCGGTCTTCGGCCTTGTCGATGGCCTCGGGCGTGGCGCCGATCAGCTCGACCTTGTATTTGTCCAGCACGCCGTGGTGCCACAGGTCCAGCGCGCAGTTCAGCGCGGTCTGGCCGCCCATGGTCGGCAGGATGGCGTCGGGCTGCTCCTTGGCGATGATCTTCTCGACCGTCTGCCAGGTGATGGGCTCGATGTAGGTGACGTCCGCCGTGGCCGGGTCGGTCATGATCGTCGCAGGGTTGCTGTTGATCAGGATGACTTTGTAGCCCTCCTCGCGCAGGGCCTTGCAGGCCTGCACGCCGGAGTAGTCGAACTCACAGGCCTGGCCGATGACGATGGGGCCGGCGCCGATGATGAGGATGCTTTTGAGGTCTGTGCGCTTAGGCATTCTTGACCTCCGCTTGGCACTGTTTGTACTTGTCCATGGACTGCGTGAAACGGTCGAAGAGATAGCCGATGTCGTGCGGGCCGGGCGAAGCCTCAGGGTGGCCCTGGAAACAGAACGCCGGCTTGTCGGTGCGGGCCAGGCCTTGCAACGTGCCGTCGAACAGGCTTACGTGCGTGGCGCGCAGGTTGGCCGGCAGCGTCGTCTCGTCCACCGCGAAGCCGTGGTTCTGGCTGGTGATCGAAACGCGGCCGCTGTCCAGGTCTTTGACCGGGTGGTTGGCACCATGGTGGCCGAACTTCATCTTGAACGTCTTGGCGCCAGAGGCCAGCGCCATGATCTGGTGGCCCAGGCAGATGCCGAAGGTCGGGATCCCAGTTTCGATCAAGGCACGCGTGGCCTCGATCGCGTAGTCGCAAGGCTCCGGGTCACCAGGGCCGTTGGACAGAAAGATGCCGTGCGGCTTCAGCTTGAGCACGTCCACCGCAGGTGTCTGCGCAGGCACCACGGTCACGCGCGCGCCGCGCTGCGCCAGCATGCGCAAAATGTTCTTCTTGACGCCGTAGTCGAAGGCGACGACGTGGAATTTCGGCGTGATCTGCACGCCGTAGCCCGAGCCGAGCTTCCACTCGGTCTGCGTCCACTCGTAGGTCTCGCGGACCGAAACGACTTTGGCCAAGTCGAGGCCAGACATGGGCGGTGCCGCCTGGGCCGCCGCGATCGCCTGGTCGATGTCCCCCTGCGTCACGTCAGTGCCCGCGGCCAACGCCACGATGGCGCCGTTCTGCGCGCCATGGGTGCGCAGATGGCGCGTGAGCTTGCGCGTGTCCAGACCGGCGATGGCCACCGTGTTGCCGGCGACCAGGTACTGGCTGAGCGTCATGCTCATGCGGAAGTTCGACGCCAGTTGAGGCAGGTCCTTGATGATCAGGCCGGCGGCGTGGATCTTCTCGGCCTCGATGTCCTCGGCGTTGACGCCGTAGTTGCCGATGTGCGGATAGGTGAGCGTGACGATCTGCTGGCAGTAGCTCGGATCGGTCAGGATTTCCTGGTAGCCGGTCATGGCCGTGTTGAACACGACCTCACCGACGGTGGTGCCGGTGGCACCGATCGAGTTGCCGCGAAAGACCGTGCCGTCTGCGAGCGCCAAAATGGCGTGTGGGGCGGTTCCCTGAAGGGACAAAAGCACTGGGTTCTCCGGGTGGTGACGGGTACGCCCAAACGCGCTCGAGAGTGGACTCTCGGAAATGCTGTTGTCGGGGAAGTGGGCAGGTCGCGCGGGGCGTACGGAGGATTGGCGAAAAAGCCGCTGATTATAGCCGTCCGGCCATGCCCGCATGCAGGCAGATCGCGGCCGCAGCACCGACGTTCAGCGACTCCTCCCCGCCCGGCTGGGCGATGCGAATGCGGGTTTGGGCGAGCGCTTCGATTTCAGCGCCCACGCCCTGCCCTTCATGGCCGAAGGCCCAGGCACAAGGCCAGGGCAAGGCCGCAGCGTGCAACCACGCACCGCCGTGCGAGCTGGTCACCAGCAGCGGCACGGTCAGCGCCGCCACGGCGGCCGGCTCCAGCGATTCCACCAGGCGCAGCCCGAAATGCGCACCCATGCCGGCGCGCAGCACCTTGGCCGACCACAGGGCCGCCGTGCCTTTGAGTGCCAGCACCTGGGTGTAACCAAAGGCGCTGGCGCTGCGCAGGATGGAGCCGACGTTGCCGGCATCCTGCACGCGGTCGAGCACCACACTGGCTGCGGCCGGGTCTGGGGCCGACGCGGGGGGCAGCTCCAGCACGAAGGCCACAGCGGCGGGCGACTCAAGGGCACTCAGCTGGCTCCACAACGCATCGGCCAGCACGAGCTGGCGCACGCCGGCGTCCAGACCCCAAGCCGGCAACGACGCTGCAGCACGCTCGGCGACGACGGCCAGCACCGGCTGCCAGCCGCGCGCCAGCGCAGCACGGCACAGGTGATCGCCCTCGACCCAGACACGGCCCTGCTGCCGATAGGCGGTGTTGTCCTGCGCCAGCCGGCGCAGGTCCTTGAAGACGGCGTTCTCGCGCGAACGCAGCACCGTGGGCTCGTTGCCTACGGTCATCGCCCGATTCCGGCCGGGGTCACCACCGTCACGGTCAGTACGCCCGCGGCACGAACCGGCGCGAACGACTGGCGGTGGAGATCGCACGCGCCGTGCAGCCGCAGGGCCTCCATGTGCGCCGGTGTCCCGTAACCCTTGTGCTCGTGGAAGCCGTACTGCGGGTACCGCGCGTGCACCTCGGCACACCAGCGGTCGCGATGGACCTTCGCGAGGATGGACGCCGCCGAGATGGCAGGGACCAACGCGTCGCCCTTGACCACGGCCTCGGCCAGCACATCGAGCACCGGCAGCTGGTTGCCGTCGACCAGCACACGCGCCGGCCTGAGGCGCAGACCGGCGACGGCGCGCCGCATGGCCAGCAGCGTGGCCTGCAGGATGTTGAGCCGATCGATCTCTTCTACCGTGGCGTGCGCGACGGCAAAGCACAAGGCCTTGGCGCGAATTTCTTCGTCCAGCTGCGCGCGTCGCTGCGGAGTCAAAACCTTGGAATCGGCCAGGCCGCAGATGGGCTGCAATTCGTCGAGGATGACGGCAGCGGCCACGACCGGCCCGGCCAGAGGGCCACGCCCGGCTTCGTCGACACCGGCCAGCAGCCCGGGGGCGACCCAGGACAGCACCTGTTGTTCAGCGGCAAAGAATTTTCTGGATGGCATCGCGGGCCAGTGTGGCGGTGTCGCGTCGCAGTTCGTGGTGCAGCGCGGTGAAGCGTTGCTCGAGCGCTGCGATTGTCTCAGGCTCGGACCGGCGCAAGTCCAGCCAGCGACCAACTGCCGACGCCAACGCCTCGGGGGTTGCCGCGTGCTGCAGCAGCTCGGGCACCACGAAATCGCCACACAGAATGTTGGGCAGGCCGACCCAGGGCTGCAGGTTGCGCCCGCGCATCAACAGCCAGGACAGCCAATTCATGTGGTACGCGATCACCATCGGCCGCTTGAACAAAGCCATCTCCAGCGTTGCCGTGCCGCTGGCCACCAGCGCCACATCGCACGCCGCCATGACCGGGTGGGATTGGCCGCTGAACACCTGCAGCCGCGCACCCAGGCCCGTGGCGTGCGCCAGGCGGCGGATGTCGGCCTCTTGCGATGGCACGGCCGGCACCACGAACTGCAGGTCTGTGTGGCGATGCAGCAGCAGCTGTGCAGCGGCAAAGAAGCGCGCTGCCATCTGCTGGATCTCCGAGCGGCGGCTGCCAGGCAGGATGGCGACCACGGTTGCGTCTTGCGGCAACCCCAAGGCGCGGCGGGCCGCAGCCCGATCGGGCTCTAGCGGAATCACGCCGGCCAAAGGATGTCCGACATAGGTGGCGCCAATGCCGTGCTTGGCCAGCAGCGCAGGCTCAAACGGGAAGATGCACAGCACATGGTCAGCGCTGCGCTTGAGCTTTTCGACCTTGCCGGCACGCCACGCCCAGAAGGACGGGCTCACGAAGTGCACTGTCGGAATGCCGGCCGTCTTCAACCGCTCTTCCAGGCCGAAGTTGAAGTCAGGCGCGTCGATGCCGATGAAAATGTCCGGCCGCTCACGCAGCAGCCGGTCGCCCAACTCGCGGCGGATTGCGAGCAGCTTGCGCAGGTGCGGCACCACTTCGAGGTAGCCGCGCACGGCGAGCTGCTCGCTCGGCCACCAGGCCTCGAACCCTTGTCCGCGCATGGCGGCGCCGCCAATCCCCGCAGCCTGCATGGCAGGCCAGCGGCCTTGCATGGCAGACAGCAGCAGCGAGGCCAGCAGATCGCCGGATGCCTCGCCGGCCACCATCGCGCAGCGCAGCGACTGGGATTGCGGCATGTCGCTCAGCGGGCGATGCCGCTGACGGACGTCTGCAAAAAGTCCTGCATCAAGGCAACGTCGGCTGCCGCCTGCGGCTCTGCAGCGCCGAGTGCGGCGATGGCCACCACGGCTTCTTCCAGCGTCTTGCCCTGTCGGTAAAGCAGCTTGTGCATCTCACGGATTGCGGCCAGCCGCACCGCCGAAAAATCGCGACGGCGCAGGCCCACCAGGTTCACGGCACGCACCTGCAGCGGGTTGCCGTCCACCACCATGAAGGGTGGCACGTCCTTGTTCACATGACCGGCAAAGCCGACCATCGCATGGGCACCGATGCGCATGCGTTGCAGCACGCCCGTGAGCCCGCCCACCGTGACCCAGTCGCCGACCTGCACATGCCCGGCCAGCGTGGCGTTGTTGGCCATGGTCACCTGGTCACCAACCTGGCAGTCGTGCGCGATGTGCACATAGGCCATGATCCAGTTGTCGCTGCCGATCCGGGTGACCCCCAGATCCTGCGCGGTACCCAGGTTGAACGTGCAGAACTCGCGCACAACATTGCGGTCGCCGAGGATGAGCTCGGTCGGCTCGCCAGCGTACTTCTTGTCCTGCGGCGCGGCGCCGAGGGATGCGAACTGAAAAATCCGGTTGTCGCGGCCGATCGTCGTATGGCCTTCGATCACGCAATGCGGCCCCACTGTCGTGCCCGCGCCAATGCGCACATGCGGCCCGATCACGCTGAACGGGCCGATCGTCACCGATTCATCGAGTTGGGCCGCCGGATCGACGACCGCCTGGGCATGCACATGGGCCATGAAACAACCGACTGGGCGCAGCCGTTCAGGTCACCGTGCGCATGGTGCACATCAGTTCGGCCTCACAGGCCACGGCGTCGCCCACGCGCGCCACGCCCTTGAACTTGTAGATGCCGGACTTCTGACGCAGCAGTTCCACATCCAGGATCAACTGGTCGCCCGGCTCGACGGGCCTCTTGAACCGCGCGGCGTCGATGCCGGCGAAGTAGTAGATGGTGTTGTCGTCCAGTGGCTTGCCGGCACTGGCAAATGACAGCAACGCGGCAGCCTGGGCCATGGCTTCGAGCATGAGCACGCCCGGCATCACCGGCCGGTGCGGGAAATGGCCAACGAAGTACGGCTCGTTGATGGAGACATTCTTGAGCGCACGGATGCTCTTGTCTTTCTCCAGCGACAACACGCGGTCCACCAGCAAGATGGGGTAGCGGTGCGGCAGCTTCTTCAGAATTTCGTGGATGTCCATCATGTCGTTTCAATCGCCTCGAGCGACGAGCCGCTCCAACGCCCGCAGGCGTTCACGCAAGCTCGGAAGTTGACGCAGCGTCGCGGCGGCCTTCTCCCATTTACCGAATTCGTCCAGCGGAAAGATGCCACCGTAGGCACCGGCCTTCTTGATGTGGTTGGTCACCGCTGCGCCACCGCCGATATGCACGTGGTCGGCGATTGTGATGTGGCCAGCGATGGACACAGCACCTCCGATGGTGCAGTGCTCACCGACTGTGGTGCTGCCAGCAATGGCCGAGCAGGCCGCCATCGCCGAATGGCGGCCGATGCGTACGTTGTGGGCGATCTGGATCAGGTTGTCGAGCTTGACGCCATCCTCGATCACCGTGTCGCCCAGGGCGCCGCGGTCGATGCAGGTGTTGGCGCCAACGTCCACGTCGTCACCGATGCGCACCGAGCCCAGCTGCTCGATCTTCTCCCAGCGTCCGGCGTTCGGCGCGAAGCCAAATCCGTCGGAACCGATCACCGCGCCGGCCTCGAAGGTGCAGCGATCACCCACGCTGCAGCGCTCGCCGATCGTGACGCGTGATTTGAGAACCGTCCCGGAACCGATGCGGGCGCCGCGCTCGACCACGCACAGAGGACCGATCCAGGCCGTGGGATCGACCACAGCCTGCGGATCGACCACTGCGGTCGGGTGGATGCCGCCCTCGCTGTGCGGCGCGTGCGCGCGCTTCCACATCTGCGTGAGCTGCGCGTAATAAAGATAAGGGTTGTCCGTCACGATGCAGGCACCGCGCGCCATCGCTTCCTGCTGCGCGGCAGGGGCCACGATCACGCAGGCTGCGTGCGAGGTCGCGAGCTGGGACTGAAACTTGGGGTTGCTGAGAAAACTGATCTGAGTTGCATCGGCCGTGGCCAGCGCGGCCAGCCCTTCCACGGAAACCCCGCGGTCACCATGCAGCTCCCCACCCAAGGTGTCGACGATGCTGCCGAGAGCGAGCGCCATGTCAGGTCGACACGCCCGGGCTACTTGGCAGGGGCAGCCGCGTTCAAAGCCTTGATGACTTTGTCGGTGATGTCGTGCTTGGGATTGATGTACGCGGCCTCCTGCAGGATGGCATCGTACTTTTCAGCTTCGGCGACCTGCTTGATGACGCGGTTAGCCTTGTCGATCACCTGCTGCAACTCTTCATTCTTGCGTGCGTTCAAGTCTTCTTGAAATTCGCGCCGCTTGCGCTGGAAATCGCGATCCTGATCGACGAGCTGCCGCTGGCGAGCACTGCGCTGGCTTTCGGCCAAGGTCGGCGCTTCGCGCTCGAACTTTTCAGAAGCGGCCTTGAACACATTGCCAGCGTCCAGCAGTTCTTTCTCGCGCTTGGAGAACTCTTGCTCCAGCTTGCTCTGGCCCACCTTGGCCGGGTTCGCTTCACGCAGCAGGCGGTCGATATTGACAAAGCCCACACGGAAGTCCTCAGCCTGCGCATGTGCGCACAGAGCCGCAAGACCCAAAACGAGAGCCGACCCGAACGAGCGCACGAATTTCTTCATCAAAACGACGTACCAATCTGAAATTGCAGTTTTTGGATTCTATCGCCCGCGAACTTACGCACAGGATTGGCAATTGCCAATCGCAGCGGGCCAACAGGGGAAATCCAGCTCAAGCCGATGCCGACGGACGCGCGCATCTCGCTCAGCTCGAACTTCTGGTCTTCGCCATAGACATTGCCGACATCGACGAAGCCGAACATGCGCAGCGTGCGGTCATTGCCTGCGCCGGGGAAAGGAGTCAGCAGCTCTGCGTTCAGCGTCACCTTTCGGGCGCCACCGATCACCGAGCCAGTCACGTCACGCGGGCCGAGCGTGCCCTGCTCGAAGCCACGGACCGAACCCAGACCGCCAGAATAAAAGTTCTTGAAGACCGGGAACGGTCGGCCGGACAGCCCCTTGCCATAGCCCAGTTCGGCATTGAAGGCGAGCGTGTACTGCTTGTTCAACGGGATGTATTGCTGGAACTGGTAATTGCTACGCAAGTACCGCGTATCGCCCGCCACCCCTAGCTCGGCATTGAGTTTTTGCATGCGGCCGGTCGTCGGGACCAGCGTGCTGTCGCGGTTGTCGCGCGCCCAGCCAATGGAAAGAGGAAAAGAGTAACTGGTGTAACCGAACTTTTCTGCGTAAGACAGGTAAGCCGCGGGAATGTTGGTGCCGGGCTTGATCGTCGTTCGCTCGACCGTACCCCCGAAGTACACGGTGTCGATCTCACTGAACGGCACCCCGAAACGCAACCCGGCGCCCGTCGTCTCCAACTGGTAGTTGCCGCCTTGGTCGTTGTACGGACGTGAGTTGCGGTGGAACAGATCGACGGACAACGACACGCCGTCGTTGGTGAAGTACGGATCGACCGTGTTCAGCACAATGGTGCGGTTGAACTTGCTGGTGTTGATGTCCAGCCCCAAATAATTGCCCGAACCGAACGCGTTTTCCTGCTTGATGCCGAAAGACAGCGCCAACTTCTCAGCGCTGGAAAATCCAGCACCCAGTTGCAGGCTGCCGGTAGGCTTTTCTTGCACGCCCAGTTGCAAATCGACCTGGTCCTGGACGCCAGGCACCTCCAGCGTCTCCATGTTGACCTCGGTGAAATAGCCCAGCCGGTCTACGCGGTCACGCGATGTGCGAATCTTGTTGCCGTCATACCAGGACGACTCGAACTGGCGAAACTCGCGACGGATTACTTCATCACGCGTGCGCGTGTTGCCCACGACATTGATGCGCCGCACATAGGCGCGCCTCGATGGCTCGGACACCAGCACCAGCGCCACGCTGTTATTGCTGCGATCGATATCCGGTCGCGCTTCGACCGTTGCGAACGCGAATCCGAAATTGCCGAAGTTGTCGCGAAATGCTTTGGTGGTCTCAGCGACGCGGTCGGCGTTGTAAGGCTGGCCCGGCCGAATGGTCACCAACGACTTGAACTCGTCGTCCTTGCCCAGGTAATTTCCATCCAGGCGAACGCTGGACACGACGTAGCGCTGGCCCTCCATCACGTTCAGGGTGATGGCGATGTCCTGCTTGTCCGGAGAGATGGCAACCTGCGTGGTTTCGACTTGGAATTCCAGGTAGCCACGCGTCAGGTAATACGAGCGCAGCGTCTCGATGTCGGCATTGAGCTTGGCGCGTGAGTACCGGTCCGACTTCGTGTACCAACTGAGCCAGCCGCCCGTGTCGAGTTCGAACAGGTTGCGCAACGTGGATTCGCTGAAGGCCTCGTTCCCGACGATGCGAATCTCTCTGATCTTGGCCGGCTCACCCTCGTTGATCGTGAAGGTCAGGTTGACGCGGTTGCGCTCGATGGGCGTGACGGTCGTCACCACCTCGGCCGCATACAAGCTGCGGTTGATGTACTGGCGCTTGAGCTCCTGCTCGGCGCGGTCCGCCAACGCCTTGTCGAAGGGGCGGCCCTCGGCCAGACCGATCTCTCGCATCGACTTCTGCAACGCGTCCTTGTCGAACTCTTTGGCGCCGGCAAAATCGACCTGCGACACGGTAGGCCGCTCTTCCACGACCACCACCAGCACCGAGCCGCTGACCTCGATCCGCACGTCGGTGAACAGACCCAGACCAAAGAGCGCGCGGATGGCGGCGGCGCCCTGCTCATCGGAATACGTGTCTCCGACACGGAACGGCAGCGACGCGAACACGGTACCCGGCTCCACCCGTTGCAAGCCCTCGACGCGAATGTCACGTACCTGAAAGGGGTCGACCGCCCAGGCCGTATGTGCAGCGAACATCAGGGCCAGTGCCGTGGTGATCGCGCGCGTGCGATAGCGATGCAGTTGGTGTTTCATGGATGCAAGTAGAGGGCTGACGGGTGTCTGCTGGGCGTGCCGCAAACGACTGGAAGGTCAACCGAAGATTCGGGTCACGTCGTTGAACAAGGCGATGGACATCATCACGAGCAGCAGGGCGACCCCTGTGCGCTGCATGCGCTCCATCCACGCATCCGACACGCTCTTGCCCGTCACCGCCTCCCAAAGATAATACATCAGGTGCCCCCCATCGAGGACCGGCAGCGGCAGCAGGTTCAGCACGCCCAAGCTCACGCTGATGAGGGCCAGGAAGACCAGATATTGCGTCAGTCCGAGGCTGGCGGATTTGCCCGCGTAGTCGGCAATCGTCAGCGGGCCGCTGAGGTTCTTCAGCGATGCCTCGCCCACCACCATCTTGCCCAACATGCGCAAGGTCAACGTCGACACCTCCCAGGTTCGAACCACGCCATTCCACAAGCCATCGACCAGCCCGTGGCGCACCGTCACCATGGCGGGCGCTGCGCCCACGTAGGCACCAATGCGGCCCACCCAGATCTCGCCTTCACGCTGAGGCTGTGGCGCCACGTCGACGTCGATCACGCTGCCGGCACGCTCGACGCGCCAGCGCTGTGTCAACGACTGGTCGCCGCGCACGGACGCCCGGATCGCTTCGCGCAGTTGTTGCCCATCCACGATCGGCGTGCTGCCGACGGCGCGCACCACGTCGTCGGCCTGCAGACCGGCACGTGAGCCCGCGCCATCGGGCACGACGTCGCCGATCACCGGTTGCGTCCACGGAGCAACGATGCCGATGCGCCGGAACAGGCCCGCATCGGCTTCGAGCGCGTCAATCTGCGCCAGGGGCAACGTGAGTTCGCGCGGCGCCGCGCCCTGGGTAGACGCAGCGATCTCCAGGCGCACGTCCTGGCCATCGAGCGCAGCGCGCGTCAACACCCAGCGCAGATCCTCGAACGAGCGGACAACGTCCAAGTCCTCGTCCGCGCGGCCCGCGCGCGCCACCACCTCGCCGCCGCGCACGCCGGCACGCTCGGCGACCGACCCCTGAATCGGGCTGGCCAGCACCGCGCGGGGCTCGTCGACCCCGGCCCAATTCACGATGGCGTACAGCAAGACGGCCAACAACAGGTTGGCTGCCGGTCCGGCCGCGACGATGGCCGCACGCTTGCCCACCGGCTGCGTGTTGAATGCCAGGTGACGATCATGCGCGGGCACGGGCTCTTCGCGCTCGTCGAGCATCTTGACATAGCCTCCCAGCGGAAAGGCGGCAATCACGAACTCGGTCGGCGACCCTTTGGGCTGCCAGCGCCACAACACCTTGCCGAAGCCAATGGAAAACCGCAGCACCTTCACGCCGCAGGCCACCGCCACGCGGTAGTGCCCGTATTCGTGCACAGCAATCAGCAACCCCAGGGCGACGACGAACGCGACGATGGTCAGCATGGGAATCCCCTCAAGACCGCGTCAGCGGTCACGCCACTGCGCGATGCATTGGATCGCCGCAGCGCGCGCCTGGGCATCCAGCGCCAGCAAATCCGCCAGCGATGCGGGCTTGGAGGGCTGCACCCGATCCAAAGTTGCATGGATGACCTGGTGGATCTGGTCGAAGCGGATCCGCAGTTCCAGGAAGGCTGCGACCGCCACTTCGTTGGCTGCGTTGAAGACCGCGCACGTTCCCGACGGCGCACGCAGGGCGTGCCACGCCAGCCCGAGGCACGGGAAGCGAACGGGGTCGGGTGCCTCGAACGTCATGGCGGCCATGCGCGTGAAATCCAGCCGCGCCGTGCCGCTGTCGATACGTTCGGGCCACGAGAGGCCATAGGCGATCGGGACGCGCATGTCGGGCGTACCGAGCTGCGCCATGACGGATGCATCGTGAAACTGCACCATCGAGTGGATGATCTGCTGCGGGTGGATCACCACCTCGATCTGCTCCGGCGTGACGCCGAACAGATAGGCTGCCTCGATCACTTCCAGCGCCTTGTTCATCATGGTGGCCGAGTCCACCGAAATCTTGCGACCCATCGCGAAGTTCGGATGCGCGCACGCTTCGGCGGGCGTGACGTCGCGCAGCGTCGCCGGGTCGCGCGTCCTGAACGGTCCGCCGGACGAGGTCAGCATGATCTTTTCGATCCGACGCTTCCAGGTCGTCGGATCGTCCGGCAGCGACTGGAACACCGCAGAGTGCTCGCTGTCGATGGGCAGCAGCGTGGCGCCGCCGGCGCGTACCGCCTGCAAGAACACCTCACCGCCCACCACCAGGGCCTCTTTGTTGGCCAGTAGAAGGCGCTTGCCGGTGCGCGCTGCAGCCATGCAGGGCGCAAGCCCGGCGGCACCGACGATTGCAGCCATGACAGCGTCCACCTGCGCGTGCGCTGCAACCTCCTCGATGGCCTCGGGCCCGTCCAGCACCTCGGTCAATGAGCCTGCGGTGCGAAGACGTTCACGCAGCTGCTGCGCTGCCACGGGTTGCGCCATCACGGCATAGCGGGGCTGAAACGCCACGCATTGCTGGGCCATGAGATCCACCTGCGTGGACGCCGTCAGGGCAAAAACGTCGAACCGGTCGCGGTGCCGGGACAGCACGTCCAACGTATTGGCGCCCACGGAACCGGTGGAGCCGAGGATGGTCAAGCGCTGTTTCATACTGTGACGCAGAACAACATCATGACCAAGGGGAGCGTCGGCAGCAGGGCATCGACTCTGTCCAGCACGCCCCCGTGGCCGGGCAGCAAGCCGCTGCTGTCCTTGACACCGGCGCTGCGCTTGATCAACGACTCGACCAGGTCACCCGCCACGCTCATCGCTGTCAGGAACAGCGCGGCCAGCACGAGCAACCAGGGGGAGACCGCCCACACGCGGCTGAACAGGCTGTTGCCCGTGCCGCCTTCGGCCCAGACCCAGCCCAGCGCCAGCACGAGCACACCCACCATGCCGCCGTACACCCCTTCCCAGCTTTTGCCAGGACTGATCGCAGGCGCCAGCTTGCGACGCCCGAGACTACGCCCCGCCGCGTACGCCCCGATGTCAGCCACCCATACGAGTGTCAGCGCCGACAGCAGGAAATCGATGCCCACCACACGCGCCTGCGCGACGGCCAACCACGCCAGACACAGCGCCAACAGCCCGACCACCAGCCGCACGGACAGCGGCACCTCGGCCCAGCCAGATACGCCGCGACGGATCAGCCATGCACCCACGAGCACCCACGCGGCCCCCACCATGACCCACAACGCGAGCGAGGGTGCCTCGAGCCATCCCTGCCACCACGCCGCGCAGCACAACGCCAGCCCCGCAGCGGCCATGGCCAGCGACGCACCGTGCCCCACCTTGTTGAGACGGCCCCACTCCCAGGTCCCGGCCGCAATCAGCAGCAAGGCCACCGCGCAGAACGGCCATGGCGAAGGGTAGAACAGGGCGGGTAGCAATACCGCCAGCAGCAGCACGGCCGTGATGATTCGGGTGCGGAGCATGCTGCGGCTTCAGCGCGCCGCCGCCGGCGCGACCTGCTCGGATGTCTTACCAAAACGGCGCTCACGCTTGCCAAACACGGCGATGGCGTCGTCGAGCGCGGCCGTATCGAAGTCCGGCCACAACTTGGCGCTGAACACATACTCCGAGTAGGCCGACTGCCACAGCAAAAAGTTGCTGATGCGGTACTCACCGCCAGTGCGGATCACAAGGTCCGGATCGGGCACATGCGCCAGTGCCATTGCGCTGTTCAGGGTGGCTTCGGTGATCGGCTCGCCTGCATCAGCCAACTTGCGCGCCGCCTGGGCGATGTCCCAACGGCCACCGTAATTGAAACAGATGTTCAGGACCAGGCGGCGGTTGTCGGCCGTGTCACGCTCCGCCTGTTCCAGCCCATGGCGCACTTTTTCTGAAAGGGCGCCCAGCGCGCCAACGAACTTGAGCCGCACACCGTTGGCTTTGAGGGGCACGACCTCCTTGGCCAGCACGCCCACCATCAGAGACATGAGGCCAGACACCTCGTCCTGTGGGCGGTCCCAGTTCTCGGACGAAAACGCAAAGACGGTGAGGACGCCTACGCCCCGGTCCAGGCACGCCTGAACGCAGCGCCGCAGCGATTCGACACCTTGCCGGTGGCCTGCCACACGCGGCAGAAAGCGGCGCGTGGCCCAGCGGCCATTGCCGTCCATCACGATCGCAACATGATGCGGAACGACCTTCACAGGCTCTCCATCACAAGCGCAGGCCGACGGAGCCGATGCACCATGGCCATCAGACCGCCAACAGTTCCTGCTCCTTGGCCGCGATCACCTGTTCAACTTCGGTGATGTGGCGGTCGGTCACCTTCTGGATGTCGGCTTCCGCGCGCTTCTGCTCGTCTTCGGATGCCTCCTTGTCCTTGACCAGCTTCTTGACGGCCTCGTTGGCGTCACGGCGTAGATTGCGCACGGCCACCTTGGCGCTTTCGCCCTCGCTGCGCACGACCTTGGTCAACTCTTTGCGGCGCTCCTCGGTCATCATCGGCATCGGCACGCGGATGAGTTCGCCCATCGACGCCGGGTTAAGCCCCAGATCGCTTTCGCGGATGGCCTTCTCGATCTTCGCGCCCATGCCCTTCTCCCACGGCTGCACGCTGATGGTCCGCGCGTCGAGCAGGGACACATTCGCAACTTGACTGATGGGGACGAGCGCACCGTAGTAGTCGACCTGCACGGTGTCGAGCAAGCCCGGGTTGGCACGCCCAGTACGCACGCGGGTCAGGTTGTGCTTCAGCGAAGCCAAGGACTGGCCCATGCGAGCTTCCGCCGTACTTTTGATGTCTGCGATGGTCATGTTCTCTCCGACTTATCGAATGGCCCTGTGGTGCCGGCACGGCACCGCGACACGGACCTCATGCGTATACGAGCGTCCCCTCGTCTTCGCCAAGCACCACGCGGCGCAGGGCACCGTTCTTGAAGATCGAGAACACCTTGATGGGCAGCTTCTGGTCGCGGCACAGCGCGAACGCGGTCGCGTCCATGATGCCCAGATTCTTGGCGATCGCCTCATCGAACGACAACTGGGTGTAGCGCGTCGCGGACGGATCCTTCTTGGGGTCTGCCGAGTACACGCCATCGACCTTGGTTGCCTTCAACACCAACTCGGCGCCGATTTCTGCACCGCGCAGCGCCGCCGCCGTATCCGTCGTGAAGAAGGGGTTGCCGGTGCCCGCCGCGAACACGACCACCTTGCCCTCTTCCAGGTATTGCAGGGCCTTCGGACGGACATACGGCTCGACCACCTGGTCGATAGCAATAGCCG
The DNA here is from genome assembly GCF_056521305.1 of Rhodoferax sp. RT4P68. Taxonomy (NCBI): domain Bacteria; kingdom Pseudomonadati; phylum Pseudomonadota; class Betaproteobacteria; order Burkholderiales; family Comamonadaceae; genus Rhodoferax; species Rhodoferax sp. RT4P68. Next base: position 174,111 of record NZ_JBWMBB010000004.1, read on the forward strand.
ACATCACACGCGCCACAAGGCCCGCCTTGTTCATGGTGTCAGCCAGTGCCAGCGCATTCATGACCGTCGCCAGCATGCCCATGTAGTCGGCCGTCGCCCGGTCCATGCCAACGGAGCCCCCGGCCACGCCACGGAAGATATTGCCACCGCCGATCACCACCGCCACCTCGACGCCCATGCGGGTGACCTCGGCGATCTCCTCGACCATGCGAGCGATGGTGGCCCGGTTGATGCCGAACTGATCGTCGCCCATCAAGGCCTCGCCCGACAACTTCAGCAAGATGCGTTTGTAGGCGGGGCGGGCATCGGACATGAAAGCGTTCCTTGGGGTAGTCGGGATGGGTTGGAATGTTAGCGCGGCCCGACGACGTCGACAGGCCGCGCGCAGCGTCAGGCGCCGGCTTTGGCTGCGGCAACCTGGGCCGCCACTTCAGCGGCAAAGTCGTCGACCTTCTTCTCGATGCCTTCGCCCACGACGTACAGCGTGAACGACTTGACCTGAGTGTCCGCAGCCTTGAGCATTTGCTCGACCGTCTGCTTGTCGTTCTTCACGAAGGACTGGTTGTAGAGCGACACTTCCTTCAGGAACTTCTGCACGCCACCTTCGATGCGCTTGGCGACGATCTCGTCGGACTGCACGGGCTTGCCAGCGGCCTCGGCGGCCTTTTTGTCTTCCTCAGCCTTCGCCGCGGCGACGGACCGTTCCTTCTGCACCAGCTCAGCCGGCACTTCGGCGCTGGTCAGCGCCACGGGCTTCATGGCGGCCACGTGCATGGCGACATCCTTGGCTGCCACATCGCTGCCTTGGTACTCCACCATCACGCCGATGCGCGTGCCGTGCAGATAGCTGGCCAGCGAGCCACCGTCGGCATAGCGCTTGAAGCGGCGGAAGCTCATGTTCTCGCCGATCTTGCCGATCAAGCCCTTGCGCACGTCTTCCAGCGTCGGGCCGAAGCCGTCTTGCGCATAGGCCAGCGCACCCAGGGCCTGAACGTCGGCCGGGTTGTGCTCGACGATCAGGTTGGCCGCGCCCTGGGCCAGTGCCAGGAAGCTGTCGTTCTTGGTGACGAAGTCGGTCTCGCAATTGACTTCCAGCAGCGCGCCGGTGTTGCCGCTGACGACACAGGTCACCACGCCTTCAGCCGTGACGCGCGATGCCGCCTTGCCGGCCTTGCTGCCCAGTTTGACGCGCAAGAGTTCTTCGGCCTTGGCCATGTCGCCACCGGCCTCGGTCAATGCCTTCTTGCATTCCATCATCGGTGCGTCGGTCTTGCCACGCAGTTCAGCAACCATGCTTGCGGTGATAGCAGCCATTTTCAAATCTCCATCTCGAAATCAACAAACTAAAAAAAAGGGGGCCATGCAGCCCCTCTTTCATCGCGTGGGAACGCGTCTTCAGGGTTGGATCAGGCCGCAGCCTCGTTCACCTCGACGAACTCGTCGTCGCTCTCCGGGCCAGCAGCCTTCACCACCTCGTTCATGCCGCTGCTGCGACCTTCGATGATGGCGTCGGCGATGCCGCGGGCGTACAGCGTGACGGCCTTGGCCGAGTCATCGTTGCCAGGGATCACGTAGTCGATGCCTTCGGGCGAGTGGTTGGAATCCACCACACCGATGAGCGGAATGCCGAGCTTGCGCGCTTCGGCAATGGCGATCTTGTGGAAGCCGACGTCGATCACGAAGATGGCATCCGGCAGCGCACCCATGTCCTGGATGCCGCCGATGTCCTTCTCCAGCTTGGCCATTTCGCGGGCGAACATGAGCTGCTCTTTCTTGCTCATGTTGTCCAGTCCACCTTCCTGCTGGGTCTTCATGTCCTTCAGGCGCTTGATCGAGGTCTTGACCGTCTTGAAATTGGTCAACATGCCCCCCAGCCAGCGCTGATCGACGAACGGAACGCCAGCACGACGGGCTTCCTCCGCCAGGATTTCACGCGCCTGGCGCTTTGTTCCGACCATCAGGACGGTGCCGCGGTTGGCCGTCAGCTGCTTCACGAACTTGGCAGCGTCCTGGAACATCGGCAGCGACTTTTCCAGGTTGATGATGTGGATCTTGTTGCGATGGCCGAAGATGAACGGCGCCATCTTGGGGTTCCAGAAGCGGGTTTGGTGGCCGAAATGGACGCCGGCTTCCAGCATTTCACGCATGGTGACAGACATGGGGTACTCCAAAAGGTTAGGTCTAAAATCCAGCCCGTTTTGCGCATCCCAGGAAGGGGGCGCAACACCTTGTGCGGGCTGGTTTGCGATTTGTTTCATCGAGCGGATCCGAAGCGAACCCGTCAGCAAAAACCCTACGAGTCTAGCACACCGCCTCAGCGCGTCGCGACTCGTCACCCTGCACCAGTGCGGGGCCTTCACTGCATGAACATTGCCATCATCGGTGCCGGCGTTATCGGCATCACCACAGCCCACGCGCTGGCCGTAGACGGCCACCAGGTCACGGTCTTCGAACGCAACGCTGCGGCGGCCACGGAAACGAGCTTCGCCAACGCTGGCGTCGTGGCACCGGGCTACGTGACGCCGTGGGCCGCGCCCGGCATGCCGGCCAAGGTGGCGCGCTACCTGTTGCGCAGACACGCGCCGATCAAGCTGGGCTGGCCCTTGTCCGCGCGGGAGTTGGCGTGGATGTGGCGCTGGTTCCAGGCCTGCGATCTGGATGTCTACCTGGCCAATCGGGCGCGCATGCAGCGTCTGGCGTTCTACAGCCGCGACCAACTGCACCGCCTCACCCGGGATCTTCGTCTGGAGTACGACCGCAGCGACGGCTACATGGTCTTGTTGCGCTCAGAGCAGGACGCCGCGCTCGTCGAGCCAGGCCTGCAGGTGTTGCGCGAGGCAGGCGTGCGCTTCGCGCGCGTCAACGCAGATGCGGCGCGGTCGATCGAGCCCGCGCTCAACCCTGACATGCGGTTCGCCGGGGCCATCCACCTGCCGGACGACGAGGTCGGCAACTGCCGGCAGTTCAGTCTGTTGCTCAAGGGCGAAGCGCAGCGTCTGGGCGTCGAGTTTGTGTTCGGCACGGCGGTGACGTCGATCACGCACGGGCGGCCGGTGCACCTGCGCCTGGCTGGACGTGCCGAACCAGGTGCGTACGACGCTGTCGTGTGCTGCGCCGGCCTGGCCAGCGCTGCGTTGCTGCGCCAGCTGCGGATTGCCATCCCCATGGCAGCGGTGTACGGCTATTCAATCACCGCCACCGTGCGCGAGCCACTCGATGCGCCACGCAGCGCGGTGATGGACGAACGCTACAAGGTGGCCATCTCCAGGCTGGGGCAACGCGTCCGTGTCGCGGGCAGCGCGGAAATCGGCGGCTCGCCGCTACGCCATCGGGAGGCGGCGATCCAGACCTTGTTCAAGGTTCTGCACGACTGGTTTCCCGGCGCCGCCCAGCTGTCGGCCGGGGTCCAAGTCTGGAAAGGCGCCCGCCCGATGCTGCCGGATGGTCCGCCCATCCTGGGCGCCAGCGGCGTCCCTGGTGTCTGGCTGAACCTGGGGCACGGCTCCAGCGGCTGGGCCTTGAGTTGCGGCAGTGCCCGCGTGGTGGCGGACCAGATCGCCGGTCGCCCGGCCGAGGTGGATACCGAGGGGCTGGGAATCGAGCGTCTGCGCCGCTGAGGCTCGCGGACAATCAGGGACCATGCGCCCTGTCACGAACGAACGCCCCTGGCCCCTGCACGACAGCGCCGCCACCCGGCGGATGGAAGCCGTCGCAGCAGCCGCTGCCGGACCGCATGCACTGATGCAACGGGCAGGTGCGTCCGTGGCTCGACTGGCGTTGGCCTTGGCGCCCCACGCGCGCACCTATTGGATCGTCTGCGGACCCGGGAACAATGGGGGCGACGGTTTCGAGGCCGCCATGCACCTGCGGCGCCAGGGCCGCCAGGTCCTGGTCCGCTGGCTTGGCGACGAGAGTCGCCTGCCGCAAGACGCAGCCCTGTCGCTGCAGCGCGCGCGCGCAGCCGGCGTGGTGTTCAACGAGCAGCAACCAACCCATTTGTCGCCGCAAGACCTGTGCATCGACGCCTTGCTCGGCCTGGGCGGCAACCGTCCGCCGACCGACGCCATGGCCGCCAGCATGGCTGCCATTGGCCAGTGCGCCGCGACCGTCCTCTCCATCGACTTGCCGAGCGGTTTGGATGGCGACACCGGCGGCGGTGTGCCCGCCGTAGGCGCTGACCACACGCTGAGCCTGCTGACACTGAAGCCCGGGCTTTTCACCGCTCAGGGTCGGGACGCCTCGGGCCAGGTCTGGTTCGACGATCTGCAGTCGAGTGACCACGCCCCCGCGCCAAGTGCCTGGCTGTCCGGCGCCCCATCTTCCGACGCCCGCCTCCATGCAAGCCACAAGGGCAGCTATGGCGATGTGGCCGTGGTCGGCGGTGCGCCTGGCATGCAAGGTGCCGGCGTGCTTGCAGCGACCGCCGCCTTGCACGCTGGTGCGGGCCGCGTCTACCTCAGCCTGTTGGGCCAGGACGGAACTGACCCTGCACCGTCGTCGCCTGCGGAACTGATGACGCGCAAATTCGCAGCCCTGCCGCTGTCCGCGCTCGCGGTCGCCTGTGGGTGCGGTGGCGGTGCGCAGATCGCACAGGTGCTGCCGCGTGTGCTGCACGAGGCGGCGCACCTCGTTCTGGACGCCGACGCGCTGAACGCGATCGCCGGTGACCCCACACTGCAGTCGCTGTTGCAGGCGCGAAAGCTACCGACTGTGCTGACGCCCCATCCTCTCGAAGCGGCGCGGCTTCTGGCTTGCACGGTTCGCGAGATCCAAATGGACCGCCTCGCGGCAGCCCGCCAACTCGCAGCCCGTTTTGGCACTGCAGTAGCACTCAAAGGGTCCGGGACGGTGATCGCAGCCCCAGGTCGAACGCCCCACATCAACCCCACAGGCAATGGACGGCTTGCGACTGCGGGCACGGGCGATGTGCTGGCGGGTATGGTGGCTGCGGAGTTGGCAAGGGGCACAAGCGCGTTCGATGCAGCCTGTGCTGCAGTTTTTCGCCATGGCGCGATCGCCGACCGCTGGCCGTCTGCCCTCCCCCTTACAGCCGGCGCCCTGGCACGGGCAGCAGGCTGAGGCCTGCCCCCTACTGCCCGTCTTTCCGACGGTCAGCCGCGGCCGGCGAACGGCATCTTCGTCGCCATGATCGTATGGAACATGACATTGGCCTCCAACGGCAGATTGGCCATATAGAGCACGGACTGGCCCACGATGGCCACGTCCATCAAGGGCTCTGCGGCGATCTCGCCATTGGCCTGCGGCACGCCCTTGGCCATGCGCATGGCCATCTCGGTCGCGGCATTGCCCACGTCAACCTGTCCCACCGCAATGTCGTACTTGCGCCCGTCCAGCGATGCCGTCTTGGTCATGCCTTTGACCGCATGCTTGGTCGCGGTGTAGGCGATCGAGTTCGGCCGCGGGGTGGTTGCGGAGATCGAGCCGTTGTTGATGATGCGGCCGCCACGCGGTGTTTGCGACTTCATCACGCGAAATGCCTGCTGGATGCACAGGAACATGCCGGTCAGGTTGATGTCGACCACGTTCTGCCACTGCTCGAGCGTCAAGTCCTCCAGCGGCACGCCGGGCGCATTGACGCCGGCGTTGTTGAACAGCACATCCACCCGGCCGAAGGTCTGCACGGCACCATCGAACAAGGCCCGCACCGATTCAGCATCTGCCACGTTCGTTGGCAGAACCAAGGCGTTGTCAGCCGCGCCCGACTCGGTCCGCACTTCGTCCAGCGGCTCGCGCCGCCGGCCTGCCAACACCACGCGATAGCCACCGGCCAACAGGGCCAGCGCCGCCGCCTTGCCGATGCCCGAACCGGCGCCTGTGACGATTGCGACTTTTCCATTGGTACCCATGTGCGATCTCCTTGAATGCAGTTGTTCGTTCGATCAGGCGCATCGACTCAACGTCGGCTGCGCCCCTTCTTCTTGGTTGCCGCCTTGGCCCCTGCGGCATTGAGCGTGCGGACCAGGGCACCGCCCTGGTGCTCGCGCATTTTCTGCGACGAACTCCGCCCGGCGCCGCGTGTGACGCCCTCGCCGCGCATCTCCGCCTCGCCCGCCTCGCGCGGCATGCCTTTGTCCTTCATCGATCGCGCGACGAGATCCTCACCCTCGCGGATCAAGCGGAAATCGATCTTCCGCCCGTCGAGATCCACGCGACTGACCTGGACGCGGACACGCGTGCCAACGGCATAGCGAATGCCCGTGCGTTCGCCGCGCAGTTCCTGACGGGCTTCGTCGAACTTGAAGTACTCGCCCCCCAACTCGGTGATGTGAACGAGCCCTTCCACGTACATGGCATCGAGCGTGACGAAGATGCCGAAGGTGGTGGCCGCCGTGACAACCCCGCCGTACTCCTCGCCCAGATGCTCGCGCATGTACTTGCACTTGAGCCATGCCTCCACGTCGCGGCTGGCTTCATCGGCGCGGCGTTCGTTGGCACTGCAATGCAGGCCTGCTGCCTGCCAGGCCTGCATCTCGGCGCTGACCTTGCGGGGTTTGGTGTCTGGCTCGCCAACACGCCCCTCCAACCGGGACGTCTGGTTCTTCTGCAGACGCTTGGCGAGCTTGGCATGCGCCTCACCGGGCGTCGGCAGCGACGGCAGCTGGTATTTGGTGCGCGCCAGGATCGACTTGATGACGCGGTGCACCAGCAGGTCAGGGTAGCGACGGATCGGGCTGGTGAAGTGCGTGTACGCCTCAAACGCCAAACCGAAGTGGCCACTGTTGATGGGCGTGTAGATCGCCTGCTGCATGGAGCGCAGCAGCATCGAATGGATCTGCTGTGCGTCCGGTCGGTCTTTGGTCGCGTTGGCAATGGCTTGAAACTCCGCGGGCTCTGGGTCATCGCTGATCGACAGGCCCACACCGACGGCCTTGAGGTAATTGCGCAGGACCTCCTTTTTCTCCGGCGTCGGCCCTTCGTGGACACGGAACAGGCCCGATCGCTTGTTCTGCGCGATGAAATCGGCACTGCACACATTGGCCGCCAGCATGGCCTCCTCGATCACGCGGTGTGCCTCGTTGCGTGTGCGCGGCACGATCTTCTCTATGCGCCCGTTCTCGTCGCAGACGATCTGCGTCTCGACCGTCTCGAAGTCGACGGCACCTCGCTGCGCGCGGGCGCCGAGCAGCGCCCGGTAGACCTCGTGCAGATGCAGCAGATCCTGCACCCGATCCTTGCGACGCAAGGCCTCGGCGCCTCGCGTATTGCCCAGGATCGCTGCCACCTCGTTGTAGGTGAAGCGCGCGTGACTGAACATCACAGCCGGATAGAACTGATAGGCGTGGACTTCACCCTTGCCCGTGACGAGCATGTCGCAGACCATGCACAGCCGCTCGACCTCGGGGTTCAGGGAGCACAGTCCATTGGACAGCTTCTCAGGCAGCATCGGGATGACGCGGCGAGGGAAGTACACGCTGGTCGCACGGTCATACGCATCGACATCGATGGCAGAGCCTGTCTCCACGTAGTGGCTCACATCGGCGATCGCCACCAGCAAGCGCCAGCCTTTGGCGCGCCCCACCTTGGCAGGTTCACAGTACACGGCATCGTCGAAGTCACGCGCATCCTCGCCATCGATCGTCACCAACGGCACGTCCGTCAGGTCGATGCGATGGCGGCGATCCTGCGGCCGAACCTTATCAGGCAGGCTGCGCGCCAGCGCGATGCAGGCGTCCGAAAAGACATGAGGCACATCGTACTTGCGCACCGCGATCTCGATCTCCATGCCGGGGTCATCGACCTCACCAAGCACTTCCTTGACGCGCCCGACGGGCTGACCATAGAGGGCCGGCGGCTCCGTCAGTTCGACCACGACAACTTGCCCCGTTTTGGCCGTGCCCGTGGCGCCCTTGGGAATCAGGATGTCCTGACCGTAGCGCTTGTCCTCCGGCGCCACCAGCCAGACGCCGCTCTCCTGCAGCAAGCGGCCGATGATGGGCTGCGGCGGACGCTCGACGATCTCGACCACGCGGCCCTCCGGTCTGCCTTTTCGGTCCTGCCGCACGATGCGGGCCTTGACCCGGTCCTTATGCAGCACCGCGCGCATCTCGTTGGACGGGAGGTAGATATCGGACTGGCCGTCGTCGCGCTGCACGAACCCGTGACCGTCGCGGTGGCCTTGAACGGTGCCTTCGATTTCATCGAGCAGGCCGCTTGCATGACTAGAATTTTTGATGATAGAATCGCTTTCTTTCCTGAAATGCCCAGGTGGCGGAATTGGTAGACGCACTAGTTTCAGGTACTAGCGAGTAACATCGTGGGGGTTCGAGTCCCTTCCTGGGCACCAATGATAGTTAGGCAAACAAGCCGCTGAGTGATCAGCGGCTTTTTTGTTGCCTGCTTGATTGGGCCGGTGCGGCGCGCGTTCGAACACACACGCGCGCACTGATGCATTGGCATCAGACCGGCACCGCCACGAGGTCGTGGCCCTGCGCGCCGACGATGCGGGCACGCGTGAACTCCCCCACCTTGAGGGTCTTGCTGATCTTCTCCGGCGCCAGCAACTGCACCGTGCCATCGATCTCCGGCGCATCGGCGTAGCTTCGCCCGACACCACCCTTGCGCCCCATGGCGGGCGCGGAGTCGACCAGCACCTGCATCGTGGCGCCAACGCGCCGCTGCAACCTTGCTACAGACACCTGTTCCGCGACTTCCATGAACCGGGCGCGTCGCTCTTCTCGCAGCTCCGAAGGCAGCATGGGAGCGATGTCGTTCGCCGCTGCGCCATCGACCGGGCTGTAAGCAAAGCAGCCGGCGCGGTCGATCTGTGCCTCCTTGACGAAATCCAGAAGGTGCGAAAACTCCTCCTCGGTCTCACCTGGAAAGCCCGCAATGAAAGTGCTGCGCACCACGAGCTCAGGGCAGGCCTCACGCCAGCGTTGCAAGCGCTCCAGGTTCCTCTCGCCGCTCGCCGGGCGCTTCATGCGGCGCAGAACATCGGGATGGCTATGTTGAAACGGCACATCCAGATAGGGCAGCACACGGCCGGCCGCCATCAACGGAATGATCTCATCGACACTCGGATACGGATACACATAGTGCAACCGGACCCACGCACCGAACGGCTCGGCCAAATCACCCAAGGTCTGCACCAGTTCCAGCATGCGCGTCTTGACGGGCGTGCCATTCCAGAACCCGGTGCGGTAGCGCACGTCCACGCCATAGGCCGAGGTATCCTGGCTGATGACCAGCAGTTCCTTGACGCCACTTTCGAACAGCGCACGCGCTTCATTGAGCACATCACCGATCGGACGCGACACCAGGTCGCCACGCATCGACGGGATGATGCAGAACGTGCAGCGATGGTTGCAGCCTTCGCTGATCTTCAGATATGCATAGTGCTTGGGCGTGAGCTTGATACCCTGCGGTGGCACCAGATCAATGAACGGATCGTGAGGCTTGGGCAGGTTGGCATGCACCGCGTCCATCACCTCCTGCGTCGCATGAGGGCCGGTCACCGCCAGCACACTCGGGTGCATCTGCCGGACGAGGTTGCCGCCGCCGTCGCCGGTCTTGGCACCCAGGCAGCCGGTGACGATCACACGGCCGTTGTCGGCGAGCGCCTCGCCAATCGTGTCCAGGCTCTCGCGGACCGCGTCGTCGATGAACCCGCAGGTATTGACAATGACGAGGTCTGCGCCTTCGAAAGTCTTGGAGGTTTCGTAGCCCTCAGCGCTCAGTTGCGTGAGGATCAATTCGGAATCGGTCAGAGCCTTGGGACAACCCAAGCTGACAAACCCGATCTTGGGAATTTTCGTGGGCAAGTCGACAGCAGTCATCCCGCTATTGTCGCCCCGATGCCTGGGCGAGCTCAGCGCTTGGCGCCCAGAGAACTGAGCAGCTGCTCGGTCTGCTTTTGCATTTGCTCCTGCATCTGCACAAACACATTCTTGGATTGCTCGACGTAACTTCCCATCATGCCCTGTAGCAGAGGCGACTGCAGCGTCAGGAACTGCGACCAGACCTCTGGCGACATGCTCTTGGACTGCTCGGTCAACTTCGTCTGCATGTCCACGAAAGCCTGCATGTTCTTCTCAAGATAGGGCCCGATGAAGCCCTGCATGGCGTTGCCGTAAAAACGGATGATGCTGGCCAGCGCCTGCTCGGTGAACAGCGGGGCGCCACCGGCCTCTTCTTCCAAAATGATCTGCAGCAGAATCGAACGCGTCAGGTCTTCGCCTGTCTTGGCATCACGCACCACCAGCGCCTGGCTGCCCATCACGAGCTTTTTGACTTCCGCAAGCGTGATGTAGGTCGAGGTGTCCGTGTCATAGAGACGCCGATTCGGGTACTTCTTGATGACGCGCTGCACCGATTTTTCGGCGCCAGGCTTCTTGGTCTGCACTGAGATCCTTCAGGTGAAGCTGCGTAGTTACGCTGCACTGCAGCAGATTCTAGAGAGGCCGCCGAGAGACCCCGCCCAAGGATAACCCTGAGCATTGCCGTGAGCAAAAAATCCGGAAGTTCCACCGCTTTGAAACGTTTCCCCTGGTCAAGGAAACAAGCGATGGTAGGCGCGATTGGACTCGAACCAACGACCCCCACCATGTCAAGGTGGTGCTCTAACCAGCTGAGCTACGCGCCTGTGTGTCGTCGAGAGATGAGAGTATAGCAGGACAAAATGCGTGCTCTTGAGCGCAGTCAGCGCCGGCGCGCGGAACGCACACCGGCCACTTCGGCCACGATACCCAGTACACGCGCGAGCTTCGCTGAATCGGCGATCTCCACCGTGAACGTCATCCACGCCGTTCCCTTGACGGACTGCGTCTGCACGCCGGTCACGTTCATCCGCTCCTTCGTGAACACCTCCGAAATGTCGCGCAGCAGGCCCTGCCGATCGGCCGCCTCCACCGCAACGTCGACCGGGTAGACGGCACCAGCCTCGTTGCGGGGGTTGCCCCACTGCACCTCGATCACACGCTCGCCATTGCGCGCGGCCATTTCGCGCAGATTGCTGCAGTCTGCACGGTGAATGCTCACGCCCTTGCCGCGCGTGACGAAGCCGACGATGCCATCCGGCGGCGCCGGCTTGCAGCACTTGGCCAGTTGCGTCATCAACGAATCGATGCCGACCACCAGCACGCCGCCTTTGTCGGTGCCACGCGCCTTCTTCAGCAAGGGCGCATCGTGCTGCGCAACTGCAGGGCCGGGTGGCCTCAGCAGTGTCTCGATGCTGCGCAGGGAAAACTCTTCCTTGCCGACCACCTCGAACAAGGCGTCGGCCGACTTGAAGCCCAGCTGCGACGCCAGATCGTCGAGCTTGACGGCGGTCTTGCCCTCGCGCTGCAGCACCTTCTCGACCGCCTCGCGCCCACGCGCCACGGTCGTGTGCACGGCCATGGCGTTGAACCACGCCCGAGCCTTGGCGCGCGCCCGGTGGCTCACCAGGTAGCCCAGCTCGACGTTGAGCCAGTCGCGCGACGGCCCGCCTTCCTTGGCCGACGTGATCTCGACCGTCTGCCCGTTCTGCAACGGCGTGTTGAGCGGCACCATCACGCCGTCGACCCGCGCCCCGCGGCAACGGTGGCCCAAGCTGGTGTGAACCGAATAGGCAAAGTCCACCGGCGTTGCGCCGGCGGGCAATTCGACCACTGCGGCATCCGGCGTCAACACATAGATGCGGTCGCTGAGCACATCGATGTGCCCTTGCTCTGACAAGCCTTTGGGCCGCAGCTCTCCCGAAAGGTCGCGCTCCCACGCCAACAGCTGGCGCAACACGGCGATCTTCGCATCGTAGGCGCCGCTCGCCGTCACGCCAGCGTAGCCTTTGGCGCCCGCTTCCTTGTAGGCCCAGTGCGCCGCCACGCCGTGCTCCGCGTGGTCGTGCATCGCCTGCGTGCGGATCTGGATCTCGATAGGCAGCCCGGTCTGTTGCGCCGTGCGCGGACGCACCACCGTGTGCAGCGACTGGTAGCCGTTGCCCTTGGGCTTGGCGATGTAGTCGTCGAACTCGTCGGCCATCGGCGCGAAGCGCTCGTGCACCCACCCCAGCACGGCATAGCACTGGGCGACATCCTGCACGATCACGCGCAGCGCCCGCACATCGAACACCTGGTCGAATCCCAACGACTTGCCGCGCATCTTCTTGACGATGCTGTAGATGTGCTTGGGCCGGCCCTGCACGGTGGCGTCGATCCCCTGCGCCTTCAGCTCGCGCTCCAACGACGTGCGCAGTTGCTCGATGCCGGCCTCCCGCTCTACGCGCTTTTCGTCCAGCAACCGGGCCACCTGCTTGTACGTCACCGGTTCGAGAAAGCGGAAAGCCAGGTCTTCCATTTCCCACTTGATCTGCCAGATGCCCAGCCGGTTCGCCAGCGGCGCGAACACTTGGAGCGACTCGCGAGCCAGTTGATCGCTGACCTCGGTCCGGCTGGCTGCGCACCACCGCAGCGTCTGCAAGCGTGAGGCCAGGCGCAGCATCACCACACGCAGATCGCGCGAGAACGCCAGCAGCATCTTGCGCACGTTCTCCGTCTGCACGGCAGGGTCGTCGACCAGGTGCGCCGACGACTCGGCACCGCGTGACAGGCGCTGCACGCGCATCAACTGCGTGGTCTCCACCGCCAACGCGGCAAAGTTCTCACCGAACGCCTTGGCGATGACCTCACGCGGCCGGTTCAGGTGCACACAGGCGTGGACGAGATAGCTGGCCGCCTGCATCGCCTCGGAACCGCCGAGCGAACGCAAAATTGCCGCCACAGCGTCTGCATGGTCCAGCGTGTTCTCGCCTGAGTCCAGCGTCTCGCTGGCCGTCAGGGGTTCGGCGAAAGCGCGGGCCCGCGTCAGCGAATTCGCCTGATCCGCCAGCCCACGCTCGGTGGCGGCGATCAGATCGTTGACGGGAATCGGCGCGGCCATCGCACCGCCCACAGCAGCTTTCACCACGAACAGTGGCCTTCAGGCATCGAGCAGGAACTGGCCGACGGCACGCACCTGGTCGTCTGCGATCAGCGTCGGCGCGTGGCCCACGCCGGCAAATTCCACCAGCTGCGCGTGGGGGCCCCGACCCACCATGGCCTGGGCCGTCGCCGGCGCCAGCAGGTCTGAATCGGCGCCACGCAATAGCAATGTCCGGGCAACGATCTGGTCGTACACGCCCCAGAGGGCGGCCTCCCCTTGCTGCGCGGCCTCCTGCGTCAACGCAGCGAAGGGGACGGCGATACGCGGGTCATAGTGGAGCCGCAAGGCGCCGGCCGCATCGCCAGGCGAAACCGGCCGCACCATCGGACGCGACAGATCCAGCCACTGCTCTGGCGTATGCGGCCCGAAACCGGTGGACACCGCCCACATCGCATCGGCAGCCTGCTGCAGGGAATCGAAGGGGCCGCCGCGCCCCAGGTAGGTGCCGATGCGCTGCAGCGCCTGCCATTGCACGACCGGCCCGACATCGTTCAGCACCAGCCGGCGCAGCGGGGCTGGCAGGGGCAGCCCGGGTTGCCCGGCCACGACCATCCCGATCAGGCCCCCCATGCTGGTGCCAACCCAGTCCAGCGTCTGTACCGGCGCCTGCGCATGAAGCTGGGCGAGCAGCGCCAGCATGTCGCCCGCGTACACCGGTATCTGATAGCCGCTCGGATCGGCCAGCCAATCGCTGTCGCCGCGGCCCACCACGTCCGGGCACACCACGCGCATGTGCGGGGCCAGAGCACGCGCCAGGGTGTCGAAATCGCGCCCCTGACGCGACAGTCCATGCACGCAGATCACCACGTGAGGGTTGTCGGCCTGGCCCCACTGCCAATAGGCCATGCGATGCGATGGCGGGTTTTGCGGCGCTGCGGCGCCTTCTGCAGAAGCCGCGGCCAAGCCGGGGCATATCACGTGGTGAAGTTCAGGATCGGTCATGTCGGAGGCGGGGAAGCCGAGTGTGCAAACGATCGTAAGTGATCTATCGGCCGTCCTTCGGTTCTGCACCCAATCCAGCACGAATCAAGAGGCCACCGAACAGGCCACCGCCCCTGTTGGCTGCCCGTCTGTGCCAGGCACCCGAACGGCTAGCGCAGCTGCACCCCACCCGAGACGGTGACCTCCACAGTGGTCTTGCCCGCCTCCACCGGCACCGGCGCCATCTCGGCAGACATCGACTTGGCCTGCATGGCCATGGCGCGCGGATGCACCCCGCCGCCCGAGTCGTTGGCGTTCACCGCCACCTCACGCAAGCTGTAGTCGGCAAAGCCGAAGCTGCGCGCGATCTCGCTGGCCTTGGCCTTGAAGCGTTCGATGGCCATGGCTTGTGCCTGCGTCTCCACGCGCGCGCGCTCGTCCCGGCTCAGGCTGAACTCCACGTTCTGCACGACCAGCCCCGACACGCGCCCGGCCGCGCTGGTGATGCGGGCGAAGTCGCGCCCGTGCAGCACGATGTCGGCCGTGCCGACCCAAGTGGTGATGCGACCCTCCTTGGAGTGCCGGGGGTACAGGCTGAAACCGCCAGTGCGCACCTCCATCTGGCCGGGCGACGCGGACTTGCGCGCCTCCGCCAGCGCTGTATCGATGGCGGTCTTGAGCTGCGCCTGCACGGCGGAGGCGTCAGCGGCCTCGCGGGTGGTCGCAAGCGTGAGGCTCAGGTAGTCCTGCGGCACTTCGACCGATCCCGTGGCGCTGAGTTGCACGACGTTCTGGGGCACCGGCTGGGCCACCAGGGCTTGTGCGCCCACCGGCGCGGCACACGTCAACGCAGCCGCCAAAAAATAAAAGGCACTAAATCGGGACACCAGCATGAACGAGACCCTTCATTGGAAAAAAACAGCGGTACCGGCACTTCCGAACCGATGTTTGCACATGCTCCGCGCCACTTGCATACATACGATGTAGCACGTGGCGCACTTGTAACAGTGTGTCCCGATTCCGAGAATTCGATGGAATGGCTGGTCTCGCGTTGCAGAATCGCCTCTGTTACAAGTTTGCAAGTGCTACCCATGACACCCAATTCCTCGCGCCCCGACAAGATCCTCGTCGTGGACGACGACTCCCGCATCCGCGACCTGCTTCGGCGCTACCTGGTTCAGGAAGGCTTCGAGGTCATTCTTGCGGAAGACGGCAAGGCCCTGAGCCGGGTGATGCTGCGCGAGACGGCCGACCTGATCGTGCTGGACCTGATGATGCCCGGTGAAGACGGTTTGTCGATCTGCCGGCGCCTGCGTGCCGCAAATGACCGCACGCCCATCATCATGCTGACGGCCAAGGGCGAAGACATCGACCGGATCGTCGGCCTGGAAGTCGGCGCCGACGACTATCTTGGCAAGCCCTTCAACCCGCGCGAACTGCTGGCGCGCATCCACGCCGTGCTGCGCCGCCGCCCGGTCAAGGAAGCGCCGGGCGCACCGTCGACCGACAACGAAGTCTCGTCTTTCGGACCCTTCGCCTTCGACATGGGCGCCCGCACGCTGCGCAAGAACGGCGAAGAGCTGCCGCTCACGACCGGCGAGTTCGCCATGCTCAAGGCTCTGGTGCGCCACCCACGCCAGCCGCTGTCGCGTGAAAAGCTCGCACTGCTGGCACGTGGCCGCGAGTTCGAGCCCTTCGACCGCAGCCTGGACGTGCAGGTCTCGCGCCTGCGCAAGCTGGTCGAGCAGGACGCCACGGCGCCGCGCTACATCCAGACCGTGTGGGGCGTGGGCTACGTGTTCGTGCCGGACGGGGCCAACTAGTCCTCCGTGCCCGTCGCTCGATTCCGGGAGCCACCGGACCCATCTGACGCCACCAGTCCAGCGCCGCTGGAGATGCTCCCGCCCAAAAGGGGCCTCGCCCGCTCGCTGCTGGCGGTCAGTCTGTTCTGGCGCACCTTCATCCTGCTGGCCTGCCTGTTGCTGGGCAGCATGCTGGCGTGGCTGCAAACCATGCGCGAGCTCGAGTTCGAGCCCCGTGCGATCCAGACCGCCCAGCAGATCGCGGCCCTGGTCAACCTCAGCCGTGCGGCGCTGCAGTACGCGGACCCGATCGCCCGCGTCTCCCTGCTCAAGGCCATGGCAGAGCAGGAGCGTGTGCGCATCACCCCACGCGAACCCACCGACAAGTTCTTGTCCATGGACGACGACGCGCTCAGCCGGCGCGTCGTCAGCGAACTGGTGTCGCGCCTGGGGGCGGGCACCTTGGTTGCCTATTCGGTCAATGGCGAACCCGGCTTGTGGGTCGGCTTCACGATCAACGGCGACGCGAACTGGCTGCAGACCGATCTGGAGCGCTTCAGCCCCGCTGGGGGCAAGACCTGGCTGGTCTGGATTCTCACCACGGGCGCGGTGTCGCTGGCCGGCGCCGCCCTGATTGCCGGGCTGATCAACCGCCCGCTCAAGCGCCTGTCGGTCGCTGCCAGCCGCGTGCGCGAAGGTGACTTCGACGCCAGCCGGCTCGACGAAGGCGGCGTGACCGGTGAGATCCGCGAGGTGAACATCGGCTTCAACCGCATGGCGGCGCGGCTGGCCAAGATCGAGCAGGACCGCGTCGTCATGCTGGCCGGCATCTCGCACGACCTGCGCACGCCGCTGGCGCGGTTGCGGCTGGAGACCGAGATGAGCGTGACCGATCTGGACGCGCGCCAGCACATGGTCTCGGACATCGAGCAGCTCGACCGCATCATCGACAAGTTCCTGGACTACGCCCGGCCCGACCACATCGACCTGAAGCCGGTCTCGCTGAACCAGGTGATCGAAGCCTGCCGCTACGCCGTGCGTGACCACGACGACATCCGGATCAACGTGAACATCGCCGAGCCGCTCGTCGTGCTGGCCGACGCGACCGAACTGGCGCGCGTGATCTCCAACCTGCTGGAGAACGCGCGCCGCTACGGCAAGTCGCCGGGCACCGGTGTGGCCGAGATCGACATCGCCGCCAAGCCGCGCGACGAATGGGTGCTGCTCAAGGTGCGCGACCGTGGCCCCGGCGTCAGCGAATCGCAGCTGGCAGACCTGTCCAAGCCGTTCTTTCGCGGCGACACGGCCCGCACGTCGGCCACCGGGGCCGGCCTGGGCCTGTCCATCGTCGAGACGGCGGTGCAGCGCATGGGTGGCGTGTTCCAGCTGGCCAACACGCGCACCGGCGGCCTGGCGGCACACATCAAGCTGCGCCGCACCGCACGCTGAAGGCTGTCAGTAAAGCAAGACGACGGCCCGGGCCTCGATGCTCTGGCCCTGGCCCACCGGGCCCAGCTTCTCGGCCGTCTTGGCCTTGATGTTGATCTGGCCCAGCGCCAGCCCCAAAGCCTGCGCAATGCCGCTGCGCATGGCCGGGATGTGGGGCATGAGCTTGGGCGCCTGGGCGATCACCGTGCTGTCGATGTTGCCGATGCGCAGGCCCTGCGCCGCCACGCGCCGCGCCGCCTCGGCCAACAAGCGCATCGAATCGGCGCCGGCGAACTGCGGGTCTGTGTCGGAGAAATGCGTGCCGATGTCGCCCAGGGCTGCCGCGCCCAGCAGGGCGTCGGTGATGGCGTGCAGCAGCACGTCGGCGTCCGAATGCCCCAAGAGGCCCATGGGGTGCGGAATCGTCACGCCGCCGATGACCAGTTTGCGGCCCGGCACCAGCGCGTGCACATCCCAGCCTTCACCAATGCGAAAGTTCATACGTCCCCTCGTGCTCGGCCACGCAGCACCGTCTCTGCCAGCGCAAAGT
Organism: Rhodoferax sp. RT4P68; assembly: GCF_056521305.1. Classification (NCBI taxonomy): domain Bacteria; kingdom Pseudomonadati; phylum Pseudomonadota; class Betaproteobacteria; order Burkholderiales; family Comamonadaceae; genus Rhodoferax; species Rhodoferax sp. RT4P68. The sequence continues at coordinate 191,730 of NZ_JBWMBB010000004.1, forward strand.
CTTCTGGATACGTCACCTTGAAATTGAGCGCACCGCCCGGCACCAGGCGCGGCGCCAGGCCCAGCGCCTCGATGGCGCTGGCCTCGTCCGTCACCTGCGCCGCGTCACCGGCCAGCGCTATGTCCAGCGCCCGGCTCAACAGCCCGATGCGGAACATCTGCGGCGTCTGCGCCAGCCATTTGTCGGCGCGTGGCAAGGTGGCCAGGACGCGGCCCTCGTGCGCACCGGCACCCTCCTGCTTGAGCGTGTCGGGCAGCTTGTGGGCCAGCAAGCCGCCCACCGCGTCGTCGGCGCAGGCGTCGATCAAGGCATCGATCTGCGCCGGCGTGATCAGGCAGCGGGCCGCATCGTGCACCAGCACCCAATCGTCATTGCGCGCACCCTGCTCGAACAGGTCGTGCAGCCCGCTGCGTACGCTGTGTGCCCGTGTCGCGCCGCCGTGCGGTGACACGACACAGGGCGCGCTGTAGGACTCGAAAAACGCGTCGCCCGGCGCCACGACCACCAGCACGTCGCAGATGCGCGCCACACCGGCGAACGCCGCCAGCGTGTGCATCACCATCGGCTGGCCGGCCACCGGCTGGTACTGCTTGGCCAGCGTGTCGCCTGCAGCGCCGCCAGTCGGCAGGGCGCGGCTGCCACTGCCGGCGCACGGAATGAGGGCGAAGAAGCGTGCGCCGGTGTCGGCCGCGCCAGGGTCTGCAAGGGTACTCATGGAGGCGCGATTCTAGGGAGGCCCTGGGCCAGCAGACCGATGTTCCCCGTGCCTAAAATCCGCCGTCGCCTCACCCCCCACCCTCGCCGGGCGGGGGGTTTTGGTTTTTTCATTCCGATCGCGCGCGCCGAACCGCCCCATGGACCTTCCCAAACTCATCGCAGGCAAACGTTTCATGCTGCCGCGCCCGCCAGGTTCGGCCGACGCGCTGCTGCTGGCCCGGCTGGCGCTGCGCGAAAAGGCCGCCAAGCGCGTGGTGGCCATCGTCACCTCCGACGCCAACGACGCCCAGCGCCTGCTGGACGAGCTGCCGTTCTTCGCGCCCGACCTGCGGTGCGCGCTGTTCCCGGACTGGGAGACGCTGCCCTACGACACCTTCTCGCCGCACCAGGACCTGATCAGCGAACGGCTGGCGACCCTGTGGCGGCTGTACGCCGGCGCTGCGCAGCGCAACCCCGAGGCCGGCGTCGACGTGGTGCTGGTGCCCGCCACCACCGCGCTGTACCGCGTGGCGCCGCCCAGCTTCCTGGCCGGCACGACCTTTCACTTCAAGGCCAAGCAGCGGCTGGACGAGGCGCGCCTCAAGTCACAGCTGACCCTGGCCGGTTACAGCCACGTCACCCAGGTCGTGAGCCCGGGCGAATACGCCGTGCGTGGCGGGTTGATCGACCTGTTTCCGATGGGCTCGCCCGTGCCCTTTCGCGTCGACCTGTTCGACGACGAGATCGACTCCATCCGCACCTTCGACCCGGACAGCCAGCGCAGCCTGTACCCGGTGCCCGAGGTGCGGTTGCTGCCAGGCCGCGAATTTCCGATGAACGACGACGCGCGCGCACGCTTTCGCAGCCGCTGGCGCGAGCTGCTGGAGGGCGACCCCACGCGCAGCCGCATCTACAAGGACATGGGCAACGGCGTGGCCACCGCCGGCATCGAGTACTACCTGCCGCTGTTCTTCGAGGACACGGCAACCGTGTTCGACTACCTGGGCGAGGCCGCCACGGTGGTGCTGCACGGCGACCTGGAATCGGCCTTCCAGCGCTTCTGGCAGGACACGCAGGAGCGCTACCGCCTGCTGCGCACCGACCCCGAGCGGCCCATCCTCCCGCCCGAGGCGCTGTTCCTGTCCAGCGAGCAGTTCTACGCCCGCTCGAACGAACATGCGCAACTGGCGCTGCGCCCTGCGCAGGCCGAGCCGGCCGACAGCACGCCGTTCGCCGAGTTCGCCCCCTTGCCGCCGCTGGCCGTGGTGCGCGGCGCCGACGAGCCACTGGCCCGCCTTTCGGGTCACATGCGCAACACGCAACAGCGCGTGCTGCTGCTGGCCGAGTCGGACGGCCGGCGTGAAAGCCTGCTGGACTTCGTGCGCGCCAGCGCCCTCGCCCCCCCGGTTTTCGACAGCCTGGCCGATTTCGAGGCCAGCGACGAGAAGCTGGGCATGGCCACCGCCGCGCTGGGCGCCGGCTTCGCCTGGCTGGAGGCCGGCATCGATTTCGTCACCGAGACCGAGCTGTTCGCCGCCGGCACCGGCGTGCGCCGGCGCCGCAAGCAGGAACAGGTCAGCGACGTCGAGGCCCTGATCAAGGACCTGGCCGAGCTGAACCTGGGCGACCCGGTGGTGCACACGGGCCATGGCATCGGCCGCTACCGCGGCTTGGTCAACCTGGACGTGGGCCAGGGCATGAACCCGGATGGCTCGCCTGCGGTGCAGGAATTCCTGCACCTGGAATACGCCGACAAGGCGGTGCTCTACGTGCCGGTCAGCCAGCTGCACCTCATCAGCCGTTACACCGGCGTCAGCGCCGACGAAGCGCCGCTGCACAAGCTGGGCTCGGCGCAGTGGGACAAGGCCCGGCGCCGCGCCGCCGAACAGGTGCGTGACGCGGCCGCCGAGCTGCTGAACATCTACGCCCGCCGCGCCGCGCGCGAAGGCCATGCCTTCCGCTACGCGCCGCAGGACTACGAAGCCTTCGCCAACGACTTCGGTTTCGAGGAAACCGCCGACCAGAACGCGGCCATCCATGCCGTGATCCAGGACATGGTCTCGCCCCAGCCCATGGACCGCCTGGTCTGCGGAGACGTGGGCTTCGGCAAGACCGAGGTGGCGTTGCGCGCCGCCTTCGTCGCCGTGACCGGCGGCAGGCAGGTGGCCTTTCTTGCGCCCACCACGCTGCTGGCCGAGCAGCACTACCAGACGCTGATCGACCGCTTCTCCAAGTGGCCGGTCAAGATCGCCGAGATGAGCCGCTTTCGCTCCGGCAAGGAAATCACGGCCGCATCCAAAGGCCTGGAAGACGGCAGCATCGACATCGTGGTGGGTACGCACAAGCTGCTCAGCGCCTCCGTCAAGTTCAAGCAGCTGGGTCTGCTCATCATCGACGAGGAGCACCGCTTCGGCGTGCGCCACAAGGAGGCCATGAAGGCCATGCGCGCCGAGGTCGATGTGCTCACGCTGACGGCCACGCCGATCCCGCGCACGCTGGGCATGGCGCTCGAGGGCCTGCGCGACCTGTCGGTCATCGCCACCGCGCCGCAGCGCCGCCTGGCCATCAAGACCTTCGTGCGCAGCGAGAGCACCGGCGTGATTCGCGAGGCCGTGCTGCGCGAATTGAAGCGCGGCGGCCAGGTCTATTTCCTGCACAACGAGGTCGAGACCATCGAGAACCGGCGCGCCAAGCTCGAAGAACTGCTGCCCGAGGCGCGCATCGCGGTGGCCCACGGCCAGATGCCCGAGCGCCAACTCGAAGCCGTGATGCGCGACTTCACCGCGCAGCGCAGCAACCTCTTGCTGTGCTCCACCATCATCGAGACCGGCATCGACGTGCCCACGGCCAACACCATCGTCATGAGCCGGGCCGACAAGTTCGGGCTGGCCCAGCTGCACCAGCTGCGCGGGCGCGTCGGCCGCAGCCACCACCAGGCCTATGCCTACCTGATGGTCCCGGACATCGAGGGCCTGACCAAGCAGGCCGCGCAGCGGCTGGAGGCCATCCAGCAGATGGAGGAGCTGGGCAGCGGCTTTTACCTTGCCATGCACGACCTGGAAATCCGCGGCGCCGGCGAGGTGCTGGGCGAAAACCAGAGCGGCAACATGCTGGAAGTGGGCTTTCAGCTCTACAACGAGATGCTGTCCGAGGCCGTGCGCAGCCTGCGGGAAGGCAAGGAGCCGGACCTGCTGGCCCCGCTGTCCGTCACGACCGAAATCAACCTGCACGCCCCCGCCCTGCTGCCCGACGACTACTGCGGCGACGTGCACCTGCGGCTGTCGTTCTACAAGAAGCTGGCCACCGCCAAGACACCTGAGCAGATCGACTCGCTTCTGGAAGAAATTGTCGACCGCTTCGGCAAGCTGCCGCCGCAGGCGCAGACCTTGATCGACGTGCACCGGCTGCGCGTGCTGGCCCGCCCTTTCGGCGTGCTGAAGGTCGATGCGGCGCCCGGCGTCACCCACATCACCTTCAAGCCCGACGCGCCGGTCGAGCCGATGCGCATCATCGAGCTGGTGCAGAAGAACAAGCACATCAAGCTGGTGGGCAACGAGAAGCTGCGCATCGAACGCGCGCTGCCGGACGCGAAAGACAGGGCACAGATGGTGCGGGACTTGCTGCGTTCGCTGGGCAAGCCGGTGGCCGCACTGACGGCCTGAGGGCGCATGGCACTGCTGCACGGCACCGTCCTGCTGATGGCTCTGGTCATTGCCTTGTGGCTGCGGCCCTGGCGCATGCTGGCCGGCGCGCGGCTGGGCACGCCGTTGCTGGCCGCTCTCGTGCTGCTGCCCGTACTGTGGGCACTGCCGGCGCTGCACCCGATGCCGATGTCGCTTCGCTGGTCAGGTGCCTGCCTGGTGCTCCTGATGGTGGGCTGGCCACTGGCGGTACCCACGCTGCTGGCCGTGGGCGCACTGGCGGCGCTGGTCGGCGGGCTGTCGCTGCAGGCCGCCCTCGCGCTGACGGTATGGCAGGGCCTGGTCCCTGCCACGCTGGCGCTTGGCCTGGGCGCGCTGGTGCGCCGCCATTTGCCACGCAACCCCTTCATCTACATCCTGGGCCGCGGCTTCCTGGGAACACTGGCGTGCACCTTCGCTGCGCTGCTGCTGAACTACACACTTGCCCCCGGCTCCTTGCACGGCGCGGCGCAGCTGTCCTTTGTCGCCCTGTGGCTCATGGCCTGGGCAGATGCCTTCGTGACCGGCATGTTGGTCGCCGTCTTCGTCGCGTTCCGCCCCGACTGGCTTGCCACCTGGTCGGACCGCCATTACCTGCCCCGCCCATGACCGACTCCACCCCGTTGCCGCCCGGCCTCACGATCCGCGGCTTTCAGCCCCCCTTGCGCCTGGCCGATTTCAAGCTGATCGCCTTCGACATGGACTCGACGCTGATCAACATCGAGTGCATCGACGAGATCGCCGACGCCGTGGGCAAAAAAACCGAGGTCGCCGTCATCACCGAGGCCACGATGCGTGGTGAGATCAAGGATTTCAAAGAGAGCCTGACCCGCCGCGTCGCCTTGCTACAGGGCGTGCCGGTCGCGGCGCTGCAGCAGGTCTACGACGAGCGGCTGCGGCTGAACCCCGGCGCGAACGAGCTGGTCGCAGCATGCAAAGCGGCGGGCCTGAAGGTGCTGCTGGTTTCAGGTGGTTTCACTTTTTTCGCCAACCGCGTGAAGGCCCGCCTGGGCATCGACTTCGCACGCTCCAACCTGCTCGAAGAAGCCGACGGCCAGCTGACCGGCCGCGTGGTCATGCAGCCATGGGGCGACATCTGCGACGGCGCCGAGAAGCGCCGCACGTTGCTCGAGGTCGCGTCTTTGATGGGCATCATGCCGGCCCAGACGATTGCGGTGGGCGACGGCGCGAACGACCTGCCGATGATGGGCGAGGCCGGCCTTTCGGTGGCCTACCACGCCAAGCCGAAGGTGCGCGAACAGGCCATGGTGTCGATCGAACAAGGCGGCCTGGACCGTCTGCTGGAGATCGTCCAGCACTGAGATGCGCGGGCCGCCAAAAGCCTCGTCTCCATTCGCGGAACACCATTTTGCAGGGCATCGCCCGACCCTGAGCACGCCCGATGGAAAGCCTGCAACGCCCCTGGACAATTTGTACGCCTGGCGCACAACGAAGGGCTATGATGATTGCAAGCTTTTCGCCAAATGCCCCTTGCGGCGTTGACGGTTGGACCCGGATTCACAGGAGAGACGATGTCGATCTTTGCGCGTTATCAGGACCGATTCGAGGCAGCCCAGGAAGAGGAAATGTCCGTGCAGGACTATCTCGAACTGTGCAAGCGTGATGCCACCGCGTACGCCAGCGTGGCCGAACGCATGTTGTTGGCGATCGGCGAGTCCGAGCTGATCGACACCCGCGCCGATCCGCGTTTGTCGCGCATCTTCGCGAACAAGATGATCCGGGTCTATCCCGCGTTCCGCGACCTCTTCGGCATGGAAGAAGTGATCGAGAGCATCGTCTCGTACTTCCGCCACGCAGCGCAGGGTCTGGAGGAAAAGAAGCAGGTGCTGTATCTGCTCGGCCCGGTCGGCGGCGGCAAGTCTTCTCTGGCCGAGCGGCTGAAGTACCTGATCGAGAAAGTGCCGTTCTACGCCATCAAGGGCTCGCCCGTGCATGAATCGCCGCTGGGCTTGTTCAACCCCACCGAAGACGCGCAGCTGCTCGAAGACGACTACAACATTCCGCGCCGTTACCTCTCCACCATCATGAGCCCCTGGGCCGTGAAGCGGCTGCAGGAGTTCGGTGGCGACATCACCAAGTTCCGCGTCGTGAAGATCCGGCCTTCGGTGCTCAAGCAGATCGCCGTCTCCAAGACCGAGCCGGGCGACGAGAACAACCAGGACATCTCGGCACTGGTCGGCAAGATCGACATCCGCAAGCTGGAGACCTATTCGCAGGACGACCCGGACGCGTATTCGTATTCCGGCGGCCTGTGCCTGTCCAACCGCGGCGTGCTGGAGTTCGTCGAAATGTTCAAGGCGCCGATCAAGGTGCTGCACCCTTTGCTGACGGCCACGCAGGAAGGCAACTACAAGGGCACGGAAGGCTTCGGCGCCATCCCCTTCGACGGCCTGATCCTCGCGCACTCGAACGAGGCCGAGTGGCAGGCCTTCAGGAACAACCGCAACAACGAAGCCTTCCTCGACCGCATCTACATCGTCAAGGTGCCGTACTGCCTGCGCGTCTCGGACGAGATCCACATCTACGAGAAGCTGGTCATCAACTCGTCGCTGTCGCAGGCACCCTGCGCGCCCGACACGCTGCGCATGCTGGCCCAGTTCTCGGTGCTGTCGCGGCTGAAGGAGCCAGAGAATTCGAGCATCTTCTCCAAGATGCGCGTGTACGACGGCGAGAACCTGAAAGACACCGATCCGCGCGCCAAGAGCTTTCAGGAATACCGCGATTTCGCGGGCGTGGACGAAGGCATGACGGGCCTGTCGACGCGCTTCGCGTTCAAGATCCTCTCGCGCGTCTTCAACTTTGACCACCGCGAAGTGGCGGCCAACCCGGTGCACCTCATGTATGTGCTGGAGCAGCAGATCGAGCAGGAACAGTTCCCGCCCGAGATCGGTGAGAAGTACCTGCGCTGCATCAAGGAATTCCTGTCGCCGCACTACGCAGAGTTCATCGGCAAGGAGATCCAGACGTCCTACCTGGAGAGCTATTCCGAGTACGGCCAGAACATCTTCGACCGCTACGTGGTGTATGCCGATTTCTGGATCCAGGACCAGGAGTTCCGCGACCCCAACACCGGCGAAATTCTCGACCGCGCTGCGCTGAACGACGAGCTGGAAAAGATCGAGAAGCCCGCCGGCATCTCCAACCCCAAGGACTTCCGCAACGAGGTCGTCAACTTTGTGCTGCGTGCCCGGGCGCGGCAGGACGGCAAGAACCCGGCGTGGACCTCCTACGAGAAGCTGCGCGCGGTGATCGAGAAGAAGATGTTCTCCAACACCGAAGAGCTGCTGCCCGTGATCTCATTCAACGCCAAGGCCAGTGGCGAGGACCAGAAGAAGCACGCTGATTTCGTGAACCGCATGATCACCAAGGGCTACACCGAGAAGCAGGTCCGCCTGCTGTGCGAGTGGTACCTGCGCGTGCGCAAGTCGTCATAAGGTCATGGGCATCGGAGGATTTGCATGACCGTGCGCATCGTCGACCGGCGAAACGACAGCAAGAACAAGAGTTCCGTCAACCGCAGCCGGTTCATCCGGCGCTTCAAAGGCCAGATCCGCAAGGCCGTGGCCGACGCGATCAACAAGCGCGGGCTGAAGGACCTGGACGACGGCGAGAAGATCGGCATCCCCGGCAAAGACATCGACGAGCCGCAGTTCGAACACGGACACGGCGGCGTGTGGGATGCCGTGCGGCCCGGCAACGACCGCTTCAACTCCGGCGACACCGTCGACCGGCCCAAGGGCGGCGGCGGGGCCGGTGGCGGCAAGGGCCAGGCCGGGCGCGAGGGCGAAAGCCTGGACGACTTCGTCTTCACGCTGACCAAGGACGAGTTCCTGGACATCTTCTTCGACGAGATGGCCTTGCCCAACCTGGTGAAGCAGCAGCTCGCGCAGATCGAGCAGTACAAACGCACGCGCGCCGGCTTCGTGCAGACGGGCGTGCCGACCAACGTCAACCTCACGCGCACCATGCGCGGAGCGGCCGGCCGGCGCATCGCCATCGGCGGGCCCTACAGCGCGCAGATCCGCGCGCTCGAGAAAGAACTTGCCGAGCTGCGCGAGACGCTGCCCGAGAACGACCCCGAGGTCGAGCGCGTGCGCAAGGAGATCGCCAAGCTGCGCGCCAAGATCGAGGCCATCCCGTTCGTCGACACCTTCGACCTGCGCTTCAACAACCGCGTGAAGACGCCCAAGCCGTCGACCCAGGCCGTGATGTTCTGCCTGCTCGACGTCTCGGGCTCGATGGACGAGGGCCGCAAGAACATCGCCAAGCGCTTCTTCATGCTGCTGTACCTGTTCCTGAACCGGAACTACGAGCACATCGAGGTCGTCTTCATCCGCCACCACACGGTGGCCACCGAGGTCAGTGAAGACGATTTTTTCACCTCGCGCGAATCGGGCGGCACGGTGGTCAGCAGCGCGCTGACGCTGATGCACGAGGTGATCGTTGCGCGCTACCCCAGCACGGTGTGGAACATCTACGGCGCGCAGGCATCAGACGGTGACAACTGGCACGATGACTCGCCGCGCTGCCGCGAGCTGCTGGAGGGCTCGATCCTGGCGTTGACGCAATACTTTGCCTACATCGAGATCACCGACGGCCCTCCGCAGAACCTGTGGGAAGAGTACGAGAAGCTGCAAGCCAGCAACGCCGGCCGCTTTGCGATGGAGCGCATCAAGACGCCGGCCGACATCTACCCGGTCTTCCGCGAACTGTTCAAGCGCCGGGCCTGAAACCATCCGCCGCAACGAGGATCCGTATGCTGACCAAGGTGACCCCCAAACCCCTTCCAGCCGGCTCCGAATGGAGTTTCGAGGCAATCGAGGAATACGACCAGGCCATCCGCGAGGTGGCGGACCGCTACGGGCTCGATTGCTATCCGCACCAGCTGGAAGTGATCAGCGCCGAGCAGATGATGGATGCGTATGCGTCCATCGGCATGCCGGTCTACTACCACCACTGGTCGTTCGGCAAGCACTTCCTCGCGACCGAGAACCGCTACAAGCGCGGGCAGATGGGGCTGGCGTACGAGATCGTCATCAACTCCAACCCGTGCATCGCCTACCTGATGGATGAGAACACCTTGCCCATGCAGGCACTGGTGATCGCCCATGCAGCGTACGGGCACAACTCGTTCTTCAAAGGCAACCACCTGTTCAAGCAGTGGACCAGTGCCGACGCCATCGTCGACTACCTGGTGTTCGCCAAGAACTACATCGCGCAATGCGAGGAGCGCCATGGCGTAGAGGCCGTGGAGCGGTTGATCGACGCCTGCCACGCGCTGACCAATGTGGGGGTGGACCGCTACAAGCGCTCGCCCCGCTTGTCGCTGGAGAAAGAGACGCTGCGCCAGAAGGAGCGCGAGGCTTACCTGCAGGCGCAGGTCAACGATCTGTGGCGCACGCTGCCGCCGCGCGTCGAGGCCGAGCAGCAGACCCAGGAGGCGCGCTTCCCGAAAGAGCCTGAAGAGAACCTGCTCTATTTCATCGAGAAGAACGCGCCGCTGCTGGAGCCGTGGCAGCGCGAGGTGGTGCGCATCGTGCGCAAGATCGGCCAATACTTTTACCCGCAGCGCCAGACGCAGGTGATGAACGAAGGCTGGGCCACCTACTGGCACTACACCATTCTGAACACGCTGTACGACGAAGGGCGGCTCAGCGATGGCTTCATGATGGAGTTCCTGCAGTCGCACACCAATGTCGTCTACCAGCCGGCCTACAACAGCCCGCATTTCTCAGGCATCAACGTGTACGCGCTGGGCTTTGCGATGTGGCGCGACATCCGCCGCATCTGCGAGGAACCGACCGCCGAAGACAAGGCCTGGTTCCCGGACATTGCCGGTTCGGACTGGCGCAAGACCTTCGACTTTGCGATGCAGAACTTCAAGGACGAGAGCTTCGTCGCGCAGTTCCTGTCGCCCAAGCTGATGCGGGATTTCCGCCTGTTCTCGGTGCTGGACGACGACAGCCGCAAGCAGCTGGAGATCCAGGCGATCCACGACGAGAAGGGCTACCGCGCATTGCGCCGCCAGTTGGCCGAGCAGTACGACCTGGGCAGCCGCGAGCCCAACATCCAGGTCTGGAACGTGGACCTGCGCGGCGACCGCTCGCTGACGGTGCGCCACTTCGCGCACCAGCGCCGGCCGCTGGGCGAGTCAAGCGCCACCATGCTGCGCCACCTGGCCACGCTGTGGGGCTTCAACGTGCGACTGGAGCGGCAGAACTTCGACGGCAAAGTCGAGCTGGTGGCCGAGCACCGGGCGGAGAAGCGGCGGCGGGCGGACGACAAGTCCTGATTCCACGTGCCTTGGGCAGGGCGGAGCGGGCCTGCACGGGGCTCGCTCAACCCCGCTCCACCACCGCCCTGCCCGCCTCCACCACAAAGCTGGCCAACGTCTCCACCTGCGTGTCGGGCCGCGTCACGTCATCCACCACGCGCAGCCGGGTCGTGAGCTGCTGCGGCGTGCAGTCCAACACGCCGTAGCCACGCCGCCGGGCGTCGGCGAAGACGAAATGCGGGTTCTCGGCCAGCAGCTCGGCCGTGCGCGGGTTGGCTGTGGCGCGCGAGGTGATGCTGGTGCCGCAGAACTCCACGCCGACGCTGGCGCTGGCCGGGTCCGTGTAGTCGGCCTTGACATGTCCCACCCAGTTCTCGTGCACGTCACCGCCGAAAAAGACCGGGTTCGCCACGCGGTGCCGCTGCAGCGCGTCGGTCAGCCGGCGGCGGGCCGCAGCGTAGCCGTCCCAACCATCGTTCCACAAGCGCTGGCCGGCGCCCGATCTGAAGTCGCGCTGGCCGAACAGGCTCTGCTGGCCGATGAAGTTCCAACCGTGGGCCGCGCCCTGCGTGGCCAGCGTCTGGTCCAGCCATTGCTCCTGTGCCTCGCCCAGCAGGCTGCGTGCCGGGTCTGTCCACGACGCGCAAGCCTGCGGGTCGACGATGGCCGAGCCGGGCCGGCCCTCGGGCGTGCAGGCCTGCGGGCTCTTGTACTGGCGCGCGTCCAGCAGGGTCATCGAAGCGAGGCGTCCGAACGACAGCTGTTCGTGGATGCGCATCTCCGCCCCTGACGCCAGCCCCGCGAACGCGCGCGTGAGCAAGCCCGCCCGCAGCGGCATGTGCTCGTAGAACGCCTGGTACGCCGCAGCGCGCCGCTCCGCAAAGTTCGCCACCGCCGGCCCACCCTGACCGACCTGCAGGCCGGCGTAGTCGTTCTGCACCTCATGGTCGTCCCAGGTCACCAGCCAGGGGCATGCGGCGTGCATGCGCTGCAGGTCGACCTCGCTCTTGTGCAGCGCATGGCGCTGGCGGTAGTCATCCAGCGTCAGCACCCAGCCGCCCGAGGGGATGCGCACCGGCTGCGCGGCCATCGGGTACTCGTAGAGGTAGTCGCCCAGGAAGAGCACCAGATCCACGCCCTCCTCGCGCATGTGGCGGTAGGCGCTGAAGTAGCCGTGTTCCCAGCGTTGGCACGAGGCGTAGGCGAGCCGCAGACGGGCCACTTCCGCGCCCGCCGCCGGCAACGTGCGCGTGCGGCCCACGGGGCTCACCGCGTCGCCGGCCATGAAGCGGTAGAAGTACCAGCGGTCCGGCTCCAGCCCCTGCACCTCGGAGTGGGCGCTGTGCGCCAGCTCAGCCAGCGCCTGCACCTGGCCGCTCTGCGCGATGCGCGTGAACGCTTCGTCGTGCGCGACTTCCCAACGCAGCGTGACGGCGTCGCTGCCGACGCCGGCCCCGAACCAACCCGGCAGGTGCAGCCGTGTCCACAGCACCACGCCGTCGGCGCGCGGCGAGCCGCTGGCCACTCCCAGCGTGAACGGGTCGCTGCGCCAGCGCGGCTGGCTCCACGCGCTGCGCGGCAGCCACAAGGTCGCGGCCGCGGCGGTGGCCTGCTGCAACCATGCGCGCCGGTCCAAAGGGGGTTCGGTGTGCATGGGCATGGCCTCGTTCGCGCGTGTCAATTGACCCCACTGTAGTGCCGCACTTTGCGTTGCGCGTGCATGCCGCAAGGCAATCTCGGATACTGCCCGCCGCAGTGCCGGCGCAGCACCGCCTTACGTCCCTTGTCCCCGCACGAACCCAGGAGACCCCCGATGGCGAAACTGAACGTGAACGGCGTCGTACGCGATGTCGATGTGGAACCCGATACCCCGCTCCTGTGGGTGCTGCGCGAGCAGCTCGGGCTGACCGGCACCAAGTACGGCTGCGGCATCGCCGCCTGCGGTGCCTGCACCGTGCACCTGGACGGCGTGCCCACGCGCAGTTGCGTGCGGCCCGTCTCCACCATCGCGGCGAACGAGAAGATCGTGACCATCGAGGGCCTGTCGCCCGACGGCTCGCACCCGGTGCAAAAAGCCTGGGTGGCATTGGACGTGCCGCAGTGCGGCTTTTGCCAGTGCGGCATGGTGATGGCGGCGGCGGCCCTGCTGAAGGCCAAGCCCCAGCCCACCGACCAGGACATCAACGAGGCCATGACCAACATCTGCCGCTGCGGCACCTACAACCGGGTGCGCGCGGCGATCAAGGTGGTGGCCGCCGGCGGCAACACCAAGAGCGCGGCGCTGGCGATCCAGCACGTGGACGGGAGCGTCACATGAACTTTGCAACTCCCACCCGCCGCCGCTTCATCGGCAGCACCGCCGCCACGGCCGGCGCACTGGTCGTCGGCTTCCATGTCCCGCGCAAGGGCCTGGCGCAGACGCCGCCGCCCGACGAGATCAACGCCTGGGTCGTCGTCAAGCCGGACGACACCGTCGTCGTGCGCATCGCGCGCTCCGAGATGGGCCAGGGCACGCTGACGGGCCTGGCGCAGATGGTGGCCGACGAGCTGGAATGCGACTGGGCCAAGGTCACGACCGAGTACCCCACGCCCGGCCAGAACCTGGCCCGCAAGCGCGCCTGGGGCAACTTCTCCACGGGCGGCAGCCGCGGCATCCGCGAGTCGCACGACTACGTGCGCAAGGGCGGCGCCACGGCGCGCGTGATGCTGGTGCAGGCCGCAGCCGATGGCTGGAAGGTGCCGGCCGCTGAATGCCGCGCCGCCAAGAGCGTCATCACGCACCAGCCCTCGGGCCGCACCACCACCTACGGCAAGGTGGCGGCCGCCGCCGGCAAGCTGACGCCGCCGGCCGACGCAGCCTTGAAGGACCCGAAGGATTGGACGCTGATCGGCAAGCGCATCGCCCGCCTCGACACCTCTGAGAAGGTGACCGGCAAGCAGGTCTACGGCATGGACCTCACCATGCCCGGCATGCTGAACGCGGCCGTCAAGGACTGCCCGGTGTTCGGCGGCAAGCTCAAGAGCTTCGACGCCGCCGCCATCGAGAAGCGCCCCGGCATCAAGAAGGTGCTGCGCGTGAACGACAGCACGGTCGCCGTGGTGGCGGACACCTGGTGGCGCGCCAAGACCGCGCTGGACGCGCTGCCCATCGAGTGGGATTTCGGGCAGCACGCCAAGGCCTCCAGCGCCGAGTTTGCGCAGGTGATGAAGGCCGGCCTGACGGCCGAGCAGGCGGTGGTGGGCAATTCAAACGGTGATGCCAAGGCGGCGCTGGCCAGTGCCGCGCGCCGCATCGAGGCCGTCTACAGCTACCCGCACCAGAACCACGCGACCATGGAGACCATGAACGCCACGGCCCGCTGGACGCCCGAGCGCTGCGAGGTCTGGACGCCGACGCAAAACGGCGAAGCCGCGCTGGCCGCAACCGCTGAAGCCGCCGGCCTGCCGCCCGAGAAATGCGAGGTCTACAAGCTGCACCTGGGCGGCGGTTTCGGCCGGCGCGGCGCGGTGCACGACTGGGTGCGCCAGTCCGTCGCCATCGCCAAGCAGATGCCCGGCGTGCCAGTCAAGATGATCTGGTCGCGCGAGGAGGACATGCTGCACGGCCTGTACCACCCCGTCACGCAGTGCAAGCTGGTGGCCGGGCTGGACGAGAAAGGTGAACTGCAGGCGCTGCACATGCGCATCTCGGGCCAATCCATCGTGGCCAGCATCTTCCCGCAGAACATCAAGGACGGGCGCGACCCGGTCGTATTCCAGGGGCTGAATGCACCGGGGCCGGAGGCGTCCATCGGTTACAGCGTGCCACACCTGCTGGTCGACCACGCCATGCGCAACCCGCACGTGCCGCCGGGCTTCTGGCGCGGCGTGAACCTGAACCAGAACGCGATCTATCTGGAGTCGTTCATCGACGAGATCGCCCACGCGACCAAGCAGGACCCGCTGGCCCTGCGCCGCAAGCTCATGGCCAACCACCCCAAGCACCTGGCCGTGCTGAACGCCGCGGCCGAGCGCGCGGGCTGGGGCACACCAGCGCCGGCCGGGCGCTTTCGCGGGCTGGCACAGACCATGGGGTTCGGCAGCTACGTGGCGGCGTGTGCCGAGGTGTCGGTCAGCGACGACGGTGTGCTGAAGGTGCACCGCATCGTGGCCGCCACCGACCCTGGCTACGCGGTCAACCCGCAGCAGATCGAAGCGCAGGTCGAAGGCTCGTTCGCCTACGGCTTGTCGGCCGCGCTGTACGGCGAATGCACGGTGAAGGACGGGCGCATCGAGCAGGACAACTTCAGCACCTACCCCGTGCTGAAGATGGACGAGATGCCGGCCGTGGAGACCATCACCATGCCGTCGGGCGGGTTCTGGGGCGGCGTGGGCGAGCCGACCATTGCCGTGGCAGCGCCGGCCGTGTTGAACGCGATCTTCGCGGCGACCGGCAAACGCATCCGCGACCTGCCATTGAAGAACCACAGCCTGAAGAAGGCGTGAGAAGCGGTGCGCGCGCCCTGGCCTGCGCTGCTGGTCGTGGCGCTGTCTGCGCTGCCGGCGCATGCGTGGGCAGATGCGCTGGCGCCCTACACGGTCAGTGGCGACGCCATCGCCGCGCCGCTCGGTGGCCTGCAGGGCGATGCGACGCGCGGCCGGGCCATCGTCGCCAACCGGCAGCTGGGTCTGTGCCTGCTGTGCCACAGCGGGCCGATCCCCGAGGAGCGCTTTCAAGGCACGTTGGCGCCCAGTCTGGCAGGGGCGGGCGCGCGCTCGAATGCAGGCCAGCTTCGATTGCGGCTGGTCGACCCACAGCGCTTGATGCCCGGCAGCCTGATGCCGGCCTACTACCGCGTCGACGGCTTGCAGCAAGTCGGCGCGGCGTGGCGCGGCAAGCCGCTGCTCGATGCGCAGCAGATCGAGGACGTGGTGGCCTACCTCATCACGTTGAAGGATTGAGCCGATGACCCTGAAGCGAAGAACGACGCTGGCCCTCGGCGCAGCCCTGGCCACCGGCCTGCTGGTGCGCCCCGGCATGGCGGCCACCGGAGATCTGGCCGCCGTCGTGAACGCCTACGCTGGGGGCAAGACCCCGCAGCCCGGCAAGGTGAAGCTGGACATCTCCACGCTGGTGGAAAACGGCAATGCCGTGCCGATGAGCGTCAGCGTGGACAGCCCCATGACGGCAGCCGACCATGTGCTGTCTGTCGCGCTCTTCAACGAACGCAACCCGCAGCGCGAGATCGCCAACTTCGTCTTCGGGCCGCATGCCGCACGCGCCACGGCGTCCACCCGTATCCGGCTCGCCACCTCGCAAAAGCTGGTGGCCGTGGCGCTGCTGAGCGACGGCACGGCCTGGTCGCAGACGGTGGACGTGATCGTCACGCTGGCCGCCTGCATCGAATAGATGGAACTCCCCCCAGTCTGCGCGCTGCGCGCTCCGCCAACCCCCCTCCGCTACGCGAGGGGGGCGCACCCAGCGGCCTGGCAGAGCCAGTTCCGCGGGTGCCCTGGCATGGCCGGCGCACCGATCGCGGTCTCGCTGGCAGCAGGTCGCTCGCAGTGCAACAAGCAATCCATATGGCCAGAACCCTGATCCACATCCCGCCGCAGATCCGCCGCGGTGAAGTCTTCGAAGTGCGCACCACCATCGCCCACCCGATGGAGACCGGCTTTCGTGCCAACGACAGCGGCCAGGTCGTGCCGCGCGACATCATCCGGCGCTTCGTCTGCCAACTCGACGGTAAGACCGTGTTCAGCGCCGAGCTGTTCCCCGCCATCGCGGCCAACCCGTATGTGGCCTTCTACGTACGCGCGCGGGCCAGCGGCACGTTGAGCTTGCGCTGGGAAGGCGACAACGGGTTCGCGCAGACCGAGACGGTGACGTTGAACGTCACATGAGCGACGCGCCGGGCCGCCCCAAGCAAGCTCGCCCCCCCCCGGGGGGCAGCGAACCTCGCGCAGCGGGGAGCGTGGGGGCAACATGACGCGAGCGGCGCTGCTGGTGCTGGCCTTGCTGGTGGCGCCGGCCTGGGGCCAGACCGACCCCACGCAGCGCCGATCCGGCCTCTCGTTCATGGGGCCGGCCACGCAGGCCATGCAGCGCGACGACAGCCAGAACCCGGCCATGCTGTGGGTGGCCGAGGGCGAAGCGCTGTGGCGCGCGCCGGCCGGCACGGCGCAGAAGTCCTGCATGTCCTGCCACGGCGATGCGGCGCAGTCCATGCGCGGCGTGGCGACGCGCTACCCCGCGTTCGATGCCACGCAGGGCCGCCCGCTCAACCTGGGCCAGCGTATCCAGCAGTGCCGATCTACGCAGCAGCAGGCCGCGCCCTGGGCGGCCGAGAGCCAGCCGCTGCTGAGCATGGAAACCTATGTGGCCCATCAGTCGCGCGGTCTGCCCATCGCGCCGCCGCAAGACACACGGCTCGCGCCGTTCACGCAGCGCGGCCAGGCCGCCTACGTGCGGCGCATCGGCCAGATCGACCTGTCGTGCGCGCAGTGCCACGACGCGCAATGGGGCCAGCGCCTGGCCGGCAACCCCATCCCGCAGGCCCACCCCACGGGCTACCCGGTCTACCGGCTCGAATGGCAGGGCATGGGCTCGCTGCAGCGACGGCTGCGCAACTGCATGACGGGCGTGCGCGCCGAGACGCCGCCGTTCGGCGCGCAGGAGCTGGTGGAGCTGGAGCTGTATCTGATGCAGCGGGCCGCAGGCATGGCGCTGGAGACGCCCGGCGTGCGGCCTTGAGGCCGGGGGGCTGGTCAGCGCTTCGCCGCGTCGGCCAGCCAGGCCGCGTCGGCAATGCGCATCGCGATCTCGGTCGAGACGTTGTTCAGATCGTTGGCGCCGCCGTGGATGCGCTCGCGTGCGGCGGCGGGCAGCTTCGGGTTCGGCAGCGTCCAGTTGCGTTCGCTCATCACCGCGATGACCTTGTCGTAGCGGCCCTGTGGGTCGGCGCCTGATTTGACCGCGGCGACGTAGAGCTTCACCGGCTTTTGCAGACAGCCCTCGTCGCGCGGGTCGGCGCGGCAGCGCTGGCGGGCCTGCGTGAGGCTGAGCCGGTCGAAGCCGAAGCTGGGCGTGCCGGTCTTGCCGGCGATGCGCGTGGCGGCTTGCGGGCAGCGGGCGCCGAACACGTGTTTGCAGATCAGGTGGCCGGTGCCGCCGGGGCTGCTGCTGCGGGCCAGGCCGCCGAGCACTTTTTGCGCGACATCGGTGGCGACGACGGTGGGCTCGGGCTGGGCCAGCGGGGCCGCGGCACCGGTGCGCGTCGCGGCGGTCGCCACCGGTTTGCCTTGGGCGTCGGTGATCTGCGCCACCAGATGCGGCCCGCGCACGGCGGGCAGCCCGTTCGCCGCCGCCGTCAACCGCGCCAGCATCGCGCCCACGCCGAGCGCGGTGCTGCGTGCCTGGCCTTGCCCGGCGGCCTCGTTGACCAGCGGCTTCATCGCGCTCGACGTGCAGTTGGCGGCGTGCCACTCGCCTTTCGCGTCGCGGCAGGTGGCGGCGCCGGCCGGGTCGATGTCGGGCAGCGGCATCAGGCGCTCGCCGCCGCCGGTGGCCGGCACGCCGACGAACAGCCGGCCGACGAGCGCGCTGCGCTGCAGGGGCGATGCGTCGGGGAGGGCGGCTGTCGCGGTGTCGTCCTCCAACCGGGTGCTCAGGCGACGGCCGAACAGGATGTCGGCCCGCGCGCAGCGGCGGCTGGGCAGTGCCGAGCAGTCGGTGTTCCAGCCCAGGTCGGCCGCGCGCTGCTGCACCCGGGCCGGGCGGTCGCAGGCCTTGCCCTTGGCGCCGTCGACACAGAACAGCGCGTCGTTGAAGCGGTCTGTGTTCGACGTGGCGAGCCAGCCCGAGAGTTGTGCGACGTTGCTGCCGGCGTCCTCGAAGAACACCGAGGCCAGGATCGGCTTGATGGTCGAGCCGGGCAGGTAGTCGGTGAACACCGCGTGGTTCAGCAGCGCGTCGGGGCGGCGGCGCGGCTCGGTCCACAGCGGCAGGCAGCCCGCGTCGCGGAACGGGCCGTCGTGCTCCTGCGCGTAGCACGGCGTGTGGGCGCTGGCCAGGGCCTCGATGCGGCCGCTGGCCACGTCGATCACCGCCACCGCCGTCATGCGCGCCGCCGCGCGCTCCCACATCGACGCGGCCCCCGCGCCCTGCGCCGCGCCGACCTGCTCGAACGCGATGCCGGCCTGCTCGCACGCTGCCACCTGCCCGGTGTAGCAGGCGGCGATGCGCTGGGCGATGGCCTGGGTGCGCGGCGCGATCGTGAGCTGCAGGTTGAAGCCGACGTCGACCTCGTTGCGCCCGACCGTCGCGCGGTTGGCCTGCGCGGGCAGTGCGGCGGCGTAGTCGCGGTAGAGCTGGCCCTGCGGCAGGCGCAGCGCGTCGAGCTCGCCGATCAGCGCGCCGAGATCGTGCGGGACGGACCATGACGGGTCGTTCGCGGGCGGTGTCGCGTTGCTTGCCGACGGGCGCGCTGCCACCACGCTCTTGGCGTTCGCGGGCTTGAAGCCGGGCTGCTCGCACAGCTCGCGGCTCCCGTTCGCCGCGCCGGCAGGCGCCAGGTGGTAGGCCGTGCTGCCGGGCTCCAACCCGCCCAGCCAGATGCAGCCGGGCCAGCCGCGCCATGGGTCGGCCTGGGCGAGGCTGTTGGCGGCCAGTTGCACTGCGCCCGGCGCGGCGCCGCGTTGTTGCTCCGACCACTGCGCCTGCGCCAGCAGCGTGGCGCCGCGCGGGCCGGCGAGCAGGCGCAGCGCCTGGGCCGCCTGCTGGCAATCGACCCGGTCGCGCGCCAGGCCCTGCGCCCAGGCGGTGGCCTGGAGTTGGTAGCGCTGGCGCAGCGGTGCGTTGCGCTGGCCGGCGACTGCCGTCAGGCCTTCGAGTTGGGCGTCGAGCAGCCCGAGTTGCTCGGCCAGGTCGTCCATGAACGGCAGGCCCTGGTAGGCCGGCAGGTTGGCGCATTGGGGCAGCAGCGTGGTGAGCGCGGCGGCATTGGGCATCGCGGCGAGTGGTCGACTGGCGGGCGCGATGGCGGCCAGCAGCGTGTCGAGCGCCGCGCGGGTCTTGACCGGCTCGTGGAGGCGCTCGACCGCCCGCTGCGCGCGCAGGTAGAGCGCGCCGGGGACGATCAGGCACAGCGCCAGCATGATCAGCGCGACCTGGCGGATCACCGGGGTGGTGTGGGCAGGTCCGTTCATTCCTCGATCTCCGGGCGGTGCGCCACCAGCCCCAGCACCAGCGTGTTGCGCAGCAGCGACCACAGGCCGAAGCTGACGAAGGGCCAGGTCACGCCGGTGAGCGGCAGGGCGCCGAGGTTGCCTGCCACCGTGACCATCGTCTGCACCATCGTCAGCACCGCCCAGCAGACGCACAGCCAGGCCAGCCACCCGCTCTGCGACGCGCCGGGCGTGCCCGGGCTCAGCCGGCCGCAGGTCAACGCCGCCTGCCGCACCGCCAGCAGGCCCAGCCACAGCAGGTAGGCGGCGAGCAGCCCGAAAGCGCCCGCGTTGCCGACCACGGCATGCAGCGCCGCGAAGCTGTAGTCGCTCTGCGCCTGCGCCGGGACGCCCGGGCAACCGGCCACCGGCAGGCTGCCGCACCACGGCACGGCGCCCAGCCCATAGCCGTTCGGCGGCGTGTGCTGGCCCAGCCACAGCACGTGGGCCAGCTGGTCGTTCTCGGCCGAGAACGGGTTGATCACGCTCTCGAGCCGCGCGGCGACGCGCTCGGCGCCACTGCCGGGCAGCTTCGAGAACGCGAACAACCCGACCAGCAGCGTGCCCGCCAGCAGCACGGTCGCCAGCAAGCCGATGCCCGCCGCCAGCGGCCAGCGCGCGCCGCGCCCCAGCAGCCCCTGCGCCGCGAACGCACCGGCGTAGATGGCGGAGGCGAACAGCACGACCAGCATCGGGCCCAGGTCGTCGGTCAGCAGCAGTGCGGCCAGCACCACGGCCAGGTGCACCAGCAGCGGCAGCATCGAGCGCGCGAGCCAGCCGGCGCTGCCGGTCTGCGGCCCGGTCCACAGCGCCGCGCGCAGCAGGAAGAACCACGACACGCCCAGCAGCAGCCACAACGGCAGCAGCTCGCCGGTAAGCTGGCGCCAGCCGCTGGTTGCGAGCGCGAACCCCAGCACCACCGTGGCGTAGAGCAGCCACAGCAACACCGGCCGCCCCCACGCCCCCAGGCCACTGCCGGCGCCAGGGCGCAGCGCGTTGGTGACGAGGCTCGCCCCCCTGACCCACAGCGTCGCGATGCCTTGCGACAGCGCCGGCAGCACCGACAGCAGCACCATCGCCGCGAACACCGCCAGGCCGTGGCGCAGCGGCAGGTAGCGATTCAGAGCGTGGCCGTTCAGCGCCAAGTCGAACACCAGCCACCAGCCGATGCCGATGAACAGCACCGCGGCCGGCAGGCCGAAGAACAGCACGCTGCGCTGCGGCGCGCACGGCGCGAACAGCGCAAAACGCTCCAGCCTGGGCGAGCGCCCGACGACCGCGATCACGACGCCGAGCCCCGCCATCGCCGCCCATACCCACCACGGCACCGGCGCCCCGGCATCGGGCTGGGCCAGGCCGGACGCAGCGCCCATGGCCGCCCAGGCCAGCAGCGCCGGCGGCAAGAAGCGCAGCGGCCGGCGCGTGCGGCGCGCCAGCGAGACCAGCGCCCAGGTCAGCAGCGACCAGGCGACGAACAGCCACGGCGCGCTGGTCGTCAACCGTTGCATCGCGACAGACTTGTGCGCGAGGCGCTGGCCGTCGCGCACCTGCCGCGCCAGGTCGGCGGCCTGCGCCATCGCGCGCTGCGGCGTGCCGAGCGCGCGGCATTCGGCCGAGGTGCCGGCCGACCAGTCGAGCGCCGCGCCGGTCGCGGGCCACCACAGCCGGGCCGAGGAACCGCGCACGAGCGCGAACTGGTTTGCCAGCGCGACCGTGCGCTCCGATGCATTCCCAGCGCGGCGGACGGCTGCGAGCGATTCAGCCCAGGCGCAGGCCAGCGGCAGCGAGCCGGCGGCCGCGTCGGCACCGAGCTGGTAGCGCGCGCGGTACACGCCGAGTTCCCGGGCGGTGGCGGCCAGCCGGGTCTGTTCGTCCTCTGGCAACACGCCTTCGGCCAGGCTCTTGGCAAGCGGCGCCACGCGCGCCAGCCGCTCGGCCGCGCCGGCGACGATGGCCTGCTGCAATGCGGCTTGATCGGCCTGCAGCGCGGCGGGCAGGGCGTCGAGCGCGCGGGCCTGGTCGGTGGGGGTGACGATGCCGGTGTCACTGTCGGTCTGGGCGCAGGCACTGGCCCAGCGCCAGCGCAGGCGCGGCGGCAGGTCGGCGGCATGGCACAACGTGGCCAGAGGCGCCTGGTTGCCGCCGACCAGCGGCGCGGTCTGCAGGGCTTGGTCGAGTGCGTAGCGGTCGTCGTCTGGCCCATCGGCTGCGCCGCCGCGCAGGCCCTGGCACTGCCAGACCAGCGCGGCCAGCACCAGCACGAGCAGCAGAAACTCCCACAGTGCGGCCCGGGCGCGGCCCGCCACGGCGGGCGCAGGCGCCGGCACAGGCAAGGTATCGCGCGCGGCCAGTGCCTGCATCAGAAGACCTTGAGCGTGCCGTCGCGCGGCCTGCTGGGCTCTGCTGGTGGTGGCGGTGTTGATGCTGGCGCCGGCGTTGTCGTGGGGGCGCGAGGCGGCGTCGCGGCAGGCACCGGCACCTGCACGCCTGCAGCACCCCGATCACGGCCCGGCGTGTCGCGCCGGCCGTTACGGCCATCGCGGTCATCGCCGTTGTCGTCTCCGTTGTCGTCCCGTTTGCGATCACGTTCCCGTTCACGCTTGGCACGCTCGCGGGCCTGCTCGGCCTCGCGCTTTTGTTGTTCGCGCGCGCGCTCTTCGTCTCGCTTGCGTTGCTCACGTGCGCGCTCATCGTCGCGCCCCGTCTGCGCGCTGCCACGAGACTCGACCACCAGCGTCAGCGTGCGCGGCGCGCCGCTGCAGGCGAGCCCGGTGCTGAGGCCGCGCGCCACGAAGCGGCCTTGCGCGCTCAGCACGTAGCGCCCCGCAGTGGCGTATTGCTTGGTGAGCGTCAACGGGAAGCTCTCGACCACGATGTCGCGCACGTCACCGTCGCCCAGGTCCACCCGCAGGCCGCACCAGGGGCTGGCCGCGCCGAAGTTCACGACCACCTGGACGGGCTGGTCGGGCTGTGCCGGGTTGCGGTCCACGGACAGGCCGTAGGGCACGGTCTGCGCATGCAGCGCGCCCGACAGTGCGATGGCGCAGAGAAGCAAGATGGGTTTCATGGTGGTGTTCTCGCAGGCAGTTGGTCGAGCGCGCTGCCCATGTCCTGCACCACGGCGCGGAACGCGGGCGCGATCAACGAGGGCGGCGCAGGCGCGCGCAGATGGGCCAGCGTGCGGGCGCGCTGTGTCGAGAAGTACACCGCCAGTTCGAGCGCGGCGGCCGCTGCGGCGGGGTTGCCCTGCACCGCCAGGATCTCGCCCAGGTGGGCCCAGCTGCCGGCGTCCTGCGGGCGCAGTTGCAGGCTGCGGCGCAGCGCGAGGTCGGCGGCCTGCAGATCGTTGCGGCGCAGTTCGGCATAACCGAGGGCGGACCACGCCTTGCCGTCTGCCGGTGTCTGCGCTGTGGCCCGGCGCAACACGGTTGCGGCGCTGTTGTAGTCGCCCTGCTCAATGGCTTCGAGGCCGGACGCCAGCTGCGGCGCGCCCGGTGCGGCCGCGCCGACCGGTGCGGCAATGCGGCGCGCGGCCGCCTCGACCTGGCCCCAGCGGCCGGCTGCCGCGCCCTCGACCATGGTGTTGAGCTGGTCGCCGACCTCGCGCGCCGTGAGAGGTGGCGTGGAGGGCACAGGCGCGGGCGGCACGGGCGCCGATGACGCAGCGCGTGGGGCCGTCGCTGCGGGCTTGGCGGCGGTCGACCGGGTGGCAGACGAAGCGGTCGGGGCGCTGGCCGGCGAGCTGGCCGAGCGCGCCGGGGCCGAGGCCATGCCGGGCAGGTGGCCGGCCTGCCAGGCCCAGCCGGCAAGCGCGGCCAGCGCGATGGCCGCCAACGCCGCGCCGGTCCACACGTTGCGGCGGCCGGCGGCGTGCGGCGCGGCACTGGTGGCGGCCGGGGCAAGCGATGCGGGCAACCTTACCGGTGGCGGTGCCGGTGTCTGCTCCGATCCTGATCCCGAACCCGATCCCGAACCCGATCCCGCTCCTGCTCCTGCTCCTGCTCCCGGTCCTGGTCCTGGTCCTGGTCCTGGTCCTGGTTCCGACGCCGACGCCGACGCCGACGCCGACGCCAATGTCGATGTCGATGTCGATGTCGATGTCGAGACCGGCGCTGATGCCGCAGTCGATGTCACATCCGTAACCGGTGCCGGTGCTCCCGCGCCAGCGCCAGGCAACGCGACCGGCGGCGCCAAAGGCGTGGCCCGCGCACCGATCAACGGCGTCTCGCGCGCCGCCTCGGGCACCACCGCGGCCGCCCGCAGGCGCGGCAACTGCCAGCCATCGTCGAACTGCGCGAGGCGGCCCAACATCGCATCGAGCGGCTGCAGCAACCGGTCGTGCAGCCCCGGTGCGGGCGCCGTGCCGTCGCAGTCCTGCGCCAGCAGCGCGTCCACGCTGGCGCCCATCTGTGCATGCAGCGCGGCCGCACGCGGTTCACCGGACCAGTCCACCCAGCCGAGAAACTGCGTCGCCAGCGCACCCAGCGCGTAGAGGTCGAGCCGGAAGTCGAGTTGCTGCACGGCCTGTGCATGCCCGCTGTCGGTGTCGCGTTGCAGCGCAGCCCGGAAGGCAGGCGACACGCGGCGCAGGCTCTCACCCGCCGTCGGGTCCAGGCGCAGCGGCTCGTCGAAGTTCAGGCGCGCCGACAGCGTGTGGCCAAAGTCGATCAGCCGCAGCTGCTCGAACACCGGGCGCACGGCGTCGCCCCGGCGCTCGAACGGCAGGCAGACGTTGCCGGCGTGGATGTCGCAGTGGATGAAGCCGGCGCCGTGGAACTCGCGCAGCGCCAGCAGCAGGTGGCGCAACAGGCGGGCCAAAACGGTGGGCGTGAGGAACGGGCGCGCGTCACCGGCCGCCGCGCCCTCGGCGACGAACGCGTGGCGGCGCCAGAGGTTCAGGCTCGGCCCGGCATCCAGCGTCGTCACCACGAAGGGCGTATCGGACGAATCGCGGGTGAACTCCAGCGACTGCGCCACATGCCGCAGGCCGCGCGTGGCCATGTCCATCAGCAGCAAATTCTCGCGGTGGATCATCGGCAGCAGATCGGCGCCGACGCCCGGCTTGATGGTCTTGCGAAAGCGCGCCGGCTCGCCGGGCGCGCTCCCGGGGATGCGCTCCACGTCGAAGTGAGTCGCATGGCCGACCGGGCCGCGCGTGTCGGCGAACGGGTCGTAGGCCTCGGCGCTGGCATGGGTGCGTGGGGTCATGGCATCCAGTGTGGGCATCGGCCTGGCCTATCGAAGGAACAGCAGCGCGGGCGCCGCGACCACGCTGGCGGCCAGCGCCAGCCAGAACGGCATGCGCGCCCCGCCCAGCGGGTTCAGGCGGACCAGCAGCACGCTGATGTCGTCGCGGCTGCCGGCCTGCGCGGCGGCCTGGGCGAGCTGCTGCGCCACGGCGTGCAGTGGCGCATCGGCCGCGCGCTGGCACGCGGCGGCGAGCGCTGGCTCCGGCACGAAGCGGTACAGCCCGTCGGTGCACAGCGCCAGCCAGTCGCCCTCGCGCAGGCGCAGTGGCGCGACCGGCGGCTCGCCGATGGCGCCCACACCCACCATGCGCGCCGGGTCATCCGCCCGGCCGCCGTCGGGGGGCGGCTCGCCAAGGTTGCCGTAGGTCTGGTCTTCGGTGAGCCGGGTCAGTTGCCAGGCGACGGGTTGGGGTCGCAGGTGCAGCACGCGCGAATCGCCGACATGCGCGACCAGGCCGTGGCCGCTGCGCCGCAGCCAGACGCCGGCAAACGTCGTGGCGCTGCGGCCGCCCGGGTTCAGGCGCGCAAGCGCGGCGGCCAGTGCGGCGTCGGACGCGCGGAGCTTCTCGGCCAGCGCTTCGGGGTGCCGCCAGTCGGCCGGCGCGATGGCGCGGCACCAGGCCAGCATCTGGCTGCTGGCGAGCTCGCCCGCGCTGCCACCGCCCACGCCGTCGGCCACGGCGAACAGGGGCGCGGCGGCGAGCACGGCGTCCTGGTTGCGCTCGTGCCCCGCACCGCACGTGCTGGCCCAGCCGCTTTCGATGCGCGGCCGGCGTGCGAGCGCCCATTGCGCCCGCAGCCGGTCGCCCACGCTGCGGCGCGGGGCGGGCGCGATGCGCTGGTGCACGAGTGGCGTGACCGCGTCGTCCGGCGGCTTGGGGCTAGCGGTCACCATGCGGGCAGCGTCATGCCGTCGCCGGCAAAAGCAGCACGGTGACGGCGGGCGCCTTGGCGAAGCGGCTGGCCAGCGTCACCTGGCGGCCCCAGGGCAGGGTGAAGCGCGCCGGCTGCTCGGCGTCGCCGATCTCGGTGCCCCATTTGCCGACGGCGTTGTTGTCGATGTGCGCACCGGCCGCATCGACGGCCTGGATCACCAGGTGGTCGCGCGACACGCCGGCATTGCCTTCGGGCACGCGGCAGTCGGCCGACTCGCTGCGGCCGATCACGTACGGCAGCCGCGTGACGGCAACGGTGCGGCTGCCGTGCGCATCCTTGATCGCCAGCACGCACAGCGGCCCGGCAGGTGCGGCGCTCAGCGGCGTGGCGGCAGGAGGCGCGGCCGTGGCGCCATCGAGCCCTGAGCGGATGGGCGTGGCGGCACCATCGCCCGGCGCGCGCAGCGGTGCGCGGATCGGGGTCGATGCATCGTCGTCGTGCGCGTGCGCCCAGCGGATCGTCAGCGCAGGGCACTCGGCCACGTCGGCGGCGTCTCCGCCCAGGCGCAGCAGCGCGCCATTGCGCAACTGGCGGCGCTCGCCCGGTGCGATGGGGCTGCCGTCCAGCGTGCTGCCGTTGACCGAGGTTTCTCGGTACCACAGCCGCCCCTGCTCGTCGCGCTCCAGCAGGCCATGGCGGCGCGACACGAAGGTGCCGCTGATGCGCTGCTCGGCGAGCGCGGCCACGCGGCCGAGTGCGAACGGCAGCGCGCTCACTTGCAGCTGACGCCGGCCGGTGGCGTCGTGGATGTCGATGTCCAGCGGCGCGGTGGAGGTGGTCGCGGCCGGCAAGCCCGGCATGCCCGACGTGCTGGACGTGCCCGACGTCCCAGCCATGCCGGGCGCAGTGGCGCCCCCCGCTGGCGCCACGCTCACCGGCACGACACGCTGCAGTTCCCATTCGCCGTACAGCGTGAGCTGGTAGCCGCCCTGGTGGGCCTCGGCCAGCTGTGCGTCGTAGGGGTCGCTCTCCTCCAGCTCGGCGCGGTCGAAGTCGCGGTTGAAGTCGACGAAGTCGGCTGTCGAGACGCCTTGCGAGCAGGTGCGCGTGACGGCAGCCAGCACCACCTTGCGCCGGCTCTCGGGCCGGAACTCGGCGAGAAATCGGTCGATCACGCCCTGCGCCGCTGCGGTGGTGCCGGTGACCTGGATCCGCACGAGCTTGAAGACATCGTCGGGCTCGAACTGGCGGTGCGGCAACACGCTGTGCACCATGAACTGTGCGAGGTGGCGGTCCACCGACTGCCAGAGCTCGGCATACGGGCTGTTCGCGCCGGGTGTGGCGGCGCCTGGTGCAGTTGGCAGCGGCGCACCAGTGCCCGCGCGTGCAACGGACTCGGCCGGCGCTGCAGCCGGTGCCGGTTCGCTGAGCCCGAGCCACCGGGCCAGCGTGTCGAAAAAGGACATGGGATTCAGCTTCCGTAGTGGACTTCGACGCGGTGCGCCGCGTGGTGGCCGGCGCCAAGTTCAAGCAAGGTGCCCGGCACCTGTTGCGCCAGCTGATCGCGGAACCGGCCGACGTGCGGCTGCAGCGCATCGGCCGCCACCCGTGCGCGTGACAGGCTGACCGTTACCCGTGCCGCCCGGCCGCGCCCAAGCGAGAGCTGCGTCAGCGCGATGAACTCCAGCATCTCGTCCAGCACGGCGGGCCAATCGGAACTGAACTCTTGCGCATGCACGGGGCCTCTCCCATCACGATTCGAAACCGGCCGCAATGTAGCGCAGCGGCCGTGCAGCCTGGCCGGGCGCCGGGCGTCTGCATGTGGCTTCGTCCCGCCATCCCGGCAAGTTACCAAGTCTTACTTGGCCGCAGGCGCGCGTGGCGGCCGCTTGGCCAACAACGGCGCACTGACGCCCTGCACGCCCACCAGGCCGAGCACCGTCACCAGCGAATTCTGCGCGCCCTTCCAGCCGTCGGTCACATCGATCCACTCGGCCAGCGAATGGAAACCACCCGTCTTGCCGCCGCCGCCGATGATGATGGCCGGGATGCCGAGTGACATCGGCACGTTGGCATCGGTGCTGCCGCCGCGCAGCAGCGTCTTGTGGCCAAACGCGGTGTTGGACCGGATGGCCGCCTCGACCATCACCGATTCGGTGGGGGTGCGGCCACCGGGGCGGTCGCCGATGAGCTTGGTCGACACGGACAGCGTGTCCACGCCCCAGCGCTTGTTCTCCTCCACCACAGCCTCGTCGACGGCGGCGAGGATCTTCTTTTCCGTCTCCAGCAGCGGCCCCATGGCGTCCGAGCGGATGTCGACCGCCATGCGCGCGTCGGGTGCGATGGTGTTGACGGACGTGCCGCCGCCCACGGTGCCGACGGTGAACGTGGTCTTGGGGAAGCTGGGCGTCTTGATCTCCGAGATCTTGGCGATCGCGCGGCCCATGCCGTGGATGGCGCTGGGCACCTGGCCGAACGCGCCGAAACTGTGGCCGCCTGGCCCCTTGAAGCTGAACTCGTAGCGGTGGCTGGCCGTGCCCAGAACCAGCACTGCGCCGTCCGCCGAGGGCTCGATGCCCACCATGCCGTCGATGTCCAGATGGTCGCGGAACAGCGCCTTCATGCCGCGCAGGTTGCCCAGCTCTTCTTCGCCCACGTTGCCGACGATCAGCAGGTCGCCCACGGTCTGAACGTTGTTGTCGTTCAGCACCTTGACCCAGGACAGCAGCACGCTGAGGGCGCGCGTGTCGTCCGAGATACCGGGTGCGTAGAGCTTGCCGTCGCGCTCTTTCACCTTCACGTCGGTGCCGGCGGGGAACACCGTGTCCAGGTGCGCGGAGACCACGAGCTTGGGGCCATTGCCAGTGCCCTTGCGAAGGGCCACCACGTTGCCTTCGGCGTCGATGCGGGCGTCCGCCAGGCCCAGCGCCTTCATGCGCGCGAGGAAGGCTTCGGCGCGCTTTTGTTCCTTGAACGGTGGCGCCTCGATCTCGGTCAGCATCTTGAGGTCGTCGACCGAACGCGCGTGGTCGGCCTTGACGGCGTCCAGCAGCTTCACGATGGCGGGTGAGGCCATGAGCTGGGTGTAGGCCTGGTCCACGGCCGGCTGGACCTGGGCCGGCGTTGGCGCCACGGGCGTGACCTGGGCCTGCGCCGCGCTGGCGATGAACAATGCGACCGCTGTGGCGAGCGTGGCGAGGCGGGGCTTGAAAGCTTGGTGCATGGCGAAAAGGTGAAGTGTGGAATCGAACCACCATTTTGGCCCTGTCCGCTGCCACAGCGCGCCGCCAGCGGGCCGTCGCCCAGCGCTACGATCAGCCGACCAACAACGATCTGGAGACAACGTGGCCCTGCTCACCGCCCTCACCCGCCGCCGCGCACGCGCTGATCTATCCCCGGCTTCGCGTGCCAAGCGAGCTTGCTTGGGGCGGCCCCGCGCAGCGCTCATGCTGGCCGCCGCCCTCACCCTCGCGGGCTGCACCGGCCCCGGCAGCAAGCCGGCTGCCACCGACATCCATGTGATGACCTCGGGTGGCTTCACGGCCGCCTACAACGAGTTGCAGCCCGCGTTCGAGAAGCAGAGCGGCCACAGCGTGAAGACGGCCTACGGCGCGTCGATGGGCGCGGCCAGCGACTCCATCCCCAGCCGGCTGGGCCGTGGCGAGCCGGCCGACGTCGTGATCCTGGCGCGTTCGGCGCTGGACGCGCTGGTGAAGGACGGCAAGGTCGTCGCCGGCAGCCAGGTCGACCTGGTGCGCTCGGCCATCGGCTTTGCGGTGAAGAAGGGTGCGCCGCAGCCGGACATCAGCACCGTGGACGCGCTCAGGCGCACGCTGCTGGCGGCGCCGTCGATTGCGTATTCGGCCAGCGCCAGCGGCACCTACTACGAGACCGAGTTGCTCAAGACGCTGGGCATCGAAGAACAAGTCAAGCCCAAGAGCCGCCGCATCCTCAGCGAGCGCGTGGGCACCGTGGTGGCGCGCGGCGATGCGACGCTGGGCCTGCAGCAGGTGAGCGAGCTGCTGCCCATCGAGGGCATCACCTACATCGGCCCGCTGCCGGCGCAGGTGCAGCGCGTGACCGTGTTCTCGGCCGGCACCGCCACCGGCGCACGGCAGCCCGAGGCGGCGCGCGATCTGGTCCGCTACCTGAGCTCGGCCGCCGCCGCACCGACCATCGCCAAGACGGGGCTGGAGCCGATCACGGCCCGTTGATGAAATGATGCCCCCACGCTACCCCGCTTCGCGAGGTCCGCTGCCCCCCGAGGGGCTGCGTCAGCGGCTCTAGGCGGCCGCGCGCCACTGACATGGAACTGCGACAACTCCGCTATTTCGTGAAGGTCTGCGAGATGCGCAGCATGGGCCGCGCCGCGCTCGAGCTCGGCGTGGTGACCTCTGCGCTGAGCCAGCAGATCAGCCGGCTCGAAGGCGAGCTCAGCACGCGGCTGCTGCAGCGCAGCTCCACCGGCGTCACGCCCACGGATGCCGGCGTGGCCTTCCTGCACCAGGCCCAGCTGACGCTGCGGCACGCCGACGAGGCCATGCGCGCGGCGCAGCAGGCGCGGCTGTCGGGCCATGTCAGCGTGGGCCTGCCGCCGACCACGGCCTCGGTGCTGGGCGTGCCGCTGATGCAGGCCATGCGCGCGCGCTATCCGGACGTGCGGCTGCACCTGGTGGAGTCGCTGTCGGGCCACCTGGTCGGCATGCTGCAGGCCCGCCAGCTCGATCTGGCCGTGCTGTTCGAAGCCGCCCTGCCGCAGCGCTGCAGCGTGCTGCCGCTGCTGGAGGAACAACTGTTCGCCATCGCAGCGACCGGGCTTGACCTGTGGCCGGCTGGCGAGACGGTCGGGCTGGCCCAGCTCGCAAGCGTGCCGCTGATCCTGCCCAGCGCGCCGCACGGGCTGCGCAGTACGCTGGACGCGGCGTTTGCACGCTTGCAGGCCAAGCCCCATGTGGTGGCCGAGGTCGATGGCCTGGCCTTGCTGATGGACGCCGTGCGCGCTGGCGAAGGCGCCACCATCCAGCCCGGCGCTGCCATCGCGCGCCTGGCGGGTGCCGGCCTGCGGCGCAGCCAGATCGTGGACGCGCATGTGAGCCGGCGCAACCTGCTGGTGAGCCTGTCGGACGACGAACTTTCGCCGGCCGCACTCGCCACGCGTGTCGTCATGGCGGACACCGTGCGCGCGCTGGTGCTGGATGGCCAGTGGGCCGGCGCCCGCCTTCTCGAAAACTGAAGACCCGTTCCCCGGGGCCGCCTTTCGCGGTGGAGCGTGCGTCTTTAGAGTCGCCTCCACCCCACAAGGAGACCCTACGTGATCGATGTCCTGGTGATCGGCGGCGGCAACGCCGCACTGTGCGCCGCGCTGATGGCGCGCGAAGCCGGCGCCAGCGTGCTGCTGCTGGAAGCGGCGCCACGCGACTGGCGCGGCGGCAACTCCGCCCACACCCGCAACCTGCGCTGCATGCACGACGCGCCGCAGGATGTGCTGGTCGAGGCCTACCCCGAAGAAGAATATTGGCAAGACCTGCTGAAGGTGACTGGCGGCCTGACCAACGAGCACCTCGCGCGTCTCGTGATCCGCGCTTCGTCCAACTGCCGCGACTGGATGCGCAGCCACGGCGTGCACTTTCAGCCGCCGTTGTCGGGCGCGCTGCATGTGGCGCGCACCAACGCGTTCTTCATGGGCGGCGGCAAGGCGCTGGTCAACGCCTACTACCGCAGCGCCGAGCGGCTGGGCGTGCAGGTGCGCTACGACGCGCCGGTGGACCGCATCGAGATCGAGCACGGCCGCTTCGTCGCCGCGCACTGCCAGGGCCAGCGCATCGAGGCCCGGGCCTGCGTGCTGGCGGCCGGCGGCTTCGAGTCCAACCGCGACTGGCTGCGCGAGGCCTGGGGCCAGAACGCGCGCGGGGAATGGCCGTCTGACAACTTCCTGATCCGCGGCACCAGGTTCAACCAGGGCGTGCTGCTGCGCCACCTGCTGGACGACCACGGCGCCGAGCGCATCGGCGACGCGACGCAGGCGCACATGGTGGCCATCGACGCGCGCGCGCCGCTGTACGACGGCGGCATCTGCACGCGCATCGACTGCGTGTCGCTGGGCGTGGTGGTCAACCGCGGCGGTGAGCGCTTCTACGACGAGGGCGAGGACTTCTGGCCCAAGCGCTATGCGATCTGGGGCCGGCTGGTCGCGCAGCAGCCGGGGCAGACCGGCTGGTCCATCATCGACAGCCAGGCCATCGGGCGCTTCATGCCGCCGGTGTTCCCGGGTGTCCAAGCGGACACCCTGCCCGAACTGGCACGGCAACTCGGCCTGCCGGTGCCGGCCTTCATGCAGACGCTGGACGCCTACAACGCGGCCTGCCGCGTCGGCAGCTTCGACCACACCGCCCTGGACGACTGCCATACCGAGGGCGTGCAGCCGGCCAAGACGCATTGGGCGCGGCCCATCGTCAAACCGCCGTTCTACGGCTACGCGCTGCGGCCCGGCATCACCTTCACCTACCTGGGCCTGTTGACCGACGAGACGGCCGCCGTGCGCTTCGAAGGCAGCCCCAGCGACAACCTGTTCGTGGCCGGCGAAATGATGGCCGGCAACGTGCTGGGCAAGGGCTACACGGCGGGGGTTGGCATGTCCATCGGCACGGCCTTTGGTCGCATCGCCGGCACCAATGCAGCGCGCGCGGCCAAGGCTGCATCGGCGGGCCAAGCCGGTCCGCCGATGCAGCCCACCCGCACCGCCCCCACCGCACAAGGAGCGCAGCATGCAAACGCTTGAAGCTCTCACACGCGACGCCCGCGCGCTGGCCAACGGCGAGATCGTGCTGAGCGCGCCCGAGACCGAGGTGGCGCGCCAGATGCAGATCTGCAACGCCTGCCGTTACTGCGAAGGGTTTTGCGCGGTGTTCCCGGCCATGACGCGGCGGCTGGAATTCGGCAAGGCCGACATCCATTTCCTGGCCAACCTGTGCCACAACTGCGGCGCCTGCCTGCACGCCTGCCAGTATGCGCCGCCGCACGAGTTCGCCGTCAACGTGCCCCAGGCCATGGCGCAGGTGCGTGGGCAGACCTATGCCGACTACGCCTGGCCGCCCGCGCTGGGCGCGCTGTACCAGCGCAACGGGCTCACGCTGGCGCTGGCTTTGGCGGGTGGCTTGGCGCTGTTCCTGCTGCTGGCCGTCGTGCTGCAGGGCGACGGTGTGACTGCGCTGTGGGGCGCGGCGCCTGCGGGCGGCTTCTACGCGATCTTTCCGCACAACTTGCTGGTCGGCCTGTTCGCGCCGGTGTTCCTCTTCGCTACGCTGGCGCTGGCCTTGGGCGTGCGCCGCTTCTGGCGCGAGGTGACGCCTGCGACCAGCGGCGCGGCGCTGACGACGCCGGCCACGGCCGAGGCGGCCGACGCGGTGTTGCGCTTGAAGTACCTGGACGGTGGCCACGGCGAGGGCTGCCACAACGACGACGACGCCTATACGCTGGCGCGCCGGCGCTACCACCACCTCACGTTCTACGGCTTCATGCTGTGCTTTGCCGCGACCAGCGTGGCCACGCTCTACCACTACGCCTTCGGCTGGGAGGCGCCCTACGCATTGCCCAGCCTGCCCAAGCTGCTGGGTGTGGTCGGCGGCATCAGCCTGGTGCTGGGCACGGCCGGCCTGTGGCGGCTGAACCTGCGCCGCCACCCCGAGCACGGCGACGCGGCGCAAAAGCCGATGGACCGCGGCTTCATCGCGCTGCTGTTCCTGACCAGCGCCAGCGGCCTGGCGCTGTGGCTCGCGGGCGGCACGCCTGCCCTGGTATTGACGCTGTGCCTGCACCTGGGCGCGGTAATGGCCCTCTTCGCCACCCTGCCCTACGGCAAGTTCGCCCACGGCATCTTCCGCACGGCAGCACTGCTGCGCCATGCGGTGGAGAAGCGCCAGCCCAACCCGATCGGGTTGGGCAGCGACTGACCTGCACCGCTTGCGCACCCGCACGGCATCCGAATCAACACACCAGGAGACCCACAATGAACAAACGACATTTGCTGCGCGCCACTGCGCTGGCCGCCTCTGCGCTGCTGCTGGCTGGCAGCCTGCACGCGCAAGACTTTCCCCCGAAGAAGCCCGTCACCCTGGTCGTCGGATTCGCAGCCGGCGGCGCCGCCGACGCGGCTGCACGGCTGATCGCCAAGAAGCTTTCCGAGAACATCGGCCAGAGCGTGGTGGTGGACAACAAGGGCGGCGCGGGCGGCAACATCGCCCACCAGTTCGTGGCCAACGCTGCGGCCGACGGGTCGGTGCTGCTGTTCGGCTCGATCGGCCCGCTGACGATCGCACCGCACATCATGAAGGTGCCATACGACCCGTTCAAGGACCTTGCGCCCGTCTCGGGCGGCGTGAACTTCCCGAACGTGCTGGTGGCGCACAAGGGCCTGGGGGTGAAGAACCTGGCCGAGTTCGTGGCGCTGGCAAAGACGAAGGCCGGCGGCGTGGACTTCGCCTCGACCGGGGCCGGTTCGGCGTCGCACCTGGCGGGCGAGCTGTTCAACCAGCGCGCGGGCATCGACATGGTCCACGTGCCCTACAAGGGCGGCGCACCGGCGCTGCAAGACTTGATCGGTGAGCGCGTGGCCTCGTACTTCTCGGCCCCGCCCACCGCCATGCCGCACGTGGAGAGCGGCAAGCTGGTGCCGCTGGCCACGACAGGTCTGGTGCGGCCGGCTTACCTGCCGGGCATCCCCACGGTGGCCGAGTCGGGCTACCCGGGCTTCGAGGCGCTGAACTGGTATGCGTTCGTGGCCCCCGGCAAGACGCCCGAGCCGCTGCTTGCGCGCTGGAACCAGGAGATCGTCAAGGTGCTGCACGACCTCGGCGTGAAGGACGCGCTGGACAAGCACGGCCTGACGCCCCAGCCGACCACGCGCGCCGAGCTGGCCGCGTTCATGAAGAAGGAAGACGCCAAGTGGAGCGCCATCGTGCGTGAGCGCAAGATCACAGCGAACTAAGCGCGGTGAGCAGATCGGGCTCGACCGCGCGGCACATCCACGGCGGCTGAGCCGACAGCGGCCCGGCGTCGTTTGGCGTTACAAACCGCTGTGCCCAAGACTTCCATCTCCGATACGACCAGCCCGGCCACCGGGGGGCTGCGGGCCATCCCCGGCGGCGTCTGGGCGCTGGGTTTTGTCTCCATGCTGATGGACATCTCCTCCGAGATGATCCACGCACTGCTGCCGCTGTACATGGTCACGGTGCTGGGCACCTCGGTGCTGGCTGTTGGCCTGATCGAGGGCATCGCCGAGGCCACGGCCTCGATCACCAAGGTGTTCTCCGGCGCGCTGAGCGACCGGCTCGGCAAGCGCAAGCTGCTGGCCGTCATTGGCTACGCGCTGGGTGCGCTGACCAAGCCGGTGTTCCCCTTGGCGCCGACGCTGGAATGGCTGGTGGGCGCGCGCTTCGTTGACCGCGTGGGCAAAGGGATCCGCGGCGCGCCGCGCGATGCGCTGGTGGCCGACATCACGCCGGCGCATTTGCGTGGCGCCGGCTTCGGGCTGCGTCAGACGCTGGACACCATCGGATCGTTCACCGGCCCCTTGCTCGCCATGGCGCTGATGTGGTGGACGTCCAATCACTTCCAGACAGTGTTCTGGGTGGCCGTGGTGCCCGGCTTTCTGGCCGTTGCGGTGCTGGTGTTCGCGGTGCGCGAGCCCACGACTGCAGCGCCGCGCCAGGTGCGCGCCCCGCTGAGCCGTCAGGCGCTGGGCCGGCTGGGCGCGGCCTACTGGTGGGTGGTCGGCGTGGGCGTGGTGTTCACGCTGGGGCGCTTCAGCGAGGCCTTTCTGATCCTGCGCGCGCAGTCCATCGGCGTGCCGCTGATGTGGGCGCCGGCCGTGCTGGTGGTGATGGGCGTGGCCTATGCGGTGTCGGCGTATCCGGCCGGTGCACTGTCGGATCGGCTGAGCGTCGGCCGACCGTCTGCAGGCGCTCGCACCGCAGCTTCAGGCGAAGGCATTTCAAGCAGTCGTGTGGCCGTGCTGGGCGTGGGCCTTGTGCTGCTACTGGCGGCCGACCTGGCGCTGGCGTTTGCCAACGACGCGTGGGGGCTCGCATTGGGCGTGGCGCTGTGGGGGTTGCACATGGGCTTCACGCAGGGCCTGTTCAACGCGCTGATTGCCGACCATGCACCGGCCGAACTGCGCGGCACGGCGTTCGGCATGTTCAACCTGCTGACCGGCGTCGCGTTGCTGCTGGCCAGCGTGATCGCCGGTGCGCTGTGGGACGCTGTGGGGCACCGGGGGACCTTTTTGGCGGGCGCGGGCCTGGCCGTGCTGACGATGGCGGGCCTGGCGGCAGTGCGCTGGCGGCTGCGCCGGCTATGAGAGGGGTTGGACGGCGGTTCGTCGTCGTGTGCACTGGGGGCCGGGGGGGCCGGGGGGCCGGGGGGCCGTGCGTGCCAGTGGGCCGCCCGGCATGGGGCACCCCCAGGGCCGGCCCGGCTCAGCGCCCCTCGCCTAGGGGCTCGGGGTCCCCTGCGGTGCTCGCGGCATGGGCGCATTGCACAACTCGCACCACTCACTGCGTTCGTTCACCTCGAACAGGTGCAATGAGTCAGTTCACGAAGCGTGCTGCGCCGCCGCCCATGCCACTGCGCTCCTCGGCGCATCTGCAGGGCCGGCCCTGGGGGTACCCCATGCCGGGCTCGGTGCGGCTGACTCGGATGCACGGTGCGCGCTGGTTGTCCCGAGGGTGGGCCGCTGTCGTCCGGAGGGCGAGCCCGCGTCACGCGAGCCTGTCCCCGGTTCCCCCGACAGCGCTTCAGCCACCAGCAACGTAGCCCGGCCTGGGGTGCCCGCCGTGGCCAACCTGTGGCCGCGCCGAGGAGCGCAGGACTGCGGGCGGCGGCGCAGCACGCCTCAATGACTGACTCATTGCACTTGTTCGAGGTGAGTGAACGCAGTGAACGGAGCGAGTTGTGCAATGCGCCCGCAGGCCGAGCACCACAGGCTGCCCGAGCCCCTGGGCGAGGGACGCGTCCACCGGGCGGCCACGGCGGGCACCCCAGGCCGGGCGGACACCCCGCAGCCAGCCCTCCACGAGGCGCGTAACCCCCGCGGGACGCCCCAGCGCCCCCCATCAGCTGCATAGACCCTGGAAAGGCTGCCTCTGAAGACCATGAGAGCGATCGCTTGAGCACACAGGACGAACACGAGCATTCCCACGATGGATCCTCCGACGCAAGACCGCAGACGCCGGCCGGGATTGCCCGGGCGCCACAATGCCAAGCCGCACACACGCACCGCCCCATGTCCGCCATCTCCCGCCGCCATCTGTCACTGGCCCTGCTGGGCGCCGCCTTGCCGCTGCGCGCGCTGGCCGGCTTCAACTTCTTCACGAGCGAATTCACGGCCAGCCACGCCGAGCTGCAGGCCCTGGTGACCAAGCAGTTCCCGCTGGCGCAGCGCTATGCCGAGATCTTCACGGTCGCGCTGCGCGACCCGCAACTGGGGCTGAACGCCGCAGCCAACCGGGCGGCCATTTCAGCGCAGTTGTCGATCGCAAGCCCGTTTCTGCGCTCGGGCGCGGCCGAGGGTGTGGTGGCGGTCAGCAGCGCGCTGCGCTATGACGCCGCCACGCGCGCCGTGCGGCTGGACCAGCCCAAGGCCGAGCGCCTGACGCTGCAAGGCGTGACCGGCAGCCACGCCGAGCAGTTGCAGCGCGTAGGCGGCCTGGTGGCGCAGGAGCTGCTGCAAGGCCAGGCGCTGCGCACGTTCACGGTGGAGGAACTGAGCTTCGGCCGCAAGACCTACGAGATCGGCGAGATCACGGTGCTGGCAGACGGGATCAAGGTGCAGTTGTTGTAGGCTGAATGCACCATGCCGGGGACGGGATTCGGAAACGGGTCAGCCACGAGGCCGTGCCTGCGCAGCGGCCAAAGCTAAAGTGACGACTGGGATGGTTCACAGGACCCGGCTCCGCTCATGCAGCGGCCTTGCGCGGACGCCCACCTTTTGCCCCATTGGCGCGGGCAGCCTGCGCCTTGGCAGGCGACGTAACGCTCCCGGCGCGGGCCGCGTGCTGCCGCATCCAGGCTCTGCTTCCAAAAACTCCGGCCAACAATCCCTCCACGCTGAGGTCGGCGTCAAGGCGGGGCCAATGCAGTCCAGTGCCCATCGGGGTGATCTCGATGTGCGCCAGAGCGGTGTAAGGTGCGTCCGACAGCCCTTGTGCGAGGTGAGGTGGAAACGCGAAGGATGTACCGTTTGACAACTCAACCACGATCCGCTTCTTGCGCGCATCGAACCGCGCCGCAGTGGCCTGCAGATGGGGAACATCTCGGACCACACCCCGTGCTGCGGCCTCGGGCGCCCGAAGCAGCTCCGCTTGAACCCAGGCGGGCAAAGATGGCTTAGTCATGAAGGTCGCTCCATAGCGTGCGAAGCTCGACCAAATGTTGCGCGGTCACCATCAACGCGGCTGCAATCTCGGCCGATTTGGGCTTGCCGGCAATCGTCATCAAGGTTGAAGGGTGGCATAACTCGATCCGAATTTCCCAGCCCGGCCTCACGACATGGGTATGCGGCGGTGGATGGTCGTTGGGATAGACCACCATGCGCAGCGAATGGGCGCGTATGCTGGGCTTCGTGAGATTTTAACCCAACACGATTGGTTTAAAACACCACATCCTCGGAACGAAAAAGCCCGGACTGCTTCCGTCCGGGCCTTGGTTTTGAGCGTGAAACGGACCTACTTCTTGGCCGGCGGCAAGTCCGTGCAAGTCCCGTGCGCCACCTCGGCCGCCATGCCGATGCTTTCGCCCAGCGTGGGGTGGGGGTGAATGGTCTTGCCGATGTCGATCTCGTCGGCGCCCATCTCGATGGCCAATGCCACCTCGCCGATCATGTCGCCGGCGTGCGTGCCGACGATGCCGCCACCCAGGATGCGGTGCGTCTCGGCATCGAACAGCAGCTTGGTGAAGCCTTCGTCGCGGCCATTCGCAATCGCGCGGCCCGAAGCGCTCCACGGGAAGTGGCCCTTCTTGACCTTGATGCCTTCGGCCTTGGCCTGGTCTTCGGTGAGGCCGACCCAGGCCACCTCGGGGTCGGTGTAGGCCACGCTGGGGATCACGCGGGCGTTGAACGCGGCGCTGGCCAGTTCCTTGTCGCCCTTCAGTTCACCGGCGATGACTTCGGCCGCCACATGGGCTTCGTGCACGGCCTTGTGCGCCAGCATCGGCTGGCCCACGATGTCGCCGATGGCGAAGATGTGTGGCACGTTGGTGCGCATCTGGATGTCGACCGGAATGAAGCCACGGTCAGTCACCGCCACGCCAGCCTTGTCGGCCGCGATCTTCTTGCCATTGGGGCTGCGGCCCACCGCCTGCAGCACCAGGTCGTAGACCTGCGGTTCCTTGGGGGCGTTGGCGCCTTCGAACATGACCTTGATGCCGTCCTTGGTCGCCTCGGCGCCCACGGTCTTGGTGCTGGTCATGATGTTGTCGAAGCGCGGCGCGTTCATCTTCTGCCAGACCTTGACGAGGTCGCGGTCAGCGCCCTGCATCAGGCCGTCCAGCATTTCCACCACATCGAGCCGCGCGCCCAGTGACGAGTACACGGTGCCCATCTCCAGGCCGATGATGCCGCCGCCCAGGATCAGCATGCGCTTGGGCTCGGTACCCATGGCCAGCGCGCCGGTGGAGTCGACCACGCGCGGGTCGTCCTTGGGCATGAAGGGCAGGCTGACCGACTGCGAGCCGGCCGCGATGATGCAGTTGCGGAACTTGATGACCTGCTTCTTGCCGTTGGTGTCCCAGCTCGTGCCCGAGGTCTCCTCGACTTCGACGTGGTAGGCGTCGATGAAGTTGCCCACGCCGCGCACGGTGGTCACCTTGCGCATCTTGGCCATGGCGGCCAGGCCACCCGTGAGCTTGCCCACGACCTTGTTCTTGTGCGCGAGCAGCTTGGCGCGGTCGACCTTGGGTGGGGCGAACTCGACGCCCAGGTCGGCGAAGTGCTTGACCTCGTCCATCACCGCGGCCACGTGCAGCAGCGCCTTGGACGGAATGCAACCCACGTTCAGGCAGACGCCGCCCAGCGTGGCGTAGCGCTCGACCAGCACCACCTTGAGGCCCAGGTCGGCCGCGCGGAAGGCAGCGGAATAACCGCCAGGGCCGGCGCCCAGGACCAGCACGTCGCAGTCCAGGTCGGCCGTGCCCTTGAAGCTGCCGGCCGCCTGCGGCACCGGGGCAGCGGCGGGCGCAGGGGCAGCAGCCTTGGCCGGTGCCGCAGCGGCGGGCGCCGGTGCGGGCGCGGGCGCCGGGGCTGCGGCGTCTCCAGCCGCCTCGACCACCATGATGACCGAGCCTTCCTTGACCTTGTCGCCGACCGCGACCTTGAGCTCGACGATCTTGCCCGCCGTGCTGGACGGGATCTCCATCGACGCCTTGTCGCTCTCGACCGTGATCAGCGACTGCTCGGTCTTGACCGTGTCGCCGACCTTGACCAGCACTTCGATCACGCTGACTTCGTCGAAGTCACCGATGTCCGGAACCTTGATTTCCACATTTGCCATTTGTTTCTCCGTGGACGGCCGCTCGCTTGCGCCGCCTTGATTCTTCGTATTGAGCATGGCGCGCCCGGTTGGGACCGGTGGCCTGCACTGCAGCCGCCACCGGCCCGGCCCAGGCGCTGCACTGGCGCACAGGCCCGGCCATCAAGCCGGCCCCGGCGCCCGCGCCGTCACAACATCGTGCGACGGAAGTCGGCGAGCACCTGCCCCAGGAAGGCGTTGAAGCGCGCGGCAGAAGCGCCATCGATCACGCGGTGGTCCCACGACAGCGACAGCGGCAGCATCAGGCGCGGCTGGAAGGCCTTGCCGTCCCACTTGGGTTCGATGGCGCTCTTGCAGACACCCAGGATCGACACCTCAGGCGCATTGATGATGGGCGTGAAGTAACGCCCCCCGATGCCGCCCAGCGAACTGATGGTGAAGCAGGCGCCGCTCATGTCGGCCGGGCCCAGCTTGCCATCGCGCGCCTTCTTGGCCAGCTCGTTCATCTCGGTGCTGATCTGCAGCACGCCCTTCTTGTCGGCGTCCTTGATCACGGGCACCACCAGGCCGTTCGGCGTGTCGGCCGCAAACCCGATGTGGAAGTACTTCTTGAGCACCAGTTCCTCACCGTCCAGCGAAGAGTTGAACTCGGGGAACTTCTTCAGTGCCGCGACGCAGGCCTTGATCAGGAAGGCCAGCATGGTCACCTTGACGCCGGACTTCTCGTTCTCCTTGTTGGTGGAGACGCGGAAGGCTTCCAGATCGGTGATGTCGGCGTCGTCATGGTTGGTGACGTGCGGGATCACGACCCAGTTGCGGTGCAGGTTAGCGCCGCTGATCTTCTTGATGCGGCCCATCGGCTTGCGCTCGACCTCGCCGAACTTCGTGAAGTCGACCTTGGGCCAGGGGATCAGGCCCAGGCCTGCGCCACCGTCACCGCCACCGCCGGCCGGTGCCTTGGCGGCCTGTGCCTTGGTCTGCGCGGCGCCGCTCATCACGGACTTGATGAAGCCCTGGACGTCTTCCTGCGTGATGCGGCCCTTGGGACCGCTGCCCTTGACCTCGCCCAGCGGCACGCCGAGTTCGCGGGCGAACTTGCGGACCGATGGCGAAGCATGCGGCAGGGCTGCGGACGGCGCCACCGTCGGGTTGTGTGCGGCGGCCGGCGCGGGTGCAGCGGCAGCGGCGGCCGGGGCAGCCGCTGGTGCGCTGGCGGCGGCCGGCGCTGCAGCCGGGGCGGCTGCAGCGGGCGCAGCGGCCGCTGGTGCGCCACCTGCGCTCTCCAGCGTGCCGAGCACATCACCGATGTTGACGGTGTCGCCGACCTTGACCGTGAATGCCTTGATCACGCCGGCTGCGGGCGACGGAATCTCCATCGAGGCCTTGTCGCTCTCGACCGTGATCAACGACTGCTCGGCCTTGATCGTGTCGCCGGCCTTGACCATGACTTCGATGACGACGACGTCCTTGAAATCGCCGATGTCGGGCACGCGGATCTCGACCGTGCCGCCGCCGCCCGCAGGCGCCGCTGCCGGGGCGGCCGCTGGAGCCGGCGCGGGCGCAGCTGCACCTGCAGCGGGGGCCGCAGCCGGTGCCGGCGCAGCGCTGTCGCCAGCGGCTTCGAGCACCAGAACCAGCGAACCCTG
The DNA here is from genome assembly GCF_056521305.1 of Rhodoferax sp. RT4P68. Lineage (NCBI taxonomy): Bacteria > Pseudomonadati > Pseudomonadota > Betaproteobacteria > Burkholderiales > Comamonadaceae > Rhodoferax > Rhodoferax sp. RT4P68. The sequence goes on from NZ_JBWMBB010000004.1 coordinate 233,898, forward strand.
CTTGACATTGTCGTCGATCTTGACCTTGATCTCTTTCACCACGCCAGCGGCGCTGGACGGGATCTCCATCGAAGCCTTGTCCGACTCCACGGTGATCAGCGATTGCTCGGCCTTGACCGTGTCGCCCACCTTGACCATCACCTCGATGACGGTCACCTCATCGAAATCCCCAATGTCGGGGACTTGAACTTCCACCATTGCCATGTTGTTCGTCTCGCTTGTTGTGGTTGTCGGTTTCAGGCGTACAGCGGGTTGACCTTGTCGGTCTTGATGGCGTACTTCTTGATGGCCTCAGCCACCTTGGCCACCGGCACCGTGCCGTCTTCGCTCAGCGCCTTCAGCGCGGCGACCACGATGTAGTGTCGGTTGATCTCGAAGTGCTCACGCAGCTTGCTGCGGAAGTCGCTGCGGCCAAAGCCGTCGGTGCCCAGCACCTTGTAGTTGCGGCCCTTGGGCATGAACAAACGGATCTGCTCGGCGTAGGCCTTCATGTAGTCGGTCGAGGCGACCACGGGGCCGGTCGAGGCGCCGAGCTGCTGCGCCACGAAGGGCACGCGCGGCGTCTCCGTCGGGTGCAGCAGGTTCCAGCGGTCGGCGTCCTGGCCGTCGCGGGCCAGCTCGTTGAAGCTGGGGCAGCTCCACACGGAAGCGGCGACGCCCCATTCCTTCTCGAGCAGCTCCTGGGCAAAGAAGCTTTCGCGCAGGATGGTGCCGCTGCCCAGCAGTTGCACGGTCGGCGCCTTGGCCGCCATGGACGGGGCCGGCTTGCACAGGTACATGCCCTTGATGATTTGCTCTTCGGTGCCGGGCGTGAGGCCGGGCATGGCGTAGTTCTCGTTGAGCAGCGTGATGTAGTAGTAGACGTTGTCCTGCTTTTCCACCATGCGCTTCAGGCCGTGGTGCAGGATGACGCCGACTTCATGCGCGAAGGTCGGGTCGTAGCTCACGCAGTTCGGGATGGTGCCGGCCAGAATGTGGCTGTGGCCATCTTCGTGCTGTAAGCCTTCGCCGTTCAGCGTGGTGCGGCCCGAGGTGCCGCCGAGCAGGAAACCGCGCGCCTGCATGTCGCCGGCTGCCCAGGCCAGGTCACCGATGCGCTGGAAGCCGAACATCGAGTAGTACACGTAGAACGGCACCATGATGCGGTTGTTCGTGCTGTAGCTGGTGGCCGCCGCGATCCAGCTGGCCATGCCGCCGGCTTCGTTGATGCCTTCCTGCAGGATCTGTCCGGCCTTGTCTTCCTTGTAGTACATGACCTGGTCCTTGTCGACCGGGGTGTACTGTTGACCAGCGGGGTTGTAGATGCCGATCTGGCGGAACAGGCCTTCCATGCCGAAAGTGCGGGCCTCGTCCACCAGGATGGGCACCACGCGCGGGCCCAGGGCCTGGTCGCGCAGCAGCTGCGTGAGGAAGCGCACGTAGGCTTGGGTGGTGGAGATTTCGCGGCCTTCGGCCGTGGGCTCGATCACCGACTTGAAGGTCTCCAGCGCGGGAATGGTGAAGCTCTCGTCGGCCTTCACGCGGCGGTGCGGCAGGTAGCCACCGAGGGCCTTGCGGCGCTCGTGCAGATACTTCATTTCGGGCGTGTCGTCGGCCGGCTTGTAGAACGGCAGTTCGGCCAGCTGGCTATCGGGCACCGGGATGTTGAAGCGGTCGCGGAAGAACTTGATGTCTTCATCGGCCAGCTTCTTGGTCTGGTGCACGTTGTTCTTGCCCTCGCCGACCTTGCCCATGCCAAAGCCCTTGACCGTCTTGATCAGCAGCACCGTCGGCTGGTTCAGGTGGTTCTGGGCGGCGTGGAATGCGGCGTAGACCTTTTGCGAATCGTGGCCCCCGCGCTGCAGGTTCCAGATCTCGTCGTCGCTCATGTTCTCGACCATCTTGGCCGTGCGCGGATCGCGGCCGAAAAAGTGCTTGCGCACATAGGCGCCGTCGTTGGCCTTCATGGCCTGGTAGTCGCCGTCGACGGTGTTCATCATCAGGTCGCGCAGCGCGCCGTCGTGGTCCCTGGCCAGCAGCGCGTCCCAGCCCTTGCCCCAGATCAGCTTGATGACGTTCCAGCCGGAACCGCGGAACTCGCCTTCGAGCTCCTGGATGATCTTGCCGTTGCCGCGCACCGGGCCGTCCAGGCGCTGCAGGTTGCAGTTGATGACGAAGACCAGGTTGTCCAGCTTCTCACGCGCGGCCAGGCCGATGGCGCCCAGCGATTCGACTTCGTCCATTTCACCGTCGCCGCAGAACACCCAGACCTTGCGGTCGGCGGTGTCGGCAATGCCACGGGCATGCAGGTACTTCAGGAAGCGCGCCTGGTAGATCGCCATCAGCGGGCCCAGGCCCATGGAGACGGTGGGGAACTGCCAGAAGTTGGGCATCAGCTTGGGATGCGGGTAGCTGGACAGGCCCTTGCCATCCACTTCCTGGCGGAAGTTCAGCAACTGCTCTTCGGTCAGGCGGCCTTCCAGATAGGCGCGGGCGTAGATGCCGGGCGACACATGGCCCTGGATGTACAGCAGATCGCCGCCGTGGTTCTCGCTCTCGGCCTTCCAGAAGTGGTTGAAGCCAGCGCCGAACATGCTGGCCAGCGAGGCGAACGAACCGATGTGGCCGCCCAGGTCGCCGCCTTCTGGCGGGTGGTGGCGGTTGGCCTTGACCACCATGGCCATGGCGTTCCAGCGCATGTAGGCGCGCAGGCGCTGCTCGATCTCCAGATTGCCGGGGCTGCGTGCTTCCTGCCCAGGCTCGATGGTGTTCACGTAGCCGGTGTTGGCGGAGAACGGCATGTCCACGCTGCTTTGGCGCGCGTGCTCCAGAAGCTGCTCCAGCAGGTAATGCGCGCGCTCGGGACCATCGCTGGCGATGACCGCAGACAGCGCATCCATCCATTCGCGCGTCTCTTGATGGTCCGTGTCCTTCGCGTCGTGCGCGGCGGCTCCGGAGAGGTTCTGGGGTTGGGCTGACATGCGGTCTCCTTTGTTTGATCAGCGGTATTTTGATACGGGTTTTTTGGGCCCAAGGAAGTTTCCCACAAAGTTTCAATTTTTCAAATAGCAATTTACAACTTCACATTATGAAATTTTGATCGCAAGGGCGTGACCAAATTCCAGATTGGCGCGCGCTCCGCGCAACTGCGGCAAACCCTCACATACACTGCCGCCCATGAGGCCCCCCGCCCCCTCGCCCGCACCCGGGACCCGCCACGGCACACCGGCCGCGACGGGCCGTTGGCGCGCGTGGTGGCGCCGCCAGACGCCGCACCGCCAGGACCGCTTCGCGGCCTTGGCGCCACTCGTGGCGGTGGTGCTGTTTCTGGCCGCGATCGCGTCGTCGTTCCTCTACCTGCGGCTGGAGGAGATGGAACGCGAGCAGGAGGCGGTCAAGCGCGATGTCGAGTACGCGCAGCAGCAGATCCGCCTGCGTCTGCTGGAGCGCCAGGAGCAGTTGATGCGCGTGGCGCGCGACGCCGCCAACGAAGAGATCGACATCGAGGAATTCGTCAGCCGTTCGCAATCGCTGATCGCCCAATACCCCGAGCTGCAGGCCGTCAGCTGGATCGACGAGCGCCGCCGCATCAAAGCCAGCTACAGCGCGCCGAGCATGCACGTGCAGCAGATGCGCACGGTCGACGACGTGTTGCGTCCGGGCGAGACGGAAACCAACTTCAGCTTGGCGCGCGATCTGCATCAGCCGGTCTATGGCCAGCCGCTGGGCGCCGGCGAGATGGCGCCACTGTTGCAGCTGCACATTCCGCTGACCGATCGCGGGCGTTTCGCCGGTGTGCTGCTGGCCGAGTACGCGACCGATGGCCTGCTGCGCCACGGCGTGCCGGCCGAGGTGCTGAACAAGTACGCGGTGTCCATGCTGGCCGCCGATGGCAGGCTGCTGGCGGGCAACGCCATGCCGCAGACGCCGACCGCCGGCCGGCTGCTGCCCTGGTCCAGCCAGGCCGAGGCCTACGAGGTGCCGGTCGCGCCGGTCGGCAATGGCCTGCTGCTGCGCGCGCAGGCCTACCGCACCTCGCAGGGCCTGGTCGGCACCGGGCTGTTCTGGCTGGTGGGCGCGCTGTCCGTGCTGACGGCCTGGATGCTGATTGGCAACTGGAGCCACACGCGCCGGCGCCACCAGGCACAGCAGGCGCTGGTGGCCGAGACCAACTTCCGCCGCGCAATGGAGAACTCCATGCTGACCGGCATGCGCGCACTCGATCTGCAAGGCCGCATCACCTATGTCAACGCGGCGTTCTGTCAGATGACAGGCTGGACCGAAGGCGAACTGGTCGGCCGCACTGCACCGTTTCCTTACTGGCCGGAGCAGGATCTGGAGTTCCTGGTCGCGCGGCTGGAGGACGAGCTGAACGGCCGCACCACCCCGTCTGGATTCCAGGTGCGCGTGAAGCGGCGTGATGGTTCGCTGTTCGACGCGCGGCTCTACGTCTCGCCGCTGATCGATGCTGTGGGCAAACAAACCGGGTGGATGACGTCGATGACCGACATCACCGAGCCCAACCGCATTCGCGAGCAGTTGTCGGCCTCGTACGAGCGGTTCACCACCGTGTTGGAAGCCTTGGACGCGGCCGTGTCCGTGGCGCCGCTCGGCAGCCAGGAACTGCTGTTTGCCAACAAGCTGTACCGCCTGTGGTTCGGAACGCAGACGCGCGGCCACGAGATGCTGGTGGCACGCGCCGGCATGCCGGCCACGCCGCCGGTGGACGAGAGCCTGGACGACGTCGACGCCTTCGCCGGTCTGCCCACCGACTCACTGACCGCCAGCGATTCCGAGAGCGCCGAGATCCACGCACCCGAACTGGGCAAGTGGCTGGAGGTGCGGGCGCGCTATCTAAGCTGGGTCGACGGCCGCCTGGTGCAGATGGTGATTGCCACCGACATCACACCGCGCCGCTTGGCCGAAGAGCAGGCGGCGGCGCAGGCTGAACGTGCCCAGTCCTCCAGCCGGCTGATCACCATGGGCGAGATGGCCTCCAGCGTGGCGCACGAACTCAACCAGCCGCTGGCCGCCATCACCAACTACTGCAACGGCATGGTGTCGCGCCTGAAGGGCCCGGGCATCGCGCACGACGACCTGCTGGCAGCGCTGGAGAAGACCTCGCGCCAGGCACAGCGGGCCGGCCAGATCATCCACCGCATCCAGTCGTTCGTGAAGCGCAGCGAGCCCAACCGCACGCTGGCCCACGCGCAGGACATCGTGCACGAAGCGGTCGAGTTGGCCGGCATCGAATTGCGCCGACGCAACGTGCGGCTGAGCCACTACGTCGCAGCACGCCTGCCGCCCTTGGTGGTCGATCCGATCCTGATCGAACAGGTGCTGATCAACCTGCTGCGCAACGCCGCCGAAGCCATCGACACGGCGCAGCGCCCACCCCAGCGCCGCAACATCGAGTTGCGCGTTTTGCCCAAGCAACTCGACGACGTGCAGGGCATCGAATTCGTCGTCAGCGACACCGGCACCGGGCTGGCACCTGAAGTGATGGAACGGCTGTTCGAATCGTTCTATTCGACCAAGGCCAACGGCATGGGAATTGGCCTCAATTTGTGCCGCACCATCGTCGAATCCCACCTGGGAAGGATGCAGGCAGAGAACATCTACAATGGCCAAGAATGCTTGGGTTGCAGGTTTTCGTTCTGGATTCCGGTAGCAAAAGCTGCCAACACCTTGCCAAATCCAGCCAACACCACCACAAGCACCGGAGTGCCTGCATGAGCCTGATTCCCAAGAAGGGCACGGTCTACGTTGTCGATGACGACGAAGCCGTGCGCGATTCGCTGCAATGGTTGCTCGAAGGCAAGGACTATCGGGTGCGTTGCTTCGAATCCGCCGAAGCCTTCCTCAGCCGTTTCGACGCCCGCGAAGTCGCGTGCTTGATCGTCGACATCCGCATGGGCGGCATGAGCGGCCTGGAGCTGCAGGACAAACTGATCGAGCGCAAGTCGCCGCTACCCATCGTCTTCATCACCGGCCATGGCGACGTGCCCATGGCGGTCGACACTATGAAGAAGGGCGCGATGGATTTCATCCAGAAGCCCTTCAAGGAAGACGAACTGGTGCAGCTGGTCGAGCGCATGCTGGACCACGCCAAAGATGCATTCACCGACCACCAGCAGGCCGCCAGCCGCGGCGCGTTGCTGTCCAAGCTGACCTCGCGTGAGACGCAGGTGCTCGAGCGCATCGTCGCCGGCCGACTGAACAAGCAGATCGCCGACGACCTGGGCATCAGCATCAAGACGGTGGAGGCGCACCGCGCCAACATCATGGAAAAGCTCAACGCCAACACCGTGGCCGACCTGCTGAAGATCGCACTGGGCCAGACGCCCGCGAAGGCCTGAGCACCCTCGGTGCCGCCGCCCTTCCCCATCCACCGTTCCCCAAAGCGTCCGGTCGACTCACGTTGACGGACGTTTTTGCTTTTCGAGGACTCTGAACATGACTGCCCAACTGATCGACGGCAACGCACTGGCCCAGACCATCCGCGCCGAAGTGGCCGGCCGCACCGCAGCATTGAAGGCACGCGGCATTGCACCCACCCTGGCCATCGTGCTGGTCGGTGAAGACCCGGCCAGCCAGGTGTATGTCAAACACAAGGTGAACGACAGCGCCCAGACCGGCCTCACGGCCATCCTCGAGCGCCACCCGGCCGACCTCACCGAGGCCGCGCTGCTGGCGCGCATCGACGCGCTCAACAACGACCCTGCGGTGCACGGCATCCTGGTGCAGCTGCCACTGCCCAAGCACATGGACAGCCAGAAGGTGATCGAGGCGATCTCGCCAGCCAAAGACGTCGACGGCTTTCACGTTGCCAGCGCCGGGGCGCTGATGGTGGGCCGGCCGGGCTTTTGGCCGTGCACTCCGCACGGCTGCCTGAAGATGCTCGATTCGATCGGCTACGACCTGCGCGGCAAGCACGCGGTGGTGATCGGGCGCAGCAACATCGTGGGCAAGCCCATGGCCCTGATGCTGTTGGGCCGCAACGCCACCGTCAGCATCTGCCACAGCGCCACACCCGATCTGGCGACCATGACGCGCCAGGCCGATGTGGTGGTCGCGGCCGTGGGCAGGCGCAACCTGCTGACGGCCGACATGGTCAAGCCCGGCGCGGTCGTCATCGACGTCGGCATGAACCGCAACGACGAAGGCAAGCTCTGCGGCGATGTGGACTTCGACGGCGTGCGTGCAGTGGCCGGCTGGATCACACCCGTGCCCGGCGGCGTCGGCCCCATGACGCGCGCCATGCTGCTCGTCAACACGCTGCAGGCGGCAGAACACGCGGCTGCCTGAAGCGCGCCCGGCCGTCGACGCAACGGCGCCATAGCCCGCAGCAATCGCCCCGCTGCGCTTGAGTTTCAAGACCCTGCCTCAAAATGCCGACCATGCAGAACCCACTCCTCTCGTTCTCCGCCCTTCCGCTGTTCGACCAGATCCAGCCTGAGCACGTCGCCCCCGCCGTCGACCAGCTGCTGGCCGAGGCCGGCGCCGCACTCGACACCGTCACCGCCCCCACGTTTGCCGCGGAGTGGACCGCCATCGCCCGCGTGCTGGACACCGCCACCGAACGCCTGGGCCGCGCCTGGGGGGCCGTTGGCCACCTCAACGCCGTGGCCGACACGCCTGAACTGCGTGCCGCTTACAACGAAGCCCTGCCACGCGTCACCGAGTTCTGGACGCGCCTGGGCGCAGACGAACGGCTGTACGCCAAGTACAAGGCCATCGACGTCGCCGCCTTGAACCCCGAGCAGCGCCAGGCCCACAAGAACTCGATGCGCAACTTCGTGCTCAGCGGGGCCGAGCTGACCGGCGCCGCCAAGGAGCGCTTCGCCGCCATCCAGGAACGCCAGGCCGAGCTGAGCCAGAAGTTCAGCGAGAACGCGCTGGACGCCACCGAAGCCTATGTCTACTACGCGCAGGCCGATGAGCTCGATGGGGTGCCGGACGACGTGCGCCAGGCCGCGCGCGCAGCCGCCGAGGCCGACGGCCAGGCCGGCTACAAGCTCACGCTCAAGATGCCCTGCTACCTGCCGGTGATGCAGTTCGCGCACAGCAGCGCGCTGCGCAAACGGCTGCACCGGGCCTATGTGACGCGCGCTTCCGACCAGGCCGAGGGCGATGGCAAGCGCTTCGACAACAGCGCGGTGATCCGCGAGATCCTGGCGCTGCGGCTGGAGGAATCGCACTTGCTGGGCTACCGCAACTTCGGCGAGGTGTCGGTGGTGCCCAAGATGGCGGATTCGCCGGACGAAGTCATCCGCTTCCTGCGCGACCTGGCGCAACGCGCCCGCCCCTACGCTGAGAAGGACGTGGCCGATCTGCGCGCCTTTGCCGCCAGCGATCTGGGCCTGGCCGATCCGCAGCCTTGGGACTGGGCCTACATTGGCGAGAAGCTCAAAGAGGCGCGCTACGCCTTCAGCGAGCAGGACGTCAAGCAGTACTTCACGGCGCCCAAGGTGCTGGCCGGCCTGTTCAAGATCATCGAGACGCTGTTCGAGGTCACCATCCGCCGCGACCACGCGCCCGTCTGGCATCCGACGGTGGAGTTCTACCGCATCGAGCGCAGCGCGGAACAAGCCGGCGCCGCGCCCGTGCTGCTCGGTCAGTTCTACCTGGACCCTTCGGCGCGCAACGGCAAGCGCGGCGGCGCCTGGATGGACGACGTGCGCGCGCGCTGGCTGCGCCCGGACGATGGCCGTCTGCAGACACCGGTGGCGCAGCTGGTCTGCAACTTCGCCGCCAGTGTGGAGGGCAAGCCGCCGCTGCTGACGCACGACGACGTGACCACGCTGTTCCACGAATTCGGCCACGGCCTGCACCACATGCTGACGCAGGTGAACGAGCACGACGTCTCGGGCATCAGCGGTGTCGAGTGGGACGCCGTCGAGCTGCCCAGCCAGTTCATGGAAAACTTCTGTTGGGAGTGGGACGTGCTGCGCCACATGACGGCGCACGTGGACACCGGTGCGCCGCTACCGCGTGGCCTCTACGACAAGATGCTGGCAGCCAAGAACTACCAGAGCGGCATGCAGACGCTGCGCCAGATCGAATTTTCGCTGTTCGACATGCTGCTGCACACCGAGCACGCGCCCGACGCAGACTTCATGCCGCTGCTGCGCCAGGTGCGCGACGAGGTGGCCGTTCTGCCCTCGCCCGAGTTCAACCGCACAGCCCACACCTTCGGCCACATCTTCGCCGGCGGTTATGCGGCTGGCTACTACAGCTACAAGTGGGCCGAGGTGCTGAGCGCCGACGCCTATGCCGCGTTCGAGGAAACCGCCGGCCCCGACGGCCTGCCCAGCATCGAGACCGGACGGCGCTACCGCCAGGCCATCCTGGAGGCCGGCGGCAGCCGCCCGGCGATGGAATCGTTCAAGGCTTTCCGCGGCCGCGAGCCGACGCTGGACGCACTGATGCGCCACCAGGGCATGGCCTGACAGGCCGGCCCACCACCACCGCTGTCCGAAAGCCGCCATGACCCATTCTGCGAACGTCCGTCCCGCGCTGGCCATGGTGGCCGTTGCCACTCTGCTGGCCTGTGGCATGGCGACGGCCCAGCCCGTCTACCGCATCGTCGGCCCCGACGGCCGTGTCACGTTTTCGGACCAGCCACCACCGGCAGGCGCCACAGCCAGGGCTGCGCCCACGACCAATGCCCGGGCCGGCAGCAGCGGCGCGCCGACCGTATCGCTGCCCTATGCGCTGCAGCAGGTGGTCAACCGCTTCCCTGTCACGCTGTACAGCGGAGCGGACTGCGCGCCCTGCACCAGCGCGCGCAACCTGTTGTCTGCGCGCGGCGTGCCGTTCACCGAACGCACGGTCACCAGCAACGACGATATCGGCGCGCTGCAGCGTCTGAGTGGCGACAGCACCCTGCCGTTCGGCACCATCGGTGGCCAGCAATTGCGCGGCTTCTCCGATGTGGAGTGGACGCAATTTCTGGACGCGGCCGGCTACCCCAAAAGCTCGCAACTGCCGGTGGGCTACCGCGCGCCCGCGCCCACGCCGCTGGTGGCTGTCATCGTGGCGCCGGTTGCACCCGAGGCAGATGCCAAGGCCGACAGCGGCGCGCGCAGTGCCGCACCACCTGCCCGCGCGCCCGACAGCACGCCCGGCCGTACCAGCAACAACCCCACCGGCATCACGTTCTGAGAGCTTGCGAGGCAGTTGACGTGATGGCCTCTCAGGCGCTCAGCCGTAGGCGCGCTCAGTAGACGATCGTCTTGACACCCTCGGGCGTGCCCATCAGGCACACCTGCGCGCGCTGGTGCGCAAAGACGCCCACCGTCACCACGCCGGGCCACTGGTTGACCTCGGTTTCGAAGCCCAGCGGATCGGCGATCTGCAGGCCCGTCACGTCCAGGATGTGCTGGCCGTTGTCGGTGACCAGCGGCTGGTCTTCGCCTTTGCGCAGACGCAGGCTGGCCGCGCCGCCCATGGCTGCGAAACGGCGCACCAGCTGCTGCGCCGCCATCGGCACCACCTCGACCGGCACCGGAAAGCGGCCCAGCCGCTGCACCTGCTTGGACGCATCGACGATGCACACGAAGCGGCGCGACTGGGCCGCGACGATCTTCTCGCGCGTGAGCGCCGCGCCGCCGCCCTTGACCATAAAGCCCTGGCCATCGATCTCGTCGGCGCCGTCGACATAGACGGCGATCTCGCCCACCGCATTGGCATCGAACACCGCGATGCCGAGCGCCTTCAGCCGCGCGGTGCTGGCCTCGGAACTGGAGACAGCGCCGGCAATGCGGTCGCGCATGTCGGCCAGCACATCGATGAAGCAGTTGACAGTGGAGCCGGTGCCCACGCCGAGGATCTCGCCGGGCACGACGTAGTCGAGCGCGGCGCGGCCGACCAGTGCTTTGAGCTGGTCCTGGGTCAGGGGAGAAGAAGAGGTCATCGGGGAGAATCCGCAAGTTGTCTGAACGTGCCGAGAATTATCCGATGCCCCTGTTGCCGCCCCGCCTCACCTACGCCCTGGCCCGCCCGTTCCTGTTCGGCCTGGACGCCGAGACCGCGCACGAGGCCACCATGGGCGCGCTGGCGGCCGCACACGGCACGCCGCTGGCATGGGCCTATTGCGACGTACGCATCGAAGACCCGGTGACGGTTGCCGGCCTGCGCTTTCCGAACCGCGTGGGGCTGGCCGCCGGCCTGGACAAGAACGCCCGCTGCATCGATGCGCTGGGCAGCCTGGGCTTCGGCTTTGTCGAGGTCGGCACCGTGACCCCGCTGGCGCAGCCCGGCAACCCCAAGCCGCGCATCTTTCGCCTGCCACGGGCCCAGGCATTGATCAACCGATTGGGCTTCAACAACGATGGCCTGGCGGCATTCATCGCCAATGTGCAGCGCGCCAAGTTTCGTCATGCGGGCGGCTCCTCGCCCATGCTGCTGGGGTTGAACATCGGCAAGAACGGGGCGACGCCTGCCGAGCGCGCCGGCGACGACTACCTGACCTGCCTGGACGGCGTGTATCCACACGCCGACTACATCACCATCAACATCTCCAGCCCGAACACCAAGAACCTGCGCAACCTGCAGAGCGACGAGGCGCTGGACGCCCTGCTCGGCGCGCTGGCCGAGCGGCGCGCCCAACTCGCGCGCACACACTCCACGCGCGACGCCAACGGTGCCACGGTGCTGCGCCGCGTGCCTCTGTTCGTGAAGATCGCGCCCGACCTGGACCACGACCAGGTGGCGGTGATCGCCGCGACGCTGCAGCGCTACCAGACGGCAGATGCCGCTGCCGACAGCCTCGGCTGGGGCCTGGTCGCAACCAACACCACGCTCAGCCGCGAAGCCGTGCAGGGGCTGCCCCATGCGCAGGAAGCCGGCGGTTTGTCCGGCGCGCCGGTGCTGACGGCGAGCAACCGCGTCATCGCGCAGCTGCGTCAGGCGCTGGGGCCGGCGTTTCCCATCATCGGCGTGGGCGGTGTGTTGAGTGGCCGCGATGCGCTGACCAAGATCGAAGCCGGCGCCGATCTCGTCCAGGTCTACAGCGGTCTCATCTACAAAGGACCGGCGCTGGTGCGCGAAGCCGCCGTGGCGCTGCGCGACCGCAAGGCCTGATGGCCGCCCCCAACCCGGCGCCCGACGGGCTGCCCCTGCCGGCCCGTCATTGGTCGATGGCGGTGATCCTGCTGGGCATCGCGATCTCGGTGCTGGACGCCACCATCGTCAACCTGGCCCTGCCCGGCATCGCACGCGACCTCGACCGCCCGGCTGCGGATGCCATCTGGATCGTCAATGCCTACCAGCTCGGCGTGCTCACGCTGCTGCTGCCCTGCGCCAAGCTGGGCGACCTGATCGGCTACCGGCGCGTGTACCTGTGGGGCGTGGGCGTGTTGCTGGTCGGCTCGCTGGGTTGCGTGCTGGCGCGCGACCTGCCGTGGCTGGTGGCCGCGCGTGCCCTGCAGGGCATGGGCGCGGCCGGCGTGATGGGCGTCAACGCGGCGCTGGTGCGGCTCACCTACCCGCGTGCACTGCTGGGGCGCGGCATCGCCATCAATTCGATGACGGTGGCCGTCGCGTCGGTGGCCGGCCCCAGCGTCGCCGCAGCCGTGCTCTCGGTTGCCAGCTGGCCCTGGCTGTTCGCGATCAACCTGCCGGTTGCCGGTGCCTTGCTGTTGCTCGGCCTGCGGGCGCTGCCGGCCAACCCGCCAGGGCCGGCGGCCAGCGGCCGCCTGTCGCTGCTGGATGTGGTGCTGAACGCGGCCATGTTCGCGTTGATCTTCCTGGGCGTGGACACGCTGGGCACCCGCGCCGGCGCGCCCGGTGCGCTGGGCACTTCGATCGCGCTGCTGCTGGCGGGTGTGGCCATCGGCGTCGTCTACGTGCGCCGTCAGCTGCGCCAGAGCGTGCCGCTGTTCCCGGTCGATCTGCTGCGCATCCGCGTCTTCGCGCTGTCCATGTGCAGCTCGGTCACGGCGTTTGCGGCGCAGGCCCTGTCCAGCATCGCCGTGCCGTTCCTGTTGCTCGAGGGCCTGGGCCGCTCGCATGTCGATACCGGCCTGTTGATCACCGCCTGGCCACTGGGCAGCATCGCCACGGCTCCCATCGCAGGCCGGCTGATCGGCCGCGTGCCGGCCGGCCTGCTGGGCGCCCTGGGCCTGTGGACCATGGCCACCGGCCTGGCACTGCTGGCCCTGCTGCCGGCAGCGCCACACAACGCCGACATCGCCTGGCGCATGGCGTTGTGCGGCATCGGCTTCGCGCTGTTCCAGTCGCCCAACAACTACACCATCCTGACCTCGGCCCCGCCGCACCGGTCGGGCGGCGCCAGCGGCATGCTGGGCACCGCCCGGCTGACAGGGCAAAGCATCGGCGCGGTGATTGCGGCCATCGCCTTCAGTGCCACCGCGTCTGCGCCGGGGCGCGGGCCGGTGGTCGCACTGGCGATCTCGGCCACTTTCGCGGCGGCAGCGGGCATCTTCAGCGTGTTGCGGGTGCGCGCGCCGGTGCCGCCCGCCTGAAAGCCTGAGAGGCCTGCGCACCGCAGCCAAACGTCGCATCTGCGCCACCATTCGTCCGCGCAAATCCACTGGTCCTGTTGTTGCTATCAGGGCCGCGACTACACTTTGGCGAACTGCGAGGCCACCTGGCAACACGCCCTGCTTCCATGACCAAGCGTACGGAACCTCAGCCGCATCGAAACGAGCCGCCGGCTTCCGCGCGTCAGGCGGCTGCGCCACCGCGTGACGCTCGGGGGTCCCCTGCCTGGAAGCGCAACAACTCCGAGTTGTTGGACCAGTCACTGCAGGCCTTCACGGAAGTGTGGCTGAAGAGCCTTCCGGAAAGCGTGCGGCCCGCCAACTGCGCTGAGCACTACCCGCGCGTGCTGAACAAGATCGCAGCCTTGTGGAGCTTGAACGAGCGCTGCATCGACTACCTCAACGACCTCGTCATCGATGTCCGCGGCGACCGCCAGGGCTTCAGCTATGGCGTGCTGGGCGAACTGCGCCGGCTGCGGGCACACCGTGTGGCGACGCTGCCGGCGGCGGACATTGCCGAGCCGACCGATCCCAACCGCCACACCGATTTCATGACCACCGTGCCGATGGCACCGGACAGCTGGCCACCTCAGCGCTGAGCGGAGCAGCGCCGCTGCTCAGCGCCGCAGCAGGCCGGCCACGTGCGCGCCGATGGCCAGCGCGCTGGTCAGGCCCGGCGACTCGATTCCGAACAGATGCACCAGCCCGGCCACGCCATGGTCGGCCGGGCCCTGCACCAGAAAATCGCGCGCCGCCTCGTGCGGTGCCTGGATCTTGGGGCGCATGCCGGCATAACCGGGCTGCAGCGCGCCATCTGGCAGACCGGGCCAGTACTTGCGCACCTCGGCATAGAACGCATCGCCCCGCCGCGGATCGACGACCAGGTCATCGGGCCGTTCGACCCATTGCACGTCCGGCCCGAACTTGGCCTGCCCGCCCAGGTCCAGCGTCAGGTGCACGCCCAGGCCGGCGGCCTCGGGCGCCGGGTAGATCAGCCGCGAGAACGGCGCGCGGCCTGACAAGGTGAAGTAGTTGCCCTTGGCGTAGTGGCTGGGCGGCACGTGTTGCTCGGCCAGGCCCTCGAACTGCCGCGCCAGTGTCTGCGCCGACAGGCCGGCACAGTTGACCAGTGCTTCGGTGAGCAGCTCGGTGCCGTCCTGCATGACCAGCACGATGCCGTCTGCCGTGTGGCGTGCGCGCGCCAGCGGCGCATTCAAGGCGACCACGCCACCTGCGTTCTCGAAATCGCCCTGCAGCGCCAGCATCAGCGCATGGCTGTCGACGATGCCGGTGCTGGGCGAATGGATGGCCGCCGTGCAGCGCAACTGCGGCTCCATCGCCTGCGCTTCGTCGGCCGAGAGCAGCACCAGGTCGTGTACGCCATTGGCAGCAGCCTTTGCCACGATGCCCTGCAGCTGCCCGACCTGTGCCGCGTCGGTCGCCACGATCAGCTTGCCGCAACGCCGGTGCGCAATGCCGCGCTCGGCGCAGTAGGCGTAGAGCTGCTGTTTGCCCTGCACGCAGAACCGCGCCTTCAGCGAGCCGGCGGCGTAGTAAATGCCGGCGTGGATGACCTCGCTGTTGCGCGAACTGGTGCCGGTGCCGATGGCGTCAGCCGCCTCCAGCACCAGCGCCTCGCGGCCCCCGAACGCGGGTGACAGCACCAGCGCGCGCGCCACGGCCAGGCCCACCACGCCGGCGCCGATGACCACCAGATCGACCCTGTCCATCACAACGCCCTGGGGTCGGTGGCCAACAGCATCTCGACCATCGCGCGCAGGGTCGCCTTCAGTGCGCTCGCGCCCTGGTGCAGGGCCAGCGTGGTCTCGTCCATGTACAGCTTGCGGTTGATCTCGATCTGGATGCCATGCCGATGGCGCGCCGGGTCGCCATAGCGCCGCACCAGCTCCACGCCCTTGTAGGGGTGGTTGTAGGCGACGTCATAGCCGGCGCCCCGCAGTTGCTGCACGATGCATTGCGACAGTGCCGGGGCCGCTGTGCTGCCGTCGCGGTCGCCGATCACGAAATCCGCATGCACGAGGCCGGGGAAATCGGTGGCGTACTGCGAGGCCACAGCCGGCATCGAATGGCAGTTGATGTGGATGCTGTAGCCGTGGGCCGCATGCGCTGCTTCGATGGCCTGCGCCACGGCAGAGTGGTAGGGCTTCCAGCAGCGGTCGATGCGCGACTGCACCTCGGCCACCGACAGCTTGCGTGCGTACAGCGGCACGCCTTCGTCGGTGCTGCGCCAGATCAGCCCCTTGCCCAGCCGCACCTTGGACAGCACCCGGGCATCGGTGGCGATCGGCCCGGGCCACGGCGCGTCCATCAGCGTGACGTCGATCTCGGTCAGGTCGCGGTTGGCGTCCAGATAGCTGCGCGGGAACAGCGCCTCGATCCAGGCCACGCCCAGCGCCGGCACAAAGTCATACAGCTTCTCGACATGCGTGTCCTCCGCGCGCCGCAGCACAGCCGGGTCGCAGACATGCGCGAAGTCGGCCGGGTAGACCGTGCCGCTGTGCGGCGAATCGAACACCAAAGGGGTGGTGCCCGCGGAAACATGGACGGTTGCTGGCATGGCCGCAGATTGTGCAACAGGGGGTTGCAGGGGAACTCCTGTGGCACCGCCCCACCCTCAACCCAAGCCGGGTGCACCGCCTGCGCGGGATCGAGTCCTACAAGCCGCCGCGTTAACTGTGAAATACTGTATCTGGGTACACGAGCCACAAGCCCCAGCGCCGTGGTACACAGGGAACCTGTTCATGATCGACTTGCACTACTGGCCTACACCGAACGGGTGGAAAATTTCCATCATGTTGGAGGAGTGCGGCCTGGCGTACCGCATGGTGCCTGTCAACATTGGCCGCGGCGAGCAGTTCACGCCTGAATTCGTGGCGTTGATCAATCCGCACCACAAGATGCCGGCGATCGTCGATTCAGACCCCGCGACCGGTCGCGAGCCGCTGACCATCACCGAAAGCGGTGCCATTTTGCTGTACCTGGCAGAAAAGACAGGCCGCTTCCTCTCTGAGACCGACCGTGAGCGCTTGGCCGTCATGCAGTGGCTGATGTGGCAGATCGGCGGGCTTGGCCCCATGGCCACGCAAAACGGCTACTTTCTGCAGTACGCGGGCGAAACGGTGCCGTATGCAATTGAGCGTTACGGCAACGAGGTGCGTCGTCTGTATGGCGTGCTCGACCGGCAGCTGGCTGTGACGGCCAGCCACGTGGCCTGCAAGGATTTCTCGATCGCCGACATCGCCGTGCTGCCCTGGATCCGCATGCACAAGGCGCACCACATCGACCTGGCCGACTTTCCCCATGTGGCCAGCTGGTATGCGCGCGTGATGGAGCGCCCCGGCGTTCAACGCGGCCTGGCGCTCGGCCGCGAGCTGCGCGCCCCGGTGCTGAGCGAACAGGCACGCGAAGCCTTGTTCGGCGTATCGGCAGCGCCCAACGGCACCCGCAGCCGGCCCCGGCAACGGGCTGGTTAGTTGGTTACCGCGCCGGGGGCATCGGGTCTACCCGCCTCGGTCAGCACACCACGGTTCAAGCGCAGCAGACGGCCGCAACGGGCAGCCAGCGACTCGTCGTGCGTGACGACGATGAACGAGGTGCCGTGGTCCCGCGCAAGCCGCAGCATCAGCCCGAAGACGCCCTCGGCCGTGGCGCGGTCCAGGTTGCCGGTCGGCTCATCAGCCAGCACGCAGCGCGGCGACGCCACGAGCGCGCGCGCAATCGCCACGCGCTGGCGTTCACCGCCGGACAGTTCGGCCGGCCGATGCGCCATGCGGTCCGCCAGGCCCACCTCGGCCAGGATGGCGGCGGCCTGCGCAGCCGCTGCGGCCTTGGTCTCGCGGCGAATCCACAGCGGCATGGCCACGTTGTCCTGCGCGCTGAACTCGGGCAGCAGGTGGTGGAACTGGTAGACGAAGCCCAGCTCGCGGTTGCGCAGGGCGCCCTGCGCCGCAGGGCTCAGCGCGGCCATGGCCTGGCCGGCCAGCTGCACAGTGCCGGCGCTGGGCGCGTCCAGCCCGCCCAGCAGATGCAGCAAGGTGCTCTTGCCCGAACCCGATGCGCCGACGATGGCCAGCGTCTCGCCGGGATGCACATCCAGATCAACGCCCTGCAGCACGGTCACGTCGAGCCGGCCTTCGTGGAAGCGCTTGGTCAACCCGCGGGCCTGCAGCACAGCGGGCTTGGCGGTCACTTGCAGATCACTCATAGCGCAATGCCTCCGCCGGGTTCACGCGGCTGGCGCGCCAGCTCGGGTAAATCGTTGCCAGGAACGCCAGCACCAGCGAGATGATGGCGATCGGCATGATGTCGGCCTGCTGCGGATCGCTGGGCATGCGGTTGATCAGGTAAACCTCGCGCGGCAGAAAGCTGGCCGAGAACAGCCGCTCCAACGCCGGCACGATGACATCGATGTTGTAGGCAATCCCGAGCCCCAGTGCGAGGCCGGCCAGCGTGCCGATCACGCCGACCATCGCGCCCTGCACCATGAAGATGCCCATGATGCTGCGCGGGCTGGCGCCCAGCGTGCGCAGGATGGCGATGTCGGCACGCTTGTCCGTCACCGTCATCACCAGCGTGCTGACCAGGTTGAACGCGGCCACGGCCACGATCAGCGTGAGGATGATGAACATCATGCGTTTCTCCAGCTCGACGGCGGCGAACCACGTCTTGTTCTGCCGCGTCCAGTCGCGGATCAGCAAGTCGCCGCTCAGGCTGCCGGCCAACTCCATCGCCACGGTGCGCGCCTGGTGCAAGTCCTGCAGCTTCAGGCGGATGCCGGTCGGGCCCTCCAGCCGGAAGATGCGCGCCGCATCGTCGACATGCACCATGGCCAGCGCCGAGTCGTACTCGTAGTGGCCCGAGTCGAACACGCCGACCACCGTCATCTGCTTGAGCCGAGGCACCACGCCAGCCGGCGTCACCTGACCGCTGGGGGCCACCAGCGTCACTGGGTCGCCCTCGCGCACGCCCAGGCTGCGCGCCAGCTCTACCCCCAGCACGATGCCGAAGGCGCCGGGCTGCAGCTGCGCGATGGCTTCGCCCCGGCCGGCGGCGGCCACATCGGTGACCTGGCCCTCGGTCGCCGGGTCGATGCCGCGCACCACGGCACCCTTCATGTCCTCGCCGCGCGCAATCAGCGCCTGGCTGGCGATGAAGGGCGCAGCGCCGACCACCTGCGGGTTGCGCCGGGCTTCGGCCATGGTGCTGGCCACGTCCTGCAGCGCAGCGCCCTGCGGCGCGTAGATCTCCACATGCGAGACCACGCCCAGCATGCGGTCGCGCACCTCCTTCTGGAAGCCATTCATCACCGAGAGCACGATGATCAGCGCGGCCACGCCGAGCGCGATGCCGAGCATGGAGACGCCGGAGATGAAGGAGATGAAGCCGTTGCGACGGGTCGCGCGTCCGGCGCGTGTATAGCGCCAGCCGACCGTCAGTTCATAGGGAATTTGCATCGACCGGGGACACGTCGGCACCACCAGAGCGGGGTGCGCGTGACCGGAAAAAACCGGGATTGTGGCATCCCGGACAATGCCCCCATGCCGGACAACGTCCATTTCCTGATCGACCACGCCACCACCGCCGCGCCCGCCGCACGCGAAGTGCTGGCCCGCCTGCAACTGCCGCATCTGCAAGCGCTGCTCGCCACGCTGAGCCCTCTGCCGCCCGTGCAGCTGCTGCCAGAGGCCTTCGACACCCCGCTGGAGCGCGTGCTGGCCGAAGCCTTCGGCTTGCCCCTGGCCGACGGCCGCATCCCCTGGGGGGCCTGGCACGCCGCGCAGGCCGGCCTGGCCACCGCTGACGCTGCATGGGCGGTGCTCACGCCTTGCCACCTGCAGGTCGGCATGAACGAAGTCGCCATGACCGACCCGGCCACGCTGCAGCTGCCGCCTGATCAGGCGCACGCCCTGGCGACCAGCATGGCGCCCTATCTGGCCGAAGACGGCATCCACATCCAGGCGTTCGCCGATGGCCGCTGGCTGGCCCATGGAGAGCCCTTGCGTGACCTGGCCACGCCCTCGCCCGAGCGCGTGCTCGACGAAGACCTGAAACCGTGGATGCCCGCCAGCCCCCTGCTGCGCCGGCTGCAGAACGAGATGCAGATGCTGCTCTACACCCACCCCGTCAACACCGAACGCGAACAGACTGGCCAGGCCCCCATCAACGCGCTGTGGGTCCATGGTTGCGGCCCGCTGCCAGCCGGCGCCTCCCGCAGCCGCGCGGCACCCCCCACGGTGCTGACGGACCTGCGCGCGCCGGCACGTCAGCAGGACTGGCACGCCTGGGCCGCGACGTGGCAGCAGATCGACGCCACGCACGGCGCCGCGCTGGCTGATCAGCAGCGCCAGGGCCGCGCGGTGCAGCTGACGCTGTGCGGCCCGGCCCGCAGCCAGACCTTCACCGACACCGACCGTGGCGCGCTGGCGCGGCTGGCGGCGCGCTGGCGCCGGCCGCGGCTGGCGGACCTGCTGGCGGCCGCATGAAGATCCAGACCCGCGATGTGCCGCCCCGCGCCGCCTGGGCACTGGAACAGGCCGGCGTGCACCCGCTGCTGGCGCGCCTGTACGCGGCGCGCGGCGTACGCGCCTTCGACGAGCTCGACAACGGCCTGGCGCGGCTGCTGCCACTGGCGGGCCTGAAGGGCGCCGCCGACGCGGCCCGGCTGCTGGCCGACGCCATTGCCCGCGACGCCCGCATCTGCATCGTCGCCGACTACGACTGCGACGGCGCCACGGCCTGCGCCGTCGCCGTGCGCGGCCTGCGGCTGCTGGGCGCGCGCCACGTCACCTACCTGGTGCCTGACCGCGTCGTCGACGGCTATGGCCTGACCGCCCCCATCGCCGACCGTGTGCACGCCAGCGGCGCCGACGTGCTGGTCACCGTGGACAACGGCATCGCCAGCGTCGACGGCGTGGCGCGTGCGCGCGCGCTGGGCCTGTCGGTGCTGGTGACCGACCACCACCTGCCGGCGCCCGTGCTGCCCGAGGCAGAAGTCATCGTCAACCCGAACCAGCCCGGCTGCAGCTTCGAGAGCAAGTCGATGGCGGGTGTGGGCGTGATGTTCTACGTGCTGCTGGCCCTGCGCGCCGAACTGCGCGCGCGCGGTGCCTTCACCGCCGAGCAGCAGCCCAAGCTCGACGCCCTGCTGCCCCTGGTCGCACTCGGCACCGTCGCCGATGTCGTCAAGCTGGACAGCAACAACCGCCGCCTGGTGGCGCAGGGCCTGAAGCGCATCCGCGCCGGCAGCATGCAACCCGGCATCGCCGCGCTGTTCGAGGCAGCGGGACGCAAGGCCGCGCAGGCCACGACCTTCGACTTCGGCTTTGCGCTCGGCCCGCGCATCAACGCCGCCGGCCGGCTGGCGGACATGACGCTGGGCATCGAATGCCTGCTGACCGACGATGCCGGCCGCGCCGCCGAGCTGGCGCGCACGCTGGACGGCATCAACCGTGAACGCCGCAGCATCGAAGGCGACATGCGCGAGCAGGCCATGGTGATCGCCGAATCGCTGTTTGGCGCGGACGAAGAGGCCCCGCCGGCCATCTGCGTCTACGACGCCGAGTTCCACGAGGGCGTGGTGGGCATCGTCGCCTCCCGCCTCAAAGACCGGCTGCACCGCCCGTCGTTCGTCTTCGCCGCCTCGCGTGCGCCGGGGCACGAGGGCGAGCTCAAAGGCTCAGGCCGCTCCATTCCCGGCTTCCATCTGCGCGACGCGCTGGATCTGCTGGCCAAGCGCCACCCCGGCGTGCTGCTGCGCTTCGGCGGCCACGCCATGGCGGCCGGCTGCACCATCGCCGCCGACGGCTGGCCGCAGTTCGACCAGGGCCTGCGCGACATCGCTCGCGAATGGCTGGACGAAGCCGCGCTGACGCGCCGGCTCGACACCGACGGCCCGCTGGCCCCCGAGTACCGCCGCGCCGACATGGTCGACACCCTGCACCGCGAGGTCTGGGGCCAAGGCTTTGCCGCGCCGACCTTCAGCGAAGAAGTCGAAGTGCTGTCGCAGCGCCTGGTCGGCGAGAAACATATGGCGCTCAAGCTCAAGCACCAGGGCCAGCCGGTCGACGGCATCTGGTTCGGCCGCAACGAGATGTTGCCCAACCGCGCCGTGCTGGCGTTCCGGCTGGAGACCGACGAATGGCAGGGTGTGCGCCGCGTGCGCTTTCTGGTCGAAGGGATGGAAGGCGGCTGAGCCGCAGCGCGGGGTCGCGTGGGCAGGACACGGTGCCTGCCTGCCAACTCTCAGCCCGACAGCACCTCGCGCACCGCCGCCAGCTGACGGCGCGAGACCGCCAGCGGCTCGTCCAGCCCATGCAGGCGCACGGCCCAGCCTTCGCCCTCCTCCGGGTCGTAGTGCTTCTCCAGCGCCCGCAGTGCGCGCCGGGCCACCAGTGCATTGCGGTGGATGCGCACGAAGTGCGTCGGATGACGTGCCTCCAGCTCGCTCAACGAGCCGTCCAGGATGTAGCTGCGCGCCAGCGTGCGCACGGTCACGTACTTCAGCTCGGCCTTCAGGTAGAGCACCTGCGACAGCGGCACGCGCTCGGTGCGCCCACGGTCCTGGATCAGGATGGCCTCGTCCAGGTCGGGCTGCGTCGGCGCGCCGCCCAGCCCGCGCAGCCGCTCGACCTTCTGCAGCGCGTGCTGCAGGCGCTGCAGCCGCACCGGCTTGGTCAGGTAGTCGGCCGCCTCGACCTCGAAGGCCTGCACCGCGTGCTGCGAAAACGCCGTCACGAACACCACCACCGGCGGGTTCGGCAGCGAGCGCAGGTTGTTGGCCAGCACCAGCCCGTCGGTGCCGGGCATGTGGATGTCCAGCAGCGCCAGGTCGAAGGTCTCGCGCTGCAGCAGCGCCATGGCCTCGGCCGCGTTGCCGGCCTCGCCACAGACCATCGCCGCCGGGGCGTTGCAGTCGCCCAGCAGCGTGCGCAGGCGCAGCCGCGCCAGGGGCTCGTCATCGACGATCAGGACCTTCAATGCCATGCGACACCCTCTTTGTTCAATTCGGCACCTCGACCCGCACCTGGAACACGCCACCCCGCAGCGCCGCGTGGAACTGGCCCTGCATATCGTGCAGCAGCCGCAGGCGGTCGCGCACGTTTTCCAGCGCCAGCCCGTGCCCGCGCACCCCCTGGCCGGCCGGCACCGTGTTGATGACCTTGATCACCACCGTGCCGGCACGGCGCTCGCTGGAGATGCGCAGATCGGCACCGGTGTCGCTGGGCTCCACGCCGTGGCGCACCGCGTTCTCCACCAACGGCTGCAGCAGCAGCGGCGGCAGGCGGGCGCGGCCGGCGGCCGGGTCCAGTGACCACTGCACGCGCAGCCGGTCGCCAAAGCGCACCTGCTCGATCGCCAGGTAGCGCTGCGCCAACGCAATCTCCTGCTCCAGCGACACCGACTCGCCCTGGTCCACGAGCGCCTTGCGGAACAGGTCGGACAGATCCTCCAGCATCGCCTCGGCTTTGGCCGGCTCGGCCCGCACCAGCGCAATCGCGCTGTTCAGCGTGTTGAACAGGAAGTGCGGCCGGATGCGTGCCTGCAATTCAGACAGCCGCGCCGCCGTGGCTGCGGGTGTGCGCGAACGCGCCCGCAACACCAGTCCCGCCACCAGCAACACGGACAGCAGCACGCCCGTCACGGTGCTGGCGAGCCACGGTGGATCGGCCGCCGCGCTGCTCACGGTCAGCACGGCGCAGGCCACCAGGCCGGCCATCGCCCCCAGCACCACGCCGACGGGGTAGTGCGCCCGACGGCCCAGCCGCCCCAGATGGCGTTTGAAGCTGCAGGCCGCCACCAGCCACAGCAAGGTGGCAGGCAGCGCGCCACCGGTCATCAGGGCGGTGCGTTCGAGCCACTGCATGGGATCGGCGGCGCCGAACATGGCACCGACCGCCATCACCGCCTCGACAAAAAGCACCGCGCGCAGCACCACCCCTGGCTGGCAGGCGTCGAAGACGAGTACGGACGGCGAACGGCCCCGGGCGTCGGGGCCGGCCAGCTCCTGGAAGGCCGATAAAATTTGCGAGTCCTTCATGCGCGTGCTGCAGGCGGTTTTTGATTATGGTGCAGCGCCACACGCGCGCCGCCGCTTCACCGCCGCACGCTCCCCCTTCGATCCTCTGCCACAGGCTGCCCCGCATGTCCCACAACCAATTCGACAAGAAATCCCAGGCCTGGTCGGCGCTGTTCTCCGAGCCCATGAGCGACCTGGTCAAGCGCTACACCTCCAGCGTGTTCTTCGACAAGCGCCTGTGGCAGGCCGACATCGCCGGCAGCCTGGCCCATGCCGACATGCTGGCAGCGCAGCACGTCATCTCGGCAGAAGACCTTGCCTCCATCCAGAAGGGCATGGCGCAAATCACGGATGAGATCGAGGCCGGCCAGTTCGAGTGGAAGCTCGACCTGGAAGACGTGCACCTGAACATCGAGGCGCGCCTCACGCAGTTGGTGGGCGATGCCGGCAAGCGCCTGCACACCGGCCGCAGCCGCAACGACCAGGTCGCCACCGACGTGCGCCTGTGGCTGCGTGGCGAGATCGATCTGATCGACAGCCTACTGACCGATCTGCAAAAGGCTCTGGTCGATATCGCCGAGCAGAACGTCGACGTCATCCTGCCCGGGTTCACACATCTGCAGGTGGCCCAGCCGGTGAGCTTTGGCCACCACATGCTGGCCTACGTGGAGATGTTCGCGCGCGACAGCGAGCGCATGGCCGACGTGCGCCGCCGCGTGAACCGCCTGCCGCTGGGCGCCGCCGCACTGGCCGGCACCAGCTACCCCCTGGACCGCGAACGCGTGGCGCGCACACTGGGCATGTTGGACGCTGACGGCGCGCCTGCGGTCTGCCAGAACAGCCTGGACGCGGTGAGCGACCGCGACTTCGCCATCGAATTCACCGCCGCCGCCAGCCTGGCCATGGTGCACATCAGCCGCTTCAGCGAAGAGCTGATCCTGTGGATGAGCCAGAACTTCGGCTTCATCCAGATCGCCGACCGCTTCACGACCGGCTCGTCGATCATGCCGCAGAAGAAGAACCCCGACGTGCCCGAACTGGCACGCGGCAAGACCGGCCGCGTGGTCGGCCACCTGATGGGCCTCATCACGCTGATGAAGGGCCAGCCCCTGGCCTACAACAAGGACAACCAGGAAGACAAGGAGCCCCTGTTCGACACGGTCGACACCTTGAAGGACACCTTGCGCATCTTCGCCGAGATGGTGGGCGGCATCACCGTCGTGCCGGCCGCCATGGAGCAGGCCGCCGCGCGCGGCTACGCCACGGCGACCGACCTGGCCGACTACCTGGTCAAGAAGGGCCTGCCGTTTCGCGATGCGCACGAGACCGTGGCCCACGCCGTCAAGGCCGCACAGTCGCACGCGTGCGATCTGTCCGAGCTGCCGCTGGCCGTGCTGCAGGGCTTCCATGCCTCGATCGAGAAAGACGTGTTCGACGTCATGAGCCTGCGCGGCTCGCTGGAGGCGCGCAACACGCTGGGCGGCACCGCACCCTCGCAGGTGAAGGCGCAGATCGCGCGGCACCGCACGCGGCTGGGCTGACCGTTCACCCCCGCTGGCGGCGCGGCCGTCAGATCGGCGGCGGCGCGCCTTGCGTGGCGCAGGCGCCAGGGGTACAACGCACACCCCTTTAGCCACCAGGCCCCCACCATGACGCGTATCGACGATCCCACGCACGACCAGGAAGCTGGCGTGCGCGACAGTACGCAGGACACCACGCGCATCGACGATGTACGCATCTCGGCCGTGCGCCCGCTCATCTCGCCGGCGCTGCTGCTCGACGAGCTGCCGGTGCCGCCCGCTGTGCAAAGCCTCGTCGAACGCAGCCGGCTGCAGATCGCCGACATCCTGCACGGCCGTGACGACCGGCTCATTGTCGTCACCGGCCCCTGCTCCATCCACGACCACGGCCAGGCCATGGCCTATGCCCAGCACCTGAAGGCCCTGCAGCCCAAGGTCGAGAAAGAGCTGCTGCTGGTGATGCGCGTCTACTTCGAAAAGCCGCGCACCACGGTCGGGTGGAAGGGCTACATCAACGACCCGCGGCTGGACGGTAGCTTTCGCATCAACGAAGGCCTGCGCAAGGCGCGCGAGCTGTTGCTCGACGTCGGCGCGCTGGGCCTGCCGACCGGCAATGAATTCCTGGACCTTCTGAGCCCGCAGTACATCGCCGACCTCATCGCATGGGGCGCCATCGGCGCGCGCACCACCGAAAGCCAGAGCCACCGGCAACTGGCATCCGGCTCCAGCTGTCCGATGGGCTTCAAGAACGGCACCGATGGTGGCGTGCAGATCGCCTCCGACGCGATGCTGGCCGCGCGCGCGCCGCACGCGTTCATGGGCATGACCAAGATGGGCCAGGCCGCCATCTTCGAGACGCGCGGCAACCCCGATTGCCACGCCATCCTGCGCGGCGGCAGCAAGGGCCCGAACTACGACGCCGAGCATGTGGACGCCGCCTGCGCCGTGCTCAAGAAAGCCGGCCTGCGCGAACAGTTGATGGTGGACTGCTCGCACGCCAATTCGTCCAAGCAGCACGCACGCCAGATCGTGGTGGCCGAAGACGTGGCGCGCCGTATCGCGGGTGGCGACGGGCGCATCACCGGCATCATGATCGAGAGCCACCTCGAAGAAGGCCGGCAGGACCTGCAGCCCGGCGTGCCGCTGCGCTACGGCGTGTCGGTCACCGATGCCTGCATCGGCTGGGTGCAGACCGAGCCGGTGTTGCGCCAGCTGGCCGATGCCGTGCGCGCGCGCCGCACAGCGCTGACTTGAACCGCACCTGACCGTCTGCGGGCTCTCGTCCTGTGGGCCGGAAGGCTGCAGGCCGGGGGCTCAGGTTGTCGCGCCGAAAGGTCAGGCCGCCAGCCCCACGAACAGGTTCTGCACGTCGTCGTTGGCGTCGATGGCAGCCAGAAAAGCCTCCACCTCTTCCAGCTCGGCCGCTGACAGGCTCGTCGCCGCAATCGGGTTCTTGGCCTTGTAGCCCAGCTTGGCCGACAGCACGGTGAAGCCGTGCGCCGGCAGCGCGCGGCTGACCAGATCGAGGTCATGCGGGTCGGTCAGGAACAAGGTGCTGCCCTCCTCATGGCCGGGCTCGAAGTCCTGCGCACCGGCCTCAATGGCGGCCAACTCCGGGTCCGCGCCCGCAGCGGCGGGCTCGGCCTCCACCATGCCGAGATGGTCGAAGTCCCACGCCACCGAGCCCGAAGTGCCCAGGTGCCCCTTGCGGAACAGCACGCGCATCTCCGGCGCGGTGCGGTTCACGTTGTCGGTCAGGCATTCGACCATCACCGGCACGCGGTGCGGCGCAAAGCCTTCGTAAATCACATGCTCGAAGTGCACGGCCTCGCCAGTCAGGCCCGCGCCCTTCTTGATGGCGCGGTCCAGCGTGTCCTTGGGCATGGACACCTTGCGCGCCTGATCGACCACCAGCCGCAGCTTGGCGTTGCCGGCCGGGTCAGCGCCACTGCGCGCGGCCAGCATGATGTCTTTGGCCAGTTTGCTGAACAACCGCCCCTTGGCATTCGCGGCCAGTTCCTTGCCCTTTGCTTTCCACTGCGCACCCATGTCGCTGCTCCTCGTAGTTGCCGCCTGCCAGTGGGCCAGCGCCGATGTCGGCCGGCCGTCGCGCGCGGTAAAGCGCAATTAGGCCACGCTCCGGGTCGCGCCCCACCACCGAAGCCGACATTTGCGCACTTCTGGTAAACAATCGTTTCGATCAGTTCTGTGACATATGTCTCGCGTACAGTACAGAACACAAGCGAAGTCCAAATTCGGCATAACTTCGCCTGTACACGGACAACAGAATTTAATGGGCGTGATCAGGATTCTTCTGGCGCTGGTCGTGGTGTTCGGCCACACCGGCTCGCCAGCCATCTGGCAAGGCACGGGCGGCGTGGCCGCCGTGCAGACCTTCTTCATGATCTCGGGCTTCTACATTGCGATGACGCTGGGCACTGCATACCGCGATGCAGACCTGATGTTCTGGATCAACCGCGCGCTGCGCCTGTACCCCGTCTATGGAGTCGTCGCTGTGCTGGCCCTCGTCGGCAAGGGGTGGACGCAGCCCGGCTTTTCCGCGGCCTTCGAGGCGCTGCCCGGCGGCGCGCAAACGCTGCTGACGTTCTCCAACGTCATGATCTTCGGCCAGGACTGGGTGATGTTCGCGGGCGTGCGCGACGGCGCACTGGCGTTCTTCACCGATTTCCGAACGTCCACGCCCATGCTGTATCCGTTCCTGATGAGCCCGCCCGGCTGGTCGCTCGGGACCGCGCTCACCTTCTACATGCTGGCGCCCTTTCTCTTCAGGCTGCGCACGCGAACGCTGCTGGCGCTCATGGGCGCCAGCCTGGTCCTGCGCGTCGTCCTGGTGCAATCCGGCCTGGCGCACGACCCGTGGAGCTATCGCTTCTTCCCGACGGAGCTCGCCGCCTTCCTCGCCGGTGGCCTGGCCTGGCGTGCCACGCCCTGGGTGCGCGGCAGGCTGGGCGCGAACTTCAAGCCTCTGTGCCCGTATGCGACCTGGCTGGTCATCGGGTTGATCGTGGTCTGGGGCACCCTGCCGGGCTACAACGACGGGCTGAAGAAGGCATCGGCGTTCTACCTGGTGTTCCTGGTCTGCCTGCCGTTCGTCTTCGCCCATACCCGGTCAAGCCGCCTCGATCGCGCCATCGGCGACATGTCTTACCCGCTGTACATCTCGCACTGGGTCACCTTCGAGTACCTGAACGCGCTGTTCGGCGCGCCGCAGGGCCTGGTTGCCGTCAGCCTGCGCGTGCTGGCGGCGGTGGCCGTGGCCTGGCTGCTGTGCCGCCTGGTGGACGCGCCGGTGCAGCGCATCCGGGACATCATCCGCGCGGCCACCGAGTCTTCGCGCCTGCGCATCCGCGAACCCTGGCCGACGACGTTGCGCTGACGTTGCGCCGGCCTTAAGCCTGGCTTCAGCCTGGCGCCGTCACCCTCGGGATAATCGCGCTCCCGAAAGGCATCCCATGCGCATTCTGCTGGTCGAAGACGACACCATGATCGGCGAGACCGTGCTGGACCTGCTGCGCGCCGAGCGCTACGCCGTCGACTGGGTGCGGGACGGCGACATGGCCGACCAGGCGCTGCGCAGCGAGCGCTATGACCTGGTGCTGCTGGACCTCGGCCTGCCCCGGCGCGACGGCCTGGAGGTGCTGCGCACCCTGCGCGCGCGGGGCGACGCGGTGCCGGTCCTGATCGTCACCGCGCGCGACGCGCTGGAGCAGCGCGTGGCCGGGCTGGACGCTGGCGCCGACGACTACGTGCTCAAGCCCTACGAGCTGGACGAACTGCTGGCCCGCGTGCGCGCGCTGATCCGGCGCAGCACCGGCCGCGCCGACCCGGTCGTGCGCTACCAGGGCCTGGCGCTGAACCCGGTCACGCACGAGGCCACGCGCGACGGCCAGCCGGTGGCGTTGTCGGCCCGCGAATGGGCAGTGCTGGAGGCCTTGATGAGCCGCCCCGGCGCCGTGTTCTCGCGCACGCAACTCGAAGAGAAGCTCTACAGCTGGAAGGACGACATCAGCAGCAACGCGGTCGAGGTCTACATCCACGGCCTGCGCAAGAAGCTGGGCGCCGGCCTGATCCAGAACGTGCGCGGCCTGGGGTACCTGATCCCGCACCCGACCGATGCGCGCTGACCGGCCCCATTCGCTCAGGCGCCGGCTGCTGGGCTTCATGATGACGGCGATCGTGCTGGCCGCCGCCGTGCAGGCCGTCACCGCCTGGCGCAGCGCCATCCGCCAGGCTGACGAAATGTTCGACTACCACCTCCAGCAGATGGCCCATGCGCTACGTGGCGGCCTGCCGCTGGCACCGCCCACGCTGGAGGCCGACGGCAGCGAGGAATACCAGATCCAGATCTGGGGACCGGACGGCGTGCAGCTGTTCCGCTCGGCCCCCGTGCCGCTGCCGCCGCGCGCGGTGCTGGGCTTCTCCGACGCGCGGCTCCGCGGCGTGCACTACCGCGTCTATGCGCTGCAGACGCCGTTCCAGACCATCCAGATCGCGCAGAACCTGGACGCGCGCCAGGCACGCGCCCGTGCGCTGGCGCTGCGCGCCATGCTACCCATGGCGCTGATGGCGCCGCTGCTGATGCTCTTGGCCTGGTGGGGCATCAGCCGCTCTCTGGCGCCGCTGGAGCGCACGCGCGCCGAGGTGGCGCAGCGCGCCGCCGACGACCTGGCCCCGCTGGTCGGCGACCGCCTGCCGCAGGAGGTGCAGCCGCTGGTGGACGAGATCAACCTGTTGTTCGGCCGGCTGAACCAGGCCTTCGCGGCGCAGAAATCATTCGTCGCCAACGCCGCGCACGAACTGCGCTCGCCGCTGACAGCCCTCAAGCTGCAGGTGCAGGCGCTGGAGCGTGCCGGCGCCGACGAGGCCGCGCGTGGCGTGGCAGTGGCCCGGTTGCAGCAAGGCATCGACCGCGCGATCCGGCTCATGCAGCAGCTGCTGGTGCTGGCCCGCCAGCAGGCCGAGACACCCGCCAGCACGGCAGCACTGCCGCCACTGGCGCTGGCCCCGCTGGCCCGCCAGGCCGTCACCGATGCACTGCCACAGGCCAGTGCATTGGGCGTCGACCTGGGTCTGGACGTGCAAGGCAACGAAGAGCTGCTGCAGCCGGTGCCTGGCGACGCCGAGGCGCTGCAGATCCTGCTGCGCAACCTGCTGGACAACGCGCTCAAGCACAGCCCGGCGCAGGGCCGGGTCGATGTGGTCGTGGCACCCGGTTGCATCGCCGTGCACGACAGCGGCCCCGGCATCGCGCCCGAGGAGCGCGAGCGCGTGTTCGAGCGCTTCTACCGCAGCGCCGACGCGCCCAGCGGCGGCAGCGGCCTGGGCCTGGCGATCGCCCGCACGATCGCAGACCGGCACGGTGCCACGCTGCAGGCGGGTACATCGACGCGCCTGGGTGGGGCGTGCTTCACGCTGCGGTTTGCGCCCGCCCACGCGGCGGCTTGAGGCCCCGCACGTCACTACAGCCGATCCGCGCACAGGGGTGTAGGCCGCATCCGACCCCTCATCGGCGCGCGGGCTGCTGGACGCCCAGGAACGGCGCGGCAACACTGCCCATTTCGCGCCGCTGTCGGCCCCCTTCGCATGCACATGCTCGCCGCATGGACGCCATGGATCAAGTTCGTGCACTTGTCTGCGCTGCTGATCTGGTGCGCCTGCTTGATCGCTCTGCCGTCCTTGCTGGCGTTGATGCCCGTGACCGAAGGCAGAGTGACCCGCCGACGGGTGCGGGCTGGCGCGCGATTCGTCTACATCGCCGTGGCTTCGCCGGCCGCCGTGGTGGCAGTGGTGTCGGGCACGGCCATGGTCCATGTGATGCAGGTCTACGAACCGTGGTTCTTCGCCAAGCTGACGCTGGTGGCGGCCATGGTGCTGTTCCATGCCAGCTGCGGCAAGCTGGTGTTGGTGCTGCGCGAGCGGCCGCAGAGCTGGGCGCCGGGCGTGCTGCTGGCACTGGCGGCACTGCCCTGCGCCTTGATCCTTGGGGTGCTGTGGCTGGTGTTGGCACAGCCGCAGTGGGTGCTGTCCTGAGCCCGCCTCAGCCCTCTTCGTCTTCGTCCATAACCCCCACCCGATGCTCGAACACCAGCGTTGCGCCCAGCCAGCCGGCCACGCCCACCAGCAAGAAGCCCAGGCCGGACAGGTACATGCCCATGGGCACGATGTGCGCCTGCGCGTCCGACAACCGCAGACCCCAGTTGGCCACGCCGACCGACAGCAGCATCACGGCGACGACGAAGTGGCTCCAGGCCGCGGCGCGGCGGCGGATGTCGCGCACCGTCAGCAGCTCCATGGCGCCCACCGCGCCCGCCCCGATGCCGCTCAACGCGCCGCCACCGGCCAGCCACAGCGACATGCGTGCCCAGAACGGGTCGCTGAAGTACCACCACGCGATGTCGCTGGCCAGCACGCTGACCAGGAAGGCGATCGGAAAGGGCACCAGCATCGCGTGCGCGGGGTGACCGAAAAAATGCACGCGGGTTGCCGCGCCGTGGGGGATGGGGTCGGCGTAGTGCTTCATGCGAAGCGCAACTGTAGTGGCCGCCGCCGGTGGCGCGCTGCCGGTGCGCATGCCGTCGGCCTGTGCGCCATCGCCGCGCTGGCCGGCTGCAACACCGCCGGCCCGCTCTCGGCGCTCGATCCGGCCGGCCCCGGTGCCGCGCCCATCACACAAGTGTGGTGGGTGATGTTCTGGGCCGGCATGGCGCTCACAGGGGGCATGACGGCGCTGGGCCTGGTGGCGGTGCTGCGGCGCCGGCGCGGCCCCCAGGTCTCGCAGCGCGCCGAGCAGGCCTGGCTGGTCGCTGGCGGGCTGGTGCTGCCGGGCGTGGCGATCTGTGCGCTGCTGGTGTGGGGGCTGCGTGCAGGCCACGCGCTGCTGCCGCTGCCCCGCGCGACGCCGGTGTTCACGGTGGACGTGACCGCGCGCCAATGGCAATGGGACGTGGGCTATCCGGCGCACCCCAGCGCGCCGGTGCAGCCCAACCGCATCGACATCCCGGTCGGCCAACCGGTGGATGTGCGCCTGCGCACGGCCGACGTGATCCATGGCTTCTGGGTGCCGCGCCTGGGCGGAAAGATGGACACGATCCCGGGGCGTACCAACGTCGTGCGGCTGCAGGCCGACGCGCCGGGCGTCTACCGCGGCGTCTGCGCCGAGTACTGTGGCACCGGCCACGCGCGCATGCCGATGGAGGTGCATGCGCACGCGCCCGATGCGTTGGCGCGCCGCCTGGCAGGGGGTCAGCCATGACGCACCCCGTGGCCCTGCACCGCCGGCTGCAGCGGGTCTGGGCCAACCCGCGCGGCTGGCGCTCGCTGTCGGCCGTCAACCACAACATCGTGGGGCGGCGCTTCATCGCCACCGCCCTGGCCTTCTTCTTCGTCGGCGGCATGCTGGCGATGCTGATCCGCGCCCAGCTGGCAACGCCGCAGTCGGCCTTCCTCGACGACGCGCTGTACGCCCAGGTCTTCACGATGCACGGGACCATCATGATGTTCCTGTTCGCGATCCCGCTGATCGAGGGCTTCGCGATCTACCTGCTGCCCAAGATGCTGGGCGCGCGCGATCTGGCCTACCCACGGCTGGGGGCGTTCGGCTACTGGTGCTATCTGCTGGGCGGGCTGATCCTGCTGGGCGCGCTGGCGGCCGGGTTGGCACCGGACGGCGGCTGGTTCATGTACACGCCACTGTCCAGCGCCACGCACACGCCCGGCGTCAACGCCGACGTGTGGCTGCTGGGCATCACCTTCGTGGAGATCTCGGCGGTGGCGGCGGCGGTGGAGATCATCGTCACCATCCTGACCATGCGCGCGCCCGGCATGCGGCTCGTGCAGATGCCCCTGTTCGCCTGGTACATGCTGGTCACGGCCGGCATGATGCTGGTGGGCTTTCCGCCGCTGATCCTGGGCAGTCTGATCCTGGAGCTGGAACGCGCCGCCGGCTGGCCGTTCTTCGAGGCCGCGCGCGGGGGCGACCCGCTCCTGTGGCAGCACCTGTTCTGGCTGTTCGGCCACCCCGAGGTCTACATCATCTTCCTGCCCGCAGCGGGCATCGTCTCCACGCTGGTGCCCACCTTCGCGCAGCGCCCGCTGGTGGGCCGCTCGTGGGTGCTGGCCAGCGTGGTGGCGATGGCCTTCATCAGCTTCGGCCTGTGGGTGCACCACATGTTCACGGTGGGCATTCCGCATCTGGCGCTGGTGTTCTTCTCGGCGGCCAGCATGCTGGTGGCGATCCCCACTGCCGTGCAGCTGTTCGCCTGGATCGCCACGCTGTGGCACGGCAAACCCAAGCTCGCCCTGCCGATGCTGTGGCTGCTGGGCTTCCTGGTGGTGTTCGTCTGCGGTGGCCTCACGGGCGTGATGCTGGCACTGGTGCCGTTCAACTGGCAGGCGCACGACACGCATTTCGTGGTCGCCCACCTGCACTACGTGCTGGTCGGCGGCTTCCTGTTCCCGTTCCTGGCCGGCGTGTACTACTGGTTCCCGCACCTGTTCGGGCGGCAGACGCTGCCGCGCCTGGGGGCCTGGGCGTTCTGGCTGGTGTTCGTGGGCTTCAACACCACGTTTTTCGTGATGCACCTCACCGGCTTGCTGGGCATGCCGCGCCGCGTGGGCGGCTACGTGACCGGGCTGGGCTGGGACCTGCCGAACCTGGTGTCCTCGATGGGCAGCTTCGTGATGGCGATCGGCTTCTTCCTGCTGTTGATCGACCTCGTCGTGAGTGCCTACCTGGGCCGGCGTGCGCCGCAGAACCCCTGGGGCGCCCCCACGCTGGAATGGGCCATGCCGACGCCGCCCCCCTTCTACAACTTTGCCAGCCAGCCGCGCGTGGCAGGCGACGAGCCGCTGTGGGCCGAGCCCGATCTGGGCGCACGCGCGGCCGCCGGCGCCGGCCTGCTGGCGCACGCGCACGACGACGAGCAACACACCCTGGGCTGCGATCCGATTACTGGCGAGCCCACCCACGTCGTGCGCCTGCCGCGACCGAGCTGGCTGCCACTGGTCGCCGCGCTGGCCGTGGGCACCGTCTTCATGGGCCTGTTGACCAAGACCTACTGGCTGGCGCCGCCGGCCGCACTGCTGGCGCTGGCGCTGTTCTGGCGCTGGGCCTGGTCCATCGGGCTGCGGCACGACCCGGCACCGGTCGATGCCGGCCACGGCCTGCGGCTGCCTGTGCACGACGTGGTGGAGCGCGCGCCCGGCCGCGCCGGCCTGCTGTGGACGCTGGTGGCCAACGGCAGCTTCTTCGTCTCGCTGCTGTTCGGCCATGCCTACCTGGCCACCGTGGCGCCGGGCTGGCCACCACCGAACTGGCTGCCACCGCAACTGGCGCTGCCGCTGGCCGCTGCGCTTGCCCTGGGCCTGGCCTGCGCCGCCATGCGCCATGCGGTGCGCGCCAATGCGAGAGGCGACGCCACCGGCCGGCAGCGCGCCCTCCTGGCCGCGCTGCTCGCGTCGCTGGCCGCCACGGCGTTGCTGCCCGCTGGCGTGCTGCCCGGCATGCCGTCGCCGCGCGAACACGCCTACGGCGCCATGCTCGGCTTCTGCCTGGCCTACGCGGTCGTGCACGCGGCCCTGGGCGCGGTCTTCGCCGCCTACGCGCTGGCGCGTGGACGCGCCGGCTTTCTCTCGCCGCTGCGCTGCGTGGAATTGCAGAACGCGCGGCTGTGGTGGGACTACACGGCAGTCACCGGCGTCGTGCTGCTGGCGGCGATGCACCTGCCGGCCTGGGCGCACTGACCATGGAACACCACCCCTCGCATCCCGCGCGCTGGCTGTTCGGCGCCACTGGCGGCCTGCTGCTGTGGGCCAGCAGTTTCGTGGTGTCCTACGCCGGTCTGTCACTGGGATGCGAAGCGGGCTGGCACACGCGCCAGCTGGCCGGTGTCAACCTGTTGACGCTGGCCCTGGTGGCAGCCTGGGTGGCGCACCTGCTGGCCCTGGCGGCGCTGTGGAAGTGGCTGGGCCGCTGGCCGCAGGACGCAATGCAGCGCTGGATGGCCCGCGTGCTCACGACGGTGGCGCTGGGCGCCACGGTCTGGACCGGCTGGCCGCTCCTGGCGCTTCCGCCCTGCGCCGGCCAGGTGGTGGCTTCGAAGGAGACGACATGTTTCAGGACTTGATCGCGCTGTGCCTGGCCGGCAGCCGGCCGGCGCTGCCGCAGGATTGGTGGCTGGCCTTCAGCCTTGCGCCCGCCACAGCGCTGCCCCTGCTGGCGCTGCTGGCCTGGCTGCTCGTCCACCGGCGCCGGCCGGTGCCGCTGGCCGGCTGGGGCCTGCTGGCCCTGGCGCTGGTCTCACCGCTGTGCCGCCTGGCGGCCACCCTGGCGGCAGCCCACATGGCGCAGCTGATGCTGCTGCTGGCCGGCGTGGCGCTGCTGGCGTTGGGCACGCCCGCACGCGAGCGCATGCCCAGGCCCGGCCCTGCCGCCCTGGTGCACGGCGTGCTGCTGTGGCTGTGGCACGCCCCGCCGGTGTATGCGGCAGCGCTGCAATCGGCGTGGCTGCACCTGCTGGCCATCGCGCTGCTGATGGGCTCGGCCTGGTGGTTCTGGCGCGCCGTGCTGCTGGCGCCGGCTGCGCAGCGCGGCGCGGCATGGGGTGCGCTGCTGGCCACCATGGCCCACACCGGCCTGCTGGGCGCACTGCTGACCTTCGCCAGCCAGCCGCTGTACCCGCTGCAGGCGGCCGGGGCGCGCGCCTGGGGGATGGAGCCGCTGCAAGACCAGCAACTGGCGGGCCTGTTGATGTGGGTGCTGGGCGCGCTGGGCTACCTGCTCACCGCCGTGGCGCTGGCGCTGCGCTGGCTCGGCCCGGTGCACCAAGGCGTGTCGGCCGGTGGCGCTGAAACAGGCCAGCGGGCAGGTCCCACAAGGCTTGCCGGGCCGCCAACGGCCGCAAGCGGCCGCCTCGGCAAGGAGCACGTGACCGCACGCCGAGCGAGTGCCACGTCGCCGCGCTGACGGCTGCGGCCGCTGCGCCGTCGTCAGGCAGCCCGGGCCACGACCGGCGCCGTGCCGGCCGCGTCAGCTCCACACCCGTTCGCTACTTCGGCGTGCCCAGAATGCTGCCGGAATCGCTGGGCCGCGGCGTGCTCGACCCCTTGTTGTTGCCCGGCGCCGTCTGCTCGGCGCGCTGTGACGGCGGCGTGGCCTGCGCCGCCGAGGCCGACTTCATCGGCGCAGGCGCGCCGGATCGCGTCGTGCCGTCCTGGCGTGGGCCCTGACCCTCGCCCACCACCGGCTTGGGAGGCGAGCCGGACTGCTGCGCAACGGCAGGAAGCCCCGCCAGGGAACCCGCTGCAAGAGCGGCTGCAAGCCACCCCACCGTGATCGATGGCCTTGATCCGGCCCGTGTACTGCTGTGTGTCATGTGCTTCTCCGTACAAGCGTTCAGGCGCAACTGCTCCTGCGTGAATGAGAGCCTCAGTCTTGGGGGCGGGCTTGCCCGAGCGCGTCAGCTGGGGGCCCCGCCGTCCGTAGGAGGAGCGGGGAACCAAGGCAGAAGCACCGGCGACCGCGCTGCTCTGGCGCAAGCCCCCAGGCGCCTCCTCACAGGAGCCCACCCAGCCGCTGCGCCGCCTGCACCACCTGCGCGACGTGCGCCGCGTCGTAGCGGTGGCTGGGCATGGTCAGCGTGACGGCGCCGGCCAGCGTGCCGTCGGCGCGGAACACCGGCGCAGAGACGCCGGCCAGGTCCGGCATGCGGTCGCCCACGAGCGCGCAGTACCCTTGTGCGCGGATCGTCTCGTAGAGCTTGCGATCAGCCCTGGCGATCACATCGCGCCCCGGCGGGCCGAAGGCGATCAGCACGCGGGCGCCAGCGCCACGGTCCATCGGCAGCACATCGCCGGCCCGCACGTGGTCGCGCAGCACCTGGGGCGAATCCACGCGGTACATGCACAGCCGCACCCACTGCCCGCCCTGCGCCTGGCGCACGTGGTAGGCCGCGCTTTCACGCGTGCGCGCCGCCAGCGCGCGCAGCACCGGCATGACCACCGATTCCAGCGAGAACGACGCCGCGTAGATGCCATGCAGCCGCGCGATCTCCGGCCCCAGGCCGTAGCGGCCGTCCTCGTAGCGGTGCAGCAGGCCGGCATGCTCCAGCGAGGCCAGCAGCCGCAGGGCCGTGCTCTTGTACAGCTGCGTGCGCTCGGCCAGCTCGGCCAGTGACAACGTCCGATCGCCGTTGACGAAGACCCCCAGCAGGCTGAGCGCGCGGTCGACGGCGGCTGCGCCACCGGGCGCGGCATTGGCGTCGGCAACGGAGGCGGTCAGAGACTTCCTGGGCATGGCATGGCTTTCCTTGACGCAGCAGCGTGCATCGCAAATAATTCTGTTCAACGAACCATAGTTCTATCTTACAGAACATTAAGGCACTCGCCGATGCCCGCCGCCCGTCCACCCCCCCACGTGCTGATCAGCGAAGTCGGCCCGCGCGACGGCCTGCAGTCTGTCCGGGCCACCATGCCCACGGCCGACAAGCTGCGCTGGATCGACGCGCTCCATGCCGCAGGCGTGCGCGAGATCGAGGTCGCCTCCTTCGTGCCGGCGCGCCTGCTGCCGCAGATGGCCGATGCGGCCGAAGTCGTGCGCCACGCCATCCAGCTGCCCGGCCTCACCGTCATGGCCCTGGTGCCCAACCGCCGTGGGGCCGAGGCCGCGCTGCGGGCCGGTGTGCACAAGCTGACCATGCCGGTCTCGGCCAGCGCCGCGCACTCGCTGGCCAACGTGCGCAAGACGCGCGAGGAGATGGTGGACGAGGTGCGCGCCATCTCCGACCTGCGCCACGCCATGGCGCCCCACGTCAGGCTGGAGGCCGGCATCTCCACCGCCTTCGGCTGCACGCTGCAGGGCCTGGTGCCCGAGGACGAGGTCATCGCCCTGGCCGTGCAGTGCGTGGCCGCCGGGGCCGACGAATCGGGCCTGTCCGACACCGTGGGCTACGCCAACCCGGCCCAGGTGCGCCGCCTGTTCCGCCGCCTGCGGGCCGAGCTGGGCGACCAAGCCGGCGCGGCCCACATGCACAACACGCGCGGCCTGGGCCTGGCCAACTGCCTGGCCGCGTACGAAGAAGGCGTGCGCACCTTCGACGCCTCGCTCGGCGGCCTGGGCGGCTGCCCGTATGCGCCAGGTGCCTCGGGCAACGTCGTCACCGAAGACCTGGTCTTCATGTTCGAGGCCATGGGCATCGACACCGGCATCGACCTCGCCCAGCTGATCGCGGCGCGCGCGCCGCTGATCGCCGGCCTGCCCGGCGAGCCGGTCTACGGCATGCTGCCCGAGGCCGGCCTGCCCAAGGGCTTCGCACAGGAACGACATGTCTGACACCACCCCACCGCTCCAGCCTCCCCTGCCCCACGCCGGCACGCACTCGCCAGCACCCCTGCCTTACGCGGGCGTGCGGGTCGTCGAATTCACCCACATGGTCATGGGCCCCACCTGCGGCCTGCTGCTGGGCGATCTGGGCGCCGAGGTCATCAAGGTCGAGCCGATCGAGGGCGACAGCACGCGCCGCCTGCTGGGCTCGGGCGCGGGCTTCTTCCCCGCCTTCAACCGCAACAAGAAAAGCATCACGCTGGACCTGAAGCAGCCCGAAGGCCGCGAGGCCGCACTGCGCCTGGTGGCCACGGCCGACATCGTCAGCGAGAACTTCAAGCCCGGCACCATGGCCAAGCTGGGCCTGGACTACGCCAGCATCAGGAAGCTGAACCCGCGCGCGATCTACGTCAGCCACAAGGGTTTTCTGCCCGGCCCGTACGAAGAGCGCACCGCGCTGGACGAAGTGGTGCAGATGATGGGCGGCCTGGCCTACATGACCGGCCGCGCTGGCGACCCCCTGCGCGCCGGCACCAGCGTGAACGACATCATGGGCGGCATGTTCGGCGCCATCGGTGCCATGGCCGCGCTGCGCCAGCGCGAGATCACGGGCGAGGGTTGCGAGGTGCAGTCCGCGCTGTTCGAGAACAACGTGTTTCTGGTCGCGCAGCACATGATGCAGTTCGTGGCCACCGGCCACGCCGCCGAGCCCATGCCCAGCCGCATCTCGGCCTGGGCGGTGTACGACGTGTTCACCGTGAAGGACGGCGAGCAGATCTTCCTGGCCGCCGTCAGCGACAAGCAGTGGGCGATCTTCTGCAATGCCTTCGGCCTGCAGGAGATGCTCTGCGACCCGCGCCTGGCCACCAACAACGACCGGGTCCGCGCACGCGAGTGGATGATGCCGCTGCTGCGCTCGCACCTGGCCGGGCGCAGCGCGGCCGAACTGGCTGCCGTGTTCGAGACGCACGGGCTGCCGTTCGCCCCCATCACCCGCCCGCAGGACTTGTTCGACGACCCGCACCTGAATGCCAGCGGCGGCTTCGGCCAGGTCCGCATGAACGACGGCCGCGAGGCCAAGGTGCCGCTGCTGCCGTTCACGCTGGACGGCCAGCGCCCTCCCATCCGCCTGCAACCGCCGCTGCCCGGCGAGCACAGCGATGCGCTGATGCGCGCGCTGGGCTATGGCGAGGCGGACATCGCGGGATTGAAGGCCAGGCGCGTCATCCGCAGCGACTGACCGGCCGGCAGCCCTGACGGCGCCCTGACGGCAGCCCTGACGGCAGCCCTGACGGCAGCCCTGACGGCAGCCCCGTCGGCAGCGGCACCCACGCCCCATCACGTGCAGCGCCGGTGCGTACCGACGGTGCACGCCCGCGTCCTGTCACCGGTCCACAGGGTCGAACAGCGCATCGTCTGCGTCCAGCGTGCTGCGCTGCGGCGCCTTGTCCGGCAGGCACATCTCGAAGCACGCGCCCTCGCCCCATACGCTTTGCACAGTCAGTGTTCCGCCCAGCAGGTTGACCACGGCGTGGTAGCTGACGTGCAGGCCCAGGCCCGAGCCGCCACGGCCCATCTTGGTCGTCATGAAGGGCTCGAACACACGCTCGATCAGCTCGGCTGGAATGCCCTTGCCGTCATCGGCCACGCGCAGCACGATGCGCCCGTCCGCCGCGCGCTCGGCTGTGATGCGCACCGTGCCGTGGTCGCGCCCGTCGAAGCCGTGCAGCACGGCGTTCTGCACCAGGTTGGCGATGACCTGGCCCAGCGGGCCGGGGTAGCTGTCCAGTTTCAGACCAGTGGGCGGCACGTCGACCTCGATGCGGTAGGCCGTGCGCGAGAAGCTCGGCCGCAGGCTGATCACGATCTCGTGCACCACCTCGGCCAGCTCGAAGGCGCGCCGCTGCGAGCTGGTCTGGTCCAGCGCCACCTGTTTGAAGCTGGCCACCAGTTCGGCCGCGCGCCGCAGGTTGCGCTGGGCGATGTCGGATCCCTCCTCCAGCGTCTCCAGCAGCTCGGTCAGGTCGCTGCGCCGCACGCCACGCTGCATGGCCACGCGGAAGGCGGCTTTCGCCTCGACGATGGCGCTGACCGCCATCACGCCGTTGCCCAACGGCGTGTTGAGCTCGTGCGCCACGCCGGCCACCAGGTTGCCCAGGGCCGCCAGCTTCTCGGTGCGCACCAGCTCGGCCTGCGCGGTGCGCAGCCGCTCGGCGCTGGTCGTCAGCTGGGCATTGGCGGCGGCCAGTGCGTCGCTGCGCAGCCTCACCCGGTCTTCCAGCTGCTGGTTCAGCTCGCGCAGGTCCTGCTCGATCCGGCGCATGGGGCCCAGGTCCAGCACCGCCCAGATC
Source organism: Rhodoferax sp. RT4P68 (assembly GCF_056521305.1). Lineage (NCBI taxonomy): Bacteria > Pseudomonadati > Pseudomonadota > Betaproteobacteria > Burkholderiales > Comamonadaceae > Rhodoferax > Rhodoferax sp. RT4P68. Next base: position 274,631 of record NZ_JBWMBB010000004.1, read on the forward strand.
AGCAGGCGCGCGCTGGGCAGCTGCGCTTCCCGCGTGTGCAGCTGTGCCAGCATCGTGGAGCCATCGCGCCGGCGCAGCCACACCTCGCTGGGCGCATGGAACGCCTCGCCGCGCTCGGCGCTGCTGGCCATCAGCACCCCCCGCACGTGCGGGTCGACCCACAGGCCGATTTCCGCCGTGGTGCGCATCAGCACCTCCGCGCGTGCGTAGCCGAGGACGCTGCACCAGGCTTCGTTCACATCCAGCAGCCGGCAATCGTCGCCGGCATCGGCCACCGCCATCGGCACTGGCGAGGCATGGAAGATCGCCTGCAGCTTCTGCTCGCGCCCGCGCAGCTCGCCGGTCAGCGTCTCCAGGTCGCTGGACAGCTGGTTGAACTCGACCACCGCGCCGCGTGGCCAGGCCGAGCCGTCTTGCGCCGCGGTGCCGCTGCGCGCCGCGTGTTCGATGATCTGCTCCAGCGGGCGTGTCAGGCGGATGGCCCAGAGCGGCGCGATCAGCAGGCCGATGCACAGGCAAGCGGCCAGCGCGGCCAGCACCGTCAGCACCAGTTCGCGCACGCTGTCATTGGCCAGGCCCGTCGGCAAGCGGCCGATGAAGAACCAGTCCAGCGCCGGCGAGTGCGACACCGTCACGTGGAAGGTCTCGCCCTCGTGCCGCACCGTGCTGGCCGGTGGGCGCCCCTGCAGCAGGGCCTGCATCAGCGGCCAGTTGAGGATGTTGAGCCGGCCGACGTCTTCGCCATGGCCGCTGCCCGCCACGATGTCGCCCGCACGGTCCACCACCCAGATCGACGAAGATCGCCTGCCTGCCGCCACCTGGACCGCATTGACCAGATAGTCCAGCGGCACCTCGGCCAGCAGCACGTGGCCATGGTGGTCGCGATGCGCCAGCCCGACGATCGTCTCGCCATTGAGGATGGACACGTAGCGCCCACGCCATGCGACGCCGACCTGCTGCCCCACCGCCTGGAACAGCGGGTTGGTCGACAGGTCGCTGCCCAGCAGGTCCTGGCGCCGCCCGCGCAACATCGCAGGCAGGCCCACCGCCATGACCCGGCCGTCCGGCGAGAGGCGGCAGAGCAGCCGCAGCAGGCGACCGTCGCCGACGGCGGCGTCCAGCAGCTCCTCGGCGCGCTCGGGCGGGGCCTCGTCCAGCAGCGCCTCCATCAGCGCCAGGCGGGCCCTGCGCGACTGCATCACGCGTTCCGTGCGCACCTGCATCTCATCGACTTCGAACTGCTGCGCCTCCCAACTCTCGCGCTCCAGGGCCGGCAGGTGCAGGGCCAGCATCGCGCCCACCACCAGCATGAACGTCAGCACCATGGTGACGACCAGCAGCGCCGCCAGATGGCTGCGCAGCCGCCAGTCGATCGATCGACGCCACTTCATGGCCATGGCACGCAGCCGCTGCAGCGTGCAGCGGCGCTGTGGAAGATCCCACCGAGCACGCAGTGGCTGCCCTGCAATGTCAGCAGCTTGCTCACGCCACCCATGCGCCGTCCTGCCGCGTGTTCAAAAAGCCGAAGCCAGAGGGCTTGCGCGGCGGCGCATGGGCCGGCATGTGCAGCGAAAAGCAGCTGCCCACGCCTTCCGTGCTCTGCACACTCAGCGTGCCGCCCAGCACGTTGGCGACGGCGTTGTAGGCGATGTGCAGGCCCAGGCCGGCACCGCTGCGGCCCTCGCTCCGGGCCATGAAGGGCTCGAACAGGCGGTCGATCAGCGCCGGCCCGATGCCACGGCCATCGTCGGACACCCGCAACACGATCTGCCCATCCGGCGCGCGCTCGGCGTCCAGCCGCACCGTGCCGTGCGCGCGACCGGCAAAGCCGTGCTCCACCGCGTTGTCGATCAGATTGCCGATCGCCTGGCCCAGCGCACCGGGGTAGCTGTCCAGCCGCAGGCCGGTGGCCGGCACGTCGACCTCGATGCGGTAGGGCGTGCGCGCCAGGCCGGGGCGCACGCTGGTCACCATCTCGCGCACCACATCGGCCAGCTCGAAGCTGCGCCGCTGCGAGGTCGTCTGGTCCACCGCCACCTGCTTGAAGCTTTGCACCAGCTCGGCCGCCTGCACCAGGTTGCGTTGGGCGATGTCGGCCCCCTGCTCCATGGTCTCCACCAGCAGCTGCAGGTCGGCGCGCCGCACGCCGTGCTCCATGGCCATCTTGAACGTGCTGGTGGCGTCGGCGATGGCGCTGACGGCCATGACGCTGTTGCCCAGCGGCGTGTGCAGCTCCTGCGCCACGCCGCTCACCAGCGCGCCCAGCGCGGCCATCTTTTCCGCGCGCACCAGATCGGTCTGGGCCGTGCGCAGTTGACCGACGGTGGTCGACAGCGCAGCGTTCATGTCTTCCAGCGCCTCCGTGCGCTGGCGCACCCGCTCTTCGAGCTGGTGGTTCAGTTCGCGCAGCTGCTGCTCGATGCGGCGCATGGGGCCGACGTCGATGCTGGCCCAGATCCGCCACACCTCCTTGCCCAGCGCGACGCGTCGCGCATAGGCCTGGACCTGCAGGATCTCACCGTCGCCGCGGCGCAGATGCATCTCGCCGGCAATCACGTCGCCCGGCATCCGCTGCACCAGGTCCTCGCCCTGCTGCGCGTTGAACGGGTTGACATCGACTGCGCAGCGCCCCAGCACATCGCCTCGCGCACGCTGCATCTGTCGGCACCAGGCCTCGTTGACGTCCACGAACTTCTTGCGGTCGAGCAGGTCGATCACCACCATGGACAGCGGCGATGCGTTGAAGATGGCCTTGAAGGTCAGTTCGCGATCGCGCATGGCCACGGCCATGGTCGACAGGTGGCGCGCCAGGCGGTCGAACTCGGTGACCGGCAGGTGCGGCCAGGCCACCTCCTGCCCCGTGCCGCGCAGCGTCTGCGCGGCCCGCTCCACGATGGTCTGCAACGGCCGCGCGAGGTAGACGGCCCAGACCGGTGCCACCAGCAGGCCGATCACCAGGCAGCCGGCGAACGAGAGCGCGACCGCCAGCACCAGGTGCCATACCTGCGGATTGGCCAGGCCCATCGGCGCGGTGCCGATGAAGTGCCAGCCCAGCGTTGTCGAATGCACCGTGGCGATGTGGAAGTCGCGGTCCTGCATGCGCAGGGTCTGCGTGGCAGCGCCCTGGCGCAGCAGCGGCGCCAGCGGCGACAGATCGCTGCCGTCGAACCCAGGCATCTCGCGCCCCTGGCCGGCGTCGGCGACGAGCGCGCCGGCACGGTCGAACACCCGGACCGACGACGAACGCGCGCCCGCGGCCACCGCGATGGTGGCCACCAGTTCGTCCAGCGGCATCTCGGCGATCAGCAGGCCGCCTTGGGCATGGTCCGAACGGTAGGCCAAGCCCAATGTGGTGTCGCCGGTCAGCACCGATGCGTAGTGGGCCTGCCACACGATGCCGGACTGCGCCAGCGCCGCCTGGAACAGCGGGCTGTCGTGCAGCGCGCTGGCCAGCACGTCGTGCCGGCGCCCGCGTTGTGCATAGGGCAGGCCCAACGCCCACAGTTGCCCCAGATCGGAGACCCAGTAGACCGCACGCAGCCCGCTGCCCTGGCCGACACCCTGGTTCAGCAACGCGGTTATCTCATCGGCCGGCGTGACGCGCAGCAACTCGTCCAGCAGCGTCAGCCGGGCCTGGCGCGTCTGCAGCAGCAGTTCGACGCGCGCGGCCATCGCCGCCACCTCGTGCTGCAGCGTATGGCGGGTGTCGCTCTCGATGCGGGGGATGCGCCAGGCCAACACGGCGCTGCCGACCAGCGCAAACGTCAACACCATGCTGACCATCAGCAGCCATGACAGATGGCTGCGCAAGGTCCACACACGCCAACGCGCGGGAAGCGTCTTCACCGCGCCGCCCTCCACCGGGCGCGCTGCCACACTGGCGCAAGGCATCTGGTTCTAACGCAGTCTGGCAAAGCCGCCATTGCGTACCACCACGAAGTGCGGGCGCAGCTCTGTGTCGCCGAAGCGGTCGAAGCGGATGCTGCCCTGCAGTCCCTCGTAGGGGCCCTGGGCCAGCACGGCCTCCTTGACCGTCTGGCCGGCACGGGCCCGGGCCATGGCGTCGGCCAGCACGGTCACCGCGTCGTGGGAGGCGATGGCGCCAAAGCTGGGCTCGCGTGCGAAGCGTTCGCGGTACGCGCGCCTGAATGCCTGGTAGCGCGCTGACGGTTCTTGTGGGTCGTAGGCCTGCGCGGTGACCAGCCCCTCCACCGCGCTGGCGCCCAGTTGCAGCAGCGTATCGGTGGCGGCCCATCCGGCGGCCGCCAGCGGCAAGTCCGCACCTTGCTTGCGCACCTGCTGCGCCAGCTGGGCGACGTCGGCACCCCGGCTGATCACCAGCAGGCCGTCCGGGCGGGCGGCCAGCAGCCCGCGCACGATGTCGGCATACGAGACATCGGCGCCCAGCTGGAAACCGGCGTGCGCCACCACCTGACCACCGAGCGCGGCCAGCCGGGTGCGAAAAGCCTCCAGCCAGGGGCCGGCGTACGCCGGGTTGGATTGGTCGAACGCCACGGCCATGTGCCGCTGGCCGCGCGCGGCCAGCATCTCCGCGAAAGCATGTGCCGATTCCGCCAGCGCGCCGCCCAGCCGCAGCAGATGGTCGTCGCGGCCGACCAGCTCGGGCGTGCTGACGGTCGGGCTCAGCAGCACGATGCCGGCCGCGTCGGCCTGCTCCACCAGCGCCAGCGCCTGGGTGCTGGCGAATGGGCCGACCACCGCCTGGATGCCGGCCCCCAGCAGCTCCTGCATCCCAGCCCGTGCCGCCTCGCGCTCCAGCGGCAGCTCGCGCACCACCAGTTCCAGTGGCCGGCCGTTCACGCCGCCCTGGCGGTTGATGGTGTCGATGGCGACGAACGCACCGTTGCGCCCGTCCTCGCTCACGCTGAAGCCTTTCGCCAACACGCCACCGGCAAAGCCGATGCGGATCGGCGGCTTCGGCCCGCAGGCGGCCAGCACCAGCGCCAACACCGCTGCGAGGGCCAGCGCCAGGGCGCGCGGCCTGACCGGCAAGGCCCACACCCAGCGCTGCCAGCAAGTGCGCACACGGGCCATGTCACAGGCCCGGCGCGGCACGCGCCGCCAGCCAGGCGACCAGCGCGTCGAATGGCATCGGCCTGCCGTACAGGTAGCCCTGCACCTCGTCGCAGCCCATCTGGCGCAGGAGGTCGGCCTGGGTCTGCGTCTCCACGCCCTCGGCCAGCACCTGCATGCCCAGGCGCCGGCCCAGCGGCACCATCATTTCGGCAATGCGTGCACCGGCCCGGCCCGAGACCAGCGCGGCGACAAAGGCGCGGTCGATCTTCAGCCGGTCCGCCGGCAACCGGTCCAGGTAGGACAGCGACGAGAACCCGGTGCCGAAGTCATCGATCGCCACCGCGATGCCGCGCGCCTTGATCTGGCGCAGCAGCGCGGCCACACGCTCCAGGCCCATCACGGCGACGGACTCGGTGATCTCCAGCTCCAGGCACTGCGCGGGCAGCTGCGCCTCGGCCAGGGCCGCATCCAGCCGCGCGAGAAAGTCAGGCTGCGCGAACTGCAGCGGCGACACATTCACCGCCATGCGCAGCGCTGTGGCGGGCGTGCGCAGGCGCGCCAGTGCCCCCAGCGCGGTGCGCAGCACCCACAGGCCGATCGACACGATCAGGCCGGACTGCTCAGCCACGGGGATGAAATCGGCCGGCGAGACAAACTGCCCGTCTGCAAGGCGCCAGCGCAGCAGCGCCTCGACACCGACCACCCGGCCATCGGCCAGCGCCAGCTGCGGCTGGTAGACCACGAACAACTCGCCGCGTTCGGCCGCCTGGCGCAAGCCGTGCAACATCCGCGTGCGCTCGCGCGTGGCCGCACCGTCCTCGGCCGTGTAGTACTGCGCGCGGCCCTGGCCCACAGCCTTGGCCTGCTTGAGCGCGATGGAGGCGTTCTCCGTCAGCGCCACCCCGCTGTCGCCCGCGCGCTGCCAGCGCACCAGGCCCATCGACAGCGACACCGGCTGCGCCACCCCGTCGATCTCGAACGGTTGCCTGAGCAAGGCCCCCAACCGGCCGGCCTCGACCACACCGGCCGGGCCCCACAAGCCGAAGGTGTCGCCGGCCACGCGCGCCAGCTGGCAGTCGGCGGGCAACCCTGAGCGCAGGCGCTGGGCGATGGCGGCCAGCAGCAGATCGCCGTACGCATGGCCGAACATGTCGTTGATCTCGGCGAAGCGGTCGACGTCCAGCAGCGCCAGCACGTGGCCCGCAGCACCACCACTGGCGTTGTCGCGGTCGATCTGCTGCACCAGCGCCAGCCGGTTGGGCAGGCTCAACAGGCGGTCGACGAAAGCAAAGGCGCGCAGCCGCCCCATCATTTCCAGGTTCGAGGCCTGCAGCGCGAGGTTGGCGCTGAGCACATCCAGCAGCCGCGCATCCAGGCCCAGGCGCGTCGGGTCGCCCGGCACAAAGGCCACCAGATCCTGGCCGTTGCGCCCCGGCAGGTACAGGGTGAAGTCGCCCTGGCCGATCACGTTGCGGTGCTCGGTCACGGCACGCGCGATGCCGAGCCCGGCCGGATCGCCGGCCAGCGCCTCCACGCCATCGCCCGGCACACCGGCGTAGCGGCCGGCGCTGGCCAGCACCACGCAGCGCGCCAGTGCGGGGCCGGCTGCGTCGCGCTGCAGGCTGCAGACCAGCCCCTCGGGCACGTGCCCGGCCAGCCCCCCGAACTCGGCCAGGACGCCATGGGCGAAGCGGGGCAGGTCCTGCTCGGCCAGCATGCGGTTGCCGGCCTGCACGACCAGCTCCAGCCCCCGGCCGGCGGCCTGCAGCCGCTGCAGCTGGTCATACGCGCGCACGGCCGTCGTGAGCGAGGTGAACAGCCTGGCGCGCGTCAGCTCGCTCTTGGTCTTGTAGTCGTTGATGTCGTAGCGCTGGATGGTCTCGATCTCCGGCGCATGGCCGGGCTGGCCGGTGCGCAGCACGATGCGCATGTTGGCCAGGCCGAGCTCGCCGCGGATGCGCCCCACCAGCGCCAGGCCCGCCTCCTCGGTCTCCATGACCACGTCCAGCAGCACCACGGCGATGTCGGCCTCGGCCTGCAGCAGCGTCATGGCGGCGGCCGCCGAATGCGCGTGCAGCAACTGCAGTGGCCGATGCTCGATCAGCAGTCCGCGCAGGCCGAAGCGGGTGCTTTCATGGACGCCTTCGTCGTCGTCGACGACAAGAATCCGCCAGGGTGTGGAGTCAGCGGCAGAGGCCGCCTTGCCGGATTCGTCCTCTTGGACGAATTCCAATAAATCTTGTTCGTTCATAAGGAACCCCGCTGTACCAGCAACGGGCGGGGGAGCCACAGGTGACGGCGCCTGCATTGCACCAGCGCTGATGCCGGCTCGCAACTGGAAGATCTGACAGGATCTTCCACACACTTGCGGACACCATGTCGCAGGTCAATCCGCGCCCCCCGATGCGTCGCCATCCGGCGCGCGCGGCGCACAGTCGGGCATCAGCAGCTCGAAGGTGGCGCCCTCGCCCTGCACGCTCTGCACCGTGAGCGTGCCACCCAGCAGCCGGGTCACCGCATTGAAGCTGATGTGCAGACCCAGCCCGGTGCCGCCGCGGCCCATCCGGGTGGTGACGAAGGGCTCGAAGATGCGCTCGATCAGCGCTGCCGCAATTCCCTGGCCGTCGTCGGCCACACGCAGCGCGATGCGCCCGTCGGCCGCCCGGCGGCCGGTGATGTGCACGGTGCCGTGGTCACGCCCTTCGAAGCCGTGCACCACCGCGTTGTGCAGCAGGTTGGCCAGCGCCTGGCCCAGCGCGCCGGGGTAGCTGTCCAACTGCAGCCCGGTGGCCGGCACGTCGACCTCGAAGCGATAAGGCGTGCGGCTGAAGCCCGGCCGCAGACTGACGACGATTTCGTGCACCACCTCGGCCAGCTCGAAGCGGCGCCGCTGCGCGCTGGTCTGGTCCACGGCGACCTGCTTGAAGCTGTGCACCAGATCGGCAGCGCGGCCCAGGTTGCGTTCGGCCAGGTCCATGCCCTGCTCCATGCTGTCGATGAAGGCGGTGAGATCGGCGCGCTTGAGGCCGGCCTGCAGGGCCTCGCGGAACTGCGCGAGCTCGCCGGCCATCGCGCTGATGGCCAGCGCGCCGTTGCCCAGCGGCGTGTTGACCTCGTGGGCCACGCCCGCCACCAACTGGCCGAGCGCGGCCATCTTCTCGACGTGCACCAGACCGGCCTGGGTGACGCGCAGCTTCGCCAGCGTGGCCGAGAGTTCGTCGTGCGAGCTGGCCAACGCCTGGGTTCGCCCTTGCACGCGCGCCTCCAGGTCCTCGTTCAGCTCGCGCAGGGCCTGCTCCATGCGCCGCTCGGGGCCGATGTCCACCACCCCCCAGATCAACCACCGTTCGCGGCCCAGGGTGACGCGCTGTGCCACGACCCGGGCGTGCAGCGGCCGCCCATCGGCGCGCGTGAAGGTCGCCTCGCCCGCCACGTGTTCGCCGATCTGCTGGTGCAAGAAAGCAGCGCGTGCCTCTTCGGTCCACAGGCCGACGGCGACCGCAGTACGGCCGATCACGTCCTCGCGCCGCCAGCCGAAGTCGCGCTCCCAGGCCTGATTGACGTCGACCAGGCGCAGGCCGTCGTTCTCGTCCGCAACCGACATCGCCACCGGCAAGGCGTTGAACAACGCGTGGGACTTCTGCTCGCGCTGCTGCAGGGTCTGCGCCAGATCCTCCAGGTGGTCCGCCAACCGGTTGAGCTCGAGCACCGGCCCGCGCGGCCAGGGCTGTGTGCCGCCTTGTCCCAAGCGGGTCTGCGCGGCGCGCTCGACGATGCGCCGCAGCGGCAGCGTCATGCGCTGGGCCCAGATCGGCGCGATGACCACGCCCATCAGCAGGCAGCCCAGGAACGCCGCGCTCGCATACGTCAGCAGCACGCGAACCTGGGCGTTGGCCAGGCCCGTCGGCGCCCGCCCGATGACCACCCACGCCAGCGTCGGTGCGTATGCCACGGCCACGTGGTAGCGACGGCCCTGGACATCCAGCACCGTGGGCCCCCGCGCGCGATCCAGCCAGGGCTGCAGCGCGGGCCAGTCGCGCAGGTTGCTGCGGGCGCTGCTGCGGCCCTGTTCGGTATCGGCGAGGATCTCGCCGCTGTGCTCCACCACCCACAGCAACGAGGGCCCGCTGCCGGCGGCCACCTGCACCATCTCGGTCAGCGCGCTGACCGGCATTTCGGCCAGCATCACGCGGCCCTGGCCGTCACGCACACCGACGCCCGCGGTCAGCGTACCGGTCAGCACCGACGGCACCCGGCCACGCCAGGCCACGCCCAGCGCTTGCGGCACGAGCCGGTACAGCGCGGTGCCCGTCAGGTCCGTGCCGCGCAGTTCTTCGCGCTGGGATCGCCACGCCGGTGCCAGCCCGAGCGCGCTGATGCGCCCGTGCGGCGACAACCGGTAGACGGCAGAGAACCATGGCCTGGCTTGCAGGCTGCCGTCGAGGACCGCGTCGGCCTGCGCGGCGGGCACGGCGTCCAGCAGCGGCTGCAGCGCCTGCAGCCGCATCTGGGCGGCGCCGAGCATCAGCTCCAGGCGCTCGCTGACCTCGCGCACCTCGATCTCCAGCGCCCGGCGGGTCTTGCCTTCCACGACGGGAATGCGCCAGAGCATCACGGCCGCGCCGACGCCCAGCAGGGTGAGCCCGATGGTCGCCATCAACAACGCGGTCAAGTGGCTGCGCAGGCGCCAGGCCGGTGGCGCGCGCATCACGGCAGCCGCTCGAACCGGCCACCGCGCGTGCGAGGCCGCCCCTGCGCAGCGCACTGCGCCGGGCGGCCGTGCGAGGTGCACTGGCGTGGCTTGGGCTTCGCTCGCGGTGCGAGCGCCTTCGGGCGGCCGGGCGGCGCTCATTGGGTACCTTCGCCTTCGGCTGCGGTGCGAGCGCCTTCGGGCGGCCGGGCGGCGCTCATTGGGTACCTTCGCCTTCGGCTGCCGTGCGAGCGCCTTCGGGCGGCCGGGCGGCGCTCATGCCGGCGCCCAGGGCAGCGTCGCCGCCCTGCTCCAGGAGCGCGCCGACCGGGGCCGGCGCCTGCGCGGCAAGCCGCAGCTCGAACGTTGCGCCGTCGCCCTGCACGCTGTGGACCGTGAGCGTGCCCCCGAGCAGGCTGGTCACCGCGTTGTAGCTGATGTGCAGGCCCAGACCCGTGCCACCGCGGCCCATCCTGGTGGTCATGAAGGGCTCGAAGACGCGCCCGATCAGTGCAGCCGGGATGCCCTGGCCGTCGTCGGCCACGCGCAGCACGATGCGCCCGTCGGCCGCCCGTTCGCCGGTGATGCGCACGGTGCCGTGGTCGCGCCCGTCGAAGCCGTGCAGCACGGCGTTCTGCACCAGGTTGGCGATGACCTGGCCCAGCGGGCCGGGGTAGCTGTCCAGCATCAGCCCCGTGGCCGGCACGTCGACCTCGATGCGCCAGGGCGCGCGCGCAAAGCTCGGGCGCAGGCTGACGACGATCTCGTGCACCACCTCGGCCAGCTCGAAGCGGCGCCGCTGAGAGCTGGTCTGGTCCACCGCCACCTGCTTGAAGCTGTGCACCAGATCGGCTGCGCGGCGCAGGTTGCGCTCGGCGATGTCGAAGCCCTGCGTCAGGCTCTCGACCAGGGCCTGCAGATCGGCCTTGCGCACGCCGCCTGCCTTGTGCGCGCGAAATTGCCGCGTGGCGTCGCGCATCGCGCTGACGGCCATCACGCCGTTGCCCAGCGGGGTGTTCAGCTCGTGCGCCACGCCCGCCACCAGTTGGCCCAGCGCGGCCATCTTCTCGGCGCGCACCAGCTCGCCCTGGGCCAGGCGCAGCTGCTCCAGCGTGTGCGAGAGCTCCTGGTTGGAGGCCTGCAGCGCGGCGGTGCGCCGCGCAACGCGGGCCTCCAGCTGCTGGTTCAGATCGCGCAGCGCGCGCTCGACACGGCGCAAAGGGCCGATGTCCACCGTCGCCCACAGCAGCAGCCGACCCGAAGCCAGCTCGGCCGTCCGTGCGAACACCTGCGCCTGCACCGGCTCGCCGTCGCCGCGCCGCAGTGTGGCCTCGCCGACCAGCGCGCCATCGCGCATGAGCTGCAGCAGCGCCTGGCGCTGTTGCGATGTCAGCAGCCCGACCTCCACCGCAGTGCGGCCCAGCACATCTTCACGCCGACGGCCGAACTCGCGGCACCAGGCGTCGTTCACCTCCAGCAGCCGACCTTCGTTCTGCGGGTCGGCCACCGTCATCGGCATCGGCGAGGCGTTGAAGATCGCCAGCGATTTCTGTTCGCGCTCCTGCAGCGCCTCGGCCATGGCCTGCAGGTCGGCGGACAGCCGGTTGAATTCGACCACCGAGCCGCGCGGCCACGACTGCCCCGCACTTTGCCCGCTCTTGGTCAGCGCGGCACGCGCCACGATGCCTTGCAGCGGGCGCGTCATCCGGCTGGCCCAGAACGGCGCCACCACCAGGCCGACCAGCAGGCAGGCCAGGAAGGCACCGACCACGTAGGCCACGGCGCGGCGCACGGCCGGGTCGGCCCAGCCCGCCGGCACGCTGCCCACCAGGTGCCAGTCCAGTGCCGCGGAATGCGCCACGGCGGCCGTGAACCGCTGCCCCTCGAACAGGAAATCGTCGGGCGGCGCGCGCCCGCTGCGCGCCGCCTGCATCAGCGGCCAGTCGAAGATGTTGAGCTGCTCGACGTGCCGGCCCTGGTGCGTGGCGGCGATCACCTCGCCGCTGCGGTCGACCAGCCAGATCGATGCGCCGCGCTGGCCTGCAGCCGTGTGCAAGGCGCTGATCAGCCCGGACAGCGGGACCTCTCCCATCAGCACCTGCCCATCGAGCGCGCGCAACGCCAGGCCGACGGCGCCTGTGCCGGTCAGCGTCGAGCGGTACCTGCCGCTCCAGACCACGCCACCGCCGGCCTGCACGTCGCGAAAGAGGGCGTTGGACGACAGGTCGCTGCCCAGCAGCTCGGCGCCGCGTTCACGCAGCTCCGGGGCCAGCGCTGCGGCCAGCACGCGGCCGTGTGGAGACATCACATAGGTGGCCTGGAACAGACGCGCGCCATCGGCCGCGCCCTCCAGCACGGCGCGCGCATCGGCCGGCGAGCGCCCGTGCATCAGCGCGGCCAGCATCTCCAGCCGCGCGCGACGGGCGCCCAGCAGCAACTCCAGCCGCACGGCGACGTCGCGCAGTTCGTCGCGCAGCGCCAGCTGTTGCGCACGCTCGATCTCCGGCACACGCCAGACGACGATGGCCAGCCCCACCAGGCCGAAGGTCAACGACATGGTGACCAGCAGCAGGGCCGAGAGGTGGCCGCGCAGGCTCCACACCCGCAGGCGGCCGGGCGCTGCGTGGCGCGTGTCGGCGGGAGCGCCTGCTGCCTCGGGCGGCAGCGGGCTCATGGCCACAGCGCGCAATACGCTCGGCGCACCACAGCCCGGCGCCGCAGGCGCTGCCACCCCGGCGGGCCGGCGAGCGCCGCCTGCGGCAGGCTCGGCCGGGGGTGCGGCATCACACCTGCTGGTTCACCGCCAGCCAGGCAGCAAAGTCATCGAGCGGCATCGGCCTGCCGTACAGGTAGCCCTGCACCTCGTCGCAGCCCATCTGGCGCAGGAGGTCGGCCTGGGTCTGCGTCTCCACACCCTCGGCCAGCACCTGCATGCCCAGGCGCCGGCCCAGCGGCACGATCATCTCGGCAATGCGCGCGCCGGCCCGGCCTGAGTCCAGCGCGGAGACGAAGGCGCGGTCAATCTTCAACCGGTCTGCCGGCAGCCGGTCCAGGTAGGACAGCGACGAGAACCCGGTGCCGAAGTCATCGATCGCCACCGCGATGCCGCGCGCCTTGATCTGGCGCAGCAGTGCGGCCACGCGCTCCAGGCCCATCACGGCGACGGACTCGGTGATCTCCAGCTCCAGGCACTGCGGCGGCAGGTCGGCGGCGGTCAGCGCCTCGTCCAGCTGCGTCAGGAACTGCGGCTGCGCGAACTGCACCGGTGAGACGTTGACCGCCATGCGCAGCTGGCTGCCCGGCGTGCGCAACCCCGCCAGCGCCCGCAGCGCGGTGCGCAGCACCCAGTTGCCGATCGGCACGATCAAGCCCGATTGCTCGGCCACCGGAATGAACTGTGCCGGCGAGACGAAGCGCCCGTCCTCGGCGCGCCAGCGCAGCAGCGCCTCGGCCCCGACCGCACGGCCGGTGGCCAGCGACAGCTGCGGCTGGTAGACGACGAACAGGTTCTCGCGGTTGAAGGCCTGTTGCAGGCCATGCAACAGCCGCGTGCGCTCGCGCGTGGCGACACCGACCTCGGCCGTGTAGTACTGCGCGCCGCCCTGGCCACCCGCCTTGGCCTGCTTCAACGCGATGCTGGCGTTCTTGTAGAGCTCCTGGCCCTTGTCGGTGCTGGCGTCCCAGCGCACCAGGCCGATGGACAGCGAAACCGGCCGCTTGACACCCTCGACCTCGAACGGCATTTCCAGCAGCGCCGCCAGGCGGTGCGGCTCGACCGTCTCGCTGTCGCCCCAGATGCCGAAGGTGTCGCCGGCCACCCGGGCCAGCAGGCACTGCGCCGGCAGACCGTCGCCCAGCCGCCGGGCGATGGCGCCCAGCAGCAGGTCGCCGTAGACGTGGCCGAACATGTCGTTGGTCTCTGCGAACTGGTCGACGTCCAGCAGCGCCAGCACCTTGTGCTGCGCGGCGGCAGCCTCGATGGCGCCATCCATGTGCTGGATCAGCGCGGCGCGGTTCGGCAGGCCCAGCAGCCGGTCGACAAACGCGTACTCGCGCAGCCGCGTCATGAGGTCGATGTTGGCGGCACTCAACGCGATGTTGGTGCAAAAGACCTCCAGCAGCCGCGCATCGACATGGCGCAAGGTCTTGCCGGCGTTGACGAAGGCGGCGAAGTCCTGGCCATCGCGCCCCGGGAAATACAGCGTGAGGTGGCCGGGTTCCACCAGGCTGCGGCGCTCGCGCAGCGCCTGCTTCAGACTGGCAGCCACCTGCGTGTCGCCCAGTTCGTCGACGGTCTGGTCGATGGTGCCGGCGAAAGCGCCGGCCGCCGCGATGACCTGGTAGCCGGGCGGCCCGCCGACGGTGCCACGCCGGCGTGCGGCGCAGACCAGGCCCTCCGGCTCCACGCCCACCAGGCTGGCGATCTGCGTGATCACGCCTTCTGCGAAGGTGCGCAATCCCTGCTCGGCCAGAAAGTAGTTGCTGGCCTGGATGATTTTCTCCAGCCCTTGGCGGCTGGCGTCGAGCCGGCGCAGCTGGTCATAGGCGCGCACGGCCGCCGTCAACGCGGTGTAGAGCTTGGCGCGCGTCAGCTCGCTCTTGGTCTTGTAGTCATTGATGTCGTAACGGCGGATGGTCTCGATCTCCGGCGCATGGCCGGGCTGGCCGGTGCGCAGCACGATGCGCACGTGCGCCATGCCCAACTCGTTGCGGATGCGGTCGACGGTGTGCAGGCCCGCATGCTCGGTCTCCATGACCACGTCGAGCAAGATGACGGCGATGTCCACCTCGCGCACGAGCACGGCCAGCGCCTCGGCGCCGGAGTTGGCATGCAGCAACTGCAGCGGACGGCCTTCGATCTCGATGCCCCGCAAGCCGTATGCCGTGGTCTCGTGGACGTCCGGATCGTCGTCCACCACCAGGATGCGCCAGGGCTGCAGCGCCACCGAGGTGGCGGGCATGTCGTCGTCGATAAATTCAAGCAGTTCTTGGTCGTTCATATCCTGCCCAAAGGGGCCGTGTGCGCGTGGCTGACAGCGAGACTGCTGATTTTCGATTGCACCAGCGCGGCACCGGGCGGTGCAACTGGCAGTTCTGACAGGCGGTGACGTGTGCACGCGACGCCCGCTCCCGCGCCGCTCTCTGATGGCGCCCGCGCTTGTGCAACGAAGTTGGGGCCGACGCAGAATCGCACATCAAGCCGCGACGACATCATGCGCGCCTTGCGCAGCCTCCACATCAGGCGCCAGAACGGGCAGGCGCAATTCAAACACGGCGCCTTCGCCCTCTGTGCTGTGCACCGTCAACGTGCCCCCCAGCACATGGGTCACCGCGTTGTGGCTGACGTGCAGGCCCAGGCCTGAGCCGCCACGGCCCATCTTGGTCGTCATGAAGGGCTCGAACACACGCTCTATCAGCGCGGCTGGGATGCCCTGGCCGTCGTCGGCCACGCGCAGCACGATGCGCCCGTCGTCCGCCTGCTCGCCCCTTACACGCACCGTGCCGTGGTCGCGCCCATCGAAGCCGTGCAGCACGGCGTTCTGCACCAGGTTGGCGATCACCTGGCCCAACGGGCCGGGGTAGCTGTCCAGCGTCAGCCCGACAAGGGGCACGTCGACCTCGATGCGATAGGGCGTGCGGCTGAAGGTCGGATGCAAGCTCGTCACGATCTCGTGCACCACCTCGTGGAGCTCGAAGCTGCGCCGCTGCGAACTGGCCTGGTCCACCGCCACCTCCTTGAAGCTCTGCACCAGGTCGCCCGCACGGCGCAGGTTGCGCCCCGCGATGTCTGCGCCCTGCTCCACACTGTCGATCAGTTGCAGCAGATCGGCACGCTTGAGCCCGCCGGCCGATGCCTGCTGGAAGCGGCGCGTGGCCGCGGCCATCGCGCTGAGGGCCATCACGCCATTGCCCAGCGGCGAGTTCAACTCGTGCGCGACGCCTGCCACCAGGTGGCCCAATGCCGCCATCTTCTCCGCGCGCACCAGGTCGCTCTGCGCCGTGCGCAGCTGCTGGACCCTCAGCGACAGTTCGTCGTGGGAAAGCGTCAAGGCCTCGGTGCGTTGCGCCACGCGCGCTTCCAGCTGCTGGTTCAGATCGCGCAGTTCGCCTTCGAGGCGGCGCATCGGACCCACGTCCACGCAGACACCGAGGACCAGATGCGCGCTCGGCAGATCCACCTTCTTGCCATAAATCTGCACCAGCATCTCGGAGCCATCGCCACGTAGGACCCACAGGTCTTCGAGTGGCTCGTTATCTCTCAAGAGCCCCTGCAGGCGCGCATACATGGCGGGCTCTTTACAGAACCCGATCTCCTGTGAGGTGCGTCCGATGACCTGCTCGCGTTCTCGGCCCAGTTCGCGACACCAGACCAGGTTGACGTCGACGAACCGGTCGTCGTTGTCGCGATCGCGCACGGTCATCGGCACGGGCGAAGCATTGAAGATGGCCTGGGACTTCTGCTCACGCTCCTGCAGCGTCACCGCGATCCTCTGAAGATCGTCGGACAAGCTGTTGAACTCGGCCACGGCACCGCGCGGCCAGGACAAGTCCGCCGCCTGCCCCGTGGTGGTCTGCTCGGCGCGTGCCACGATGCGCTGCAGGGGCCGCACCATGCGGCTGGCCCAGAACGGGGCCAACAACAGGCCGACCACCACACAGGCCGCGAACGACACCACGACGTACCCGACCAGGCTGCGCACCGCCGGGTTGGCCATGCCTGCCGGTGCGCGCGCGACGAAATGCCAGTCCAGCGCCTCGGAATGTGACACGGCCATGTGGAACGCCTGCCCCCGAAAGTGCAGGGTCTGCTGTACCTCCCCGCCCTGCGCACGGGCCTGCAGGATGGGCCAGTTGCGCAGGTTGATCTTGCCCACGTCGTCGTCGCCCTCGCCGGCGTCGGCGATGATTTCACCGCTGCGGTCGACCACCCAGATGGACGAAGAGTGGCCGCCGGCGGCGACCTCGACCGTGCGAAGCAGCGCACTGGTCGGCACCTCTGCCATCAGCACCTGTCCATCCACGGCGGGCAGCGCCAAGCCTGTGGTCTGGTTGCCCGTCAGCAGCGACCGGTACTTGCTGTTCCAGTGCACGGCAGAGCTTTGCGTCACCGAGCGAAAGAGGCTGTTCGCCGACAGATCGCTGCCCAGCAGGTCGTCGCGCCGCGCCCGCAGACCGCTCTGCAGCCCGGCAGCCGTCACCCGCCCCTGCGGCGACACCAGGTAGACCAGTTGCAATGTCGTGTCGTTCACGCCTTTGTCGAGCAAGGCGTTCGCCTCGAGTGCCGGCAGATCGCGCAGCAGCGCAGACAGCGTCTCGAGCCGCCCACGCCGCGCGAGCAGCAGCAGCTCGGTACGCGCGCCCATCCCGCGCACTTCCTGCTGCAATGCAAGCCGGCTGTCACGCTCGATGCGCGCAATGCCGTAGGCCAACCCGACGCTGCCCACCACCAGCAGCGTCAGCAGCAAGGTCGTCATCAGCAGCGCAGACAAGTGGCTGCGCAGCGTCCATACACCCCAGCGCTGCGGCTGCACCATCACAGCGGCTCGAACTGGCCATGGCGCACGATGCTGAACTGCGCGGCGCGCACAGCATCCCCGAAGCGGTCGAAGCGCACCTGCTCCTGCAGGCCCTGGTAAGGCTGGCAGCGCAGCACGGCAGCACGCAGCGGCTCACCGGCGTTGGAACACGCGATCGCCTGCGCCAACACCGTCACCGCGTCGTAGGACAGGACGGCCCGATAGCTCGGCACCCGGTCAAAGCGCGCCACGTAGGCCTGGTGGAACGCCTGGTAGCGCGCCGACGTGTCCGTGCGGTTGTAGCCCTGCGCAATGACCATGCCCTCGACCGCCTGGCCGCCCAGCTCGATCAGGGCCTGGCTGGCGAGGATGCCCGCGAGCGGCAAGCCGCGCGCCTGCTTGGCGACCTGTTGTGCAATCAGCGCCGCGTCCACGCTGGCGGCAAACGCGACCAGGCCGTCCGGCTGGCCGGCCAACGCCGTGCGCACCAACTCTTCGAACGAGAAGTCCGCATCCAATCCGAACTCGGCTTCCCCCACGACAGCGCCGCCCAATGCAGTGAAGGCCAGACGAAAGTCGTCGCGCCAGGACGCGAAGAACGCGGGGTTTCGCAGGTCTGTTGCCAGTGCAAGGCGCCGTTGACCGCGCTCGTACAGCCTGGCTGCCAGATCACGCGCGTTGTCGCGCGTGGTGCGGTTCAGGCGGATCAGATGGTCGTCCTTGCCCGACATCGACGCGGCCGCGACGACAGGACTCAACACCAGAACCCGGGCTTGCTCTACCAGGGGCTGGATCGCGATGGCCACTTCGCTCGAGTAGGGGCCGACCACTGCGTCCACCCGCGCATCGAGCAGCGACTGCAGGGCCGCAGGCGCCTTGCTCACGCTGCTGTCATAGTCCTGCAGCACCAGCTCGAACTGGCGTCCGTTGACGCCACCGGCCTGGTTCCACTGCTCGATGGCGAGGATGACGCTGTTGCGACC
Organism: Rhodoferax sp. RT4P68; assembly: GCF_056521305.1. NCBI lineage: Bacteria > Pseudomonadati > Pseudomonadota > Betaproteobacteria > Burkholderiales > Comamonadaceae > Rhodoferax > Rhodoferax sp. RT4P68. The sequence continues at coordinate 292,858 of NZ_JBWMBB010000004.1, forward strand.
GTCCTCGCTGAAAGCCCCGGTGCGGTCGGCGAGCCCGATGAGAAGGCCGATCCGGATCGGCGGCTTGGGGCCGCAGGCCACCAGGCAAAGCCCCACTGCAAGCCAGCAGGCCACAGCGCGCAAACGTCGCGTCATGTGCATGGTCACAACACCGCCTCTCATTTACGAAAGCAGATCTGCAGGCGTGCTGCGCGGGGCATCGACCGGCAGGCGCAGCTCGAAGCATGTTCCCTGGCCCTGCGTGCTCTGCACGGTCAGCGTGCCCCCCAGCACGTTCACGACGGCGTTGAAGCTGATGTGCAGCCCCAGGCCCGGGCCGCCGCGCCCCATCTTGGTCGTCATGAACGGATCGAAGATGCGGCCGAGGTGTTCGGGCGCGATGCCCTGGCCATCGTCCGCAACGCGCAGCACGATCTGGCCGTCGGCGTCCAGCGCCGCATCGATGCGCACGGTGCCATGGTCTCGCCCGTCGAAGCCGTGCAGCACGGCGTTCTGCACCAGGTTGCCGATCACATGGCCCAGCGCGCCGGGGTAGCTGTCCATCTGCAGGCCGGCTTCGGGCACGTTGACGTCGATACGGTAGTGCGTGTGGCTGAAGCTGGGCCGCAGGCTGACGACCATCTCGTGCACCACTTCGCCGAGGTCGAAGCAACGCCGCTGCGAACTGGTCTGGTCCACCGCCACCTGCTTGAAGCTCTGCACCAAATCGGCGGCCCGGCGCAGGTTGCGGGTGGCGATCTCGACGCCCCGCTCCACGCTCTTGACATAGCGCTGCAAGTCCGACCGCCTGAGCCCCTGTGGCAACGCCGCCTTGAAGTGCTGCGTTGCGTCGGCCATGGCACTGACCGCCATCACGCCATTGCCGAGCGGGGTGTTCAGCTCGTGCGCAACGCCGGCCACCAGTTGGCCCAGCGCGGCCATCTTCTCGGCGCGCACCAGTTTGTCCTTGGCCGCGCGCAGCTGCTCGGCTGTCTGCGACAGCGCCTCGATGGTCGCGGCCAGCGCCTGCGAGCGTTGCTCCACGCGCGCCTCCAACTCCTGGTTCAGTTCGCGCAGGTCCTGCTCGATGCGGCGCAGCGGGCCCAGATCGACCGCGGCCCAGATCAGCAGCCGCTGGTTTTGCAGCTCCACAAGCCGTCCATGCATCCGCACCAGCACGCTGCTGCCGTCGCTGCGCCGCAACTCGACGTCGCCGATCGTCGCGTACTGCTCTGCGCGCTCGCGCGCGGCGACCCTGGCGCACCGGTCGACCCACAGATCGATGTCCCATGTCGTGCGCCCTACCACCTGCTCGCGTCGGTAGCCGAACGCGCGGCACCAGGCCGCATTGACATCCATCAGCCGGTAGTCGTCGTCCGCGTCGGCGACGGCCATCGGCACGGGTGCCGCGTTGAAGATCTCCTGGGATTTCTGCTCGCGCTCCTGCAGCGTGCCCACCATCGCTTCCAGATTCTCGGAAAGCCGGTTGAATTCGGCCACCGACCCGCGTGGCCACACCAGGCCCCGGCCCTGGCCACCGGTCGTCTGCGCGGCACGCTTGACGATCTGCCGCAATGGCCGCGCCATGCGGTTCGCCCAGAACGGAGCGACCAGCAGCCCGATCACGAGGCAGCCGGCGAACGCCACCACTACAGCCGTGACGAGGACGCGCACACCGCGGTTCGCCAGACCGACGGGTGCCTGGCCCACGAAGTACCAGCCCAGCGCTGGCGAATGTGCCACGGCCGCACGGAACTCAGCGCCCTGGTAGTGCACCGTTTCGGCCGGATCGCGTCCCTGCAGCAGGCTCTGCATCAGCGGCCAGTTGCGGATGTTGAGCTTCCCGGCCTCGCGCCCCGGGCTGGTGTCGGCCACGATCTCGCCACCGCTGTCGACGACCCACACCGACGACGACCGCAGACCCGCCGCCACCTTCACCACATCGACCAAGACGAGGATCGGTACTTCGGCAATCATCACATGGCCGTCCACGTCGCGAAACGCCAGCCCGACGGCGCTTTCACCCGTGGGCAATGAGGTGTACTTGCCGCTCCAGACCACGCCCTGTATTGCCGAGACAGCCCGGAACAGGCTGTTGGCCGACAGGTCGCTGCCCAGCATGTCCTGGCGCTGCGCGCGCAGTTCCTCGGGCAAGCCCACCGCCGTGATCCTGCCCTGTGGCGACACCCTGTACACGACGCGCAGGACGCTGCCGGCGCGCACCCCACTGTCGAGCAAGGCATCGGCCTGCTGCGCAGGCACTTCGTCCAGCACGGACTCCAACAATTCAAGCCGGCTCTGCCGCGTGCGCAGCAGCAATTCCACGCGCGAGCGCATCTCGCGCACTTCGTGCTGCTGCACGCGCCAGCTCTCGTGCTCGATCTCCGGAATTCGCCAGGCCAGGGTCGCGCCGCCCACCAGCGTGAAGGTCAACACCATGGTGGCGACCAGCAGGGCCGACAGATGGCTGCGCAAACGCCAGACGCGCGTCTTGTTGTCCTTCACCGCAGCATCTCGAAGCGTCCGTTGCGCACGACGGTGAAGTACGTCGCCCGCTCCGCGTCGCCGAAGCGGTCGAAGCGGATCGTTTGCTGCAACCCCTCGTACGGCCCGTACTGGAGTACCGCATCCCTGGGGGTGATGCCCGGCCGCGGACCGGCCTTGGCGCGGTCCAGCGCATCGGCCAGCACCGTCACGGCATCGTAGGACGCAATCGCGCTGGCACTGGGCTCCAGGCCGAAGCGCGCCAGATAGGCCGTGTGAAAGGCTCGGTAGCGCGGCGACGCGTCATCGAGTTTGTGGGCCTGCGCGAGCAGCATGCCCTCTACAGCCTGCCCGCCCATTTCGATCAACGCCGCAGTAGCGGCCCACTCCGTGGCGGCCCGCGGCAAGGTCGGCGCCAACTTGGCGGCCTGTTGCGCCAGCCTGGCCGCATTGGCGGCACTGGCGATGAAGACCAGCCCATCAGGGTTACCGGACAGCATGAGGCGCACGACAGCTTCGAGCGATGGCCCGGGCGCCGAGCCCAGATCAGCTGTCGCAACAACCGAGCCACCGAGGGCGGAGAACGCAGCGTCGAAATCAACGCTCCAGGCTCCCGCGAACACCGGATTGCGCATGTCTCCGGCCAGCGCCACGCGCATCTGCCCCCGCTCACGCAGCACCTTCGCATAGCTGCGCGCGCTGTCACGCGTCGTACGGTTCAACCGGATCATGAAATCGTCTTTGCCTGCGAGCGCAACGGCCGTCAACGTCGGCGCCAGCAGCAGCACCTTGGCCGCGTCCGCCAGCGGCAACACCTTGACCGCCGCTGCGTTGGCGAAAGGGCCGATCACCAGGTCCACGCGCGCATCCAGCAGTGCCTGGAATGCCTCTGGTGCGCTGTCCACCTGGACGCCGTAATCCTGCGCGATCAGCTCGAACCGCCGGCCTGCGGCCCCACCGTCCGCATTGCGCTGCTCGATGCCCAGCATCACACCATTGCGTGCGTCTTCATCGAAGCGCGATGCGCGACCCGACAAAGCGGCCAGGAAGCCGAGCCGGATCGGTGGCTGCGGGCTGCACGCCACCAGCGCGATGACCAGGCCCATGATGGCAACGGGCAAGCGCCAGCGCGTGTTCAGCCCCGCCATCACGTCGCCCTGTCCGTTGCCAGCACTGCCTCCACACCAGAACTGCGCCACGGGGCCAGCGCCTGCACACCCGCAGGGGCAGTGAATTCGTCGTCCTCGACGAATTCCAATAAGTCTCGTTCGTTCATATCCTGCTCTTGGGCAATGCGCGGGGCAAAAACGGCGTGCTTGAACCACAGGCGGCGCCATTGCACAGCTGCCGGTATCCATCCGTAACTGGCAGTTATGACAGCAGCGGGGTGCCCTTCGTCACTTGTTTAAGCCTTGTCTAAGTCTGGCTAGCCACTATTGGGACATCCCAACCCTGTCTGAAGGTAGCTAGCCATGAACACGCAATCCGAACGCTCTTCCGTTAAAAAAGTCCGCCTTGTGTTGGCCCTGGTGACAGCGGGCGTCATTGGCGGCGCAGGCGTGGCCTTCGTGCAATCGAACCAGGTGCACGCCGCCGCGCCGCCGGTCATCAGCGCGCCCGCGCCCGCACTGCCGATGGCCCTGCCCGATTTCTCGCAGATCACCCAGCAGAACGGCGCGGCGGTGGTCAACATCAGCGTGACCGGCACGCGCGACGGCGGCGATGGCGAAGACCGCACGGCCCAGCGCGGCCAGCGCGAAGACCCCTTCGGCAACGACCCGTTCTTCGAGTTCTTCCGCCGCTTCCAGCAGCCCGGCCAGGGCGGCCCCGGCGGCCGGGTGGCGCCGCGCGAGGCGCCGGTGGTGCGCGGCCAGGGCTCGGGCTTCATCGTCAGCGCTGACGGCGTGATCCTGACCAACGCCCATGTGGTGCGCGGCGCGAAGGAGGTCACCGTCAAGCTGACCGACCGGCGCGAGTACGTGGCCAAGGTGCTGGGGGCGGACGCCAAGACCGATGTCGCGGTGCTGAAGATCGAGGCGAAGAACCTGCCGGTCGTCAAGATCGGCAAGACCGAGGATCTGCGTGTGGGCGAATGGGTGCTGGCCATAGGCTCGCCGTTCGGCTTTGAGAACACGGTCACTGCAGGCGTGGTCAGCGCCAAGGGCCGCTCGCTGCCGGACGACAGCTCGGTCGCCTTCATCCAGACCGACGTGGCGGTGAACCCGGGCAACTCGGGCGGGCCGCTGTTCAACACGCGTGGTGAGGTGGTGGGCATCAACTCGCAGATCTACAGCCGCACCGGCGGCTACCAGGGCGTGTCGTTCGCGATTCCGATCGACCTGGCGGGCCGCATCCAGGAGCAGATCGTCAAGCACGGCAAGGTCGAGCATGCGCGCCTGGGCATCGCCGTGCAGGAGGTGAACCAGACGCTTGCCGACTCGTTCAAGCTGGACAAGCCCGAGGGCGCGCTGATCTCCAGCGTGGAGCGCGGCAGCCCGGCTGAGAAGGCCGGCCTGCAGCCCGGTGACGTGATCCGCAGCATCGACGGCAAGGCCATCGTCTCCTCGGGCGACCTGCCGGCGGCGATCGGCCTGGCCGCGCCCGGCGACCAGGTGCGGCTGCAGATCTGGCGCAAGGGCGCGCCGCAGGAGGTCCAGGCCCAGCTGGGCGGTGCCTCCAAGGAGAAGGCCACGCCGGTGGCCGATGCCGGCCAGGCCGCCGGCCAGGGCCGACTCGGCCTGTCGCTGCGCGCGCTGCAACCGCAGGAGCGCCAGTCGGCCGGCAGCGAGGGCGGCCTAGTCGTCGAGCAGGTGGCAGGCGCGGCGGCGCGGGCCGGTGTCGAAGCCGGCGACGTGCTGCTGGCGGTGAACGGCACACCGGTGCAGAGCGTCGAGCAGGTGCGCGCGGCCGTGGCGCGTGCCGACAAATCGGTGGCCCTGTTGATCCAGCGCGACGGCGACAAGATCTTCGTGCCAGTGCGCATCGGCTGACGCCACGGGTGACGCGGGGTGAATCCGCCGGGGTTCACGCCGCGTACTGGCTGATGTGCACACCATAAGGCTGAACCGATTCGCTCACTTTATGCACAACAATGCCAGGATGAGCCTTGCACCCGACGACATGGAATTGATTGATCTGCTGGCACGCGTTGCCACGCGCGATGAGACCGCCCTGCGGGCCTTGTACGACCGCTGTTCGTCCAAGCTGTACGGGCTGGCCATGCGTGTGGTGGGCAACCGCGAGTGGGCTGAGGATGTGCTGCAGGAGGCGTTCATCACCATCTGGCGCGTCGCTGGCGACTACCGCGGCAGCCTGTCACCGCCGATGGCCTGGATGGGTCTGATCGTGCGCAGCCGGGCGCTGGACTTCCTGCGGCGGCGCGCCGCCGAGCGCGATGGCAAGACGCAGTCGCTGGACGACGAACTGGCCGACACCCTGCCGGCCGATGTGGCCGACCCGGTGAACACGACGCTGGCCAGCGAGCAGGCGTGGGCGCTCAAGCAGTGCCTGGAGAAGCTGGACAACAAGCAGCGCGAGGTGGTCAGCCTGGCCTACCTGCGCGACCTGAGCCACGGTGAGCTGTCCGCCCAGCTGCGGCTGCCCTTGGGCACCGTGAAGACCTGGATCCGCCGCGGCCTGGCCCAGCTGCGCCTGTGCATGGCGAGGTTTGCATGAACCTGTTGCATCACCCCGAACTGTTGGACCAGATCGCCGCCAGCTACGCACTGGGCACGCTGCGCCACGGTGCGCGGCGACGCTTCGAGGCCATGGCACGCGCGCAGGCGCCGGTGCGCGCCGCCGCGCTGATCTGGGAATCGCGGCTGGCCAGCCTGGCCGAGCTGCAGCCCGAAGACAGCCCCAGCCCGGCGGTCTGGAAGCGCATCGAAAACCTGCTGGCGGCCGAGCCCGCGCCGCGCACGGCCACCCGGCTGCAGCAGATGCCCTCGCCGTCGTGGTGGCAAAGCCTCAACCTGTGGCGCGGGCTGACCGCGCTGGGCACGGCCGCCACCGTGGCCGCAGTGTTGGTGGGCGCGCAGCGCCACACACAGCTGGGCCGCGACCTGGGCGGGCAGATCGCTGCGCTGCAGACGCGGCTGCAGACGGCGCCGCGCATCGAATACGTGGCCGTGCTGCAGGACGAGCGCTCCACCGCCTCGGTGCTGGTCACGTTCGACCCGGCCAACAGCCGGCTGACCGTCAAGCGCGTCGGCAACTACCAGGAAGCCAGCGGCAAATCATTGGAGCTGTGGGCGTTGCCGCCCGGCGGCACCCCGCGCTCGCTCGGCGTGATGGCCAGCGCGCCCGTGACCCAGCTGGCCGTCTCGCCGGCCGATCTGGCCAGCATTCCGGCCATCGCGATCACGCTGGAGCCTGCCGGTGGCGTGCCGCCCGGCACCCCGGCCACCGGCCCGGTGCTGTTCCAGGGCCCGGTGCTGAACACGCTGTAGGCCTGCCCTGACGGCGGCTTGCGCCGCAGGGGTCTTGAGTGATGGGCGCATCGGCGCAAGATGCGGGCATCGGGTCAATGAACCCTTTGCCTACCAGGAGACCACGATGGCCCAGACTCCCGACAAGCCGTACGCCGACATGACGCGCGAACCTGCTGCGCCGCAGCCCCCCGTGGACTTGGCCGGCAGCCTGCAGCCCACCACCCCGGACAGCACCACCACCGCACCCACCGCGCATGGCGGCGCCGTTGGCGCCGACTGGGCGACGCAGACCGACATTGCCGCAGCCGACCGCGACGACGCGCGGGTCGACCAGACGGGCGCACCGGGGTCGTCGCCCGGCGCCCGGCCGCCCGAGCCCGATTCGCCGCTGGAATCGCTGGGCAAGGCCATCACCGATCCGCTGATGGAGGCCTCGGGCGAGGCCGACCAATCCGACGCCGGGGCGCGGCGCCGCGAGGCCGGCGAGCGCGCAGACGCGCAGGACGGCGGCGATGACCGGGAGCGCCCATGAGCGCGGGCTACCGGCAAGACGCGCCCAGCCGCGCCGATATCGACGCCCACCGTGGCCCCATGCTGCTGGAGTTCGGCGACGCCTGGTGCGGCCACTGCCGCGCGGCGCAGCCAGCCATCGCCCAGGCGCTGCAGGACCACCCGGGCGTCGCGCATGTGCAGATCGCCGACGGCCGGGGACGGCCGCTGGGCCGCTCGTTCGGCGTGAAGCTGTGGCCGACGCTGGTGTTCCTGCAGGATGGGCGCGAGATGGCCCGCCTGGTGCGGCCACTCGCCCCGGCGCCTGTGGCGCAGGCGCTGGCGCAGCTCGGCACATCGCACGGCGCGTAGCCGGCTTGGCCCCACGTCGGCTGGGGGCGTCGCCAAGCCGATGGCGCTGCGGAACAATGCAGCCATAAGCCGACCACTTCCCGAAAGAGCCCTTCCATGACCGATTCCGAAACCCGCGCCATCCTGTCGTTGAGCCTGCTGGCTGCGTTCGTCGATGGTGACAAGCACGAGCGCGAGCGCGCCGAGATCAAGCGCATTGCCGATGGCCTGGGCGCTGCCGATGGCGTGCACCTGCCCACGCTCTACCAGGATGTGCTGATGAAGCGCGTGACCTTGCCCGATGTGGCCAGCGCGCTGACCAGCATCGACGCCCGGCACCTGGGCTATGAGATGGCCGTCTGCGTGTGCGATGCCGATGGCGTGCATTCCCAGGCGGAGCAGCGCTTCCTGACCGAGCTCAAGACGGCATTGAAACTGGCACCCGACGAGGCCGACCGCTTCACCGAGAAGGCCGACGCCATGGCCGCCGCGCCGATGGCCGCCGGCGCCGCCACCGCCTTTGGCACCACGCTGCCGACGCCAGCCGCTCCGACGGTCGCCACCACCGGCGCGCCCAGCACGGTGGACGAAGCCACGCTGGACCAGACCATCCTGAACGCCGCCATCCTCAACGGCGCGCTCGAACTGCTGCCCGAGACGCTGTCCACCATGGCCATCATCCCGCTGCAGATGAAGCTGGTCTATGGCATCGGCAAATCGCACGGCTACGAACTGGACAGCGGCCACGTCAAGGATTTCATTGCGACGGTGGGCGTCGGGCTGACCTCGCAGTACCTGGAGCAGGCCGGCCGCAAGCTGCTGGGCGGGCTGCTCGGCCGTGTCGGCGGCGGGCTGCTGGGCGGGCTGGGGCGCCAGGCCGTCAGCTCGGGCATGAGCTTTGCCTCCACCTACGCGCTGGGCCATGTGGCCAAGCGTTACTACGCCGGCGGCCGCACCTTGTCCACGCAGATGCTCAAGGACACCTACGCCAGCGTGACGCAGCAGGCCCAGGGCCTGCACAGCCGCTACCTGCCCGCCATGCAGGAAAAGGCCCGCACGCTGGACGCCGGCAAGGTGCTGGCCATGGTGCGCGGGCGCTGAGCGCAAGCCGCGCCCACCGCGTCCAGCACGCTGAAGCTGCGGGCCGCCGGGCGCAGGTATGCTGCGCCGCCATGGACTCCCAAGACGCCGCATTCCAGAACGCCCGACGCCTGTTTCTCGAAGGCGTGGCGCTGCTCGAAGCCGGCCAGGATGCAAGCGCTGAAGAACGGCTGCAGGCGTCGCTTGCGCTGCTGCCCGGGCGCCCTTCCACCCTCGTGAACCTGGCCGTGGCGCGGCTGCGCGTGGGCCGCCCCGCCGAGGCGCTGGGCGTGCTGGAGCAGGCCGTCGCCGCCGAGCCCCTGCAGGCCGACACCTGGTGCCACCGCGCGCTGGCGCTGGCCGCACTGCAGCGCGACGCCGAGGCGCTGCAGAGCTTCGAACACGCGCTGACGCTGGATGCCGGCCACGCGGCCGCCGCCTTCCAGCGCGCGCTGCTGCTGAACCGCTCCATGCGCCACGCCGACGCCCTGGCCGCACTCGACGCGCTGCTGCAGCGCCACCCCGCCATGGCGCCGGCCTGGCTGCTCTACGGCCAGACACTGCAGGCACTGGAGCGCCATGCCGACGCCCTGCCCGCCTACCGCCGCGCCGTGGCGCTCGAGCCGACGCTGGCCGAAGCCTGGAGCCTGCTGGGCCAGCTGCTCAAAGATCTGCCGGGCGAGCGTGACGCCGCCCGCCACGCTTTCGACCGGGCCATCGCCCACGGCGGCGATGCGGCACTGAACGGCTACTTCCTGGCCGGGCTGTCGGGCGAGGCCGCGCCGCCAACGGCGCCGGTGGCCTACGTGCGCGGCCTGTTCGACCACTACGCCGACGATTTCGAGCCGCACCTGCTGCAGGTGCTGCATTACCGCGCGCACCGGGACGTGGTGCAGGCCGCCGCAGCCCTTCTGCCCGCGCCTGTGGACAGCGCGCTCGATCTGGGTTGCGGTACCGGCCTGTGCGGCCCGCTGCTGCGGCCACTGGCGCGCCGGCTACAGGGTGTGGACCTGTCGCCCACCATGCTGGCGCGGGCGGCCACACGCGAGGTGTACGACAACCTGGCTGAGGCCGACATCGTGCAGCACCTGCAGGCCACGCCGCAGCGCCATGGGCTGGTCGTGGCGGCCGATGTGTTCATCTATCTGGGTGACCTGGCGCCGGTGTTCGCCGGCGTCGCCCGGGTGCTGCAACCCGGCGGCGTGTTCGCCTTCTCCGTGGAGCGCTGCGAGGGCGACGGCTACCGCCTGCTGCCCAGCCTGCGCTACGCGCACGCAGAGACCTATCTGCGCCTGCTGGCCGCTGCGCACGGGCTGGCAGTGGTGCACCTGCAGCCGGTGACGCTGCGCGAAGACCAGCGCCAGCCGGTGGCCGGCCTGGTGCTGGCGCTGCGCGCAACCGCAGGGCGCAGGGAGTAGCGCGCCACGCTGCAACCCGGGCAGCGCGCCGGCGGGTCAGACGCGGTAGCGTTCCACCAGCTGCTTGGCGATCACCTGGCGCAGGATCTCGTTCGTGCCCTCGCCGATGCACATGAGCATGGCGTCGCGGTAGAAGCGCTCGATCTCGTATTCGACCGCGTAGCTGTAGCCACCGAAGATCCGCATGGCCTGCTGCGCGCATTCGGCGCCGGCCTCGGAGCCGGCCAGCTTGGCCATGGCGGCTTCCAGGTCGCAGCGCTCGCCACGGTCGTACTTGGTGGCGGCCTGCTGCAGCAGCAGCTTGGCCGCCTCGACCTGCGTCGCCATGTCGGCCAGCTTGAGCTGGATGGCCTGGTGCTCGGCAATCGGCTTGCCGAAGGCCGAGCGCTCCTGCGCATAGCGCAGCGCCATCCTGAACGCGCCCTCGGCAATGCCGGCGCCGCGCGCGCCCACGTTGATGCGGCCCAGCTCCAGCCCGCCGGCGGTCTGCACGAAGCCCTTGCCCTCGACACCGCCGAGCAATTGGCCGACCGGAACGCGGTAGTTGTCGAAGTTCAGCTCGCAGGTGTCGATGGCGCGGTAACCCATCTTCTTGAGCTTGCCGACCACGTTGTAGCCCGGGCCCTTGTCGGCGAGCAGCAGGCTCATGCCCTTGTGGCGCGGCTGCGCCTGCGGGTCGGTCTTGACCAGCAGCAGCGTGCCGTGGCCGTGCATGCTGTTGGTGATCCAGGTCTTGTTACCGTTGACGACGTAGTGCTCGCCCTCGCGCTTGGCCAACGTGCGGATGGCCTGCAGGTCCGAGCCTGCGTTGGGCTCGGTCAGGCCGATGCTGCCGCGATATTCACCGCTGGCCATGCGCGGCAGGTAGGCGCGCTTTTGTTCGTCCGTGCCGTGGCGCTCGATGGCGGCGGCCATGATCAGGTGCGAGTTGAAGATGCCGGAGGGCGCCATCCACACCGAGGCGACCTTGATCACGATCTGCGCATAGGTCCACGCCGACAGGCCCAGGCCACCCCATTCCTCGCCGATGGTGGCGCCGAACAGGCCCAGCGCCTTCATCTGCTCCACGACTTCGTGCGGGTACTCGTCCGCCAGGTCGAACTTGCGGGCCACGGGGCGCAGCTCTTTGTCGACCCAGGCCTCCACGGCGTCGACGAATTCGCGCTGGTCGGCGCTGTTGCCAGTCTCAAGGGTGCCCATCGAATGCCTTTGCTGTGGTGGTCGTCTGACGTATTGTCCGGACATTATCGGCATGCGTGGCTGCCGATGTCAAGATGGCCGCCGTGCCGCCCATAATCCGCCGCCAGCGTGAAGGAAGCCCATGACCACCCCCGGCAGCCAGCCGATCTACCAGCGCGTCGCCAACGAGTTGCGGCGCGCGATCGCCGATGGCCGCTACCCCATCGGCGCGCGCCTGCCGACCGAGGCCGAGCTGTGCGTGTCCTTCGGCATCAGCCGCTTCACGGCGCGCGCGGCCATTCGCCTGCTGTCCACCGCCGGGCTGGTGACGCGGCGCCAGCGCGTGGGCACGGTCGTCATCGCCCAGCCGGATGCGGCGCGCTACCAGCATGCGGCGGCCTCACTGCCAGATTTGTTCCAGTACGCGCAGGACACGGAGTTGCGCGTGCTGTATGTCGGCAAGATCGCGCTCAGCGCCGCCCAGGCGCACGAGTTCGGCGCCCCGGCCGGGCAGGAATGGGTGCTGGTGGTGGGCCTGCGGCATGACCACCCGGAGGCCGCGCCCGGCGCGCGGGCGGCACGGCCGATCTGTATCACACGGATCTTCCTGAACCCCATGCTGGAGGGCATCGAGGCCCGGCTGGCACGGCGCAAGACGGCGGTCTACGCGCTGATCGAGCGCGAATACAAGATCGTGATCCAGCGCGTCGAGCAGGAGCTGCAGGGCGTGGTGCTGGCGGCCGACGACGCCGCCAACCTGGGTTGCGAGGCCGGCGCGCCGGCGCTGCGCATCGTGCGCCGCTACTTCAGCGACGACGGCCAGTTGATCGAGGTGGCCGACAACCTCCACCCCAGCGACCGCTTCAGCTACCGCATGGAGCTGCACAAGTAAGCCAGCCGCGCGGTCGCCGCCGGTTTGTACGGTCGGGCTTTACGCCGATGGGCGGGTTGGACATAATATTGTCCGTACAAATTAACCACCACTGCGGACCGCCCATGACCACCTCCACTTCGCCGCTGCCGCTGGCCGGCCTGCGCGTGCTTGCCGTCGAGCAATACGGCGCGGGGCCGTTCGGCACCTCGTACCTGGCCGACCTGGGCGCCGAGGTCATCAAGATCGAGAACCACCACGACGGCGGCGATGTCGGGCGCCACGTGGGGCCGCACTACTTCGGCGCGGACGACAGCCATTTCTTCCAGACCTTCAACCGCAACAAGAAGAGCCTGACGCTGGACCTGAAGCAGCCCGAGGGCATGGCCGTGCTGCACAAGCTGGCGGCCAGCGCCGATGCGTTGCTGGACAACCTGCGCGGCGACCTGCCGCACAAGCTGGGGCTGACCTACGCGCAGATGAAGGCAGCCAACCCGCGCCTGGTCTGCGCCCACCTGTCGGCCTATGGCCGCAGCGGCTCGCGCATGGCCTGGCCGGGCTATGACTACCTGATGCAGGCCGAGGCCGGCCACCTCTCGATGACCGGCGAGCCGGACGGCCCGCCGACGCGCTACGGCCTGTCCATCGTCGACCTGATGACCGGTCTGGCCGCGGCGTTCGGGCTGCTGGCCGGCGTGGTGAAAGCGCGCGAGAGCGGCTTGGGCATGGACATCGACACCTCGCTGTTCGACGTGGCGCTGCACAACCTGAACTACCCCGGCACCTGGTACCTGAACGCCGGCACGGTGACCGGCCGCACGGCGCGCAGCGGCCACCCCAGCCTGGTGCCCAGCCAGCTCTACCGTACGCAGGACGGCTGGTTGTTCGTGATGTGCAACAAGGAGAAGTTCTGGCCGCTGCTGGCGCGCGAGCTGGGCCACCCGGAATGGGCCGACGACCCGGCGCTGGCCACCTTCGCCGCGCGGTTGAAGAACCGAGGCCGCGTGACCGAGCTGCTGGACGCTGCGCTGATGGCCCAGCCCACCGCTGCCTGGCTGGAGCGGCTGGCCGGCAAGGTGCCGGTGGCGCCGGTGTTCGACATCGCGCAGGCGCTGGACAACCCCTTCGTCCAAGAGCGCGATGGTGTGCTGGACTATGCCTATGAAGACGGCCGCAGCGCCCGCATGATCGCCAACCCGATCCGCGTGGCCGGCCAGACGCTGCCGCACCGCGCCGCGCCGCGCATGGGCGAGCACAACGAAGCCCTGCTGCGCGAGGCCGGAATCGACGCGGCGGCGATTGCCAAGTTGCGCGCGCTGGGCGTGATCGCCGGCATGGCAGCGCCCGAGCACCCCGAAGGCCAGGACACCGGGCACGCGGCCGGCCCGTGAGCGATACGCTGGCGGTCTGCACCCGGCATGCGCGCGCGGCAAGGGCGCCGGGCCGCAGGCGGCTGGGCGCGCGTCAGGTCTGCCGAGACCCGTCGTTCTTCATCCACTCATAGCAGATGCGGTTGCGGCGAGCCATCTCGCGGCGCGCGGCACGGCGCGCCCACCTGCGCCCGAGCACCCACGCGCCGCATGCCAACGCTGGCGCGGCAACCATTGCCAATGCCACGAGCAGTGCGAATTCGTGTTGGGTGTATGCCATATGCGACGGTGGATTTGTTCGTTGTTGTAGGTGAATTCGTACAAGCGGGGCGCAGTCTGCAAACGACGTGCCAGGTGTTGCAAATCAAGCACCTGCGGTCACTGTGGCCCGCCTTCGTAAGAAAAATCGACAGCGATCTGCCTCATCGTGTGCTGGCGTGCTGGCAGCCGAGTACGTCTCCCGCATTGCGAATACGGCGATCATCGCAACGGCCGACCGGCCCGGCCTGGGCAGGCGAACATCGCGGCATGGCGCGCAGGCGAACCCGCCGTCACCGGATGCGCCGCCGGGCGCCTGCCCACCCGCTGTCACCACCACCGAGACTTCTGCATGATCCAGCGCCGACACTTCAGCCTGCTTGTCGCGACCACGCCGGCCTGGGCCTTTGCCCAGGCCGTACCGCCCTGGAACGAGGTGCTCGCCAAGGCGCGGGGCCAGACCGTGTTCTGGAACGCCTGGGCTGGCGACGAAAAGACCAATGCCCTCATTGCCTGGGTGGGCGAGCAGACCCGGGCCCGCTACGGCGTGGCCGTGCAGCACGTGCGCCTGAAGGACACGGCAGAAGCCGTGACACGGGTCGTGGCCGAGAAATCCGCCGGGCGCGACCGCGACGGCAGCGTGGACCTGATCTGGATCAACGGCCCCAACTTCCTCAACATGAAGCAGCAGGGCCTGCTGTACGGCCCAGTGACGCAGGCGCTGCCCAACGACCGCTTGGTCGACCGCGTGAACAAGCGCTCCAACGCGATCGACTTCACCACGCCGGTCGATGGCATGGCCGTGCCCTGGCGCATGGCACAGATCGTGTTCGTCTACGACGCGGCCCGCATCCGCAGCGCCGCCGAGGTACCACGTTCGGCCGCCGCGCTGCTCGACTGGGCCAGGCGCCACCCGGGCCGCCTGACGCACCCCCACGCGAGTAACTTCATGGGTTCGACCTTCCTCAAGCAGGCGCTGGTCGACCTTGTCCCGGATGTCGGCGTGCTGCAGCAGCCGGCCACCGACGCCAGCTTCGCCAGCGTCACGGCACCGCTGTGGGCCTGGTACGAGCAACTGCGCCCGGCGCTGTGGCGCAAGGGCCAGCAGTTCCCCGACAGCGGGCCAGCGCAGCGCCAGCTGCTGAACGACGGCGAGATCGACATCACGCTCTCGTTCGACCCGGCCGAAGCCGCCATGGCGATTGGCGCCGGCCTGTTGCCGGCGACGGTGCGCACGTTCACGTTCAGCAAGGGCACGATCGGCAACACCAGCTTCGTGGCGATCCCGTACAACGCGAAGAACAAGGAGGGTGCGCTCGTGGTGGCCAACTTGCTGCTGGAGCCGGCGACGCAGGCACGCGCCCAGGACATCCAGCACGGCGGCCACCTGAATGTGCTGGACCCGCGCAAGCTCAGCGCGGCAGACGCCGCCCTGTTCGACCGGCTGACGCCCAGCCCGGCGCTGCCGACAGCGGCCGACCTGGGCACGCCGCTGCTCGAACCCCATGCGTCGTGGATGACCCGCATCACGGCCGAATGGCAACGGCGCACCACGCGATGACGCTCGCGTCGGTCGGCGATCGCGTGCCGGTGGCGACGACGCCGCGGCCGCGCACTGGCCTGCTCGGGCTGGCCCCGCCGCTGACCGTACTGGCCTTCGGACTGCCCATCGGGGCCGGACTGCTGGGCACGCTGCTGCCCGCGCTGGGCTACCTGCCGGCGCTCGGCGGCCACGGCATCAGCGCCGCCCCCTGGCGCGCCCTGGTCGATGCGCCGGGCTTTGCGTCCGCGCTGCAGTTGACGCTGCTGACCGGTTGGCTGGCCACACTGCTATCGCTGGGCCTGGCGGTGGCGATCGTGGCCTGGGTGCACCACCGCCGCTGGGCGGCCCGGCTCGGCGAAGCCATGGCACCCTTGCTGGCCATGCCGCATTCCGCGTTGGCCATCGGCCTGGCGTTTCTGATCACGCCTTCGGGCTGGCTGGTGCGCTGGGTGTCGCCAGGCGTGACGGGGTGGGACGTGCCGCCCGATGTCAGCACGGTGGGCCACCCCTCGGGTTGGCCGGTGGTGCTTGCCCTGTTGCTGAAGGAGGTGCCGTACCTGGTCCTGATGCTGCTGGCCGCGCTGAACCAGGTGCCGGCACGCGCGCATGTGGCCGTGGCGCGCTCGCTGGGCTATGGGCCGGTGCAGGCCTGGATCGACGTCGTGCTGCCGCAGGTCTACCGGCAGGTGCGGCTGCCGGTCTTCGCGGTGCTGGCGTTCTCGCTGTCGGTGGTGGATGTGGCGCTGATCCTGGGGCCCGGCACCCCGCCCACGCTGGCGGTGCTGGCGGTGCGCTGGTTCTCCGATCCCGACACGCGCTGGGTCTTTCCGGCCTCGGCGGCGGCGGCGCTGCTGCTGGCCATCGTGGCGGCCAGCATCGGCCTGTGGCTGGCCGGCGAGCAGGTGCTGGGGCAGTGGCTGAGCGCGCGCCGCGCGCTGGGCGTGCGCAATGCCACGAGTCACCGCCTGGCCGGCGCCGGTACCTCGCTCGCCGGCGTCTTGCTGGCGGCAGCCCTGCTGTCGATGCTGGGCATCGCGCTGTGGTCGTTCGCCGCGCAGTGGCGCTACCCGGACGCGCTGCCGAGCGCGTGGACATGGGCCAACTGGCAGCGCCAGTCGGCCAGCCTGGTCGGGCCGGCGCTGACGACCCTGGTGGTGGGCGCCGCGTCCACGCTCATCGCGCTGGCCCTGGTGCTGGCCTGCCTGGAGCACGAGACCTACGCCCGGCACCGCCCGCCCGCCAGAAGTCTGTGGCTGCTCTATGTGCCGCTGCTGGTGCCGCAGGTGGCGTTTCTGTTCGGCCTGCAGGTGCTGCTGGTGCGCATCGGGGCCGATGGCCGGCTGGCCGCCGTCGTCGCGGCGCACCTGGTGTTCGTGCTGCCCTATCTGTTCCTGTCCCTGGCTGACCCGTGGCGCGCATTCGACGCGCGCTACGCACGCGCGGCGCGCAGCCTGGGCGCATCGCGCTGGCGCGTGTTCTGGCGCGTGAAGCTGCCCATCCTGCTGAGGCCGGTGCTGATGGCCAGCGCAGTGGCCTTTGCGGTCAGCGTCGGGCAGTACCTGCCCACCTTGTTCGCGGGCGCCGGTCGCGTCGCCACGCTGACGACCGAGGCCGTCACGCTGTCCTCGGGCGCAGACCGCCGCGTGATCGGCACCTGGGCCGTGCTGCAGGCCGCCTTGCCGCTGGTGTTGTTCCTGGCGGCGGCCGGTGTGCCGCGGCTGCTGTACCGGCACCGCAAGGGGTTGGCATGAGCCTCGAACCACCGGGCGAAGAGGCCCGCACCGCAGGCGACGCCGCTGCGAGCGCTGCGCGCAGCACCGGTCCACGCCCCCCGCTGCCCATGCCGGCAGCTTGGCGCGCAGCGTCCGGCGGGCGGGCGCCGCTGCAGCTGGACGGGGTGCGCATCACCCTGGGCGACCGTGTGCTCGTGGACACGCTCAGCACCAGCGTCGCGCCCGGCGAGTGCCTGACCGTGATGGGCCCGAGCGGCTGCGGCAAGTCCACGCTGCTGGCGTTTCTGGCCGGCACGCTCGAGCCGGTGTTCACGGCCAGCGGCGATGTGCGCATCGGCAGCCGGAGCCTCACGCCGCTGGCCCCCGAGCAGCGCCGCATCGGCATCCTGTTCCAGGACGATCTGCTGTTTCCGCACCTGTCGGTGGGCGCCAATCTGGCGTTCGCGCTGCCGGCCTCCATCCGGCCTGCCAAGCTGCGGCGCGAGCGCATCGCGCAGGCGTTGGCGGACGCGGGGCTGGCCGGCTTCGCCGACCGTGACCCAGCGACGCTGTCCGGTGGCCAGCGGGCGCGCGTGGCCGTGATGCGCACATTGGCGGCCGAGCCCCAGGCCCTGTTGCTCGACGAGCCCTTCAGCAAGCTCGATGCGCAACTGCGCGACGACTTCCGGCGCTTCGTCTTCGACCACGCGCGGGAGCGCGGGTTGCCGACGGTGCTGGTGACCCACGACGCGGCGGATGCCGCTGCCGCAGGGGGTGCGGTGGTCCATCTCGGCACGCGCCGCACGACAGCATGAGCGCGATGCCCGGTCGCCCCCCACATGCCCGCAGCGCAGGCAGGCCCGTGCGCACGGTGCCGTAAGGACATTTCACGGATGCGCATCGACAAACGCTGGTGGTTGCTGGTGGTGCTGGTCGCCCTGCTGGCGGTGTACGTCGGCTTCGACCTCGGCCGCTTCCTCAGCCTGGGCGCCATCCAGAGCCGCCAGGCAGACCTGCAGGCCTGGCGCGCGGGGCAGCCACTGCTGGCCGCGTTGCTGTTCTTTGCCGGCTATGTGACCGTGACGGCGCTGTCGCTGCCCGGTGCGGCGGTGATGACGCTGGCGGCCGGTGCGCTGTTCGGCCTGGGCTGGGGCACGCTCATCGTGTCGTTCGCCTCGTCGATCGGCGCCACGCTCGCCTTCCTGGTGGCGCGCTGGCTGCTGGGCGGCTGGGTGCAGGCGCGCTTCGGCGAGCGGCTCGCCACGCTGAACGCCGGCATCGCCAAGGACGGCGGCTTCTACCTGTTCACGCTGCGCCTGGTGCCGGTGCTGCCGTTCTTCGTCATCAACCTGGCCATGGGCGTGACGACGCTGCGCACCTGGACGTTCTACTGGGTCAGCCAGCTCGGCATGCTGGCCGGCACGCTGGTCTATGTGAACGCCGGCACGCAGCTGGCACGCATCGATTCCCTGGCCGGCGTCGTCTCGCCCGGTGTGCTGGGCTCGCTGGTGCTGCTGGGAATTTTTCCGCTCATCGCGAGGAAGCTCATCGACCTGTTCAGCGCGCGCAAGGTCTATGCGGGGTTCACGAAGCCGCGCCGCTTCGACCGCAATCTGGTCGTCATCGGCGGCGGCTCAGCCGGTCTGGTCACGGCCTACATCGCCGCGGCCATCAAGGCCAAAGTGACGCTGGTGGAGCAGCACGCCATGGGCGGCGACTGCCTGAACACCGGCTGCGTGCCCTCCAAGGCGCTGATCCGCTCGGCCAAGTTCCTCTCGCACGTGCAGCGCGCGCAGGAGTTCGGCATGCGCTCGGCACAGGCCGACTACGACTTCGGTGAGGTGATGGAGCGGGTGCAGCGCGTCATCGCGCAGATCGCGCCGCACGATTCGGTGGCGCGCTACACCGGCCTGGGCGTGGACGTGGCGCAGGGCACGGCGCGCATCGTCTCGCCCTGGCAGGTGGAGATCACGCACCACGACGGGCGCGTGCAGACGCTCAGCACGCGCGCCATCGTCATTGCGGCCGGCGCCCGGCCGTTCGTGCCGCCCCTGCCCGGCCTGGCCGCGCTCGACCCGGCCGATGTGCTGACCTCCGACACCATCTGGCAGCTGCGCCGCAGGCCACAGCGCCTGCTGGTGCTGGGCGGCGGCCCCATCGGCTGCGAGCTGGCGCAGGCCTTCGCGCGCCTCGGCTCGCAGGTGACGCAGGTGGAGATGGCGCCGCGCATCCTGGGCCGCGAAGACCCGGATGTCTCCGCGCTGGTCACCGCGCGCTTTCGCGCCGAGGGCGTGGCCGTGTGCGTGGACCACAAGGCCGAGCGTGTGGAGGTGGTGGAAGGCGAGAAGCAGCTCGTCGCCACACACCAGGGCCGCGAGGTGCGCATCGCCTTCGACGCCCTCCTCGTCGCCGTGGGCCGCGCGGCCAACCTGCAGGGTTATGGCCTGCAGGAGCTGGGCGTGACCACCGGCCGCACGGTGCAGGTCAACGGCTATTTGCAGACGAACTTTCCGAACATCTACGCCGCTGGCGACGTGGCCGGCCCCTACCAGTTCACGCACACCGCCGCGCACCAGGCCTGGTATGCGGCCGTCAACGCGCTGTTCGACCCGTTCAAGAAGTTCAACGCCGACTACCGCGTGATCCCCTCGGCCACCTTCGTCGAACCTGAGGTGGCGCGCGTCGGCCTGAACGAGCTGGAGGCCCGGGAGAAACACATCGCCTGCGAAGTGACGACCTATGGCCTGGACGAACTGGACCGCGCGATTGCCGACAGCGAGGCCCATGGCTTCGTGAAGGTGCTGACGGTGCCGGGCAAGGACCGCATCCTGGGCGTGACCATCGTCGGCGAGCACGCCGGCGACCTGCTGGCCGAATACGTGCTGGCGATGAAGCACGGCATCGGGCTGAACAAGATCCTGGGCACCATCCACACCTACCCGACACTGGCCGAGGCCAACAAGTACGCGGCCGGCAACTGGAAGCGCGCGCACGCACCGCAGCGCCTGCTGGCCTGGGTCGAGCGCTTCCACACCTGGCGGCGCGGGTGATGGCCGCTGCCACGCGCTGCCCGCCTCCGGGCGTTGCGACGATGACACCGCCGCGGGCCATCGTGATCCCCGGGCCCGCGTCCTGGCTGCCGCTGACCGGCACCGATGGCCCGGCGCTGGCACCCGCGCACCCCGGGGCGGCAGCGCGATGAAGCGGCTGGTGCTGCTGGGCGGCGGGCACGCCCATGTGCAGGTGCTGGCCGACCTGGCAGCGCAGCCGCTGGCCGGCTGGGAAGTGCACCTGGTCTCGCCCTACCGGCGCCAGATCTACTCCGGCATGCTGCCGGGCTGGGTGGCGGGCCACTACGCGATCGAGGCCTGCGCGATCCGCCTGGATGCGCTGGCCCACCGCGCCGGCATCACCCTGCACGAGACGGCAGCTTCGGGGCTGGACCTCGCAGCCGGCACCGTGCCCTGCGCGAGCGGCCTGACGTTGCTGTGGGACGCCCTGTCCATCGACACAGGCCCCATGCCCGCGTTGCACGGGCTGCCTGGCGCTGCGGCGCACGCGCTGCCGGTGCGGCCGATCGAGCAGTTCATCGCCGCCTGGCCGGCCGTGATGGCGCGCGTGCGGGCCCAGAGCCATCGCTTCGAACTCGTGGTGCTGGGCGCCGGCGCGGCGGGGGTCGAACTGGCCTTCGCCATCGCGCGGCGGGCCGCCACCGAGGGCTGGTCGCACCTGGCCCTGACCGTGGTGGGCAGCGAAGACCTGCCGCTGGCCGGCGCGCCGCCTGCCACGCGCCAGCACGCCGCCGAGCTGCTGGCCCGGCGCAGCATCGCCTGGCGGGGCGGCTACCGCGCGACGCGGCTGGAGGCAGGCCAGCTGCATCTGGAGGGCGGCGCGCCGCTGCAGTTCGACGCGTGCATCGCCTCCACCGGCGCGGCAGCGCCGGCCTGGCCTGCCGCCTGTGGCCTGGCCACCGATGCGGACGGGTTCATCCGCGTCGGCCGCACGCTGCAGAGCGCATCGCACCCCCACGTCTTCGCCGCCGGTGATGTGGCTGCCTATGCCGACCCGCGCCCCAAGTCCGGCGTGTTCGCGGTGCGCGCGGGGCCGGTGCTGGCGCACAACCTGCGCGCGTTCAGCGAGGGCCGGGCGCTGCAGAGCTGGACGCCGCAGGCCCGCGCGCTGTACCTCATCAGCACCGGCGACCGGCATGCCCTGGCGACCTGGGGCCGCTGGTCGTGGAGCGGGCATTGGGTCTGGCGCTGGAAGGACCGCATCGACCGGCAGTTCATGCGGCGCTTCGGCACCGGGGAGTAGACGCGTGGGCGGCAGAAACGCGTGCCCGCGTGGGGTCTCAAGGGGTTGCGCCCCAGGCGCCAGCCGCCGCACAGGCTGGCCGCTTAGCGCGTCAACCAGCGCCGCCAGGCGAAGCTGGCGATGTCCACCAGCGCGACCAGCAGCACCATGGCCAGCAGCACGGTGGCGGTCTTGGGCATCTGGAACAGGCTCATGTGGAAGGACAGCATCTGGCCCAGGCCACCGGCGCCCACCACGCCGAGCACGGTGGCCGCGCGGATGTTGTTCTCCCAGCGGTAGAGCGAGTAGCTCATGAGCTGCGGCAGCACCTGGGGCAACGTGGCGTAGAGGAACACGCGCACGGTGCCGGCGCCCTGCGCACGCAGCGCCAGCGCCGGGCCGGGCGCGGCGTTCTCGATCGCCTCGGCAAACAGGCGCCCCAGCACGCCCGAGGTGTGCACCGCCAGCGCCAGCGTTCCGGCGAACGGCCCGAGGCCGGCGGCGATGAGCAAGAGCGCGGCCCAGACCAGCTCGGGCACCGCGCGCAGCGCATTCAGCAGCAGCCGCGTGGCCGCCCGCACACTGCGCCCGCGCCAGGCCCGCACGCCCTGCGACTGCCAGGCGCCATCGCCCGGCAGCCGGCTGGCCGGCATGGCCAGCAGCACGCCGGTCACCGCCGCCAGCAAGGTGCCCAGCGCCGACATGGCCAGCGTCTCCCAGGCCGCGACGGCCACGGCGCGCAGGAAGGGCGCACTGAAGTCCGGCGGCGCGAACTCGGCCAGGAAGCGCCCCATGCTGGCCAGCGCTGCTGTGGAGAACAGCTCGGCCAGGTGCAGATCCAGCGTGGCGAAGCTGGCCACCACCAGCGCCAGCACGCCGAGCACCAGCCAGCAGGCACGGCTGCGCGCGGCGAACAGCGGCGGCGGCAGCCGGTCAGGGCGATGGCGGGTGGGCTCGCTCGTCGGCTCGGAGCGTGCGCTTGCCGGGGGCTTGAGCGGGTTCAAGCGATGGCCTCTCTCATCCCAGCGCACGCCGCAGCGCCGCGCTCACGCGGTCGGCCAGCGCCACCAGCGCGACGAACACGGCCAGCATGGTCAAGACTTCGCCACCGGCGAACATCTTGAGTGAACTGTCCATCAGCTGGCCCAGGCCACCGGCGCCGACGAAGCCCAGCACCACCGAGCTGCGGATCGCGCATTCCCAGCGGTAGACGGTGTAGCTGGTGAGCTCGGCAGCGTTCTGCGGCAGCAGCCCGTAGGCAAAGGCTTGCAAGCGCGAGCCGCCGTTGCGCAGCAGCAGTTGGGTGACCTGCGCCTCGCCGCTTTCCAGGATCTCGGCGTACACCTTGCCCAGCATGCCGCCGTAGGTGAGGCCAATGGCCAGCACGCCGGCCGCCGGGCCCAGACCGACGACGCGCACGAAGACCAGCGCCCACACCAGCTCGGGCACGCTGCGCAGCACGATCAGCGCGGCGCGGGCTGCCTGCCGCACGACCGCCGGCAGCGGCGCCATGCGCCCTTCGAGCGCCGAGATCGACAGCGCGCGCGTGGCGATGAGCGCAAACGGCACGGCCAGCAGCAGGCCCAGCGTGATGCCGGCGGTGGCGATGGCCACGGTGCGCCAGGTCTCGCGGGCCACCAGCGCCAGGAATTCGGCGGAGTGCGCGGGTGGAAGGAAGCTGGCGAGGAAGCGGCCGGTGACGCGCGCGGCGTCCGGGTCCAGCAGCAGCCAGGGCTTGAACTCGGTGGCCACCAGCAGCGGCCATACAAGCACGGCAGCGGCCAGCAGCAGGCCCACGCGTGCGCGCCAGGCCGGGTCGCGCTGTGCGGGGGGCGTGGGGCGGCCGCCGGTGCCCGCGTCTTCGGGCGGCCGGGCGAGGCTCATGTGGAACCTGCGGCCTGGCGGCCTGCGGTGCGAGCCTCTTCGGGCGGCCGGGCGAGGCTCATTCGGAACCTGCGGCCTGGCGGCCTGCGGTGCGAGCCTCTTCGGGCGGCCGGGCGAGGCTCATCTGCATTGCATCACCACCGGCGGCGCCGGCACGGCCGGTTCGTCGGCGGCGGGCGATGCACCTCGCAGCTCGCTCTCGTGCTGCGCGTACAAACGGGCCAGCAGTTCAGGGGTGACCTGGGCAGCCGGCAGGTCGAACAGCAGCCGGCCCTCGCGCAGGCCGAGGATGCGCGGGAAATGCGCCAGGGCAGTGTCCACCTGGTGCAGCGTGGCGACCAGCGTGGCGCCGCGCGCGCGGGCTTCGCGCACCAGCGCTGCCACCGCGCGCTGCGCGCGTGCCGGGTCGAGCGCAGAGAGCGGCTCGTCCACCAGCCACAGCCGCGCCGGGGCGACCAGTGCACGTGCCAGGCCCACGCGCTGGCGCTCGCCGCCGGACAGGCGGTCCACCCGCTCGAACAGCTTGTCGCCCAGATCGAACACTCCCAGCGCGTGGTCGGCGGCCGGGATGTCGACCGGGTAGAACAGCGAGCGCAGGGCCGTCCACAGGCTCCAGGCCGGCAGGCGCCCGGCCAGCACGGCCGTCACCACACGCTGGCGCGGCGGCAGCGGCGGCACCTGGGGCACGAGGATGAGCCGGCCGCGCAGCTGCTGCAGGGCGCGCCGTGGCAGGCCCCAGGGGTCTGTGCCCTCGATCTGCAGCGCCCCCTGCGACGGCCGGCGCGCGCAGGCCAGCACTTCCAGCAACGTCGTCTTGCCGGCGCCTGAGGGGCCGATGACGGCCACCGCCTCGCCAGCGTCGACGTGCAGGCTCAGGCCCGCGAGCGCGCCGGCGGCGTCGCGTCGCGCGGTGGCGTGGCGCGCCGCCAGGCTCTGCAGGTCGAGCTTCACCGCCGCACGGTCACAGCAGCCCGGCGCTGCGTGCTGCCGCTTCGATGCCCTTGTAGTGGTCGGCCTGCGCCGGCACGAAGCGGGTGGCGCGCTGCAGATCCAGAATCTCGCGGCCCTCGGCCGTGTCGCGCGACAGCGCCAGCAGCGCCTGCGTGAGCTTCTCGCGCAGGTCGGCGGGCATGTCGGCGTGCACCGTCCAGTTGTAGTCGTAGTAGGTGGGCGTGGTGAAGAAGACGCGCACCTTGGCCGGGTCGACCTTGCCGTCGGCGACGAACTTCTCCCACACCGAGATGTTCAGCGCCCCGGCCTGCACCTTGCCTGCCGCCACGGCGGCGATGGTGGCGTCGTGCGCGCCGCTGAAGGCCACGCGCTTGAAGTCCTTCTCGGGGTTGAGCCCGGCCTGCAGGAGGAAGCTGCGCGGCATCAGATGGCCCGAGGTGCTGCTGGCCGAGCCGAAGCTCACGTCCTTGCCCTTCAGGTCGGCCAGGCTCTTGATCGCCGGGTCGGTGGTGATGAACACCGAGCGAAAGCGCGTGTCCTCCTCGCGCTGCACCAGTGGCACCACTTTGCCGCCCGAGCGCACATGCGCCTGCACGAAGGTGAAGCCGCCGAACCAGGCCAGGTCGACCTTGCGGTTGACCAGTGTCTCGACGGCGGCCGCGTAGTCGGTCACGGGCGTGTAGTCCACCTTCATGCCCAGCTTGGCCTCCAGGTACTTCATCAGCGGCACGGCCTTGCGCGCCAGTTCGGTGGGCGATTCGTCAGGGATCGCGGTGACGCGGAACACCTGCTGCGCCTGGGCGAAGCCGCCGACGGCCAGCAGGGCACAGCACAACAGGGAGCGCAGGGTGCGCGCGGGCAAGAGTTGCAACATGGGGTGGGTTTCCGGCCGGAGGGTAGTTGAAAGCCGCCCACTCTATCTGCTTGCGGCCGCGTGGCAGCGGCAGGGCTGATGTCGGGCGCTCTACGGCGCTTGCCGGCGGTTGCCTCAGGCCGTCACTGGCCGCGGCTGGCCGCCATAGGTCGCCGCCGGTTGCTGCAAACCGTCTCTGGTCGCCGGCGGTTGCCGCCGGTTGCCGCAGGCCGTCGCCGGTCACCGCTGGCCGGCGCGCGCCGACGTTACAGCGCGCAGCTGCGAAAGCCCGCCGGTACGTCGTGGCGCGTCGCCGGGAAGAAGTTGCGGTAGCGCGGGTGGCGAATGCGCGGCTGCGTGCAGTGCGAAGCGCCGCGCAGCACCGGCCGCCCGTCGAACCAGGGCGCCGAATACGCGCGGTAGGGATGTGGCACGAAGCCGGCGAAGGGCGTGAACACGGAGGCGGTCCACTCCCACACATCGCCCCAGCGAAAGCCATCGGGTGCACTGCAGGCGGCGCATTCCCACTCGGCCTCGGTCGGCAGACGGCGCCCGGCCCAGCGGCACCAGGCCTCAGCCTCGTGCAACGTCAGGTGGCTGGCGGCCTCACGCAGGTCCAGCGCGCGCCAGGCGCCGCCCTGCCACTGCTGCCACCCGGCGGCCGTGCGCTGCAGGTAGCGCGGCTGCGCGTTGGGCTGCGCTGGCTGCGTGGCCCGCGGGGTGGGCTGCAGAGTGGGCCGCAGGGTGGGCTGCGGGATGGACTGCGAGGTAGTCTGCTGAGTGGTCTGCGCGTTGGGCTGCGTGGTGCGCCAGCGGTCGCCGGCCTCGGTCCACCAGCGCGGCTGGTCGTAGCCACCGGCCTCCACGAACGGCAGGAACTCGGCCCAGCGCACGGCCTGCCGGTCGATGGCGAAAGCCGGCAACGCCACCGCGCAGCCGGGCAGTTCGTTGTCGAAGGCAAAGCCCGCGCCGGCCTCGCTGCCAAGCCGCCAGGCGCGTGCATCGAAGGCCAGTGGTGCGCCGGGCTCGGGCAAAGGCTGGGCCCGCCAGCGCGCATCCTCGATCGGCACGCCCAGACCGCGCGCCGTGTACAGCGCGGCTTCGTGGTGCATGTCCTCGTGCAGCAGCGCCAATCGGAAGAAGTACAGCGCGGCGTCCGTGGCTTCGGCCTGGGCCAACAGCGCCAGCGTGCCGTCGAGCTGGCGGGCCAGGTCGTCGCGCGTGGTGGCCGCGCCCGGCAGGGGCAGCTGCCAGCGGCTGTCGTGCGGCACGCAGGCCGAGTCGTACAAGGCATCGGCATCCGTGCGCAGCGCGGCGCGCCGGGGGGCATCGGGGTCGGCCTGCTCGCCCCGCGCACGCTCGGGGTTGCGCGCGATCCAGTATTCCTGGAACCAGCCGATGTGGCCCAGCTCCCACAGCGGCGGGTTGATCTCGGCGCGCAGAGGCACGGCCAGATCCGGCAGGGCGCGTTCAACAGCGGCGAAGGTGGCCAGCGTGTCGGCGCGGCTGGCCGTCAGGGCCTGGGCCAGGGCCGCAGGAGGGCCATGGCGGGCGTCGAGCGCCGCCGGCGTTAGGCTTGCAAGGTGCATCGAGAACCTCTGGTCATCGTGACGCCCGCGCTGGCCGCAGCCAACAACGGCAATTGGCAGACCGCCCAGCGGTGGGCGCGGCTATTGCAACCAGCTTACCGCGTCAGCATTGCGGACCGATGGGATGGGGGGAACGAGGCCCTGATGATCGCGCTGCACGCGCGGCGCTCGGCCGTGTCGATCGCGGCCTGGCACGCCGCGCATCCCCACCGGCCCCTGGCCCTGGTGCTGACCGGCACCGACCTGTACCGCGACATCGCGGTCGATGCTGCGGCCCAGCGCTCGCTGGCATGGGCCGATGCGCTGGTGGTGCTGAACGCGCTGGGCGTGCAGCAGTTGCCGCCAGCCTTTCGCGGCAAGGCCCACGTCGTGCTGCAGTCGTGCACGGCGCGTGCACCGCAGGCGCACACGGCGCAGCACCTGCGCGCGCTGATGGTGGGCCACCTGCGCGACGAGAAAGACCCGCGCACCTACTGGCGCGCCGCGCAGCGGCTGGCGACCCGCAGCGACATCCGGCTGGACCACATCGGCGCCGCGCTGGACCCGGTGTTGGGTGGTGAGGCGCAGGCGCTGGCGGCCTGCCAGCCGCATTTCCGCTGGCTCGGCGGGCTGCCGCATGCCACGGTGCGCCGGCGCATCCAGGCCGCGCACGTGCTGGTGCACGCAAGCCGGATGGAAGGCGGCGCGCACGTGGTGATCGAGGCCATCCGCAGCGGCACGCCGGTGCTGGCGTCACGCATCGACGGCAACCTGGGCCTGCTGGGCGAAGACTACCCCGGCACGTTCGCGCCTGGCGACGACGCGGCGCTGGCGGCCCTGCTGGTGCGTGCGCGCGAGGATGCCGATATGCTCGCCCACCTGGCCGCCCGCCTGGCCTCGCGCTCGGCTCTGTTCGCACCCGAAGCGGAGCGGGCCGCCCTGCTCCACCTCATCGGCACGCTGATGGCGCGCCGCTCCACCGGACCCACGATATGAACGCACCCGCCCACCCCGCCGCCGCCGCCGAGCCGCGCCTGACCTCGCTCTCGCACGGTGGTGGCTGCGGCTGCAAGATCGCCCCGGGCGTGCTGTCGGAAATCCTCAAGGGCACGGCGGCGATGCCCATCCCCAAGGAGCTGCTGGTGGGCATCGAGACCGCCGACGACGCTGCCGTCTACCAGCTCAACGACGAGCAGGCGCTGATCGCCACCACCGACTTCTTCATGCCCATCGTCGACGACCCGTTCGACTTCGGCCGCATCGCCGCCACCAACGCCATCAGCGACGTCTACGCCATGGGCGGCCGGCCGATCCTCGCGCTGGCGCTGGTGGGCATGCCGATCAACGTGCTGTCCACACAGACCATCGGCCGCGTGCTGGAGGGCGGTGCCTCGGTCTGCCGCGCGGCGGGCATTCCGATCGCCGGTGGGCACACCATCGATTCGGTGGAAGCCATTTACGGCCTGGTAGCGCTGGGCCTGGTGCACCCGAAGCGGGTCAAGCGCAATGCGGACGCGCGGCCCGGCGACGTGCTGGTGCTGGGCAAGCCGCTGGGCGTGGGTGTGATGAGCGCGGCGCTGAAAAAGGAGCAGCTCGGCGCCGCAGGTTACGCGCAGATGATCGCCACCACCACCAAGCTGAACACGCCGGGCCCCGACCTGGCCGCCCTCGCCGGCGTGCATGCGCTGACCGATGTGACCGGCTTCGGTCTGGCCGGTCACGCGCTGGAACTGGCGCGCGGCGCACGCTGCACGGTGGAGCTGGACTGGCGCGCCACGCCCCTGCTGCCGGGCGTGCGCGAACTGGCGGCGCGTGGCTTCATCACCGGCGCGTCGGGCCGCAACTGGGCCGGCTACGGGCATGACATCGCCCTGCCCGCGGACTTTGCCGACGTCGACCGCGCACTGCTCACCGACCCGCAGACCAGCGGCGGGTTGCTGGTCTCGTGCGAGCCCGGCGCTGTCGATGCCGTGCTGGCCACGTTCGTCCAGCATGGCTTCGACGATGGGGCTGTCGTGGGCCGTGTGCTGCCGGCGCAGGGAATCGCACTGCGCGTGACGGGCTGACCGCCTGCCCACGCGACCGAGCCTGCGTCCTTCACAGATCACCAGCTGAACACCCCATGAAACTCGCCACCTGGAATGTCAATTCCCTCACCGCCCGCCTGGCCCACGTGCTGACCTGGCTGGCCGCCAACCCGGTCGACGTGCTGTGCCTGCAGGAACTGAAGATGACCGACGACAAGTTCCCGCTCCAGGCGCTGCGTGAGGCCGGCTATGAGGCGGCGGCGTTCGGGCAGAAGACCTACAACGGCGTGGCCATCCTCAGCCGCACACCCGTGCGCGACGTGGTGAAGAACATCGTCGGCTTCGACGACGAGCACGCGCGCGTGATCGCGGCGACGGTGGACGGGCCAGCCGGGCCGATCCGCGTGGTCAACGGCTACTTCGTCAACGGCCAGGCGCTGGACTCGGACAAGTTCGTCTACAAGATGAAATGGCTCGATGGCCTGCAGGCCTACCTGCGCCAGGAGCTGGCGCAGCACCCGCAACTGGTGTTGCTGGGCGACTTCAACATCACGCCCGAGGACCAGGACTCCTACGACCCGGTTGGCCTGGCCGGCACCATCCACCACTCCGAGCAGGAACGCGCGCATTTCCGTGCGCTGCTGGCGCTGGGGCTGACCGACAGTTTTCGCATGTTCGAGCAGCCGGCCAAGAGCTACAGCTGGTGGGACTACCGCATGCTGGGCTACCAGAAGAACCGCGGCCTGCGGATCGACCACATCCTGGTCAGCGAGGCGTTAAAGCCTATGGTTCAAGGCTGCGTGATCGACCGCGTGCCGCGCAAATGGGAAAAGCCCAGCGACCACGCGCCGGTGGTGCTGGAGATCTGAAAGCCTGATCGCCACACGGCCACCAGCACGCGCCCGCCACCTCTGTGCGCAGCGCGCTGGCGTGCCGGGCAAAGCTCACTCCAGGCCGAGTTCCTGGATCTTGCGGGTGATGGTGTTGCGGCCGATGCCGAGCTTCTGCGCGGCCTCGATGCGACGGCCCCGGGTGTTGCCCAGCGCCGTCAGGATCAGCTTGGATTCGAAGCGGCGTGTCAGCACGTCCCAGACATCGTGGCGGTCGCTGGCGAGCAACTCCAGCGCCTCGGCCTCCAGGCCGCGCTCCCAACCACCGGCACTTGCCGAGGTTGCAGCGACCGGCACGGCGTCGGACAGGGGCGCGGGGTCGAAGCGCCCGCCGTCCGCCAGACTCGCCACGCCGACCGGGCCCTCCGCATCGCCCACGGGCGCCATGGGGCTGGCCGGTCGCGCTGGTGGAGCAGCAGAAGCCGCAGCGCCTGCGGCCGCAGCCTGCAGCACCTCGGGCGGCAAGTCCTTGGGCTCGATCACCTGGGCCGGCGCCATCACGGTCAGCCAGTGGCAGACGTTCTCCAGTTGGCGCACGTTGCCCGGAAAGGCGAACAGGCCGATCTGCGCCAGCGCTGCGTCTGAAATGCGCTTGGGCTCCACGCCCAGTTGCGCTGCGCTTTGCTGCAGGAAGTGGCGCGTGAGCATGGGCACGTCTTCCTTACGTTCGCGCAGGGCCGGCAGTCGCAGGCGGATGACGTTCAGGCGGTGGAACAAGTCCTCACGGAACACGCCTTCGCGCACGCGCTGCTCCAGGTCCTGGTGCGTGGCGGCGATGACGCGCACGTGGGCCTTCACGGCGCTGTGGCCGCCGACGCGGTAGAAGTGCCCGTCGGACAGCACGCGCAGCAGGCGGGTCTGCAGGTCGAACGGCATGTCGCCGATCTCGTCCAGGAACAGCGTGCCGCCCTCGGCCTGCTCGAAGCGGCCACGGCGCATCGTCTGCGCGCCGGTGAAGGCGCCGCGCTCATGGCCGAACAGTTCGGATTCCAGCAAGTCCTTGGGGATGGCGGCGGTGTTGATCGCGACGAACGGGCCGGCGGCGCGCGGCGAGTGCTTGTGCAGCGCACGGGCCACGAGCTCTTTGCCCGAGCCCGATTCGCCCGTGATCATGACGGTGACGTTGCTCTGGCTCAGCCGGCCGATGGCGCGGAACACGTCCTGCATGGCGGGGGCCTGGCCCAGCATCTCGGGCGTGGCAGCCATGCGCTCTTCAGCCACCTCTTCGCGCTGGCTTTCCTCGACGGCGCGGCGGATCAGTTCGACGGCCTTGGGCAGGTCGAAGGGCTTGGGCAGGTACTCGAAAGCGCCGCCCTGGAAGGCGGAGACGGCGCTGTCCAGATCGGAGAACGCCGTCATGATGATGACCGGCAGGCCCGGGTGCTTTTCCTTGACCTTGCCGAGCAGGTCGAGGCCGGAGCCACCGGGCATGCGGATGTCGCTCACCAGGATCTGCGGGCCATCCTCGTCGGTGGCCACTTCCAGCGCGGCCAGCACTTCGCGCGGGTTCGTGAAGCTGCGCGTGGGCAGGTCTTCGCGCAGCAGCGCCTTCTCCAGCACGAAGCGTATGGATTGGTCGTCATCTACTATCCAGATCGGCTTCATGTGTTGTCGTTCCTCGGGTCGGGCCACCGGCTAGGGCAGCGGGATCAGTAGTTTGAAATCTGTGCGGCCCGGTACGCTGTCGCACTCGATCAACCCGTGGTGCTGCTGCACGAAGGTCTGCGCCAGCGTGAGCCCCAAACCCGATCCGCCTTCCCTGCCCGACACCAGCGGATAGAAGATGCGCCCTTTGATCGACTCCGGGACTCCCGGTCCGTTGTCGATGACATGCAATTCCAGTGCCAATCGGTAGCGCTGCTTGCCGAATGTGGTCTGCCGCGCGATGCGGGTGCGCAGCACGATCTCACCCTCGCCCGCGGCGATGCGATCACCCAGCGCCTGCGATGCGTTGTGCACGATGTTCAGCACGGCCTGGATCAGCTGTTCGCGGTCGCCGCGGAACTCGGGGATCGAGGTGTCGTAATCGCGCACCACGCGCAGCCCGCGCGGAAACTCGGCCATGATCAGCGAGCGCACGCGTTCGCAGACCTCGTGGATGTTGACGTCGCCCACCACATGCGGGCGGCGGTGTGGCGCCAGCAGGCGGTCGACCAAGCTCTGCAGCCGGTCGGCCTCATGGATGATGACCTGGGTGTATTCGATCAGCTCGCGCGAGTCGATCTCCATCTCCAGCAACTGCGCTGCGCCGCGGATGCCGCCCAGCGGGTTCTTGATCTCGTGGGCCAGGTTGCGGATGAGCTCCTTGTTGGCCTGGGCCTGGTCGATCAGGCGCTCTTCACGGTCTTGCTTGGCCTGCTGCTCCAGCGGCAGCAGCTCGATGACGATCTCATCGGGCCGCTCGGTCTGGGCGACCACCACATGCACCGGGATCGGGTCGTGGCTGGCGCGCTTGAGCCAGGCCTCGTAGCGCAGCGCGGCGAACTCGTTGCTGCCCGCGCCTTCCAGTGCGCTTTGCAGCAGGTGCGGCTCGGTGAAGAAGTCGGGGAAGTGCGACCCCTCGATGGTGCGGCGGGAAAATCCCAGCGCGTCTTCGAGCGCCGCGTTGGCGAACAGCACCGAGCCGTTGCCGCGCACCACGGCCACCAGCGTGGCCAGCAGGTCGAACGCGCGGAAGCGGGTGGCGAACGAATCGGGCAAAGGAGGCTTTGAGGGGCCCACGGTCAGCGCGGCGCCGGCAGACGCGCGATCTCGCGCTTGATGCCGGCGATGTCGCTGTCGACGCGGGCGATGGCGGCCTTCATCTCGGCCACACGGTCCAGATAGCGCTGGTAGTTGCGTGACTCGATGCCGATCTTTTCAGGCTCGCCATTGTTGTACTCCTTCAGCAGCTCGGCCTGCCGGGTCTCTGCCTTCTTGAGCTCGGACTCCAGGATCATGCGCGCCTCCGCGTCGCGCGTGCGCTGCAGCGACTCGTCAAAACGCGGCGCGGAGCTGGGCGCGCGCACGGGTGCGGCGGCCTTGGCCGGCGGCGGCCCCTCGATCACCGTCACGTTGCCGCCCTCCACCAGCTTGCAGCCACGCGATTGGGCGTCCCGCGCATCGCGGATGTTGTTGGTGTATTCGTTGCCGCAGCGGTAGACCTGGCCCCAGGCATTGCCCGCCAGCAAGGCGGCGATCAGCGTCAAGACGGTTGCGTAATTCATGCTCTCAATCAGGCTCAGGATAGGTCGCGTTTCAGTCAACATTGGATAGTAGCGCGCCAATGAAAAAGGACGGCTTGCGCCGTCCTTGCCTGAGAGTCCAGGGGGCCGCCGCAAGTTGCAGCGGCCGCGCCTGGATTACAGCGAGTAGTACATGTCGTATTCGACCGGCGAGACGGCCATGCGAAAGCGCGTGACTTCGGACATCTTCAGTTCGATGTAGGCATCGATCATGGTGTCCGTGAACACGCCGCCCTTGGTCAGGAAGCTGCGGCCCTTGTCCAGGTACTCCAGCGCCTGGTCCAGGCTGTGGCAGACGGTGGGGATCAGCGCGTCTTCTTCCGGCGGCAGGTGGTACAGGTCCTTGGTGGCGGCTTCGCCGGGGTGGATCTTGTTTTCCACGCCGTCCAGGCCGGCCATCATCAAGGCCGAGAAGCCCAGGTACGGGTTGCACAGTGGGTCGGGGAAGCGCGCTTCGATGCGGCGGCCCTTGGGGTTCGCCACGAACGGAATGCGGATCGAGGCCGAGCGGTTCTTGGCCGAATAGGCCAGCTTCACCGGCGCTTCGTAGCCGGGCACCAGACGCTTGTAGCTATTGGTGCCAGGGTTGGTGATGGCGTTCAGCGCGCGGGCGTGCTTGATGATGCCGCCGATGTAGTACAGCGCGAAGTCGGACAGGCCGGCGTAGCCGTCACCGGCGAACAGGTTCTTGCCGTCCTTCCAGATGGACTGGTGCACGTGCATGCCGGAGCCGTTGTCGCCCACCATGGGCTTGGGCATGAAGGTCGCCGTCTTGCCGTAGGCGTTGGCGACGTTGTGGACCACGTACTTGAGCAGGATGGTCCAGTCGGCGCGCTCGACCAGCGTGCTGAACTTGGTGCCCAGCTCGTTCTGGCCGGACGCCACTTCGTGGTGGTGCACTTCGACCGGGATGCCCATGGATTCGAGAATCAGCGACATCTCCGAACGCATGTCCTGGGCGCTGTCCACCGGGGGCACGGGAAAGTAGCCGCCCTTGACAGTGGGACGGTGGCCGCGGTTGCCGCCTTCGAGCTTGCTGCCGGTGTTCCAGGGGCCTTCGTATTCGTCGATCTCGAAGAACGCGCCGGACATTTCATTGCCCCAGCGCACGCCGTCGAAGATGAAGAATTCGGGCTCTGGTCCGAAGTAGGCGGTGTCGCCCAGGCCGGATGCCTTCAGGTAGGCTTCGGCGCGCTTGGCGATGGAGCGGGGGTCGCGGTCGTAGGCCTTGCCGTCGGCGGGGTCGACCACGTCGCAGTTCATGAACAGCGTGGTTTCTTCGTAGAACGGGTCGATGTTGGCCGTGTCTGCGTCGGGCATGAGCTGCATGTCCGAGGCTTCGATGCCCTTCCAGCCGGCGATGGACGAACCGTCGAAGGCGTGACCCGACGTGAACTTGTCTTCATCGAAATGGGACACGGGCACGGTCACGTGCTGTTCCTTGCCACGGGTATCGGTGAAGCGGAAATCAACGAACTTGACTTCGTTTTCCTTCACCATTTTCATGACGTCTGCGACGGTCTTTGCCATCAAATGCTCCTGCGGTTGGGGTTGGGTCTAAACAAGGACGAAAGGTGGGGTAGCAGGTTCCATGCCATTGGCCGGCGCACCAAAACACTGCGACTGTCCGATGGCGATCAAAGCGCAGGCCCTCGGCGGGCGGCCTGCGAACGCGATCTGGCGGCCCGGGGAAGTCAGTTTACGCACTCGAACCGTGCGTTTGGACGGGCGCACCAAAATAGAGAATCAAGGCCGCACCAATTCAGGGCCGAGTGGTGCTTGCAGTTCAAGCAGCCCCGCCCGCACATCGGCATAGGCAGGATCGACCGCAGCCGGCGCGCCTTTGACACCCAGCTCGATGTGTCGCCCGTGCGTCGGGTGGTCCACGCTGGGCAGGCTGAAGATCTTGACGCCGGGGTGCGCGTGTTCCACGCGCTCCATCAGAGGCACCAGGGCCGATTCCATGGCGCCGTAGACGATGACCGAGCGCTCGACCCACGCGTCGCGCTGAAACAGTGCGGCGTAGTGCGCGTCCAGGACGTTCTCGATCATCGGCCAGGCCATGACCGGAAAGCCGGGCACGAAATGCACATGGCCGACGCTGAAGCCGGGGATCTTGTTGTACGGGTTGGCGATGATGCGCGCGCCCTCGGGGAACACACCCATGTTCAGCCGGTGCACGTTGTCGGGGCGGTCGGGTTCGTAGGGCTTGCCCTGCTCGCGCGCCATGTCCTGCATGCGCTCGCGGATCAGCACTTCGGCTTCGGGGTGCAGCACCAGCGGCACGCCCAGCGCACTGGCCGCGCACTGGCGGGTGTGGTCGTCCGGCGTGGCGCCGATGCCGCCGCAGGAGAACACCAGGTCGCCCGACGCGAAGGCCCGTGCAAGCGTGGCGGCTATGCGCTCGGGCGCGTCGCCCACGTAGTCGGCATAGGCCAGCTGCAGGCCACGCGCGCCCAGAAGCTCGATGACCTTGGCCATGTGCTTGTCGACGCGCTTGCCGGAGAGGATTTCGTCGCCGACGATCACCATGCCGATGGTGCGCGGCAAGTCTTCAGGGAGGCGGGAGGGAGGTGGATGCATGGGGGTGTGTGGGATGGCTGGGGGTGGCGACGGGCTCCAGCAGGACGGGGCCGGCACCCGACCAGGCGGGCGCGGCTGGCACGACCTGCACGGCGCCCTGTTGCGCGCGCAGGGTCTGCAGTGCGGCCAGGGTGTAGTGCGTGAACCAGAGTGCCGAGAACGCGAAGACCAGGGTGTAGATCCACACGGCAATCGGGATCAGCACCGGCGCCAGCGGGATGGCCAGTGCGCCCCAGGCCCAGAGCAGGGCTGGCGCGGCGCCCAGATACCCCGTCAGCACGCCCAGCACCAGCAGCGTGACCCGGTGTTCGCGGACCAGCTCGGCGCGCTCGGCGCGGCTGGCATGGTCGGACAGCACGTCATAGGTCATCACGCGGTAGGTCAGCCAGCCCCAGATCAGCGGCGGCAGCACCAGCACCAGCGGCGGAATCAGCCACAGCGGCACCGACAGCACGAGCAGCAGCAACGCCAGCACGGTCGCCCACAGGCCACCGAACACACTGCCGATGAACGAGCCGCCGTGGCGCTTTTCCAGTGCGGGAAAGCGCCGGTCGGACACCAGGGCGACGACGGACGGCGTCATCAACGCTGCCACCAGCAGCAACGAGGTGACCACGATCAGCGGGATCACCAGCATCGCCACCAGCAAGGGCGCGATCCAGGCCTGCACCTGGCCCCAGCCGACGCCCTGCAGCCAGGTCATGGCGGTGCCGAACACCGGCCAGCTCTCCAGCCAGGTCCGCACGGAGAGCACGGTGGATTCCCAGAAGAAATAGCCCAGGCCCAGGGCCAGCCCGGCGATCAACACCAGTGGCAGCAGGGACAGCGCGATCACGCGCGGGTGAAGGCAATAGGCGGCGGCCCGCCAAAAGGAGTCAAGCAGCAGTCGCATGCAGCAAGGATACCCCGGCCCATGCCGGCTGCGCGGGCAACCGGGCTCAGCCGCGGCCAACCAGTCGCGACAGGCCCAGCCATTGCTGGGACCAGAAGCCCCGGCCGTAGTCGCGCAGGCCGGTAGGGCCGGGCTCCACCTGGTCGCGAATGCCGGTTGGGTCGTAGCGCTGTGCGAAATCGGCTGTGCCGAACAGCACATCCCACCACGGCAGCAGCACGCTGAAATTGCAGCCGCCCAACGTTCCGCGCCCCTGCGATTCATGGCCGACGCCGATGCTGTGGTGATGCCGGTGAAAACGCGGGCTGACCCACAGCCGCTCGCCCACCGCGCCGAACCACAGGCGCACGTTGGCGTGGTGCAGATTCTCGGACAACTGGGCCAGCGCCACGATGGCGACGAACTGGCCAGGACCGACGCCGATCAACTGCGCCACGACGACGAGGATGGCATCGCGCAGCAGGTCGTCGAGCAGATGGTTGCGGCTGTCGCTCCACATCGTCATCTGACGCTGCGAATGGTGCAGCGCATGCAGGCTCCACCACCAGCGAAAGCCGTGCTGGCCGCGGTGGATCCAGTAGTCCACAAAGTCGAATGCCACCAGGTACAACAGGAAGCTGACCCACGCCACATCGGTGACGCCCGGCCACACGCCATCGAGGTGGAAGGTACCAAGGCCGGCCACCCGCAGCCAGCCGAACACCTCGTCCATCCAGGGTTCGAGCGTGAAGAACAGCAGCAACCGGAACAGGCCGAGCCGGTGCAGCAGGGTGTAGAGGATGTCGGTGCGGATGGCCGCGCGGTCGCGCACGGGCTCCACCGGCCACAGCCGCTGCAACGGGCCAATGACCAGCAGCAGCACCACGATTTGCAACAGGCCGACGAGCAACCAGCCGGTACCCGCAAAGGCCTCTTCGAGCCGGCCGCCCAGCCCGATGGCAAAGCACAATGGCTGCACGACCGTTTCGAACAGCCACTGCTGGGCCAGGCCGAATGCGTCCGTCAGCGCGCCCACGGCTTGTCCTGCTGGGCCGCGATCCATTTGCCGAATTCAGGGTGCTCGCGCAGCGTCGAGAAGCAGAACCCCTTGGCCTTCAGGCCGACGATCAAGGGCTCCAGCACCGCCGGCGCCCAGGGATCCTTGCGCGACCAGATGCCCAGGTGGGCAAGCAGGATCTGGCCGGCCCGGATGTCCCGCAGCGCACGGTCCAGCAGCAGCTGGTTCGGAAACTTCTCGCTCGACAGCTCATCGCCGAGGAAACCGGCTGGCGCCCAGCCGACATGGGCGTAGCCGCAACTGCGCGCCGCAGCGATCAGTTGCGGGGAGATGCGGCCGCCCGGCGCGCGGTACAGCGGCAACGGCGGCTGGCCGGTGATGGCGGCGAGCCGGCGGGCAGCGCGGGAGATCTCTTCGCAGTACTGCGGCGCCGTGACCAGCCGGCTCTGCCCCACCAGCGGTCCCGTGGAGGCACGCACGCGAAAACGCGGCGTGCCGTCACGCGCGGGCGCAACGTCGGCCGTCCAGTAGAGATGGTCGTAGGTGTGCGAGGCGAAGGCATGGCCTTCTTGCGCCCGTTCGCGCCACCATGGCGCCCAGTCGTCCCCCAGGCTGCCGTCGCCGGTCTGCGTGGATTCGTTCGCGGCGAAAAATGTGGCGTGCACCTCATGGCGCTTGAGCACATCGGCCACCAGCCCGGCGATGCCCATGTGCCCGGTATCGAAGGTCAGGTACAGGGGCTTGGCGCAGGTGGCCGCATGGCCGGCACCGCCCGCGAGCAAGGCGCCAGCGACAGCCGCCAGCACCGGCGTGCGCCACTTTGATCTGGAGGGTTCACCGTGACGCATGGTCGAGCGTCCAGACCCCGTGCGGCGAGCGCCCGACCGCGACCTGGCGCAACAGCTTGCCTGCCTGCAGGTCGATGACGCTCAGCTTGCGGGCCCAGCGGGAGGTGACGAACAGCAGCTTGCCATCGGCCGACACGTCCATGCAGTCCGGGCCGCCTGGCGCAGGGAAGCCGCCCACGACTTCGAGCGTCTGCAGGTCGATCTTGCTGATGGTGTTGGCCACACGGTTGCTGACGAAGACATGGCGCTTGTCACCGGCCGCGCGAAACGCGTGCGCGCCGGTGCCGGTC
Organism: Rhodoferax sp. RT4P68; assembly: GCF_056521305.1. NCBI lineage: Bacteria > Pseudomonadati > Pseudomonadota > Betaproteobacteria > Burkholderiales > Comamonadaceae > Rhodoferax > Rhodoferax sp. RT4P68. The sequence continues at coordinate 331,322 of NZ_JBWMBB010000004.1, forward strand.
TTGAGCGTGCGCAGCAAGCGCGGCTCGCGCGCGGAGACGTCGAACACCTGCACGCTGTCGCCACCCGTCAGCGCCACGAGCAAGGTCTTGTCGTCGGCGGTGCCGTAGACATCGGCGGGGGTAGAGCCGGTGGCCACGCGCCAACGCACGGTCTGCGTGGACAGGTCCAGCGCGATCAGCTCATCGCTGTCTTGCATCGTCACGTAGGCCGTGGTGCTCTTGCTGTCGATCCACATGTGGCTGGGCGTCTTGCTGGTGGCCACGCGTTTGACGAGCTGAACGTCGTGTCCGTTCCATCGGTAGACATCGACATGGTTCAGCCGGTTGGCGGCGATCACCAGCCATTTCATGTCCGGCGAGAAGCGCAAGTGGTAGGGATCGAGAATGCCCGTCACCACCCGCTGTACCTGGGCCGTCCGTGGGTCCAGGAAGGTCAGCGAATCGCCCAGCGCGTTGGCCACAATGAGCGATTTCTCGTCCGGCGTGAGGTACAGGTGATGCGGCTCCTTGCCGGTCGGAATGCGCGCAGTTTCTTGCCAGGTCACCGGGTCGATCACGCTGACGGAGGCATCCAGCGAATTGAGCACGAACAGCGGGTGCACCTGCGCCACGGCCGCCAACGGCAACCACACGAGCAGCCATGCCAGGAGCAACCTGACCAGAAAGGACAGCGACGACTTCACAGGGACCCTTGAAACGAGGCGGAAGTGTAGCCGTGGGCGCAACGCTGGTCGCGCGCTCAGGACGTGGCCACCAAGGCCTGCAGATCGGCCGGTCGCAGCCAACGCCATTGGCCCGGCGCCAGGTCGGCCGGTAATGCGAGTGCGCCGATGCGCGAGCGGTGCAGCGCCTCGACCCGGTTGCCGACGGCGGCCAGCATGCGCTTGACCTGGTGGTACTTGCCGCTGGTCAGCGTCAGCCGCAGGTGCAAGGCCTCGCCGTCGGCGTCCACGATCTCGGCACCGGCCGCCTGCACGGGGTGCGGGTCGTCGTCGAGTACGACGCCCTTCAACAAGGCGTCCGTCTGCCGCGCGTCGAGCCGGTGCTTGGCGCGCACCTCATACACCTTGGGTACAAGCTTGCGCGGCGAACTCATGCGGTGGATGAACTGACCGTCGTCGCTCAGCAGCAGCAGGCCTGTAGTGTCCTGGTCCAGCCGCCCGACCGACTGCACGCCCTGGATCGCGCTCTTCTGCGGTCTCTGGCGCAACGGCGCCGGCAGCAGGGTGTAGATGCTGGGATAGGTGGACGGCTTTTGCGAGCATTCCGTGGCCGCAGGCTTGTGCAGCATCACGTAGGCCTTCTCGAAGAACTCCCAGTCCACGCCCTGCACGCAAAAGCGCAAGCCCACGGGCGCGAACTCGCGGGCCGAGTCGGTGCAGCCGACGGCCTCGCCCCCGTCTTCGTAGACGCTGACGAGACCCTGCTGGACGAGGCCGGCGCACACCCGGCGCGTGCCGAAACCTTGTGAATAAAGAATGTCTTGCAGCTGCATGGAGTGGGACGCCGTCACAAAAGAAAGGGCCGCCCGTCATGGAACGGGCGGCCCTGTCAGGGGAGGTGGTGGAGCTGGGGGGATTCGAACCCCCGTCCGCAAGCCATCTTCGAGCAGATCTACATGTTTAGTGGTCTGATTTGAATCTCACTTCCTGGAGCGCGCAGCCACACGCTATCCAGGACGCCAGCACCCTATTGTCTTGCCCCTGACCAAGGTACCCGGTCCGGAGCCAGCCGATGAAATTATCTTTACAGCCGGGAGCGCTCAACTTGCGTCAAGAACCCCTTGCCCAGCCCATCGGCCTGCTGTTGTAAAGCTCACTGGCAATTAAGCAGCGAGTGCGAAACGTTCGTCGTTTGCAGTTAGTTTGTTTGAATCTGTTTTACGAGCGCATTCAGCTCGACATGCACCACAACGATTCCGAACCCACGTCGAAACCAATGCAGCCCCAAGTTTTCTATTTTAGGCCACTCACGGGGTTTGCAAGAGCCAGCAGCGACAACAGTTCCAACGGCTCGGTGATGCTGCCGTCCGCACCCCAGCCTGCGGTCTCGGCGGCGTGCCCCAGGTAGCCATATGCGGCGACCACCGTGCCCATGCCGGCCGCCTTGCCAGCCGTAATGTCGCGCGCATCGTCGCCGACATAGATGCACGATGCCGGCGACACGCCCAGCCGCCGCGCGGCCTCCAGCAACGGAGCGGGATGCGGCTTGCTGAACGGCGTGGTGTCGCCGCTCACCAACACGCCGCTGGACGCGAAGACCGGCAGCGCCTGCGTCAGCGGCGCAGAAAAGCGCGTCGCTTTGTTGGTCACGACGCCCCAGGCCAGGCCGTGGGCGACCAATTGGTCGATCAAGGCATTGACCCCTTCGAACACCGTCGTCTCCTGCGTCAAGCGGCCCTCGTAATTGACGAAGAACTCCTCTCGCAGCGCCGCAAAGTCCGGGTGGTCCGGCGTCATGTCGAATGCCACGCCGAGCATGCCCCGGGCGCCCGCCCCCGCCATGGCGCGGTAACGGCCGGCGCCCAACGCGGGCAGCCCACGGTCGATGCGCAACTGATCGGCGGCTGCGCCGAGGTCCGTGGCGCTGTCGACCAAGGTGCCGTCCAGGTCGAACAGCACGGCCCGCACGTCAGCGAACATGGGCATGTGCTGTGTCCTTGCGCGTGGCGACCATGTAGTTGACGCTGGTATCGCCGCTGAGCCAATAGCGCTTGGTGAGGGGGTTGTATTCCAGACCCCGCGTGTGGCTGATCGTCAGGCCCGCAGTTCGGCAGAAGGTTGCCAACTCGCTCGGCCGGATCATCTTCTCGTAGTGATGGGTGCCGCGCGGCAACAGGTTCAGCACGTACTCGGCACCAACGATGGCAAAGAGAAACGACTTGGCATTGCGGTTCAGTGTCGAGAAAAACACCCAGCCGCCAGGTCTGACGAGCCGGGCGCACGCTGCGACCACGGAGGCCGGGTCCGGCACGTGCTCCAGCATCTCCATGCAGGTCACGACATCGAAGCTTTCCGGCTGTTCTGCAGCCAGTTCCTCAGCGCTGATCTCACGATAGCGAACGTTGGGCGTCTGCGCTTCCAAGGCGTGCAGCTGGGCCACCTTCAACGCTTTGGTTGCGAGATCGACGCCCAGCACCGTGGCGCCCTGGCGCGCCATGCTATCGGCCAGGATCCCGCCACCGCAGCCGATATCCACCACGTCCTTGCCCTGAAGCGTCACCGCCTCCTGGATCCAGTTCAGCCGCAGCGGGTTGATCTGGTGCAGTGGCCGAAACTCACTCTCCGGATCCCACCATCGGTGCGCAAGATCAGAGAATTTGGCCAGTTCGGCCGGGTCAGCGTTGACATATGCGTTCATCGTTCGTCCAAAGAAAAAAGCCCGCGAGCCAAGGCCAGCGGGCTTTGCACCTGCGGCCGAAGCCGCAAGCATCTCACAGCGATCAGTTGGCGCGCGTGCCGACCACTTCGATCTCAACGCGGCGGTTCTTGGCGCGGCCTTCAGCAGTCTTGTTGTCTGCGACAGGCTGCTTCTCGCCCTTGCCTTCGGTGTAAACGCGATTGCGCTCGATGCCCTTGGTCACCAAGTAAGCCTTGACGGCTTCCGAGCGGCGGACAGACAGACGCTGGTTGTAAGCGTCGCTACCAACGGAGTCGGTGTGACCAACAGCGATGATGACTTCCAGGTTGATGCCCTTGATCTTGCCGACCAGATCGTCCAACTTGGCGCGGCCTTCAGGCTTCAGGACCGACTTGTCAAAGTCGAAGAAGGCATCAGCAGCGTACGTGACCTTGGTGGCGACAGGAGGTGCGGGCACCGGTGCGGCAGGCGCAGCTGCGGCAGGAGGTGCAGCAGGACGTGCGGCCGGTGCGGAAGGTGCAACAGCAGCAGGGGCAGCCTGGGCAACAATTGCGCCATCGCAGCCAACCGCAGCGGTAGCGGGAGTCCAGTTGCTATCGCGCCAGCACAGGGCTTGGTCGCTCGTCTTCCAGACAAGGCTGGTGTCGGAGGTACGCCAGTTGTCGACAGTTTGTGCACCCGCAGCAGTAACGAGCGCTGCCGAGGCAAACATCATCGCCACTTTATTCAATTTGTTCATGGTTCTCCTCTGGGGAAAAAGGCGCAGCAGCAGCGCTGCGAAATCTGACGTCTACAGTGACCGCCACTGAGCACGTACGAATTGATTGTGCCACACGACCCTATTGCGAACAGGGCGTAGACCGTAGGACAGAGGCCAAAACCCGGCCGTTTGTTGCGCAGGAACGACACACCCTTGACCCCTAAAATGGTCGACCTCCGCCGTTCAGACCCCTATGACCCAATTCGCTAAAGAAACCCTGCCAATCAGCCTCGAAGAGGAAATGCGGCGGAGCTATCTCGACTATGCGATGAGCGTCATCGTCGGGCGTGCGCTGCCTGATGCGCGCGATGGCTTGAAGCCGGTGCACCGTCGCGTCCTGTTCGCCATGCACGAACTGAACAACGACTGGAACCGTCCTTATAAGAAGTCTGCGCGCATCGTCGGCGATGTGATCGGCAAATATCACCCGCACGGCGACCAGTCGGTCTACGACACCATCGTGCGGATGGCGCAGGACTTCTCCATGCGGCATATGCTGGTCGATGGGCAGGGCAACTTCGGCTCGGTCGACGGCGACAACGCTGCGGCCATGCGGTACACCGAGATCCGGCTGGCGAAGATCGCGCATGAGCTGCTTGCCGATCTGGACAAGGAAACGGTCGATTTCGGCCCGAATTACGACGGCAGCGAAAAAGAGCCCTTGGTCATGCCAACGCGGCTACCCAACCTGTTGGTCAATGGCTCGGGCGGTATCGCGGTTGGCATGGCCACCAACATCCCGCCGCACAACCTGAACGAGGTCGTCGACGCCTGCCTGCACCTGCTGCGCAACCCGGACGCCAGCATCGATACGCTGATGGAGATCGTGCCGGCGCCGGACTTCCCCACGGCCGGCATCATCTACGGCATCAGCGGCGTCAAGGATGGCTACCGTACCGGCCGCGGCAAGGTGATCATGCGCGCCCGTTGCCATTTCGAGGACATCGATCGCGGCCAGCGCCAAGCCATCATCGTCGACGAACTGCCTTATCAGGTGAACAAGAAGACGCTGCAGGAGCGCATGGCCGAGCTGGTCCACGAAAAGAAGCTCGAGGGCATCAGCCACATCCAGGACGAGTCCGACAAATCCGGCATGCGGCTGGTGATCGAGCTCAAGCGCGGTGAAGTGCCCGAGGTGGTGCTGAACAACTTGTACAAGCAGACCCAGCTGCAGGACACGTTCGGCATGAACATGGTGGCGCTGGTCAACGGCCAGCCCAAGCTGTGCAATCTGAAGGATCTGGTCGAAGTCTTTCTGGACCATCGCCGTGAAGTGGTCACGCGGCGCACGGTCTTCAACCTGCGCAAGGCGCGCGACCGCGGCCACGTGCTGGAAGGTCTGGCCGTGGCGCTGGCCAACATCGACGAATTCATCCGCATCATTCGCGAGTCGCCGACGCCACCGGTCGCCAAGTCCGAGCTGATGGCCCGTTCGTGGGACAGCACGCTGGTGCGCGAGATGCTGACGCGCACACGCGCCGACGGCGGTGTCGTCAATGCAGACGACTACCGCCCCGAAGGCTTGGAGCGGATCTACGGCATGGGCCAAGACGGCCTGTACCGCTTGAGCGAAACCCAGGCCCAGGAAATTCTGCAGATGCGCCTGCAGCGCCTGACGGGTCTGGAGCAGGACAAGATCGTCGCCGAATACAAGGACGTGATGTCCGAGATCGAGGACCTGCTGGACATCCTGGCCAAGCCCGAGCGCGTCTCGGTCATCATCGGCGACGAACTTGCGGCCATCAAACAAGAGTTTGGCCAAACCAAGGTTGGCGCACGACGCAGCCATGTCGAGCACAGTTCGTTTGACCTCAGCACCGAGGATCTGATCACGCCGACGGACATGGTCGTGACCCTCTCGCATTCGGGCTACATCAAGAGCCAGCCCCTGTCCGAATACCGCGCACAGAAGCGCGGCGGGCGGGGCAAGCAGGCTACGGCGACCAAAGAAGACGACTGGATCGACCAGCTCTTCATCGCCAACACGCACGACTACATCCTGTGCTTCTCCAACCGCGGCCGACTGTATTGGCTCAAGGTCTGGGAAGCGCCACAAGGTTCGCGCGGCTCGCGCGGGCGACCGATCGTCAACATGTTCCCGTTGGCAGAAGGCGAAAAGATCACGGTCGTGTTGCCGCTGACCGGCGCCAAGCGCACATTCCCGGCCGACCAGTTCATCTTCATGGCCACGTCGATGGGCACGGTGAAGAAGACAACGCTCGACGAGTTCAGCAACCCGCGCAAGGCCGGCATCATCGCCGTCGATCTGGACGACGGCGATTATTTGATCGGTGCCGCGCTGACCGATGGCCAGCACGATGTGATGCTATTTTCCGACGGCGGCAAGGCAGTGCGCTTCGACGAAAACGACGTGCGCCCCATGGGCCGCAACACGCGCGGTGTGCGCGGCATGATGCTCGATGAAGGCCAGAGCGTGATCGCCATGCTGGTGGCCGAGGATGAGCAGCAAAGCGTGCTGACTGCCACCTTGAATGGCTACGGCAAGCGCACCAGCATCACCGAGTACACGCGCCACGGCCGCGGCACCAAAGGCATGATCGCGATCCAGCGCAGCGAGCGCAACGGCCCGGTCGTCGCGGCCACGCTGGTGCATGTGGACGACGAGATCATGCTGATCACCGACAAGGGCGTTCTGGTGCGCACGCGCGTCAGCGAGATCCGCGAGCTCGGCCGTGCCACGCAGGGTGTCACGCTGATCGGGCTGGACGAAGGCTCCAAGCTCAGCGGCCTGCAGCGTATCGTGGAGAACGATGCCAATGTTGCCCTGCCCGACGGCGACGACGAAGGCACTGACGAAGGCGAAACGCCGGCTGGCTGACCTGCCCAAGACCGGCCCCGGCCTGTGCGAGCAGCCGGGGCTTTTTCTTTCGACCCGCTCCTGAGGAGGCTGCATGCAGCAACGCCCCTACAACTTTTCTGCCGGCCCGGCTGCCATACCGGAAGAAGTGCTGCGCGAAGCAGCCGCCGAGATGCTGGACTGGCACGGCAGCGGCATGGGCGTGATGGAGATGAGCCACCGCGGCAAAGAGTTCATCTCGATCTACGAACGCGCCGAGGCCGACCTGCGCGAGCTGCTCGGGGTGCCCGCGAACTACAAGATCCTGTTCATGCAGGGCGGTGGCCTGGGCGAGAACGCCATCGTGCCGCTGAACCTGTCGCGCGGCGGCACCGTGGACTTCGTCGTGACCGGCAGCTGGAGCCAGAAGTCGATCCAGGAGGCCGCGCGCTACTGCACGCCCCATCTGGCCGCCAGCAATGCCGCCGACCACCACACCGGCATGCCGCCTGCGGCCAGCTGGCAGCTCAGCGGTAACGCCAGCTACGTGCACATCTGCAGCAACGAAACCATCCACGGCGTGGAGTTCCAGACCTTGCCGGACCTGAAGGCGCTGGGTTCGGACGCACCGCTCGTGATCGACTGCTCCTCGCACGTCGCCAGCCGCCCGATCGACTGGTCGCGCGTAGGCCTGGCGTTTGCCGGTGCACAGAAGAACATCGGGCCAGCAGGGCTCACGCTGGTGATCGTGCGCGAAGACCTGGTCGGCCACGCGCTGAAGTTCTGCCCCAGCGCGTTCGATTACAAGATCGTGGCCGAACACGATTCCATGTTCAACACGCCGCCGACCTATGGGATCTACATCGCCGGGCTGACCTTCCAGTGGCTCAAGCGCCAGCAAGAGGGCCTGCTGCGCGGCGTCGCCGCGATGGAGCAACGCAACCGCGCCAAGGCCGAGCTGCTGTACGGCTATGTCGACCGCTCGCAGTTCTATCTGAACAAGGTAGCACCCGAATGCCGTTCGCGCATGAACGTGCCCTTCTTCCTGCGCGACGAGAGCCGCAATGAGGCTTTTCTGGCCGGCGCCAAGGCGCGCGGTCTGCTGCAGCTGAAGGGCCACAAGTCCGTCGGTGGCATGCGCGCCAGCATCTACAACGCCATGCCGCTGGCAGGGGTGCAGGCGCTGGTGGACTACATGCGAGAATTTGAGCAATCCAAAGCCTGAAGGGACACACTTTTCGATGAGCGCCGAGCCCAGCGTCCTTTCCTCTTCCGATCTCGCCGCATTGCGCGTGCAGATTGACGCCCTGGACCAGGAACTGCTGGCCCTGCTCAACCGCCGCGCCCATGTGGCCGAGCAGGTCGGTGAGGTCAAGCGCCGCGAGGGATCCCCGTTCTTCCGGCCCGACCGCGTGGCCCAGGTGATCGCCAAGATCCAGGGACGCAATACCGGGCCGCTGAAGAATACGCACGTCGAATCCATCTGGCGCGAGATCATGTCCGCCTGCCTGGCGCTGGAGGCCCCGCAACGTGTGGCCGTGCTGGGGCCTGCCGGCACCTTCTGCGAGCAGGCAGCCCAGCAGTACTTCGGTGGCGCCGCCGATCTGCTGCACTGCGCCAGCTTCGACGAGGTGTTCCACGCCACGGCCTCGGGCGCGGCGCAGTTCGGGGTCGTTGGCATCGAAAGTTCGGCCGAAGGCGTCGTCACCCGCTCCCTGGATCTTCTGCTGCACTCGCCCACCCACGTCGTCGGCGAAGTCAGCCTGGCGGTGCGTCACAACCTCCTGCGCCAGAGCGATTCGCTGGAGGGCATCGAGGTGGTGCTGGCCCATCCCCAGGCGATCGCGCAATGCCAGGGCTGGCTGAACCGTCACTTGCCACTGGCCGAGCGCCGGGCCGTCTCCAGCAATGCCGAGGGGGCGCGCCTGGCGACGACCAACCCGGCCTGGGCTGGCCTGGCCAGCGAGCGAGCCGCCGCCCAGTACGGGCTGCACGTCGCGGCGCGCGCGATCCAGGACGACGCCCACAACCGCACGCGCTTCGCCGTCATCTGCCTGCCAGAGACGCTCGACGCGCCACCGGCCTCCGGCAAGGATTGCATCAGCCTCGTCGTTTCCGTGCCCAATCGCCCAGGCGCCGTGCACGATCTGCTGGTGCCGCTAAAAACCCATGGCGTCTCGATGACCCGCTTCGAGTCACGCCCGGCCCGCACCGGCGAATGGGATTACTTCTTCTACATTGACCTGGACGGCCACCCGTCCCAGCCCCATGTGGCCAAGGCGCTGGAAGAACTGCGCGGACTTTGCGCGTTCTACAAGCTCCTGGGCACCTATCCGGTCAGCGCCTGATGGCCCCCCAGCGGGGTGACGTGCCATGTTTGAACAACTCGGCCTGATCGGATGCGGCTTGATGGGCGGCTCGTTCGCGCTGGCCCTGAAGCGGGCGGGGCTGGTCCGGCGTGTCGTGGGTTACAGCAAGTCAGCCGCCACGACCGCACGCGCATTGGAGCTCGGCGTGATCGATGCCATTGCGGCATCTGCGGCAGATGCGGCCGCCGGCTCCGACATCGTGTTGGTGGCCGTACCGGTTGCCGCGACAGAACACACGCTGCGTGAGATCCGTGACCGGCTCACCCCCGCCACGCTGGTCATGGACGTGGGATCGACCAAGGGTGATGTCGTCCAGGCCGCGGCCCTGGGCCTGGGCGAACGCGTGGGTTGCTTCGTGGCCGCGCACCCCATCACCGGCAAGGAAGTGTCTGGCGTCGAGCATGCCGACGCCGCGCTCTACGCCGGCCGGCACGTCATCCTGACGCCCATGCCGACAACGCTGGCGACCCAGTTGCGGCAGGCCGAGCAGGTGTGGGTGGCTCTGGGCAGTCGGGTCGTGCAGATGCCACCGGACACCCATGACGCCACCTTCGCGGCCGTCAGCCACCTGCCGCATTTGCTGGCCTTTGCGATGATGCAAAGCTTGGCGTTGCAGCCGCACGGTCGGGACTACCTCGCCCTGGCCGGCCCCGGTTTTCGCGACTTCACCCGCATTGCAGCGGCCGACCCGAGCATGTGGCGCGACATTCTGCTGGCCAACCGGCACGACGTGCTGGACCAGTTGCGCTTTTTCCAGGATGCCGTGCAGACCTTTGTGCAGCGCATCGAGGCCGACGACGGCCCCGGCCTGGCCGACCTGATCACGCAAGCCAGCGACAGCCGTGCCGGCTGGCGCATGGCGTCCCTCACCCCCAAGGCCTAGATGTTCGATACCGCATTCCTGGACCTTCCCCCACTGCAGGCAGCCGCTGGCACGGTGGTGCTGCCGGGCTCCAAGAGCATCTCCAACCGTGTGCTTCTTCTGGCGGCGCTGTCGGCCGGCACGACCGTCGTGCGCGACCTGCTGGATTCCGACGACACGCGCGTCATGCTGGCCGCTTTGGACGCGTTGGGATGCGGCATCGCACGCACGGGCAACGACGTCACCGTGCGCGGGCTGGACGGCCGTCTCGCCCGCCGCCAGGCCGAGCTGTTCATGGGCAACGCCGGTACCGCCATCCGTCCGCTGACGGCGGCGCTGGCCGTGCTGGGCGGCGACTTCCTGCTCACCGGTGTGCCACGCATGTACGAGCGGCCGATCGGCGACCTCGTCGATGCCCTGCGCCAACTCGGCTGCGCCGTCGACTACGCCGGACAACCCGGCTTTCCGCCGCTGCGCATCGGCACGCCGGGGGCGCTGCAGCTGGATGCACCCATCCGCGTGCGCGGCGACGTCTCCAGCCAGTTTCTGACCGCGTTGCTGATGGCCCTGCCGCTGGTGGCCGCTCGCGCCATCACGATTGAGGTGGTCGGCGAATTGATCTCCAAGCCGTATGTGGAGATCACGCTGAACCTGCTCGCGCGCTTTGGCATTGCCGTGCAGCGCGACGGCTGGCATCGCTTCACGATCCCTGCGGGCAGCCGCTACCAGTCACCCGGCGAGATCCACGTCGAGGCGGATGCCTCCTCGGCCAGCTACTTCATCGCCCTGGGCGCCATCGCCGCTGACGCGGCCCATCCGGTGCGCATCGAGGGCGTGGGCGCGGCCTCCATCCAGGGCGACATCCGCTTTGTCGATGCAGCGCGTGCCATGGGCGCCAAGGTCACCGCCGGCCCCAACTGGCTGGCAGTCTCGCGCGGCAGCTGGCCACTGAAGGCCATCACACTGGACTGCAACCACATCCCCGATGCGGCGATGACGCTGGCCGTGATGGCGCTGTATGCAGATGGCCCGACCACCCTGACCAACATCGCCAGCTGGCGCGTCAAGGAGACCGACCGCATCGCCGCCATGGCGGCCGAGCTGCGCAAGTTCGGCGCCCTGGTCGAGGAGGGGCACGACTACCTGCGCGTCACCCCTCCGCCCGCCGACCAGCGCTGGCCCGCTGCCAGCATCCATACCTACGACGACCATCGAGTGGCGATGTGCTTCTCGCTGGCGGCTTTCCATGGCTTGCGTGCGGGCGCCCACGCCGAAACGGCGCCGGTGCGGATCGAAGACCCGAAGTGCGTGGCCAAGACATTTCCCGACTATTTCGAGACCCTGCTCTCGGTCTGCACGACACCGACCGCCGACATCCCGGTGCTGTGCATTGACGGCCCGACCGCGTCGGGCAAGGGCACCGTCGCGGCGGAGGTGGCCCAGCGCCTGGGCTACCACTTTCTGGACTCAGGCGCCATGTACCGGATCACCGCACTGGCGGCCATGCGGGCCGGCCTTAGCGTGACCACCGCCGATGAACAGGCCATCGCCCGCATGGCGGCCACGCTGCCGGTACGCTTCGGCGGTGGCCGCATCTGGCTGCAGGACGAGGATGTGACGGACCAGATCCGCACCGAAGAGGCCGGCATGAACGCTTCAAAAGTCTCCGCCCTGCCCGCCGTGCGCGAAGCGCTGGTGGACCTGCAGCTGAGCTTTCGGCGCCTGCCCGGCCTGGTCGCCGATGGACGCGACATGGGCACCGTGATCTTCCCGGGCGCCCCTTTGAAGTTGTTTTTGACTGCCAGCGCCGAAAGGCGTGCAGAACGCAGGCATAAGCAATTGATTTCAAAGGGGATTCCTACTACAATCGCCGCTCTTCGCGCGGACCTGGAGGCACGCGACGCAAGGGATTCGTCCCGCGCCGTCGCCCCGCTCAAGGCTGCTGCCGACGCCATCACCCTGAACAACTCCGATTTGACGGTGGAAGCCTCCGTCGAAATGGTGTTGGATTGGTGGGATCGGCGGCTGGGTTTTTGAGCCCGTCACCACGCACGAAGAAAGCGCCAGGGCAGCCGCCCTGGCACGGCCCGCCCCGCCAGCACGCGCAGCCAGCGCATCGGTGAGGTGGTTGTTTCACCGAACCCCCGCGGGGTGATCCCGCACAACTGCCACGACAGTCTTTGAAACAGGCGCAATCCCGCACCTGTCAACCTGCCCGTGGTTTTAGGAACTACATGTCTGAATCATTTGCCGACCTATTCGCCGAATCGCTGCAAACCACGGAAACCCGTGTCGGCGAGGTCGTCACCGCTGAAGTCGTTCGCATCGAACACAATTTTGTCGTCGTCAACGCTGGCCTCAAGTCTGAAGCCTACGTGCCGCTCGACGAGTTCAAGAGCGACAAGGGCGTCGTCGAAGTACAGGTCGGCGAGTTTGTCTCGGTTGCCATCGTGGCCATCGAAAACGGCTACGGCGACACCATCGTCAGCCGCGACACCGCCAAGCGTCTGGCCTCCTGGATGGCCCTGGAAAAGGCCCTGGAATCCGGCGAGTTCGTGACCGGCACCACCAGCGGCAAGGTCAAGGGCGGCCTGACCGTTCTGGTCAATGGCATCCGTGCCTTCCTGCCCGGCTCGCTGATCGACACGCGCCCGATCAAGGATCTGACGCCGTACGAAAACAAGACCCTGGAATTCAAGGTCATCAAGCTGGACCGCAAGCGCAACAACGTGGTGCTGAGCCGCCGCGCCGTGGTCGAAGCGTCCATGGGCGAAGAGCGCGCCAAGCTGATGGAAACCCTCAAGGAAGGCTCCATCGTCAACGGCGTCGTCAAGAACATCACCGAATACGGTGCGTTCGTCGACCTGGGCGGCATCGACGGTCTGCTGCACATCACCGACATGGCCTGGCGCCGCGTGCGCCACCCGAGCGAAGTGGTGCAGGCTGGCCAGGAAATCACCGCCAAGATTCTGAAGTTCGACACCGAGAAGAACCGTGTCTCGCTGGGTCTGAAGCAGATGGGCGACGACCCCTGGATGGGCGTTTCGCGCCGCTATCCGCAAGGTACGCGCCTGTTCGGCAAGGTCACGAACATCGCCGACTACGGCGCATTCGTCGAACTCGAACCCGGCATCGAAGGCCTGGTGCACGTCTCCGAGATGGACTGGACCAACAAGAACATCGCTCCCTCCAAGCTGGTCTCGCTGGGTGACGAAGTCGAAGTCATGGTTCTCGAAATCGACGAAGACAAGCGCCGCATCAGCCTGGGCATGAAGCAGTGCAAGGCCAACCCGTGGCAAGAGTTCGCGCAAAACACCAAGCGCGGTGACCGCGTCAAGGGCCCGATCAAGTCGATCACCGACTTCGGCGTGTTCGTCGGCCTGGCTGCCGGCATCGACGGCCTGGTGCACCTGTCCGACCTGTCGTGGAACGAAACCGGCGAAGCGGCCGTGCGCAACTACAAGAAGGGCCAGGAAGTCGACGCCATCGTGTTGGCCGTGGACGTGGACCGCGAGCGCATCTCGCTGGGCATCAAGCAGCTCGACGGTGACCCGTTCACGACCTTCGTGACGGTCAACGACAAGGGCCAGACGGTGTCCGGCAAGGTCAAGACGGTGGACGCGCGTGGCGCCGAGATCGATCTGGGCAGCGACGTCATCGGCTACCTGCGTGCCTCCGAGATCAGCCGCGACCGCGTGGAAGACGCGCGCAACGTGCTGAAGGAAGGCGACGAAGTCACGGCCGTGGTCGTCAACGTGGACCGCAAGACGCGCAACATCCAGCTGTCCATCAAGGCCAAGGATGCTGCCGACCAGAACGAAGCCATGGCCTCGCTGAGCCAGCAGTCCTCGCGTGAGAACGCCGGCACCACCAGCCTGGGCGCCCTGCTGCGCGCCAAGCTGGACAACAACAGCAACAACTAAGCGTTGCTTGCGATGCGCGGGAACTCGTTCCCGTGCGACATTTCCGGGCCAGCACCCGCCGCCACGCCTGCGTGGTTGGCAGGACTGGCCCGATTCGTTGATGCAGCACTGACACGCCACCATGACCCGATCCGACCTCGTTGAAGAACTGGCCGCCCGATTCAGTCAGCTGACCCACCGCGATGCGGAACATGCGGTCAAGACCATCCTGGACGCCGTCGGCGACGCGCTGGTGCGCGGCCACCGCGTGGAGATCCGCGGCTTCGGCAGCTTCTCCATCAACCGGCGCCCGCCGCGCATGGGACGCAACCCGCGCAGTGGCGAGAGCGTGGCCATTCCGGAAAAGCGCGTGCCGCACTTCAAGCCGGGCAAGGCCCTGCGCGAAGCCGTGGACCGCCGCACCGCCGAGATCGAGGCCGAACGCGGGCTATGAGCTGCTCCAGGGCTGCTCAACCGTCTCAGCGCAACGGCGAGCGCATGCGCCTGCACACCGCATTGGCACGCGCGACCCCGCACTTAGAATGCCTCCCCCACAGGGACGTGTGACCATGAAGAATCTGGCATGGCTGCTGAAGTGGATACTGAAGGCAGCCATTTTTTTTACCCTCTTCGCCTTCGCGCTGAACAATCAGCAAGAGGCTACGGTGCGCTTCTTTTTCGGCACCCAGTGGCGCGCGCCGATGGTGCTGGTGGTGCTGTCAGCGTTCGCGGTCGGGCTGGTGCTGGGGGCGCTGGCGATGGTGCCGCGCTGGTGGCGCCAGCGCGCTGTCAAGCCGCCCCCCGTGACACCTGATTTCACCGCCACCTCTCCGGCGCCCGCCACCGCCTCGCCGGCCGATCCCGTGCTGGCGAACGTGCCGCGCCATGGACTTTGACCTTGCGTGGATCCTGCTCGGACTGCCCACCGCCTTCGTGCTGGGCTGGCTGGCGTCGCGGCTGGACCTGCGTCAGCTGCGCATCGAAAACCGGCGGGCGCCCAAGGCCTACTTCAAGGGTCTGAATTTCCTGCTCAACGAGCAGCAAGACCAGGCCATCGACTCCTTCATCGAGGCGGTGCAGAAAGACCCGGACACCACGGAGCTGCACTTTGCGCTGGGCAACCTGTTCCGCCGCCGTGGTGAATACCAGCGCGCCGTGCGCGTGCACGAACACCTGCTCTCGCGCGGCGACCTCGATGCGGCCGACCGGCAGCGCGCCCAACACGACCTCGCGCTGGACTTCCTGAAGGCGGGCCTGCTCGACCGTGCAGAGGACGCGCTGCGCAAGCTCGAAGGCAGCAAGTACGAAGCCCAGAGCCGCCTCGCCCTGCTGGCCATCTACGAGCGGTCGCGCGAATGGAAAGAAGCCGCCGAGATCGCGCAAAAGCTGCAGGACGCTGGCGAAGGCAGCTTCAGCGGCCGGTTGGCGCACTACCTGTGCGAGCAGGCCGTGGCCCGCATTGCCGCGGGCGAGCCCGAGGCGGCCACCGCGCTGCTGCAACGCGCGATGGAAACCGCGCCCCAGGCCCCGCGCCCGCGCATCGACCTGGCGCTGCTGCGCGTCAAGGCCGGACACCACGCACAGGCGATGCAAGGCCTGCTGGAACTGGCCGAGGTCGCGCCGCAGGCCATGCCGCTGATTGCCAACGCCATGGCCCAGGCGGCCACCGCGGGCGGCCGCGTGCCACAGGCCCTGGCCGCCTTGCAGGCCAGCTATGCAGGCTTCGCATCGCTGGACGTGCTGGAAGCCATCGTCCAACTGGAGTCACAGGCCGGCCAGACGCAGGCGGCGCGCCAGCGCTACCTGCAGCACCTGGAGCGCGAGCAGTCCCTGGTGGCCACGGCCCGCTGGCTGGCCGGCGAGAAGCTGGAGCACGAGCAGTTCCACCCGCAGGTGCAGCGCGCCATCGACCACGCCACCCGCCCGCTGACCCGCTACCGCTGCGCTGCCTGCGGCTTCGAGGCCAAACAGCATTTCTGGCAATGCCCCGGCTGCCAGGCCTGGGACAGCTACCCGCCACGGCGGGTGGAGGAGCTATGAGTCCCGAGCTGGGCGCCGACGAGGCGCGTTCCCTTCCACCCGGCGGCAACGCGCGTGTGGTGCTCTGCATGAAGTGGGGCACCAAGTACGGCCCCGAATACGTGAACCGCCTCTACGGCATGGTGCGTCGGCATCTGCGCGGCGCGTTCCACTTCGTCTGCCTGACTGACAACGACCAGAACATTCGCCCGGAAGTCCAGTGTCTGCCGATCCCTTCGCTCGACTTGCCTGCGGGTATCCCGGAACGCGGCTGGACCAAGCTCACGACCTTCGAAGCCAACCTGCACGGGCTGCAGGGCACGGCGCTCTTTCTCGATCTGGACGTGGTGATCGTCGGCGACATCACGCCGTTCTTCGAAGCGCCGGGTGAGTTCCTGATCATTCACGACTGGAAGCGCCCATGGCGCGTGACGGGCAACTCCTCGGTCTACCGCTTTCGGCTGGGCGCCCATGCGGATCTGCTGGCCCATTTCCGCCAGCACGTCGAGGAAGTGCGCGTCCAGTTCCGCAACGAACAGGCGTATCTGTCCGACTACCTGCACCGCCAGGGGCGCCTGACCTACTGGCCTGCGGAGTGGTGCGTCAGTTGGAAATACCACTGCATCCCCCGCTTTCCAACCAACTATTGGCGCACGCCCACTGTGGCGAAGGGCACGCGCATCATCGTGTTCCACGGCGTGATGAACCCGCCGGATGCGCTCGCCGGTCGCACCAACGGCAACTGGCGTCACGCCAAGCCGGCGCCGTGGATCGCCGACCACTGGCAGGCCTGAGCGTCGGCCGAACGCCCGCAGATGCTCGCCGCGCCACGGATGCAACCGAAAGTCGCCCAGTGAAGAGGCGCGTGAAGCCGTTCGCCTTGCAGGGATGCGCGCTCGCATTGTTGCTGGCGCTGGCATGCCCGGCCTGGCCGCTGGAGGTGAACCAGGCCAATGCCGCCGAACTCGACAGCCTGCGCGGCGTTGGGCCAGGCCTGTCAACGCCCTTGCTGGCCGAGCGCGGCAAGGCCCCGTTCAAGGATTGGCCGGACCTGATCGCCCGCGTGAAGGGTCTGGGGCCCGGCAACGCCGCGCGCCTGTCGGCCCAGGGCCTGACGGTGAACGGCGCCGCCTACGAACGCCCGGCTGCATCCGCCTCCGCGCCCCGCTGATCACGCCACGCCGAAGCCACCGCCGCCCGGCGTGTGGATCTCGAACACATCGCCGCTCTGCACCTCTACCTGGCCGATGTGGCCCAGTTGCTCTACCCGCCCATCGGCCCGCACCACGCGGTTGACACCGAGCGCGCCCGGCTGGCCACCCGCCATGCCGAAAGCCGGGTGCACCCGGCCGTTGGACAGGATGCTGGCCGTCATCGGCTCCAGAAAGCGCACGCGCCGCACGCCCCCGTCGCCACCGTGCCAGCGCCCGGCGCCGCCCGAGCCGGCGCGGATCTCATAGCTCTCCAGCCGCACTGGGAAGCGGTGTTCCAGCACCTCGGGATCGGTCAGGCGCGAATTCGTCATGTGCGTCTGCACGACGCTGGTGCCGTCGAATCCCTCGCCCGCGCCGGAGCCGCCTGCGATGGTTTCGTAGTACTGGTGGCGCGCATTGCCAAAGGTGAAGTTGTTCATCGTGCATTGCCCGGCCGCCATCACGCCCAGCGCACCAAACAACGCATTCGTGATGCAGGTCGAGGTCTCCACGTTGCCCGCCACCACCGAGGCCGGCGGGCGCGGGTTCAGCATGCAGCCGGGTGGGATGATCACCTTCAGCGGCTTCAGGCAGCCGGCGTTCAGCGGAATGTCGTCGTCCACCAGCGTACGGAACACGTAGAGCACGGCCGCCATGCAGACCGCGGTGGGCGCGTTGAAATTATTCGACTGCTGGGCCGAGGTGCCAGTGAAATCGATCTCGGCGCTGCGCCCCACTACGTCGACGCGGATGGCCACCTGGATCTGCGCGCCGTTGTCCAGGGGCAGCGTGAAGGCGCCATCCTTGAGCTGCGTGATGACGCGGCGCACCGATTCCTCGGCGTTGTCCTGCACGTGGCCCATGTAGGCCTGCACCACCGGCAGCCCGAACTCGGCCACCATGCGGCGTAGCTCCTGCACGCCCTTCTCGTTGGCGGCGATCTGGGCCTTGAGATCGGCCAGGTTCTGCTGCGGATTGCGCGCGGGGTAGGCGGCCTGGCCGTGCGGCCCGGCGCCGCCCAGCAGGGCCAGCAGCTCGGCCTCGCGCAGGCGGCCCTGCGCGACCAGCAGGAAATTGACGATCTGCACGCCCTCCTCCTCGATGCGGGTGGAGAAAGGCGGCATCGAGCCGGGCGTCACGCCGCCGATGTCGGCATGGTGTCCGCGCGAGCCCACGTAGAACGAGGGCTGGGCATCGTCGTCCTGCAGATAGACCGGTGTGATCACCGTCACGTCCGGCAGGTGGGTGCCGCCGTGGAACGGGTCGTTCAGCGCGAACACATCACCCGCCTGCATGCGGCCCTGGTTCTCGTGGATCACGGTGCGGATGCTCTCGCCCATCGAGCCCAGGTGCACCGGCATGTGCGGCGCGTTGGCGATCAGCTGGCCTTCTGCGTCGAACAGCGCACAGCTGAAGTCCAGCCTCTCCTTGATGTTGACCGAGTACGCGGTGTTCTGCAGTTGCAGCCCCATCTGCTCGGCGATGTTCATGAACAGGTTGTTGAACACCTCCAGCAGCACCGGGTCGACACGCGTGCCGACTGCGTGGGCGCTGGCGCGCGGCAGATGCCGCTGCAAGAGAAGGTGGTCGCGTTCGGTAAGCCGGGCCTCCCAGCCGCGCTCCAGCACCGTGGTGGCGTTCTGCTCGGCGATGATGGCCGGCCCGACGATGCGGTCGCCTGGCCGCAGGTCCGCCCGCACCACCAGCGCGGCCTCTTGCCAGTCGCCCTCTGCATACATCGGCACCCGCTCGCGCACCGGTGTCTCGCGCGGCGCGCCCAGGGACGACAGCGGTTCATCGGGGGCCTCACCGGCCAGCACCGCCTCGACCGACACCGCCTCGGCCACCAGCTCGCGCGACGGCATGACGAACGCATAGCGCTGACGGTAGGCCTCTTCGAACCCGCTGCGAATCTGCGCCAGCGGGCCGAACGGCACAACCAGCGCGCCATCGCTGCCCTGGTAGCGCACGTGCACGCGGCGGTGCACGGCGATGGCCTGCAGCGCGCCGCCGTGTTGGCGTTCCAGCTCGGCGCGCGCCGCCTGCGCCAGCACTTCCAACGCCCCTTCGATGCCTGCCAGCGCTGTCGGCTCCAAAGCCAACTCGAGTGCCTGCTCGCGGATCACCGATTGGTCCGCCAGGCCCATGCCGTAGGCGCTGAGCACCCCGGCCAGCGGGTGCACGAACACGCGCGTCATGCCCAGCGCATCGGCCACCAGGCAGGCATGCTGGCCACCGGCGCCGCCGAAGCACTGCAGCGTGTAGCGCGTCACGTCGTAGCCGCGCGCGACCGAGATCTTCTTGATCGCGTGCGCCATCTGCTGCACGGCGATGGCGATGAATCCCTCGGCCACCTGCTCAGCGCTGCGGCCACTGCGCGCGGCCAGCGCGTCGAAGCGCTGGCGCACCACCCCGGCGTCCAGCGGTGCATTGCCGGCCGGGCCGAACAGCTGAGGAAAGTGCTGCGGCTGGATCTTGCCGAGCAACAGGTTGGCATCGGTCACGGCCAGCGGACCGCCGCGGCCGTAGCTGGCCGGCCCTGGATGCGCCCCGGCGCTCTGCGGCCCGACGCGAAAACGCTGCCCGTCGAAGGACAGAATGGAGCCGCCGCCAGCCGCCACGGTGTGGATGCTCAGCATCGGGGCGCGCATGCGCACGCCGGCCACCTGGGTCTCGAACTCGCGCTCGAAGCTGCCGGCGTAGTGCGACACGTCTGTCGACGTGCCACCCATGTCGAAGCCGATCACGCGCACGGGGCCTGCCTGCGCCGCCGGGACATCGCGCAAGGCCAGCTCCGCAGTCCGCGCCATGCCGACGATGCCGCCGGCCGGGCCGGACAGGATGGCGTCCTTGCCCTGGAACGCATGGGCATCCGCCAGCCCGCCGGACGACTGCATGAAGTACAGCCGCACGCCCGGCATCTCGGCCGCCACCTGGTCCACATAGCGGCGCAGGATCGGCGAGAGGTAGGCATCGACCACGGTGGTGTCGCCACGGCTCACCAGCTTCATCATCGGGCTGGTGGCGTGGGAGGCGCTGACCTGCGTGAAGCCGATGGCCCGCGCCAGCCGCGCAGCGCTGCGCTCGTGCTCGGCAAAGCGCCAGCCGTGCATGAAGACGATGGCCACGCTGCGCAGCCCCTGGTCGTACTGCTGCTGCAGCGCCTGGCCCAGGGCGGGCTCGTCCAGCGCGCGCACCAGCGTGCCGTCTGCCGCCACCCGCTCGTCCGCCTCGACGACGGCGCTGTACAGCAGCTCGGGCAGCACGATGCGCCGGTCGAACAGCCGGGGGCGGTTTTGGTAGGCAATGCGCAGCGCGTCGCGAAAGCCGCGCGTGGTGACCAGCAGCGTCGGCTCGCCCTTGCGCTCCAGCAATGCGTTGGTGGCGACCGTGGTGCCCATCTTCACGCTCTCAACCAGGTCCGCAGTGACGGGTTCGCCGGGCGCCAGGCCCAGCAGGTGGCGCACGCCGGCCACCGCCGCGTCGCGGTACTGGCCGGGGTTGTCGGAGAGCAGCTTGTGCGTCACCAGGGCGCCGTCGGGCCGGCGGCCCACGACGTCGGTGAAGGTGCCGCCACGGTCGATCCAGAACTGCCAGCGGCGGGGTGGTGAAAGCATTTGCGGTGGGGTTGTCGGGTGGGTCATGGGCGCGGCCATGGTAAGGGGCCGGCGGCCCGGCAAGGTGCGCGCACAGATGGCGCGGTCCTTGCATTTATGCTTCGGCCCTTCCTAACCTGTTCGGAGACACCATGTCCTACCGTTTCGGATTGCTCGCGACTTGCACCGTGGCCGCGCTGACCTTCGGCGCCCAGGCCTTTGCTCAGACCAAGTGGGACCTGCCCAGTGCCTACGCGGCCACGAACTTCCACACCGTGAACCTGATGCAATTCGCGGCCGACGTCGACAAGGCCACCGGCGGCAAGCTGAAGATCACGGTGCATGCGAATGCCTCGCTGTTCAAGGCACCGGAGATCAAGCGCGCCGTGCAGGGCGGCCAGGCCCAGGCCGGCGAGATTCTGCTGGTGAACTTCCAGAACGAATGGCAGGTGTTCGGCGCCGATGGCCTGCCCTTCCTGGCCGACAGCTACGACACCGCGTGGAAGCTGTACCAGGCGCAAAAACCGCTGCTGGACAAGAAGTTCGGCGAGCAGGGCATGGCGTTGCTCTACACCGTGGCCTGGCCACCGCAAGGCATCTATGTGAAGAAGCCGATCCAGTCGGCCGCCGACCTCAAGGGCGTGAAGTGGCGCGCCTACAGCCCGGCCACGGCGCGCATCGCAGAGCTCGTCGGCGCGCAACCGGTCACGGTGCAGGCGGCCGAGTTGTCGCAGGCCATGGCCACGGGCGTGATCGAGTCCTACATGTCTTCCGGCTCGACGGGCTTCGACACCAAGACCTACGAGCACATCAAGTACTGGTATGACACGCAGGCCTGGCTGCCCAAGAACGCGGTGATCGTCAACAAGGCCGCCTTCGATGCGCTGGACGCGCCCACCAAGGCCGCGCTGCAAAAGGCCGCGGCCGATGCCGAGATGCGTGGCTGGGAAGCGTCCAAGAAAGAGAACACCGACACGCAGGCCAAGCTCAAGGCCAACGGCATGAACATCCTGCCACCGCCGCCGCAGCTCAAGACCGACATGGCCAAGGTGGGCGACACCATGCTCAAGGAGTGGCTCGACAAGGCCGGTGCCGACGGCAAATTGCTCGTCGACACTTACCGCAAGTAAGGGGCGTACCACATGCGCCGCCTGCTCGACGCGCTCTACGACGGCGCCGCCTGGCTGGCGGCGCTGCTCCTGGTGGGGCTGTTGGTCGCCGTGCTGCTGTCCATCCTGGGCCGGCAGCTGCACTTCAACATTCCCGGCATCGACGCCTACGCCGGCTACCTGATGGCGGCGGCCGGCTTCCTGGCGTTGGCGCACACGCTCAAGCGCGGTGAGCACATCCGCGTGACGCTGCTGGTCAACGCGCTGCGGGGCGGCTGGCGCAAGGGGATCGAACTGTGGGCCCTGGGCCTGGCCGCGCTGCTGGCCCTGCTGTTCGCGTTCTATAGCTGCCGCCTGGTCTGGCAATCGCACACCTTCCACGACATCTCCACCTCCAATGACGCCACACCGCTGTGGATCCCGCAGCTGGCCATGGCGATCGGTACGCTGATCTTCGCCATCGCCTTCGTCGACGAGCTGGTGCTCGAACTGCGCGGCCGGCGTGTGCGGCCCACCAGCGGGGAGGCACTGCGCAATGAGTGACCTTGCCATCACCGGTTTGCTGGTGCTCTCGCTGTTTCTGATTCTGGGCAGCGGCGTGTGGATCGGGCTCACGCTGTCGGGCGTGGCGTGGATCGGCATGCAGCTGTTTGCCTCGCGGCCCGCCGGCGACGCCATGGCGGTGACGATCTGGGGCTCGGCGTCGAGCTGGACGTTGACGGCGCTGCCGCTGTTCGTGTGGATGGGCGAGATCCTGTTCCGCACCCGCCTCAGCCAGGACATGTTCAAGGGCCTGTCGCCCTGGATGCAGGCCCTGCCGGGCCGCTTGCTGCACACCAACGTGGTGGGCTGCACCATCTTTGCGGCGGTGTCGGGATCGAGCGCGGCCACCTGCGCGACGATCGGCAAGATGACCCTGCCCGAGCTGAAGCGGCGCGGCTACCCCGAGCACATGATCGTGGGCACGCTGGCCGGCGCCAGTACGCTGGGCCTGTTGATCCCGCCGTCCATCATCATGATCGTCTACGGCGTCGCAGCCGAGGTGTCCATCGCGAGGCTGTTCATCGCAGGCGTGCTGCCGGGGCTACTGCTGGGTCTGCTGTTCTCAGGCTACATCGTGGTGTGGGCGTTGCGTCATCCGGAGCTGGTGCCGGCCGCCGATCCGAAGACGACTTTCGGGGAAAAGCTGGCCGCCTCACGCAGCCTGATCCCCATCGTGCTGCTGATCGCCGCGGTGCTGGGCTCCATCTATGCCGGCATTGCCACGGCCACCGAGGCGGCGGCGCTGGGCGTGGTGGGCTCGCTGGTCATCTCGGCGGCGCAGGGCTCGCTCAGCTGGGCCAACTTTCGCGACGCGCTGATGGGCGCGACCAGGCTGTACTGCATGATCGCGCTGATCCTGGCGGGCGCGGCCTTTCTCACGCTGTCCATGGGCTACATCGGCCTGCCGCGGCATCTGGCCGAGTGGATCGGATCGCTGGGTCTGTCGCAGGGGCAGCTGCTCGCCGCGCTGGGGGTGTTCTTCATCATCCTGGGCTGCTTCCTGGACGGCATCTCGATGGTGGTGCTGACCATGGGCGTGCTGATGCCCACAGTGCAAAAGGCCGGCATCGACCCGATCTGGTTCGGCATCTTCGTCGTGCTGGTCGTCGAGATGGCACAGATCACGCCGCCGGTGGGCTTCAACCTGTTCGTGCTGCAGGGCATGACGGGGCGCGAATTGCCTTGGATCGCCAAGGTCGCGCTCCCAATGTTCCTGCTGATGTGCCTGGCCGTGGTGCTGATCTACCTGGTGCCAGGGCTGGTCACCTGGCTGCCGCAGCAGATGATGCAGTGAGCACAGCGTCGGCGACCAAGGGTCGGCAGCGCCGTTCGGTGGCACGCCCGATGGCGCGTCCATGCGGCGGCAGGCCGGGCGCGGCTACAGTTTCACGATGACCAATTTGCTGCACCAGCCGATGCTGGCGGTGCTCGCCGTCTGCGGCGGCGCCTGCGTCGGCGCACTGGGGCGATGGAGCCTGGCGATGTGGCTCAACGCGCACGGCCCCATGCCCCTGGGCACCCTCGCGGCCAACCTCATCGGCGGCTACTTGGTGGGCGTCTGCGTCGGCGTGTTCGAGGCCTGGCCCGATCTCGACCCCACCTGGCGATTGGCGCTGATCACCGGCTTTCTCGGCGCACTGACGACCTTTTCCAGCTTCTCCGCCGAAGTGGTGGGCATGCTGCATGCGCAGCGCTACGGTCTGGCGCTGGCCACGGCGGGTGCGCATTTGATGGGGTCGCTACTGCTGACGGCCGCGGGCCTCAAGACCGTGGTGTGGGCGATGGCGCGCTGACCACCGCCGGGTCGCTGCGGTCAGCGCCGCCCGTCGTGATGCCCGTGGCCGCGATGACGGCGGTCGTGCCGGTCATGCCCACGGCCGTGCCGGTGACCATGAAAGTGATGCGGCGGTGCGTGGTAGACCGATCGCGGCTGGTAGTAGCGCGGCGGCGCAACGAACACGGGCGCGTCGTAGTAGACCTGCTGCGGCGCCCGGTAGTAGCGCTGCGGCGCACCGTAGTAGCGTTGCGGCGCGTGCACCACCACCGGCGGGGACACATAGACCGGGGCATTGCCCACGATCACCTGCGCGCCCGGCGCGCCGATGCCCACCGACCACACCACGTCCCGCGCCTGCGCGCTGCCCGCTGCGCCCAAACTGGCGATGGCAATGCCTGCACCGGCCAACCAGCACCGGCATGTCGTGAGGAATGTCATCTGAATTGCTCCTATGGGCCAGAAAAGCCCTGCAGCCCATTGAAACGTCCCAGCGTATCTGCTGTGCACCATGGAAAGTTAAAACCATGACCAGACGTAACACCCGCACCCGCCCTCCTAGAATTGGGCGATGAGTTCCGCACCCCACGGGCCCGCCGCTGCTGCAGCCGCCGACCCGAACAAGCCCAGCAATTTCCTGCGCCAGATCATCGAGAACGACCTGAGCCAGGGCACCTATGCCACTCGCCACTGGGGCGGCAGCCCCGGCGACGCCGCCCACCACGCACAAGGGCCGCTCGACCCGGCCCGCGTGCGCCTGCGCTTTCCGCCCGAGCCCAACGGCTACCTGCATGTCGGCCATGCCAAGAGCATCTGCCTGAACTTCGGTCTGGCGCGGGATTACGGCGGCATCTGCCACCTGCGCTTCGACGACACCAACCCCGAGAAGGAAGACACGGAGTACGTCGACAGCATCATCGACAGCGTGCGCTGGCTGGGCTTCAGCTGGGACCAGGGCGGCACCAGCCACCTCTACCAGGCCAGCGACTATTTCGACTTCATGTACCGCGCGGCCGAGGCGCTGGTCGAGGCCGGCCACGCCTATGTCGACGAGCAAAGTGCAGACGAGATGCGCGCCAACCGCGGCGACTTCGGCAAGCCCGGCACCGACAGCCCCTTCCGCACGCGCACACCGGGCGAGAACCTGGCCCGCCTGCGCGCCATGCGCGATGGCGAACTGGCCGATGGCGCCGCCGTGCTGCGCGCGAAGATCGACATGGCCAGCCCCAACATCAACATGCGCGACCCGGCCATCTACCGCATCCGCCGCGCCACGCACCACCACACGGGCGATCGCTGGTGCATCTACCCGATGTACACCTTCGCGCACCCCATCGAAGACGCGCTGGAGCAGATCACGCACAGCGTCTGCACGCTCGAGTTCGAGGACCAGCGCCCGTTCTACGACTGGCTGCTGGAGCGCCTGACTGAAGCCGGCCTGTTGCAGGCGCCGCCGCCGCGCCAATACGAGTTCGCGCGGCTGAACCTCACTTATGTCATCACCAGCAAGCGCAAGCTGGCGCAGTTGGTGACCGAGGGCCGCGTCAACGGCTGGGACGACCCGCGCATGCCCACCATCGTCGGCCTGCGCCGGCGCGGCTACACGGCCGAAGCCATCCAGCTTTTCGCCGAGCGCATCGGCGTGACCAAGAGCGACAGCTGGATCGACTACGCCACGCTGGAAGGCTCGCTGCGCGACACGCTGGACGCCACCGCGGCACGCGCCATGGCGGTGCTGGACCCGGTCAAGCTGGTCATCACCAACTGGGATGCGCTGCACGGCGCCGGCACGCTGGACGATTGCAGCGCAGCGCTGAACCCGCACGACGCGACGCAGGGCACGCGGCACTTTCGCTTCGGGCGCGAACTGTGGATCGAGCGGGGCGACTACGAAGACCTGCCACCCAAGGGCTTCTTCCGCCTGTTTCCGCCGCAGACCGCGGCCGACGGCACGGTCAAGCCCGGCAACCGCGTGCGCCTGAAGTACGGCCATGTCGTGCAGTGCACGGGCGCCCTGCGCGATGCGGACGGCCGCATCACCGAAGTGCATGCCGAACTGGTGCCCGACACCAAGAGCGGCACGCCCGGCGCGGATCTCGTCAAGGTGAAGGGCGTGATCACCTGGGTGGGCGTGCACGACGCCGTACCGGCCGAGGTGCGGCTGTACGACCGCCTGTTCCGCGAGCCGCAACCGGACGCGGGCGGCAAGGACTTCCTCACGCGCCTGAACCCGGACAGCCTGCGCGTGGTGCAGGCCTACCTGGAACCCTCGACCGCAGGCGTGGCGCCAGAGCAGCGTTTCCAGTTCGAGCGGCTGGGCTACTTCGTGGCCGACCGTCACGACCATGGACCGGACCGGCCGGTGTTCAACCGCACGACCGGGCTGCGCGACAGCTGGGTACGTTAGGGCGGGCGCACGCCCACGCAAAAAAGGCCGGGACACTCCCGGCCTTTTTGCTGCGCGCGCGGCGCGTCACTGCGGTTGGAAGCCGCTGTCCTGGATGATCTTTGCCCACACCTTGGCATAGGCCTGCTCGCGCGCCGCCAGCTGCTGCTGCGGCATGTGGCCCACGGTGAGGCCCATGGCCGTGAGCTTGTCGCGCACGTCGGGCATGGCGATGGCCTTGGCCAGCGCCGCAGAGAAGCGGTCGATGCTGGCCTGCGGCGTGCCGGCCGGCGCGAAGACACCGTAATACGGCACATCCTCGAAACCGGCGACACCCAGCTCGGCGAAGGTCGGCACATCGGGCATGGCCGCCTGGCGCGCATTGCCCAGCACCGCCACCACGCGGATCTTGCCGGCCTTGTGGTTCTCGATGAAGTCGGGGATGGAGCCCACGCCGGCGCCGATCTGGTTGCCCAGCATGTCGGCGATCATGGGCGCGCTGCCACGGTAGGGCGCGGCCTGCAGGTCCATCTTGTACTTCTCGCCCAGCATCTTGACGAGGAACTCGGGTACCGAGGCGGGGGCTGGCACACCGATCGTGCCCTTGCCGCTGCCCTGCGTGCGCACCCAGTTCAGGTACTCAGGCATCGACTTGGCGGGCGTTCCGCCCGACACCGCCAGCGCGTTCACGAAGGTGGCAAAACCGGCCACGGCAACAAAATCCTTGGCCGGGTCGAAGCCGGGATTCTTGACCACCAGCGGCAGGATCGAGATGGTGTGGTCGTGCGTCAGAAAGAACGTGTTGCCATCGGCCGGCGCCGCCTTGAGCGCATTGGCGGCGATCTGGCCACCGGCGCCGGCGCGGTTTTCCACGATCACGTTGTGGCCCAGCTCATCCTTGAGCTTGTCGGCCAGGGTGCGGGCAATCACGTCGGTGCCACCACCGGCCGGAAAGCCCACCATCAGCCGGATCGGGGCCTGCGACTGCGCTTGCGCCGCGCCCAGCGCGCACAGGGCCAAAGCCAGGATGCTGCACAGCGAACGGGCCGCGCGGGCCCAGGTGGAACGGGACATCGGAAGACTCCTGAAAACAGAGACGGCGAGACGACAAAAGACGCAAGAACAATACCAGAGCCCGTGCTCCAAGCCGTAGCCGACACGGTCCTACACCCGGGCTGCGGCGTGTGGTGCACACTGCAGCCATCGTATCGAACGGAGACCGATTCCCATGCATGTGCAAGTCAACACCACCGGCATCGAGAACAAGGACACGCTGGACCGCTGGGCCGAGCAGCATCTGCACGAGCTGCTGTCGCGCTTTCGCCAGCACATCACACGCGTCGAAGTGCACCTGAGCGACGAGAACTCTGAAAAATCGGGCCTTGCCGACAAGCGCTGCACGATGGAAGCAAGGCTGGTCAACCACCAGCCTCTGGTCGTCCACCACGACGGCCACAACCAAGACGAGGCCTTCCGGGGCGCGGCCGAAAAGCTCAAGCGCGTCGTCGAGAGCAGCCTGGAGCGGACCCGCGACAACCGCCACCGCGAGCGCGACTCCATCCGCAAAGATGGCGTGCTGGACGCCTCGGTCGGTGACACGTGAGCGCCGCCCCGCGTAGCGCCGCCCCGGCGCGAACACGGGCGTGGGGGCCAAAGGTGACCGCGTGAGCACGCGACGCAGCACCGCCCACGACCTGTTGATCAAGGGGCTGCTGCTGACCGGCATCGGGCTGGGCGTGCTGCTGGCCCCGATCTGGATGGCGCCCTCGCCGATGCGCGACACGCTCGCACAGTCGGCCGTGGTCGGCTGGTTTGCGCTGGTGATGGGCGTGGCGTTTACCGGCCACTACCTGTGGCAGCGGCGCAAGCAGGAGGCCCGCCCGCTGCCCCCGCCGCGCTGAAAGCTCAGAGCTTGAGAGGCAATTGATTGGGCTCACGACGCGGTGCCCGAAGGCGGTGGGCAAAGCGCGTGGCGCAGCTCATATCGAGATATGGGCAACCGGCGCAATGCAGCCCGACGGCTTTGGATGCCGTGGCCCGCAGGGCAAACCGCCGCCGACCGCCGTTGGTCGACCAAATCGTGCGTGCCTGGGTCTAGCGTGAGCTGAAGCGATTGCCCCTCAAGCTCTCAGGTCGACGCAGTCTCAGCCTGCGCGCTGGCCGCTCCGACGCGCTTGAGGCCAAGCCGCTCGGGCCGCAAGTACTGCTCACGGTAGACATCGAACGGCATGCTGTCAGACGCCTCGATGCGGCGCTGCGCGTCGATCGACTCGGCCGATTCCGCTTCGAATTGCGCCTGCAGCTCGGGTGCCAGGGGCATGGCCAGCAACTGCTCTCGCACCTGCAGCGAGCGCGCCTCCGTGAAGTGTGTGAACGAGCCATCGTGGTCGCGCTGCATGGCAGCCAGCACACGCGCCGACGGCAAGGTCTCGGGCGCCAGCAGCGCAGCCCGTGCAGCATGCACCGCTTCCACGTGCGCGTGCCCGCCATGGGCCGCGTCCATCGCGTGGGCGATGGGCAGGCAGGCATCGACCAGTTCCAACGCCCACTCGGTCAGCGACCGCTCGCGGCCTGCCTGCTCCAGCATCAAGCCAGGCTCACGGCCGCGCGCTGCAACGCGGTGCTGATTGCGCGCCAGCGCTGCTATCTCTTCCGGCGTGTCCGGCGGGCTGTCGCTCAGCAGGCAGTGCAGCAGGAACACGTCCAGAAAGCGCATCGTCGGCGCGGCGATGCCGACAGGCTCGAACGGGTCGAGGTCCATCAACCGCACTTCGATGTATTCGACACCGCGCTCGCGCAGGGCATGCAGAGGTCGCTCGCCCTGGAAAATCACGCGCTTGGGGCGGATGCTGCCGTAGAACTCGTTCTCTATCTGCAGCAGGCTGGTGGCCAACTGGTTGTAGTCGCCACCGGGGTTGCGGACGCCCACAGCCTCGTACGGCGGGTAGGGCCGCGTCAACGCGTCCTGCAGCGAGGCGCCATACCCGTCCAGGCTGTTGTAGCTGACGGCGAGCGATGACTGCGCATCGCTCTGGTAGCCCAGCCGCCCCATGCGCAGCGAGGTGCCGTGCGGCATGTACATGGTGCGCTCGTTCAGGGCCTGCAACTGG
The DNA here is from genome assembly GCF_056521305.1 of Rhodoferax sp. RT4P68. Taxonomy (NCBI): domain Bacteria; kingdom Pseudomonadati; phylum Pseudomonadota; class Betaproteobacteria; order Burkholderiales; family Comamonadaceae; genus Rhodoferax; species Rhodoferax sp. RT4P68. The sequence continues at coordinate 361,102 of NZ_JBWMBB010000004.1, forward strand.
TGCTCGCGCCCCAGCACGAAGCTGGAACACACGGCCGGCGATGCGCCGAACAGCACCAGCGGCAAAAACGCGTGGCGCCGGAAATTGCGGATCAGCCCGAAGTAGGCATCGCTTGAGACCTGCGGCATCGACCAGTTGTAGTGGATGCCCGAGATGGTCTGCATGCGGCGCCCGTAGCGATAGCCCAGGCCCATGCGGTAGACGCTCTTGGCACGGCCGACGTTGGACGAGCCATAGCGCCCCAGCGGAATGGTCTCGTCGGTCGGCAGGCCGCAGGGCATGCTGGAGACCCACATCATCTCGTCGCCCAGGTCGCGCAGCACACGGTAGGTGAACTGGTGCACCTGCGTCAGCTCGCGCAGACAGCTCTCGACATCGGCATGCACGCCGGTGATCAGCTCCAGCTGTGATTCGCTGAAATCGGTGGTGATGTGCGGATGCGTCAGGGCCGAGCCCAGCGCGGCCGGGTGCGGTGTCAGCGCCAGCGTGGCGCCAGGTTGCGCGCGCAAGCTCTCTTTTTCAAGGCCGCGGCGGATCCCGCGCAGTTGGTCAGGCTTCAGCGCGCGCAGGCGTTCGGCCAGGGGCGTGCTGGCGTGCATTGTTGGTTTGGCCATGAGTCTCAAGCCCCGGGTTCTGTCAAGGGGCCGGACGGTATCACAGGCACGCGGCGGCTGCAGACCACGGGAAATGCAGCCGCCGCAGGCCTGTCGGCATGCCTTTAGCGCGTGGCGCGCTGCATCGCGCGGCCGACCTCCAGCGTGCCCTGCTCGCTGCCACTCAACGGCACGGTTTCGCCCTGGCGGTCGCGCACGGCATCGAGCTGGTGGGCCAGGCGCTCGTCGGCCTCGTCATCGACACCAACCCATTGGCCCTGGGTCAGCGTGACATGGGCCGCCTCGAACGAGCCGGCGCCCGCACACAGGATGGCGCGGCTGGGCGCGCTCTCGGCCGCCAGCACCAGCATGGCCGGTACCACGGCCTCGGGCTGCAGCGCGTCCAGCACGGCTTGCGGCATCAGCCCTTCCGTCATGCGCGTGGCGGCCGTGGGGGCCAGGCAGTTGACATGGATGCCGTGCTTGGCGCCTTCGATCGACAGCGTCTGCATCAGGCCGACCAGCGCCATCTTGGCCGCGCCGTAGTTGGCCTGGCCGAAATTGCCGTACAGGCCGGACGAAGAACTCGTCATCACGATGCGGCCGTACTTCTGCTCGATCATCAGGGGCCATACGGCCTTGCAGCAGTGCACGGCGCCCATCAGGTGCACGTCCATCACCAGCCGGAAGTCGGCCAGTTCCATCTTGGCAAAACTCTTGTCGCGCAGGATGCCGGCGTTGTTGACCAGGATGTCGACCCTGCCCCAGGCCTGCGCGGCCTGCAGCACCATCGCCTGCACGGCCTCGAAATCGGTCACCGAAGCGCCGTTGGCCAGCGCTTCCCCGCCAGCGGCGATGATCTCGTCGGCCACAGCCTGCGCCGCGCTGACCGAGCCGCCGCTGCCGTCGCGCGCGCCGCCCAGGTCGTTCACCATCACCCTGGCGCCACGCGCGGCCAAGGCCAGCGCGTGCTGCCGGCCCAGCCCGCCGCCGGCGCCCGTGACGATGGCCACGCGGCCCTTGAAATCCAGTCCCATCGATGTCCCCTTGCAGTTGAAAACTTCGCGACAGCGTGCGCGGTGCGGCTCTGTTAGCCTCATGCGCGCGCCCCAAAGCCGCACGACTTTACTGGAGACACGGAGCCGCCATGGAACTGAACCTGCACCCCATCGACACGCCGCCACGCCACGCCGCCACGGTCGTCATGCTGCGCGACATCGGCGCCGGGCCCGAGGTGCTGCTGATGCGCCGCCATGGCGCGTCCGACGTGTTGGGTGGGGCCTACGTGTTCCCGGGCGGCAAGCTCGACGCGGCGGACGTCGAACTCGACACCGCGCTGCACCTGGACCAGACGCCCGACTTCCTGCACGCCAGCCTGCACGACGCCGAGCTGGACAACGCGCGCGCCGCCGGCCTGTACGTGGCGGCCGTGCGCGAGGCGTTCGAGGAATCCGGCGTGCTGCTGGCCGAGCCCCATGCCGGCGGTGAACCCGACGTTGCCCGGGCCGCCGCCCTGCTGCAGGCCCGCACGCCCTTCAACACGGTGCTGGCGCAACTCGGTCTGCGGCTGCAGACACGCCGGCTGGTGCCCTGGTCGCGGTGGATCACGCCGCGCGTGCCCTCGGTCATGAACAAGCGCTTCGACACGCGCTTCTTCGTGGCCGCCGTGGCGCCCGAACAGGTGGCGCGGCATGACGACTACGAGACCACCGAAAGCGTGTGGCTGGCGCCGCGCGCCGCGCTGCAGCGGTACTGGGACGGCACCATCGACTTGGCCCCACCGCAGATCATGACGCTGGCGCAGCTGTCGCGCTTCGCCAGCGTGGAGGCGGCGCTGGACGCCGCGCGCGCCGTCCGCCCGCCGCTGATCCAGCCCGAGAGCCTGGAAGACGGCGGCACGCGTGTGGTGTGCTACCCGGGCGACGCCTGCCACCCGGTGCAGGAACGCGCCATGCTGGGGCCGACCCGGCTGCGCTGGAACAACAAGCGCTTCGAGCCGATCGACGGCTTCGAGGCGCTGTTCCTCTGACCGACCGGAACTTGCGCGCCCGCTCCCGGTTCTGGCCTCCATGCCGACCCGCCGCCACTCCCTCGCGTCCGCCGCCGCCATGCTGGCCTTCCCGTCCGTGTGGCGCAGCGCCCGGGCTCAGCCAGCCGTGCCACGGCGCGCCACACCGGCCCAGACCGAAGGCCCGTTCTACCCCGTGCGCCTGCCGGCCGATGCGGACGCCGACCTGCTGCGCAACGGCGCTTTGCGCTATACGCGCGGCCAGCCGGTCTGGCTGGATGGCACGGTCCAAGACCTCGCTGGCCGGCCGGTCCGCGGCGCACAGGTGGAGATCTGGCAGTGCGACGAGCAGGGCCACTACGCCCACCCGGGCGATGGCGACCGGCAGGACCCGGCGTTCCAGGGCTTCGGCCGGGTCGCGGTCGCAGCCGACGGCAGCTACCGGTTTCGCACCATCCGCCCGGCGCCCTACACCGGCCGCACGCCGCACATCCACGTGAAAGTGCGGCTCGGCCAGCGCGAATTGCTGACGACCCAGCTGTATGTGGCGGGCGAGCCCGGCAATGCGCGCGACATGCTGTGGCGCAGGCTCGATGCCGACGAGCGCCAGGCGTTGACGGTGGACTTCACGCCGGGAACTGACGGGCAACTGGCGCGCTTTCCCCTGGTTCTCGCGCTCTGACGAGGCGCCGCGCGGCGGTAGCATCGGCTCCCCAACCGCTTTGCGGGCTTCGCGCCCGGTCACCATGCTGCAAACGCCCGGTTCGTTCTCGCCGCTCCTGGCGGCCCGTGAGCACCCCTTCGTGCAGAGCTTCGTGTTCTGTGGCGACGAAATGGTGGTCGGCGAATCGGATCTGGCGCTGCCCGACGCCTACGCCCTGGCGGGGCTGGGGCTGGATTCCGCACACTTCCTGCCGATCGGCATGCTGGGCGATGCCTACTGCCAGGTGGCGTGGCTGCCGCAGGGCACGGCGGCGCCCGGCGGCCACCAGACGTGCAAGCTGCGCTCGCTGTTCGGCCGCATGGACGAAGCGCTGCTCGCCGTCGCAGGGCGCGCCTGGCAGATCGCCGAATGGGCGCGCACCCACCGCTTCTGCGGCGCCTGCGGCGGGCCGACGACCCACGTAGCCGGCGAGCGCTGCATGCGCTGCCCGGCCTGCGGCCACATGGCCTACCCGCGCATCTCACCGGCCATGATGGTGCTGGTGCGGCGCGGGCCCGAAATCCTGCTGGCGCGGCACCGCCAGACGGCAACGCAGTTCTATACGGCGCTGGCGGGCTTTCTGGAAGCGGGCGAATCCATCGAGGACGCCATCCACCGCGAAGTGTTCGAAGAGGTGGGCCTGCAGGTGACCGATCTGCGCTACTTTGCCAGCCAGTCCTGGCCGTTTCCGCATTCGCTGATGGTTGCCTTCACCGCTGAGTACGCAGGCGGCGACATCCGTCTGGACGAGCACGAAATTGCCGAGGCCCGCTGGTTCGGGCCCGGTGACGAGTTGCCGCCGATCCCGCCGCGCGGCCTGTCGATCGCCGGGCATCTGATCGAAGCCCATCTGCCCGGCCGTTGAAGCGCCTGCAACCGCGCCCAAGGAGAGCACCATGTCCCGACCCAAGTCCCAGACCCTGCTCTCGCGAACGCGGCGCGCGTTCCACAAGGGCCTGCGCCAGGCGATCGGCTTTCTGCCGCAATCGGCGCGGTTTGCGGTGGCGCGCTCGTTCGTCGAGTGCGACCCCGCTCCTGACCCGCGACTGACGCTGAAGATTGCCGACACCCAAGAGGAGTTGGAAGCCTGCTTCCGGCTGCTGCACGACGCCTACGTCGCCGTGGGCTTCATGAAGCCTGACCCGTCCGGCATGCGCGCGACCATTTACCACGCGCTGCCCACCACCACCACGCTGTGCGCCAAGTACGACGATGAGGTCGTCGGCACGATCTCGCTGATCCGCCAGAGCCCGCTCGGCTTTCCGCTGCAGGCGGTATTCGACCTGTCCAGCGTGGAGGCCGAGCGCGGCCAGATCGCCGAGGTGTCGGCGCTGGCGGTGCACCCCAAACACCGCAAGACCGGCGGCGCCATCCTGTTCCCGCTGATGAAGTTCATGCACGCCTACTGCACGCGCTTCTTCGACACGCGCCACCTGGTGATCGCGGTCAACCCGTACCACATCGAGCTCTACGAGTCGCTGCTGTCGTTCCGCCGGCTGCCGCAGAAGACGGTCTCGGCCTACGACTTCGCCAACGGCGCGCCGGCTGTGGGCGCGACGCTCGATCTGAGCCAGGCTGACGCCCTGTTCGCCCAGGTGTATGCCGGCAAGCCGCCGCGCAAGAGCCTGCACCACTACTTCTTCCGCATGGAGCTGCCCAACATCCAGCTGCCGGCACGCCGCTACTACACCACCAACGACCCGGTCATGACGGCCGAGTTGCTGGACCATTTCTTCAACCGCAAGACCCAGGGCTTTGCGGGGCTGGACGCACGCAAGCGGGCCATGCTGCACGAAATCTACGACCTGCCGGAGTACCAGCACGTACTGCCGCCGCAGGACCAGACACCGGCGCCATCGGACGTACTGCGCCGGCACCCGCGCTTTTCACTGAAGTGCAAGGGCCGGCTGGAGATCGAGATCGACGGTCAGCGCCGTTTGGTGGATCTGCAGGTAGTGGACGTGTCCAACGAAGGCTTTCAAGCACACGCGCGGGAAGAGTTGCCGCTCAAGGCAACCGGGCGTGTCGTCGTGCATCTGGGCACTGACGAACAGTCGGTCGTGCAGACCACCATCATGCGGGCCCGGCGCTACGACGACTACGGCGCCTACGGTTTCCTGATCACGCAGGCCGACGAGCCCTGGCGTCAGTGCGTGCAGGCCTTGCAGTTCGGCCGCACGCACCACGATCTGCTGTAGATCAGCCGCGGCGCCTGGACAGCAGCCAGCCCAGCGTGGCGCAGCACACCACCAGCGCCGCGTAGCCGGCCACCGTGCCGTCACGGCCCAAGGCCCACAACGCGGCCAGCAGCGCAGCGCTGCCAGCGGCGCTGGACACGGCCCATTGCACCCACCAGCGCTGTGCACCGGCCCGGCCGGCCCCCCAGCGTGCCGCCAGCGTCGTGCACAGGGCCACGCAGACGGCAGGCATCACAAACGCCAGCACATGCAGCAACAGGGCAACAACATCCATGAAATTCGAGGCCAGATGGAGGACAAGCGAAGGACTTGATGCAGGTCAAGCGACGTCGGCGGGGGCTGGATTTTATAATCGCGCTCCATGGCAGTCTGGGCCCTAGGCATCAACCACACGACAGCCCCGCTCGACCTGCGCGGGCGGTTCGCGTTCGCCCTGGACCAGATCGCGCCCACGCTGCACGGGCTGCGGTCGGCCCTGTCCGGCCCGGTCACCCGCCTGCCCGAGGCGGCCATCATCTCCACCTGCAACCGTACCGAGATCTACTGCGCCGGCGACGAGCAGGCCGTGGAGCACACGGTCGACTGGATGGCGCACACCGGCGGCGTGTCGCCGGCGCTGCTGCGCTCGCACGCCTACATGCTGCACGACGGCCTGGCCGCCCGCCATGTGTTCCGCGTGGCCAGCGGGCTCGATTCCATGGTGCTGGGTGAGGCGCAGATCCTCGGCCAGATGAAGGATGCCGTGCGCGTGGCCGACGAGGCTGGTGCATTGGGCACCACGCTGAACCAGCTGTTCCAGCGCTCGTTCGCCGTCGCCAAAGAGGTGCGCACCGCCACCGAGATCGGCGCGCACTCCATCAGCATGGCCGCTGCTGCGGTGCGGCTGGCCGCGCAGCTGTTCGAAGACCTGGGCGAGGTGCGCGTGCTGTTCGTTGGCGCCGGCGAGATGATCGAACTGGCGGCCACGCACTTCGCAGCCAAGCGGCCCAAATCCATGGCGATTGCCAACCGCACGCTGGAGCGCGGCGAAAAGGTCGCCAGCCGCTTCGGCGCCGAAGTCATGCGTTTAGCCGACGTGCCGGCCCGATTGCACGAGTTCGACGCCGTGGTCAGCTGCACGGCCAGCACATTGCCCATCATTGGCCTGGGCGCTGTCGAACGCGCGCTCAAGCGGCGCAAGCACCGGCCCATGTTCATGGTCGACCTGGCGGTGCCGCGCGACATCGAACCCGAGGTCAAGGCCCTGGAAGACGTCTACCTCTACACCGTGGACGATCTGGCCAGCGTGGTGCAGACCGGCCAGGCCCAGCGCCAGGCGGCCGTGGCCGAGGCAGAAGTCATCATCGATGCCGGCGTGCAGAGCTTTCTGCATTGGGTGGGCCAGCGCGACCCGGTGCATGGCGTCGTGCCGTTGATCCGCCAACTCAATACCCAGGCCGACGCCTGGCGCCAGGCCGAATTGGCCCGCGCGCGCAAGCTGCTGTCCCGTGGCGACGATGTGGACGCGGTGCTCGAAGCGCTGTCCAAGGGCTTGACGCAAAAGATGCTGCACGGCGCCATGGCCGAACTGCACACCGGCGACAGTGCCGCGCGTGATCAGGCCGCCCAGGCCATCTCCCGCCTGTTCTTGCGCAAAGAGCGCTAGCGGCGACCTGCCGCCGCCCTCGCCCGCCTGCCGGGCTTTCTCATCTGCGCCCGCCATGGCGCCCCCTCACCGGAACCCGTCTTGAAGCCCTTTCTTCGCCAACAACTCGAACGCTATGCGTTTCGCCTCGCCGAGCTGGACTTCCTCCTGTCGCGCCAGGACATCATGGCCGACATGAAGCAATTCATGCTGCTGTCGCGCGAGCATGCGGACGTGGCCCAGTTGGCTGGCCGCTTCGCTCGTCACGAGCAGCGTGCATCCGACCTGGCCGCAGCCCAGGGCATGCTGGCCGACCCGGAGATGGCTGACATGGCGCAGGAGGAAATCGCCAGCGCGCAGGCCGAGCTGCACAAGCTGGAAGAAGAACTGCAACGCATGCTGCTGCCCAAGGACCCGGACGATGCGCGGCCGGCGTTCGTGGAAATCCGCGCTGGCACCGGCGGCGACGAATCCGCGCTGTTTGCCGGCGACCTGCTGCGCATGTACACCCGCTACGCCGAACGCCGCGGCTGGAAGACGGAGTTGATCAGCGACTCGCCCAGCGAGTTGGGCGGCTACAAGGAAGTCGTGCTGCGTGTGGACGGCGACAACGTCTACGGCAGCCTGCGCTTCGAATCCGGCGGGCACCGCGTGCAGCGCGTGCCGGCTACCGAGACGCAAGGCCGGATCCACACCAGCGCCTGCACGGTGGCGGTGTTGGCCGAGCCTGACGAGGCCCAGGCCGTCACGATCAACCCGGCCGATCTGCGCATCGACACCTACCGCGCCAGCGGCGCCGGTGGCCAGCACATCAACAAGACCGACTCGGCGGTGCGCGTGACCCACCTGCCCACCGGCATCGTGGCGGAATGCCAGGACGACCGCTCGCAGCACCGCAACAAGGCCAAGGCGCTGCAGGTGCTGCAGGCCCGCATCCAGGAGAAGGAACGCAGCGAGCGCGCCGCCAAGGACGCGGCTGAGCGCAAAGGCCTGATCGGCAGCGGCGACCGCAGCGACCGCATCCGCACCTACAACTTCCCGCAGGGCCGGTTGACCGACCACCGCATCAACCTCACGCTCTACAAGCTGGGCGTCATCATGGAAGGCGACCTGGACGACGTGGTGCAGGCGCTGCTGGCCGCGCGGGCGGCAGAACAACTGGCCGAGCTCGAAGTCGGCAGCCCGGCGTGACCCCGGCGTCGCTCGCCCAGGCCCTGCAGCACGCTGCCGGACGCGGTATCGACCGGCTCGACGCCCAATTGCTGCTGCTGCACGCGCTGGGGCGCAATCCACACGAGCGCGCCTGGCTGCTGGCGCACGACACCGACGTGATGGACGTCGCCCTGGCCGAGCGCTTTCTGGCGGCCTGTGAACGCCGGCTGCAGGGCGAACCGGTGGCCTATCTGCTCGGCCGCAAGGAATTCTTCGGCCTGGACCTGGCGGTAGACGCGCGCGTGCTGGTGCCGCGCCCGGACACCGAGACGCTGGTGCAATGGGCGCTTGACTGCATGCCCGCCGGGGCCACCGTGGTGGACCTGGGTACCGGCAGCGGCGCCATCGCGCTGGCCTTGCGACACGCGCGCGCCGACGCACAGGTGAAGGCGGTCGACCGCAGTGCCGACGCGCTGGCCGTGGCGCGGGCCAACGCGGCGCGGCTGGGTCTGGATGTGGGCTTTGTGCAAGGCAACTGGCTGGAGGGCATGGCGGGGCGCTTCGACCTGATCCTCTCCAACCCGCCCTATATCGCAGTGGCCGACCCGCACTTGCCGGCGCTGGTGCATGAGCCGGCCGAGGCCCTGGTGGCCGGTGTGGACGGGCTGGACGACCTACGCACCATCGTCGCCCAGTCGGGTGCTCATCTGGTGCCCGGCGGCTGGCTGCTGCTGGAGCACGGGCACGACCAGGCAAACGCCGTCTGCACCCTGCTCACAGGCGCGGGCTTCGCCAATGTCCAAAGCCGCTACGACCTCGCGGGCGTGGCGCGCTGCTCCGGCGGGCAATGGCCGATCGCGGGATAATCGCGCCCAGTTTTATGTGACATCGGCCCTGTGCCGGCAAAGGAATCCCCATGAGCGACACCCAACAACGCATCGCCGATCTGGTGAAGTCCAACGACATCCTGCTGTTCATGAAGGGCAGCGCCAGTTTCCCGATGTGCGGCTTTTCTGGCCGTGCCATCCAGGTGCTGAAGGCCTGCGGTGTGGACCCGAAGAACGTGAAAACTGTCAACGTGCTGGACGACGCCGAGATCCGCCAGGGCATCAAGGAGTTCAGCAACTGGCCGACGATCCCGCAGCTCTATGTGAAGGGTGAGTTCGTCGGCGGCTCGGACATCATGATGGAGATGTACGAGTCCGGTGAATTGCGTCAGGTTCTGGGCACGACAGCCGAGTGACTGTCTCGCCCTGCTGACAGCTGCCTGGCACGGCTTGTGCTGAAATGATTCTGTCCCTCTCACAAGGAGCTTCGATGGAATCGCGCGCTACTTATCCGACGCCTGCCCCGTTTCATCTGCCGGTCGCCAGCATGCGCTGCGTCTTCACACCCCAGGATGTGGAGCGCAAGCTGGCCAAGCTGCCTGCGAAGGACCAGGAGCACTTGCGCAGCACTTACGAGCGCATGCTCGAACGTGGCCCCGAGCGCTTCCAGGTCAAGCCGTCCGGCATCCCCGAGATGGCGTCGCTGTACCAAACTTTGCCCAATTTCACCGAAGCGTTGGATGACGTGCGCCGCCACGTGGCCCTTTCCCAATACAGCCCCGATGGCCTGGAAGTCACGCCCATGCTGCTGCTGGGCCCGCCGGGCATCGGCAAGACGCACTTCGCCCGAAAGCTGGCCGAACTGCTTGGCACCGGCATGAACCTGTTGCCCATGAGTTCGATGACGGCGGGCTGGCTGCTCTCCGGGGCTTCCTCGCAATGGAAAGGCGCCAAGCCGGGCAAAGTGTTCGAGGCGCTGGTCGATGGGCAGTACGCCAACCCGGTGCTGGTGGTCGATGAAATCGACAAGGCCGGCACCGACGCTCAGTACGATCCGCTCGGCGCCCTCTACAGCCTGCTGGAACACGACACGGCGCAGAATTTCGTCGACGAGTTCGCCGAGGTGGCGATCGACGCGAGCCAGGTGATCTGGATCACCACTGCCAACGACGAGCGCGCCATTCCCGAGCCCATCCTGAACCGCATGAACGTGTTCAACATCCCGGCGCCCACGCCAGCGCAGGCGCGCCAGATCGCCGGCCAGCTCTACACGTCGATCCGCGCCGAGCATGGCTGGGGGTCGCGCTTCGACCCCGAGCCGCAGCCCGATGTGCTGGACATGCTGGCTGAACAGGCACCGCGCGAGATGCGCCGCGCCTTGATGACGGGCTTCGGCAATGCCCGGCTGGACGGCCGCGACGCAATCCGCGTTGACGACCTGCCGCGGCCACCGTCAAACAAGACGCGCATGGGGTTTGTCCACTGAGCCTCTCGACCAGTCTGCTGCTCGTGTTCGCGCTGATCGTGACCAGCGCGTTCCTCTCCATCGCCGAAATTTCCCTGGCGGCGTCGCGCCGTTTGCGCTTGCGCCAGATGGCCGATGAGGGCGATGCGCGGGCCGGTTTGGTCATGAAGATCCAGGAGCAGCCGGGCCACTATTTCACCGTGGTCCAGATCGGCCAGAACGCGGTTGCCATCCTGGGCGGCATCGTCGGCGAGGGCGCCATGAGCCCTTTGTTCGCCGATCTGTGGCGCTGGTTGGAGCTGGACGAACCGCAGGCCTCGACGGCGGGGTTCCTGCTGTCCTTCCTGGTCACGACATCGCTGTTCATTCTGTTCGCTGATCTGTTCCCGAAGCGCCTGGGCATGACCCAGCCCGAAGCCCTTGCCGTGCGCGTGGTCAAGCCGATGCAGGCGTGCATGTCGCTGTTCAAGCCGGTGGTCTGGATCTACAGCCGCACGGCGGACGGTCTGTTCAAGCTGTTCGACCTGCCTACGCAGCGCGATGACCGCATCACATCCGATGACATCCTGGCCATGGCCGAGGCCGGTGCGCGCTCGGGTGCGTTGGCCGCGCGCGAGCAGCAGGTCATCGCCAATGTTTTCGAGCTGGACACGCGCACTGTCTCCAGTGCCATGACGCACCGCGACCGTGTCGCGTACTTCCGCCGCGACGAGCCCGATGAGGTAATCCGGCTGCGCATCGCGGCCGAACCGTTCTCGACTTACCCGGTCTGCGAGATCGACATCGACCATGTGGTCGGCTATGTAGACGCCAAAGACCTATTCCAGCGCGTGCTGAACAATCAGTCGATCTCGCTGCGCGATGACGCGCTGGTGCGTAAGGTGCTGGTGGTGCCCGACCGCCTGACCCTGACCGAGGTGCTGGACCAGTTCCGGCTGGTGCACGAAGACTTCGCCGTGATCGTCAACGAATACAGCATGGTGGTCGGGGTCGTGACGCTGAACGATGTCATGAGCACGGTCATGGGCGAGCTGGTGGCCTACCCGCTGGACGAGGAGCAGATCGTCAAGCGCGACGAGAACTCCTGGCTGATCGACGGTGCCACGCCGGTACAGGACGTGCAGCGTGCGCTGCTGCTGGACGAGCTGCCGCACCCCGAGGAGTATGAAACCCTGGCCGGCTTCATGATGGTGATGTTGCGCCGCGTGCCCCGGCGCACCGACACGGTGAGCTGGGGTGGCTTTCGCTTCGAAGTGCTGGACGTGGACAGCTACCGGATCGACCAGGTCATGGTGTCGCGCATCTCGGGCGACCCGCCGCTGGCCGCTACCCCTGCGCGCTGACGTCCCAGCGCGCGCGCGCGGTCAGCACCGCGTTGGGGTAAGGCGCCCGGCCCCGCGAACCGTTGTACCGGCCCAGGCCCAGGAACAAGTCGCCGCGCTCGCGGTCCAGGTAGTGCCGCAGGATGACGCAGCCAAAGCGCAGGTTGGTCTGCATGTGGAACAGCTTGCTGGCGTCCCCATCGCCCAGCACGCGCGTCCAGAACGGCATCACCTGGGTGTAGCCCCGCGCGCCGGCGACGCTGACCGCGAACTTGCGAAAGTTGCTTTCCACCTCGATCAGGCCGAGCACGAGCGCGGTATCCAGCCCGGCGCGGCGGCTTTCGTACCAGACGGTTTCAAGAAACTCCTTGCGCACGCTCCACTCGGGCTTGCGCCGCTGCAGGCGCTGGCTGCTGGCGGCGAGCCAGCGCAGGTAGGCCAGGCGCGCCGCAGTGTCGACGAACTCCGGGACGGGCGGCGCCTGGTTGTGGACCGCAGAGCTCAGGGCGCTGCGCACCGAATCCACGAGGGGCTCTTCGAGCTGGCCGCCTGCATGGGCCTGGCCGATCTGCCCAATCAGCCCTGCGCCGGCCGCCACCTGGACGATGGCGGTGCGCCGAGAGATCGGCCCGGCAGAGGATGCGGCAGGTGTCTTCAAGTGGCGGCGCTGGATGACCCGGAAAGTCGCATTTTTACGAAGGCAGCGATGTCTGCGGAAGCGACACGCGTGGCGGCCGCGTCGCGACGGTGCTGGTACTCGACCTGACCGTCCTTCAAAGCTTTGTCGCCGATCACCACGCGGTGTGGCACGCCGATCAGTTCCCAGTCGGCCAGCATGGCGCCAGGGCGCTCGCCCCGGTCGTCCAGGATCACATCCACGCCTGCGGCCAACAGATCCGCGTACAGCGCCTCGGCTGCGGCCTTGACGTCGGGGCTGCGGTCCGGCCCGATCGGGCAGACGGCCACCGTGAACGGTGCAATCGCGTCGGGCCAGATGATGCCGCGCGCATCGTGGTTCTGTTCGATGGCCGCTGCCGGCAGCCGCGTGATGCCGATGCCGTAGCAGCCCATTTCGAGATGCTGCGGCTTGCCCGCCACATCCAGGAAGGTGGCGCCCATGGCCTTGGAATACTTGGTGCCCAGGTAGAACACATGGCCGACCTCGATGCCACGTTCGATCGCCAACAGCCCCTTGCCGTCCGGCGACGGGTCTCCGGCGACCACGTTGCGCAGATCGGCGATCAAGTCCGGCTCGGGCAGATCACGGCCCCAGTTCACACCGGTCATGTGAAAGTCGGCCTCGTTGGCGCCACAGATCCAGTCGTGCATGACGGCCACCTCGCGGTCCACAACCAGCGCCACCGGCTGCAACAAGTTCAGTGGGCCCAGATAGCCCGGCTTGCAGCCGAAGTGCGCCTCGATCTCGGGCAGCGTGGCAAAGCGGAAGCCCTTGTCCAGGCCCGGCACCTTGCCGACCTTGATCTCGTTCATGTCGTGGTCGCCGCGCAGCAGCAGCAACCAGACTTTCGCGCCCGTCACGGAACCCGCCGCGTCCAGCACGTCGGTCGCCAGCACCAGCGACTTGACGGTGGTATCCAGCGGCACATTCAGTAGCTCGGCCACATCGGCGCAGGTCGCCTTGCCGGGCGTCGGCGTCTTCGTCAACGGCTGGGTGGCGGCGCCGCGCGCCTGCGCCGGCGCCAGCGACTCGGCCTTTTCCATGTTGGCGGCGTAGTCGCTGTCCGGGCAGTAGACGATCGCGTCTTCCCCGGTCGCAGCGATCACCTGGAACTCTTCGCTCAAATCCCCGCCGATGGCACCACTGTCGGCCGCGACGGCGCGGTAACGCAGGCCGAACCGGTCGAAGATGGAGCGGTAAGCCTGCGCCATGACGCGGTAGCTCTCCTTGGCGGCCGGCGGGTCGCGGTCAAAGCTGTAGGCGTCCTTCATCGTGAACTCGCGCCCGCGCATCAACCCGAAGCGCGGGCGCCGCTCATCACGGAACTTGGTCTGTATCTGGTAGAAATTCTTGGGCAGCTGCTTGTAGCTGCGCAGTTCCTGCCGGGCGATGTCGGTCACCACCTCTTCGCTGGTGGGCTGCACGACAAAATCACGGTCGTGCCTGTCCTTGATGCGCAGCAGCTCAGGCCCCATCTTGTCGAAGCGGCCCGTCTCTTGCCAGAACTCTGCGGGCTGGACGACCGGCATGGACATCTCGATCGCACCGGCGCGGTTCATTTCCTCGCGCACGATGGCTTCCACCTTGCGGATGACGCGCAGCCCCATCGGCATGTAGGTGTAGATGCCAGCGCCGAGCTTCTTGATCATGCCGGCGCGGATCATCAGCTGATGGCTGACGACTTCGGCGTCAGTGGGCGCTTCTTTGAGCGTGGAAATCAGGAACTGGGACGCTTTCATGGGCGAGGTTCTGGCGGGTGGGGAATGTCGACCTGAAACCGGTGGCAGAGGGTTGCCGCTTGATGCACAGGCAGCGCTGTGCATAATGGTTTCAGTTATAAAAATTGGGGTTTGATTATGCTTGACCGGGAAGGCTTCAGGCCCAACGTCGGCATCGTCCTGCTCAACCAGAGAAATCAGGTTTTTTGGGGCAAGCGCATCCGCACGCACTCGTGGCAGTTCCCGCAGGGCGGCATCGATCGGGGCGAGTCACCAGAGCAGGCCATGTTCCGCGAATTGCACGAAGAAGTGGGGCTGCGGCCCGAACACGTTCGTGTGGTTGCCCGGACCCGAGACTGGTTGCGCTATGAGGTGCCGGACCGCTTCATCCGCCGCGATGCACGCGGCCACTACAAAGGGCAGAAGCAGATCTGGTATCTGCTGCAGCTGGTCGGCCACGACTGGGATCTGAACCTGCGTGCCACCAACCATCCAGAGTTCGATGCCTGGCGCTGGAACGACTACTGGGTGCCTTTGGATGTCGTCGTGGAATTCAAGCGCGGCGTCTATGAAATGGCACTGACCGAGTTGGCGCGTTTTCTGCCGCGCCACGATCACCGCAACCGCTATTTGCGCAGCAGCATGCGTTCGCGCGATGGCGATCAACAAGACCCTGCCTACGACGCGATGGGACACAAATTCGAACTTCCGCCCGGGGGCAGCTTTGAGCCCGACCCGCAAGCAGGCGAGCGGCTCAAGCCTCATCAGGACAACCATGCATCTTCGTAGCCGGTGGGCGGCGGCTTGCCTGCCCGCATGGATGGCGCTGGCCTCCATGGTGCCCGCGCAAGCGCAGAACAATGTGCCAGACGAGCCCGTCTGGAGCGAAGCGGAATCCCCGCCGGCACCCGCGTTCGATGTGGCCAAGCTGATCTCGGTCGACGTCGATGCGCGGGGCAGCTTACGGTACGGCATCGATCCGGCAACGATCTCCATTGGCAAGGATGGCGTCGTGCGCTATGTGATCGTGGCAAGCAGTCCAGGTGGCGCCATGACCGCCATGTATGAGGGGCTGCGTTGTGGCACGGCCGAGTACAAGTTGTACGCCCGGTTCAACGACAGCCGTTGGTCGTCGGTGGCGACGCCACAGTGGCGCTCGGTCTACGAATCCAGTCGCATCCAGCACCCATTGGCGTTGGCACGCCAAGGCGGCTGCGACAGCAAGGCGCCGCCGACGTCGGTTTACGACATGGTGCGCCAGCTGAAGAACCCTGCGCCGACGGTCTACCCGGGCTGAGCGCCAGCCCGGTGGTGCGGGCTAACGATTCAGCACCATGTTGTCGCGGTGGACCATCTCGGGTTCGGCCGTGTAGCCCAACAGGGCTTCGAACTCTGCGGACGGCTTGCGGCACAACAAGCGCGCCTCTGCACTGGCATAGTTCGCCAACCCACGTGCGATCGTGACACCGCTCGCATCCACAATGGCGATGACGTCGCCGCGTGAGAAATCGCCCTCCACCGCCGTCATGCCGATTGGCAACAGGCTTTTGCCGTCCTGTCGCAGTTTGACAGCCGCGCCGTCGTCCACCGCGACGGCACCGCGCAGCTGCAAGTGATCGGCCATCCACTGCTTGCGAGCCTGCATCTTCTGGGTTTGCGCGACGAGCAACGTCCCGATGGACTCGCCCTGGGCCACCCGCAAGAGCACATCCGGCTCGCGCCCCCAGGCGATCACCGTCGATGCACCGGATCCGGCCGCTCGCTTGGCGGCAAGGATCTTGGTGATCATGCCCCCCCGTCCGATGCTGCTGCCAGCGCCGCCCGCCATGGCTTCGAGGGTCGGGTCGCCGGCCTTGGCTTCGTGGATGAAAGTCGCGGCCGGGTCGCGCCGTGGATCGGCCGAGTACAGCCCGCGTTGGTCGGTCAGGATCACCAGCGCGTCGGCTTCCACTAGGTTCGCGACCAAAGCGCCCAGCGTGTCGTTGTCGCCGAACTTGATCTCGTCGTTGACGACGGTGTCGTTCTCGTTGATCACCGGGATGACGCTGTGCTGCAGCAGCGTCAGCAGCGTGGAACGCGCGTTGAGGTAGCGCTCACGATCCGCCAGGTCAGCGTGGGTGAGCAGCACCTGGGCACTGCGCAAGCCGTTCTCGCGCAGCTTGCTCTCGTACATCTGCGCTAACCCCATCTGACCGACCGCAGCGGCGGCCTGCAGCTCGCGGATTTCGCGGGGACGCGTGCTCCACCCCAGGCGCTTCATGCCTTCTGCGATGGCGCCACTGGAGACCATGATCAGCTCACGCGACTTTGCGCCCTTGGCCGTGCCGCCACCGCCCACCAAGACGGCAAGCTGGCGGCACCACTCGCCGATCGCAGCGTCATCGAGACCGCGGCCTTCGTTGGTGACGAGGCTGGAGCCGACCTTGACCACGATGCGCCGCGCATCACGCAGCAGAGTCGATGGAGCGATGGATGTCATGGATGCAGCCGGCTCCGCTGCGAGCCGGTCGATAAGTTCAACGGGTCAGGGCTTGGGCTGTTCGACGAAGCGCGGATCGATCTCGATCGGCGTATGTTCGGCAGCCTGCTGCGCATGGATGTGCTGAAAGACGGCCTGAACCAGGGACTCGCACCCCTCGCGATTCAGAGCCGAGATCTGAAAGACCGGGCCCTTGAACCGCAGACGCCGCACGAGATCCTTGACCAGGGCGGCGCGCTCCTCCACCGGCACCATGTCCAGCTTGTTGAGCACCAGCCAACGCGGCTTCTTGTAGAGAGACTCGTCGTACTTCTTCAGTTCATTGACGATGGCGCGTGCCTGCACCACAGGATCGACTGCATCGTCGAAGGGCGCAATGTCCACGATATGCAGCAACAAGCGCGTGCGCTGCAGATGCCGCAGGAAGAGATGCCCCAGGCCCGCGCCCTCGGAAGCACCCTCGATCAATCCGGGCAGATCGGCAATCACAAAGCTTTGCTCCGGGCCCACGCGCACCACGCCCAGATTGGGGTGCAAGGTGGTGAACGGGTAGTCCGCGATGCGTGGACGCGCATTCGACACGGCGCTGATCAGTGTGGACTTGCCGGCATTGGGCATACCCAGCAACCCCACGTCGGCCAGCACCTTGAGTTCGAGCTTGAGCTGCTTCTTCTCGCCAGGCCAGCCCGGCGTTTTTTGCCGCGGTGCGCGGTTGATCGCGCTCTTGAACCGCATGTTGCCGAAGCCGCCATCGCCACCCTTGGCGATCGTGATGACTTCGCCCGGCACCAGCAATTCGAACAACTGCTCGCCGGTCTCGGCGTCGGTGATGATGGTGCCCACGGGCATGCGCAGGGTGATGTCGTCGCCCGCGGCGCCAAACATGTCTGAGCCCATGCCGTGCTCACCGCGCTTGGCCTCATGCCGGCGCGAAAACCGGTAGTCGACCAGCGTGTTCAGATTGGGATCGGCCACGGCAAAGACGTGACCGCCGCGCCCACCATCGCCGCCATTGGGGCCACCGAATTCTTTGTACTTCTCGTGGCGGAACGAAACGCAGCCGGCCCCCCCGTCGCCAGAGGCAACGTCAATAAAGGCTTCGTCAACGAACTTCATGGTCCACCCAGTCTACAAAAGTACAGCCCCACAAACGATGAAGCCCCGCGGAGCGGGGCTTCCAGCACGGACCGCCGAAGCGATCAGGCCGCTGCGGTGATCTGCACCACCTGCCGGTTCAACGCACCCTTGACAGCGAAGGAGACGTGACCGTCGACCAGCGCGAACAAAGTGTGGTCTTTGCCGAGACCGACGTTGGCCCCGGGATGGAAGCGCGTGCCGCGTTGGCGCACGATGATCGAGCCTGCGCTGACCAACTCGCCACCGAAAGCCTTGACGCCCAGCATCTTCGGCTTGGAGTCGCGACCGTTGCGCGTAGAGCCGCCGCCTTTTTTTTGTGCCATGACCTGTACCTCTTAGCCGGCGATCGCACCGATCTGCAGTTCGGTGAACTGTTGACGGTGACCTTGACGTTTCTGATAGTGCTTACGACGGCGCATCTTGAAGATGCGAACCTTGTCGTGCTTGCCATGCGCCACGACAGTTGCCGTGACGGTTGCGCCGGATACCAAGGGCGTACCAATCTTGATCTCGCCGCCGTTGCCGACTGCGAGAACTTGATCGATCACGATCTCTTGGCCTACATCCGCAGCAATCTGTTCTACTTTAATTTTTTCGCCGGAAGCAACGCGATACTGCTTGCCGCCGGTTTTTATGACCGCGTACATGTTGGACCTCTTAGGAGTATGAGTCTTCGGCGGACGAATTTCCACGAAGCCCAACAGTATAGCACTCCGCGCCTAGCTTGACTTGTTCACCATGCCCCGCTCCTCTGGGGGCGATGCCCGCCTTCCTATAATCCGCCAACTTTTCCGGGTTGCAACTTGTCCGTTCATTCTTCCAGCACCGCCGCAGCGGTTGCGCTCATCGCCGACGACATGCTCGACGTCGACCGGCTGATCTCCCAGCGCCTGAGCTCCGGGGTGCCGTTGGTTGGTGAGGTCGCGCAGTACATCATCTCGGCCGGCGGCAAGCGTCTGCGCCCCTCGATCCTGCTGTTGATGTGCGGCTCACTTGGCTACAGCTCGGCGCAGCGCTTCAACATGGCGGCCGTGGTGGAGTTCATCCACACGGCGACGCTGCTGCACGACGATGTGGTGGACGACTCGACCTTGCGCCGGGGACGCGCGACCGCGAATGAAGCGTTCGGCAACCCCGCCAGTGTGCTGGTCGGCGACTTCCTGTATTCCCGCGCCTTCCAGATGATGGTGGAGGCGCAGGACATGCGCATCATGCAGACCTTGGCCGAGGCCACCAACGTCATCGCCGAAGGCGAAGTCATGCAGTTGGTCAACATGCACGACGCGACGCTGGACGAGGCCGGCTATCTGCGGGTCATCCGCTCCAAGACCGCCAAGCTGTTCGAAGCCAGCACGCGCCTGGCGGCCATTCTGGCAAAGTGCGACCCGGCGCTGGAGCAGGCGTGCGCGGATTACGGTCAGGCCCTGGGCACGGCATTCCAGGTCATCGATGACGTGCTGGACTACGACGGGACGCCAGCGGAAATGGGCAAGAACCTGGGCGACGACCTGCGTGAAGGCAAATGCACCCTGCCGTTGATTGCTGCCATGCGCCTTGGCACCGCGACGCAGCGCGAGACGATCCAACTGGCGATCGAGAATGGCGCTGTGGACAACATCGAGGCCATCATCCGCATCGTGCGCGACACCGGGGCGCTGGATGTAACGCGGCAAGCTGCCGCGGTCGAAGCCAGCCGTGCGGTCGAGGCCACGCGGCACTTTCCACGCAATTCCTACACCGAGGCTTTGCTACAATTGGCGGCTCAACTGTTGCAGCGAAGATCCTGAGACACGGATCCAACGCTGCCTACGGGGTGTAGCTTAGTCAGGTAAAGCGCTACGTTCGGGACGTAGAGACCGGAGGTTCGAATCCTCTCACCCCGACCAATTTCCCTGTAGGGGAATATCTCCCACACCATCAATGCAGCGGCTTTTGACGCACGCTGGCATACGCACGAAGAAAAGCCCCGACGCCGTCAGGCCCGGGGCTTTGTTCAGCGCGCGTCGCCGGCTGTCAGGTGCCGACCTTGCCGCCGTCTTCTTTCCAAATCACCACCGTGGCGGGGCGCGGTCTGCCACCGGCACCGTTGTCGGGCCAGTTTGACAACGCCATCGGATTCTGCGCGGCGTACAAGTCTGCACTGGTGCCCGTGGGCACCGTGGGCCGGCGCGGATGACCACCATATTCACCGGGGTGCTGCACGTTGATGAACACGAACTTTTGGTCGGGTGTCCAGGTGATGCCGGTAATTTCGCAGCCCGATGGACCGACCAGGAAGCGACGGATCTCCTTGGTCACGGGGTCGGCTACCAGCATCTGGTTGTTGCCCATGCCGGCGTAGTTGCCGGTGTTGGAGAAATTGCCATCCGTCTGGATCCACAGACGGCCATCGGCGTCAAAGGCCAGGCCATCGGGGCTGTTGAACAGGTTGGCTGCGTTGACGTTGGACGAGCCCACCTGTAGTCCACCCGCGGGGTTGGCGGGGTTGCCGGCCATGACAAACAGATCCCATTCGAAGGTCAATGCCGCAGCATCCTGACCAGCTTCGCGCCAGCGGATGATCTGGCCGTAGATGTTACTGGGGCGCGGGTTGGCTTCGTCCACTGCGGTGCGGCCGCTGTTGTTGGTCAGCGTCAGGTAGACCTCGCCGCTGTCCGGGTGCACGGTGACCCACTCGGGCCGGTCCATCTTGGTGGCGCCTACGGCGTCTGCCGCCAGGCGGGTGTTGACCAGAACACCACCCAGGTCGCCGAACTTGGCGCCCAGCGTGCTGCTGTCGGTCGTCACGGTGGAGGGCACCAGGGCCACCCACTCGCCCGTGCCCATCATGTCGCCAAGCGTCGCGCCAGCGCCGAACTTGGCCACATACAGCGTGCCGCTGTCCAGCAGGTTGCGGTTGTTGGCAACGTTGGCAGCGTCGTAGATGCCGGTGGACACGAACTTGTAGACGTAGTCGTTGGCCTGGTCGTCGCCCATGTAGACCACGACGCGCTTGTCCTTGGCCAGCGTCTGCGCGGCGTTCTCGTGCTTGATGCGGCCCAGCGCGGTGCGCTTCTTCGGCAACGACGTGGCGTCGAACGGGTCGATCTCGACGATCCAGCCCATGCGGTTGGCCTCGTTCGGCTCCTTCGCATAGTCGAAGCGGTCGTCGAACTCTTCCCAACGGTAGCCAGAGCCTGCGGCCGGGATACCGTAGCGGCGCATGTTGGCGTCGCGCGTGTCGCTGCCGCTGGTGGTGCCGAAGTAGCCGTTGAAGTTCTCTTCGCAGGTGAGGTAGGTACCCCACATGGTGTAGCCGTTGCCACAGTTGTTGGACGTGCCCAGCGAGATTTCGCCGGCCGGGTCGGCGCTGGTCTGCACGAGCGCATGGCCGCGCACCGGACCGGTCAGCTGCATGGGGGTGTTCAAGTGGATACGGCGGTTGTAGGCCGAGGGGATCACCACCTGCCAGTTGCCACTCACCAGACGCACATGGACCACCGATACGCCGTGTGCGTGCTGGCCCTTGCGCACCAGTTCCAGCGACCAGGGCGTGGCGCCCGTGTGCACGTCCGGTGGAAAGAAGTATTCGGGGTTGATGTACTCGTGGTTCATCACGAGCAGGCCTTCCGTGCTGTTGTCCTTCGTCAGCGGGAAGAAGTGCATGCCGTCGTGGTTGTCACCGATCTGCAGGGCCTGGTCGGCGGCGGTGTTCGTGGCGTCGGGCTTCCAGGCCGGCGAATTGGCAAACAGCGGATCGCCCCATCGGCAGAACACCGCATGCTTGTAGCCGGCCGGTACGGTGACCGCGTCCAGCGTGTTTGCGGCCACCTGGGTGAAGCCCAGCATGACTTCGGGCGTGTCATCGTCGTCACCGCCACCGCAGGCGGTCAGGCCCAAACCGAAAAAGCCCACGGCGCCCACGCCCAGGCCGGTCTTCAAGAAGCCGCGCCGCGAACGGGCGTGTTCCACGATTTCATTGAAGTGCTGATTGGCACTGGTGTTCGTCGGAATGTCTTCGTGGTCGAGTGCGCTCATCTGGGCTTGTTCCTGATAGGGATGGAAAAAGCTCCGCGCAACCGCAGTGGTGGCTGGCGCGAAGCTGGCTTGCGATCGCTATGTTGCTGCGCTTCAATGACACCGGTGTGAAGGTTTTATGGCACGTCAGTCACACGATCGAGCGTCACGACAGGCCACAAGCGGCCCCACAAGACAAACGCCCGCGAAGCGGGCGTCAGGATTCGTGTGCTCGAAGGGCCGTCGTGCGGGATCAGTGTGGTCGCGTGTCCTTGGGCTCCACGTCTTCGATCTCCGAGGTGATCGCGCCAGGCGCTTCACCCGGACGACGACCATCCGAGCGGTCAGGCCGGCGGGTGGTGGTCTGCTGCCACGTACGGTAGCGCCGCCAGCTTGCCGTGGGGTCGATGCCCAGGCCGAACGCAAGCACCGGCCGCCCGGTGATCTTGGCCCACAGCAAGCGCAAGCCGAACACCACGGCCAGCACGGCCACCGCGACCATCAGGCTCGCCGCCACCACCAAGCCGGCGATGAGCAAGGCTGCTTGCAGCAACAGGCGCAACAGGCCTGCAATCAAATCAGTCACAGGCCTTGCACTCCCTTGCAGACTGGCTTGCATCAATGCACCACCCGGTCAAACCGGAACTCACCAGGCGAGCGGATCGGGTCCACGTCCACCGGGATCACCGACTTGGGCGCAAAGCGCCCTTCCAGCAGCAGCTTGGACAACGGGTTCTCGATGCGCTGCTGGATCGCCCGCTTCAGCGGACGAGCACCATACACCGGATCGAAGCCCACCTTGGCCAATTCGCCCAGCGCCGCAGGGGAAACATCCAGCGTCAGGTCCATGCGCGCCAGGCGTTCGCGCAGCACACGGATCTGGATCGCGGCAATCGCCTCGATGTGCTGGGCGTCCAGGCCGTGGAAGACCACGGTCTCGTCGATGCGGTTCAGAAACTCTGGCCGGAAATGGTTCTTCAACTCGCCTTGCACCGCGTCCTTGATGTCCTCGGCGTCCTGGCCCACCATGGCCTGGATCATGTGCGAACCGATGTTGCTGGTCATCACGATCACGGTGTTTTTGAAGTCCACAGTGCGGCCCTGGCCGTCCGTCAGGCGGCCATCGTCCAGCACCTGCAGCAGCACGTTGAACACATCGGGGTGCGCCTTCTCGACCTCATCGAGCAGCAGCACGCTGTAGGGCTTGCGGCGCACGGCTTCCGTCAGGTAGCCGCCCTCCTCGTAGCCCACGTAGCCGGGCGGCGCGCCGATCAAACGCGCGACCGAATGCTTCTCCATGAACTCGCTCATGTCGATGCGGACCAGGTGGTCTTCGCTGTCGAACAGGAAACCGGCCAGCGCCTTGCACAGCTCGGTCTTGCCCACGCCGGTGGGGCCCAGGAACAGGAACGAGCCGGTGGGCCGGTTCGGGTCCGACAGGCCGGCACGCGAACGCCGGATGGCGCTGGCCACCGCCGTGATGGCCTCGTCCTGGCCCACGACGCGCTCGTGCAGTTTGACTTCCATTTGCAGGAGCTTGTCGCGCTCGCCCTGCATGAGCTTGGACACCGGAATGCCCGTGGCGCGCGCCACGACTTCGGCGATCTCCTCGGTGCCGACCTGGGTGCGCAGCAGGCGCGGCGTGTCCGATCCGCTCTTGCCGGCTTCTTTGGCCTGCGCTTCCTTGAGCTTCTTTTCCAGCTCGGGCAGCTTGCCGTATTGCAGCTCGGCCACGCGGTTGAAATCGCCCTTGCGCTTGAGCTCCTCGACCTGGAAGCGCGCCTTCTCGATCTCTTCCATCACCTCCTTGGAGCCCTGCGCTTCGGCCTTCTCGGCCTGCCACACCTCGTCCAGGTCGGCGATCTCCTTTTGCAGCTTGGCGATCTCCTCTTCGATCAAGCCAAAGCGCTTCTGCGAGGACTCATCCTTCTCGCGCCGCACGGCTTCGCGCTCGATCTGCAGCTGGATCAGTCGGCGATCCAGCCGGTCCATGACCTCGGGCTTCGAGTCCATCTCGATCTTGATCTTGGCGGCTGCCTCGTCGATGAGGTCAATCGCCTTGTCGGGCAGGAACCGGTCGGTGATGTAGCGGTGCGACAGCTCGGCCGCAGCCACGATGGCCGGGTCGGTGATCTGCACACCGTGGTGTGCCTCGTAGCGGGCCTGCAAGCCGCGCAGGATGGCGATCGTCGCCTCCACGGTCGGCTCGCCCACCAGGATCTTCTGGAAGCGACGCTCCAGCGCGGCGTCTTTCTCGATGTACTTGCGGTATTCGTCCAGCGTGGTGGCACCCACGCAATGCAGCTCGCCACGCGCCAGCGCCGGCTTGAGCATGTTGCCGGCGTCCATCGCGCCTTCGGCCTTGCCCGCGCCCACCATGGTGTGCAGCTCGTCGATGAAGACGATGGTCTGGCCTTCGTCCTTGGCGAGGTCCTTCAGCACGGCCTTCAGCCGTTCCTCGAACTCGCCGCGGTACTTGGCGCCGGCCAGCAGCGCGGCCATGTCGAGCGACAGCACACGTTTGCCCTTGAGCGACTCGGGCACCTCGCCGGCCACGATGCGCTGCGCCAGGCCTTCGACGATGGCGGTCTTGCCCACGCCGGGCTCGCCGATCAGCACCGGGTTGTTCTTGGTGCGGCGCTGCAGCACCTGGATGGCGCGGCGGATCTCGTCGTCGCGGCCGATCACCGGGTCGAGCTTGCCCATGCGGGCGCGCTCGGTCAGGTCCATGGTGTATTTCTTCAGGCTGTCGCGCTGGCCCTCGGCGTCGGCGTTGTCGACCTTCTGGCCGCCGCGCACCGCGTCGATCGCCGATTCCAGCGACTTGCGTGAGAGGCCGTTGTCGCGCACCAGCTTGCCGATGTCGGCCTTGCTGTCGGTCAAGGCCAGCAGGAACAGCTCGCTCGCGACGTATTCATCGCCGCGCTTGAGCGCCTCCTTTTCGGCCGCCTGCAGCAGGCTGCCCATGTCACGGTCCAGCGTGATCTGGTCCTGGCCCTGCACCTGGGGCAGGCGCTTCACAGCGCCCTCCGCCGCAGCCAGCAGGCCCTGCACGTTGGTGCCGGCACGCTGCAGCAGCGCGCGCGGGCCGTCGTCCTGCTTGAGCATGGCCACCAGCACGTGGGGCGGCGCGATGTAGGCGTGGTCATTGGCCAGGGCGAGCGATTGCGCTTCGCCCAGGGCTTCTTGAAACTTGGTGGTGAGTTTGTCGATGCGCATGTTCGAGTTCTCCAGAGACTGCCAAAGACATAGGGCTGTTGCGGGACTTTTCAAGGGCGCGCGGCCCGCCGGCTGGCCTTTGGCCGCTGCCTACAATCTGCGCAATGGACATCCGTCAGGTCTCTGTCACCTACCGCGAAGAGCAGGACCGCATCCTCGTGCGCATCAACACCGCACAGGCGGAAGAACTGCGCCTGTGGTTCACGCGCCGTCTGGTGCTGGGCCTGTGGCCGGCCCTGAGCCGGGCCATCGTACAGACCGGAGAACTGGCCGCAGCGGCCGAAGGCCGGCCGGCCCCGGCAGACCCCACGGCGCGCCGCACCATCAGCGCGTTCGAGCGCGAGAGCGCCCTGCGCCAGTCCAACTTTTCCGCCCCTTACCAGGCCGTGGCCGATGCCGCTTTGCCCTTGGGCGCCGAGCCGTTGCTGGTCAGCGAAGTGCGCATCACACCCCAGCCTACCGGCACGCTGCAGATCGTGTTTCAAGAGAAGCTGCCCGACACCCCGTCGCAACGCGGCTTTCAGATCGAGCTGAAGGGCGCGTTGATTCACGGCTTCACGCACCTGCTGGAACGGGCGATCGACGCCGCCCATTGGCGTGCGCCAATGCCAGGCGACCGGCAGGAGCCCGACACGGCCCCCGGCCCGCTGAGGCCGAATCCGCGCTATCTGAATTGATCAGGCGTTGCGCGCGGCGATGCCCCAGCGCGCGAGCGCCGCGTCGTCGCTGACACGCGCATCGACCCAGCGCGCACCTTCGAAGGTCTGCTCCTTCTTCCAGAACGGCGCCTGGGTCTTGAGATAGTCCATTAGGAATTCGCAAGCCTGGAACGCCACGCCGCGGTGCGCCGATGCGACGATGACCAGCACGATCTGGTCCAGCGGAAGGAGCGGGCCGACGCGGTGGACCACGCGCGCGGCATGGATGTCAAAGCGCGCGAAGGCCGCGTCGACCATGGCCTCGATGGCGCGCTCGGTCATGCCGGGGTAGTGCTCCAGCTCCAGCGCGGTCACGGCGCCTGCCACGTCGGGGTGGCGGTCGCGCACCGTGCCAAGGAAGCTGCAGACGGCACCGATGCGCGCGTCCTGCGCCCGCAGCGCGGCCACCTCGGCGCCCAGGTCAAAGTCGGCCGTCTGGATGGTGACGCGGGGCGAAAGCATGGCGTGATTGTGACGGACGCAGGTAGACTTCACGCCCCATGTCCATGCCGCAACGCCACTGCGCCACCGCCTTGCACGCCCGTGCCGGGCGCGCCGCGTGCGCCGCCAAAAAGCTGGGCAAACCGCTGCGCGTCTGACCGGAGCAGCGGTTCCGTCGTCGGATGCGCGACGGAACCCTTGGCCAGCCTGCTCCCACCACGCTCCACGCTTTCGCGCGCATCCTGTCGACGGTGACCTTTCGGTCGTTTACCTCGACAAGGAAAGCCATGCGATTGCCATCTGATACGCCCCCTGCGCCCGTCTCGTTCACGGGCTTGTGGATTCCCCTCGTCACGCCGTTCCAGGACGGCGCCGTCGACCATGCCGCGCTGGCGGCGCTGGTGCGCAAGCTCAAGCCACACGGCATCGCCGGCTTTGTGGCCTGCGGCAGCACGGGCGAAGCCGCCGCGCTGGACGCCGACGAACAACTGGCCGTGCTGGACACGGTGCTGGCAGCGGCCGACGGGCTGCCCGTGGTCATGGGCGTGGGCGGTTGCAACCTCCGACGCGCGCTGGCCATGGTCGCCGCCGCGTGCGAACGCGCGATTGCTGGCCTGCTGATCGCGCCGCCTTGCTATGTGCGGCCGGCACAGGCGGGGCTGCTGGATTGGTTTCGCACACTGGCCGACGCCAGCACCGTGCCGGTGGTGGTGTACGACATCCCGTATCGCACGGGCGTGGAGCTGCCGCTGGCCACGCTGCTGGCGCTGGCCGAACACCCGCGCATCCGCGCGATCAAGGACTGCGGCGGCGACGCGGCCAAGACCCAGGCCTTGATCGCAGACGGTCGACTGCGCGTGATGGCTGGCGAGGACGCCAACATCTTCACGGCCATGGCCCTGGGCGCGGCCGGCGCCATTGCGGCCAGCGCGCATCTGCACACCGGGCGCTTCACCCGCGTGGTCGCGCTGCTGGCCGACGGCCACCTGCACGAGGCACGTGCGCTGTGGCGCCCCCTGCAGCCCTGGATCGCGGCGCTGTTCAGCGAGCCGAACCCGGGGCCGGTCAAGGCTCTGCTGGCGCATGCCGGCGACATCGGCCCGGAACTGCGTGCACCCATGACGCAAGCGTCGGCGTTGCTGTTGCAGCGCTTGCTGGCGCTGCAGGCGCCGCTCAGCCGCCCGTGACGGGGGGGAAGAACGCGACTTCGCTGCCCTCGCGCAGGGCAGCGGATTCGTCGCTCATCTGCTGGTCCAGCGCCATGCGCACGGCACGGCCACGGGCCAGCAGCGCGGCGTAGGCACTGCCCCGGGCCAGCAGTTCGTCGCGCAGCGCGCCGAGGGTGGCGGCCTGCGTGTCGACCTGTTCCGCGCCCAGGCCCAGGCCTTCGCGGATGGAGGCGAAATAACGCACCTGAACCTTCATGCCCAGAGATCTCCGAACGGCAGGAAGCGCACCGTGTCGCCGTGGGCAATCGTCTGGCCCGGCGCCGTGTCCACGAGCCCATCGCCCCAAACCGTGGACGTCAGCACGCCCGAGCCCTGGTTGGGGAACAGGTCCAGCCCACCCTGGTCATTGCGACGCGCGCGCAGGAACTCGCGGCGGCGGTCGGCGCGCGGCCAGTCGAAATGGGCCGTCATGGGCACGGGCTGCGGATGCAGTTGTAGGGCGCCCTGTAGCGCGAGCAGGAAAGGCCGCACCAGCACCAAAAACGTGACGAGGCTGGACACGGGGTTGCCCGGCAACCCGATGAAATGGCAGGCACCCTGGGCGCGGTCGATGCGGCCATAGGCGAAGGGCTTGCCCGGCTTGATGGCGATCTGCCACAGGTCCAGCCGGCCCAGTGCCTGCACCGCAGGCTTCACATGGTCTTCTTCACCGACGGACACACCGCCGCTGGTGAGGATCAGGTCGCTGTGCTGGCTGGCCTCGCGCAGCGCGGCGAGCGTGGCCTCGCGCTGGTCGGGCACCACACCCAGGTCGTGCACCTCGCAGCCCAGGCGCTGCAGCAGGCTGCGCAGGAAATAGCGGTTCGAGTTGTAGATCGCACCGGGGCGCATTTGCGCGGGTGCCACGGTGCCTGGCATCACGAGCTCGTCGCCGGTCGAGAACATCGCGACACGCGGCCTGCGGGCCACGGGCAGTGCGGCCAGGCCGATGCTGGCCGCCAGGCCGAGTGCAGCCGGCGACAAGCGCGTGCCACGCGCCAGCACCGCGGCACCCAGGGCGATGTCTTCGCCCGCGCGGCGAATGGCCAGGCCGGGCCGCGGTGCGCGGCGCACGCGGATGCGGCCGTCGTCCAGCAGCTCACAGTCTTCCTGCATGACGACCGCGTCCGCACCGGCGGGCACCGGCGCGCCCGTGAAGATGCGTGCCGCGCTGCCCGCCACGAGCGGCGTGCCGACCGCGCCGGCCGCGATGCGCTGGGACACCGGCAGCACGGCGCCATCGGCCGCTGCGTCGACGCAGCGCATGGCGTAGCCGTCCATGGCGCTGTTGTCCCGCGGCGGCACCTGCAGTTCAGACCGCAGATCTGCCGCCAGCACGCGGCCATCGGCTTCGAAGGTGGACACGGTGTCCACGCCTGGCAACGGTGCGGCATGGGCCAGCAACTCGGCCAGCGCTTCGTCCAGGGACTTGAGCGGGGAAGCGTTCATGCGGTGGTGTTCTCGAATAGCGTGGCATTGTCGAGCAGCCAATGCGCGAGCGCGGGCACGTCGTTCAGATCCAGCACCGGGCACGTGGGCGGCGGCAGCAGTTCGGCCGGGGCATCGGTGGCGATGGCCTGCACGCGCCCGTCCACCGGGTAGCGCGGCGGCCGGGTGTCGCCCGCGCGCCGCACTTCGATGCGCGCGATGTCGTCGTGCTTGAAGCCTTCGACCAGCACCCAGTCCACGTCGCGCCGCAGCTCAGCGATGAGCGTGGCGACCGTTGGTTCCTGTTCGGCCTCGTATTCGCGGATCACCGCCAGCCGCCGGCTGGACGCCACGACGACCTCGAAGGCCCCGGCCTCGCGGTGCCGAAAACTGTCCTTGCCGGGATGGTCGATGTCGAACCCATGGTGCGCGTGCTTGACGACGGACACGCGCAGCCCGCAGGCCTTGAGGGCCGGGATCAACTGCTCGATCAGCGTGGTCTTGCCGGCGCCCGAGTAACCGGCGAAGCCGACGACTTTCATCGCCCCGGTCAGCGCCGCCCGGCGGCCGCAAGTCGCTGACGCGCCCCCTCACCGGGCAACGATGCGCGTGGGGGCCCGCTCATGGGCAATGCGTGGCGATGTAGGCCTTGACCACGTCCACGTCGGCGGCGATGCGGTGCACACGGCGCGGCAGGGCTTCGATGCCTTCGAACCGGGCAGGCCGGTCCGGCGCGCGGCCCAGGGCTTCGACGATGGTCTCGGCAAACTTGATGGGCAGGGCCGTCTCCAGCACGACCATGGGCACGCCGCTCTGCAGATGCTCGCGCGCCACCTTGAGGCCGTCGGCCGTGTGCGTGTCGATCATCTGGCCGAAGCGCTGCCAGGTGTCCTGGATGGTCGCCAGCCGGTCGGCATGTGTGCTTTTGCCGCTGGCAAAGCCGAAGCGACCGGCCGCGGCGGCAAACAGCGGGTCGGCCTGCAGGTCGAAGCGGCCGGCCTGCGCCAGTTGCGGGCCGAACAGCTGTGCGGTGCGCGTGCCATCGCGCTCCAGCAGGTCGAACACGAAGCGCTCGAAGTTCGAGGCCTTGGAAATGTCCATGGACGGGCTGCTGGTCTCGTGCGTGTCGGCGCTGCCGCGCACGCGGTAGACGCCGGTGCGGAAGAACTCGTCCAGCACGTCGTTCTCGTTCGTGGCGACCACCAGTTGGGCAATCGGCAGGCCCATCATGCGCGCAACGTGGCCGGCGCAGACATTGCCGAAATTGCCGGAGGGGACGGTGAAGCTGACAAGGTCCCCGTCCTTCTGCGTGGCCTGGAAATAGCCCGCGAAGTAGTAGACGACCTGCGCCAGCAACCGCGCCCAGTTGATCGAGTTGACGGTGCCGATGCGGTACTTGCGCTTGAAGTCCAGGTCGTTGGACACGGCCTTCACGATGTCCTGGCAATCGTCGAACACGCCATCGATGGCCAGGTTGTGGATGTTTGCGTCCTGCAGGCTGAACATCTGCGCCTGCTGGAACGGGCTCATGCGGCCGTGCGGCGAGGTCATGAACACGCGCACGCCCCGCTTGCCGCGCATGGCGTACTCGGCCGCGCTGCCGGTGTCGCCGCTGGTGGCGCCCAGGATGTTCAGCTCTTCAGCGCGACGGGCCAGCTCGTACTCGAACAGGTTGCCCAGCAGCTGCATGGCCATGTCCTTGAAGGCCAGCGTGGGGCCGTTGGACAGGGCTTCGAGGTAGACGCCGTCTTCGAGCTTGCGCAACGGCACGATGGCATCCGTGCCGAACACGTCGCGCGTGTAGGTCTTGGCACAAAGCTTCTTGAGATCGGCCGCCGCAATGTCGTCGATGTACAGGGACAGTACTTCGAACGCCAGCTCGGCGTAGGGCAGTTGGCGCCAGCGTTGCAGCGTCGCGGTGTCGACCTGCGGGTAGCGCTCGGGCAGGTACAGGCCACCGTCGGGCGCCAGGCCTTCCAGCAGGATCTCGCAGAACTGCTTGCGATCCGCATGCCCTCGGGTGGAGACGTAGCGCATCAGGCCAGCTCCTCCTTGCGGATGCGGGTGATGGCGGTCAGCACCGTGGGCAAGGCCTGCATGCTGGCCAGGGCGGCGTTCATCTTGGCCTCCTGGCAGTCGTGCGTGAGGATGATCAGGTCGGTCTGCGTCGAGCCTTCGCCACCGACTTCATCGGCCTCGCGCTGCAACACGGCGTCGATGCTGATGTCGGCCTCGGCCAAGAGGCCCGTGACCTTGGCCAGCACGCCGGCCTGGTCGGCCACGCGCAGGCGCAGGTAGTAGCTGGTGACGACCTCGCCCATGGGCAGCACCTGCAGGTCGCTCATTTCATCGGGGTGGAAGGCCAGATGCGGCACGCGGTGCGCGGCGTCGGCCGTGTGCAGGCGCGCGATGTCGACCAGGTCGGCAATCACGGCGCTGGCGGTCGGCTCGCTGCCTGCGCCCTTGCCGTAATACAGCGTCGTGCCCACGGCATCGCCCTGCACGACGACGGCGTTCATCGCGCCCTCGACATTGGCAATCAACCGCTTGCTCGGCACCAGGCTGGGGTGCACGCGCAATTCGATGCCATGGGGCGTGCGCTTGGTGATGCCCAGCAGCTTGATGCGGTAGCCCAATTGCTCCGCGTAGCGGATGTCCTGCGCGGCCAGCTTGGTGATGCCTTCCACATAGGCCTTGTCGAACTGCACCGGGATGCCGAACGCAATGGCCGACATGATGGTGGCCTTGTGCGCGGCGTCCACACCTTCGATGTCAAAGGTCGGGTCGGCCTCGGCGTATCCCAGGCGCTGCGCTTCCTTGAGCACGACGTCGAAGTCCAGCCCCTTGCTGCGCATCTCCGACAGGATGAAGTTGGTCGTGCCGTTGATGATGCCGGCGATCCACTGGATGCTGTTGGCCGTGAGGCCCTCGCGCAGCGCCTTGATGATGGGGATACCGCCGGCCACGGCCGCCTCGAATGCGACCATCACGCCCTTCTTGTGCGCGGCTTCGAAGATCTCGGTGCCGTGCACGGCCAGCAGCGCCTTGTTGGCGGTGACCACATGCTTGCCGGCAGCGATGGCTTCGAGCACCAGCTGCTTGGCAATGCCATAGCCGCCGATCAGCTCGATGACGATGTCGATGTCCGGGTTCGCGATGACCTGGCGCGCGTCGGCAACGACCTGCACCTGGTCGCCGACGATGGACTTGGCGCGTGAGACGTCCAGGTCCGCCACGGCGGTGATCTCGATGCCACGGCCGGCGCGGCGGCGGATCTCTTGCTGGTTGCGGACGAGGACGTTGTAGACGCCGCTGCCGACGGTGCCGATGCCGAGCAGGCCGACTTGGATGGGTTTCATGCGAGTGCCGCGATCGAGGAAGAAGAAGGGGAAGACGGAGATGCCGCGCGCACGCGCTTGCGGTAGTGCTCCAGGAAGGTGGCGATGCGCCCGATGGCCAGCCGCAGGTCGTCTTCGTGCGGCAGGAACACGATGCGGAAGTGGTCTGGCGTGGGCCAGTTGAAGCCCGTGCCCTGCACCAGCATGACCTTGGTTTCCTGCAGCAGCTCGAGGATGAATTCCTGGTCGTCGGCGATCGGGTAGACCTTGGGGTCGAGCTTGGGGAACATGTACAGCGCGGCGCTCGGCTTGACGCAGCTGACGCCCGGGATCGCCGTGATCAGCTCATACGCCAGGTCGCGCTGGCGCCGCAGTCTGCCGCCTTCGCCCACCAGGTCGTTGATGCTCTGGTAGCCGCCCAGCGCGGTTTGGATCGCCCACTGGCCCGGCACGTTGGCGCACAGCCGCATGTTCGAGAGCATGTTCAGGCCCTCGATGTAGTCACGCGCGGGCTTCTTGTCACCCGACACAACCAGCCAGCCGGCGCGGTAGCCGCACGAGCGGTAGCTCTTGGACAGCGAGTTGAAGGTCAGCGTCAGCACGTCATCCGACAGGCTGGCGATCGCCGTGTGCTTCACGCCGTCATACAGCACCTTGTCGTAGACCTCGTCGGCGAACAGCACCAGCCCGTGCGTGCGCGCAAGCTCGACGATGGCCTTGAGCAGGTCGTCCGAATACAGCGCGCCCGTGGGGTTGTTCGGGTTGATGACGACGATGCCCTTGGTGCGAGGCGTGATCTTGGCGCGGATATCGTCCATGTCGGGCATCCAGCCATTGGACTCTTCGCAGCGGTAGTGCACCGGCGTGCCGCCGGACAGGCTCACGGCGGCTGTCCACAGCGGGTAGTCGGGCGAGGGCAACAGCAACTCGTCGCCATCGTCCAGCAGCGCGTTGGTGGCCATCACGATGAGTTCGCTGGCGCCGTTGCCCAGGTAGATGTCGTCCAGCGTCACGCCCTTGATGTGCTGCTTCTGCGTCTCGTGCATGACGGCCTTGCGCGCCGCGAAGATGCCCTTGCTGTCGGAGTAACCGGCCGAGTTCGGCAGGTTGCGGATCATGTCCTGCTGAATCTCCTCAGGCGAATCGAAACCGAACACCGCCAGGTTGCCGATGTTGAGCTTGATGATCTTCTGGCCTTCTTCTTCCATCTGGCGCGCAGCGTCCATGATGGGGCCGCGAATGTCGTAACAGACACTGGCCAACTTGGCAGACTTCTGGATGGTTCTCATGCTGTCTCCACGGGCAAAAATGCCGAGCGACCCATGGACAGATCCTTCGGCAAGGCAGGCGTTGCGGGATGGCCCGCAAGAGCGAAAACCTATAATTTGACCACAGATCATGGCCCGCTCAGGCCGCCCCAACCTCCCCCACATTCATGAAATTGCAGCCCGACAGATCCACCGTCCAGACCATCACGTCGCATGGTCCCGGCTGGGTCGGTGTGCAGACAGACCGCATCGACCACAGCGTGATCATCGGCTCGCGTGGCCAGCGCATCGCGTGGCCCTGTGCGCGCTTCGAGGATCTCGGCCCGGAACACTTCGCCCAGCTGGCCGAGATGGGCACCGAACTCGTGATCTTCGGCAGTGGTGCGCGTCTGAGGTTTCCGCGGCCCGAGCTGCTGCGATCGTTGATCGACAAGCGCATCGGCATCGAGACGATGGACACGCCGGCAGCCTGCCGTACCTACAACATCCTGGCGCAGGAAGGGCGCGACGTCGCCGTGGCCCTGCTGCTGGAATCACCGATGGAAGATGAAGACGCGCGCGCGCAGCGTCCGCAGGGCTAGAGAAGTTCCGCGTTTTGAGAGTAAAATCGAAGGTTGCCGCGACGGCCCGATTCAGCGGCCAACGACCACTTTACGATACCCGAGACTCAAACACATGGCGATCGTTGTCAACAAACCTATCCCTGAATTCGAAGCCAACGCCACGGGCGGCGTGAAGGTCTCCAACACCACGCACCTGGGCCAAGTGATGGTGCTGTACTTCTACCCGAAGGACAACACGCCCGGTTGTACCACCGAAGCCATGCAGTTTCGGGACAAGTACAAGGATTTCGTGAAAGCCGGTGCCGCCGTGTTCGGCGTGTCACGCGACAACATGAAGTCGCACGATGAGTTCAAGACCAAGCTCGAATTGCCTTTTGAACTGATCGCCGACACCGAAGAGAAAATGTGCCACATGTTCGGCGTCGTCAAGAACAAGATCATGTACGGCAAGAAGGTCAAGGGCATCGAGCGCAGCACCTTCTTGATCGGTGCCGATGGCGTGCTCAAGAACGAGTGGCGTGGCCTCAAGGTTCCAGGCCATGTCGACGACGTTCTGAAGGCCGTGAAAGACCTCAAAAAGGCCGTCTGACCCCTGCCTTGCAGGCCCTCAGGAGCGCCACATGGCTCATGCATAATGAGTTCATGCCTGTTGGTAATGACCTGAGCGCATCATCTTCAAAAGCCGCCCTGGCAACCGGGCGGCTTTTTTGCTTTCAGCCTTTCACCTCGATTCCGTCCTCAGGAAACACGAAGCCCTATGCCTCTGCCCCCTCCCCCTGCGAAGCGCGCTGCCACCCTGTCTCCTGACGCATTCGACGCGCCCACTCGAGCCCAATCCAAACCCGCCCGCGTTGCCCGGGCGCGCTACGCCGAGGCAGCACCCCAGGGCATCGTGCAGTTGGCCAGTGAGCCCCCGGCCACCGTGTTGGTGGACGAGCCCGCGATGGCGCTGCACGCGCCGGTGGTGTTGCCAGCGCCGATGGCGCTGGACGACGCGCCCGTGATGCGCGAGCCGATCGAAGCGCCGGCAAGCCGCGGCCGCCGTGCGCCGACGCGCGAATCCGTGCTGACCTCGGCTCCCGCGCCCGCGCCAGCCAAGCGCAAAGTGACGAAATCCGACGGCCCCACCAAGCTGTTCGTGCTCGACACCAACGTCTTGATGCACGACCCGATGAGCCTGTTCCGCTTCGAGGAACACGACATCTACCTGCCGATGATCGTGCTGGAGGAGTTGGACAGCAACAAGAAGGGCATGACCGAGGTCGCCCGCAACGCACGCCAGAGCAGCCGCACGCTCGATGCACTGGCGGGCGCGCACAAGGCCGACATCGCGGTCGGCCTCAAGCTCGATGTGACCGGCCACCGCGAGGCCGGCGGCAAGTTGTTCTTCCAGACCCAGGCCCTGAACGACGCGCTGCCTGCCAGCCTGCCCCAGGGCAAGGCCGACAACCAGATCCTGGGCGTGGTCGACGCGCTAAGCAAACAGCACGCACCGCGCGATGTGGTGCTGGTGTCCAAAGACATCAACATGCGCGTCAAGGCCAAGGCATTGGGCCTGGCCGCCGAGGACTACGAGAACGACAAGACGCTGGAAGACGGCGAGTTCCTGTACTCCGGCGTGCTGGCCCTGCCCACGGACTTCTGGGCCAAGCACGGCAAGACGGTGGAGAGCTGGCAGCAGGGCCTGTACACCTTCTACCGCATCGCTGGTCCCGTGGTGCCGAGCCTGATGATCAACCAGTTCGTCTACTTCGAGGCACCCGGCGAGCCCAGCCTGTACGCCCGCGTAACCGAAATCCGCGCGAAGACGGCGGTGCTGAAGACGCTGAAGGACTACAACCATCTGAAACATGCGGTATGGGGTGTGACCACCCGCAACCGCGAGCAGAACTTCGCGATGAATCTGCTGTTGGACCCGGAGGTCGACTTCGTCACGCTGACCGGCAACGCGGGCACCGGCAAGACGCTGATGGCCCTGGCCTCGGGCCTCACGCAGGTGCTGGACGACCGTCGCTACACCGAAATCATCATGACCCGCGCCACCGTCAGCGTGGGCGAGGACATCGGCTTTCTGCCCGGCACCGAAGAAGAAAAGATGGGCCCCTGGATGGGCGCACTCGACGACAACCTCGAAGTGCTGGCCAAGACCGAGACCAGCGCCGGCGAATGGGGCCGCGCGGCCACCAATGAACTCATCCGCTCGCGCATCAAGATCAAGAGCATGAACTTCATGCGCGGCCGCACGTTCCTGAACAAGTACGTGATCATCGACGAGGCGCAGAACTTGACGCCCAAGCAGATGAAGACGCTGATCACGCGCGCCGGCCCGGGCACCAAGATCGTCTGCATGGGCAACCTGCAGCAGATCGACACGCCCTACCTGACCGAAGGCTCGTCAGGCCTGACGTACGCCGTCGACAAGTTCAAGGGCTGGCCCCACAGCGGGCACATCATGCTGGCCCGCGGTGAGCGCTCGCGGCTTGCGGATTTCGCAAGCGAAGTGCTGTAGCGGGCAAGGCCCGGGCGATGCTGCCCGGCCACCTCCCAACGCAATGCGGCCCCCTCGGGGGCCGCAGCGCCTGGTGGCGAGGCACTGGTGTACTTCGGCTGCGCTGCGAGCGCCTTCTGGCGGCCGGGCGGCGCTCAAGCGTCCAGCTTGAGGCCCTTGGGCAGCGGGAACTTCAGCGTTTCCTGCACGCCATCCATCTTGCGAACTGCCTGCGCGCCCAACGCGCGCAGGCGTTCGATCACCTGCTGGACCAGCACGTCGGGGGCGGACGCGCCGGCCGTCAGGCCCACGCGCGGCTTGCCTTCGAACCACGCGGCCTGCAGCTCTTCGGCGCTGTCGACCATGTAGCTGTCGGTGCCCAGCTTCAGCGCGAGTTCGCGCAGCCGGTTGCTGTTCGAGCTGGTCGGGCTGCCGACCACGATCAGGATGTCGACCTGCGGGCTCAGCACCTTCACCGCGTCCTGACGGTTCTGTGTGGCGTAGCAGATGTCCTGCTGCTTGGGCTCGCGCACCTGCGGGAACCGCGCCTTCACGGCCGCGGCGATCTCGGCCGCGTCGTCCACCGACAGCGTGGTCTGCGTCACCACGGCCAGGCGCTCGGTCTGGCCTGGCTGCACGCGGGCCACGTCGGCCACGTCCTCGACCAGATGGATGCCGCTCTCCAGCTGGCCCATCGTGCCTTCGACCTCGGGGTGGCCCTTGTGGCCGATCATGATGAATTCGAAGCCCTCCTTGTGCAACTTGGCCACCTCGACGTGCACCTTGGTCACCAGCGGGCAGGTGGCGTCGAAGATGCGAAAGCCGCGGCGCTCGGCCTCCTGCTGCACTTCCTTGCTGACGCCGTGCGCCGAGAACACCAGCGTGGCCTGTGGCGGCACCTCGTCCAGGTCCTCGATGAAGATGGCGCCGCGCGCCTTCAGGTCGTTCACCACGTAGGTGTTGTGCACGATCTCGTGGCGGACGTAGATCGGCGCGCCGAACTTGGCCAGCGCGCGCTCCACGATCTCGATGGCGCGGTCCACGCCGGCGCAAAAGCCGCGTGGCTCGGCCAGCAGGATGTCGTGCACGGGGATGGCGGGCGTCGTCGTCACAGCACGCCGATCAGTTCGACCTCGAAGCTCACCGCCTCGCCGGCCAGCGGGTGGTTGAAGTCGAACAGCACCGCATCGGCGCTGTCCGCATTGCCCACCTGCTGCACAGCGCCGGCATAGCTGCCCTGCCCGTCGGGCGTGGGGAACTGCACCACATCGCCCACGTTGTATTGCTCCTGCGGATCGCCCAGCTGGTTCAGCAGCTTGCGCGCCACCCACTGCACCATGTCCGGGTTGCGCGGCCCGAAGGCCTCGCCGGCCGGAATCTCGAAACTGCTGCGCGTGCCCTCGGCCAGGCCCAGCAGCCGCTGCTCGACCGCCGGCGACAGCTCGCCCGCGCCCAGCGACAAGGTGGCCGGCTTGCCGCCGAAGGTGTTGATGATGTCGCCGCCAGGGCCGCCCAACCGGTAGTGCAAGGTCAGGAAGGAGCCGGGTTCGACCACGGGGATCACGGGAGAAGCTGTGGGCATGGAAGTCTCGATAAACTGGCCTGCATTGTAGAAACCCGGCCTTCCCAAGGACCGCCCATGTCCCTGAAAGACCTTCCCGCCGATGCGCAGCCGCGCGAGAAGCTGTTGGCCCGTGGCCCCCAGGCGCTGGCCGATGC
Source organism: Rhodoferax sp. RT4P68 (assembly GCF_056521305.1). NCBI lineage: Bacteria > Pseudomonadati > Pseudomonadota > Betaproteobacteria > Burkholderiales > Comamonadaceae > Rhodoferax > Rhodoferax sp. RT4P68. Next base: position 399,373 of record NZ_JBWMBB010000004.1, read on the forward strand.
CGAGCTACTGGCACTGCTGCTGCGCACCGGCATTGCGGGCAAGGGCGTGCTGCAGATGGCCAGTGAACTGCTGGCCGCGCCACCCCAGGGTTTCGGCGGCGTGGCCGGCTTGCTGCATGCCACGGCGGCCGATCTGGCCCGCATCAAGGGCCTGGGGCCGGCCAAACGCGCCGAACTGGTGGCCGTGTTGGAACTCGCACGCCGTGCGCTCGCCGAGCAACTGCGCGAACGCGCGGTGCTGCACGCACCGCAAGACGTCAAGCACTATCTGCAGCTGCATCTGGGCGCACGCCACCACGAAGTATTTGCGGTGCTGTTTCTGGACAGCCACCACCGCCTGCTGGCGCTGGAAGAGCTGTTCCGCGGCACGCTGAGCCAGACCAGCGTCTACCCGCGCGAAGTCGTCGTGCGCGCGCTGCACCACCAGGCCGCCGCTGTGGTGTTGGCGCACAACCACCCCAGCGGCAGTGTCGAGCCCTCGCGCGCCGACGAGCTGATCACGCAGACCCTGAAGGCCGCGCTGGCGCTGGTCGACGTGCGCGTGCTCGACCACGTCATCGTGGCGCCGGGCCAGGCTCTGTCGCTGGCCGAGAGGGGGTTGGTGTGAAGGTCCGCTCGCTGCAGGACTTGCAGCCCCTGGTGCGCCACCTGGCCGAGCTGCGCCTGCAGCTGGCCCGGCAAGAGGCCGCGCGCCAGCAGACCCTGCGCCGCGCCGCCGCCGAGCAGAACCTGTTCGTGACCACGGTCGGCAACGTGGTGCCGATGCGCCAGCCACCGCGCGTGCTGCTGCGCCCCGAGCAGCCGGCGCCGATCCCCGTGCAGCAACTGCTGGACGATCAGCGTGTACTGCAGGAAAGCCTCAGCGACGAGTTCGACGCCAGCACGCTGCTCGACGTGGACGACGCCCTGAGCTATCGGCGCACCGGCATCGGCACCGAAGTCACGCGCCGGCTGCGCAAGGGCGAATGGAGCATCCAGCGCGAGATCGACCTGCACGGCCTGCGCCGCGACGACGCGCGCGAGGCGCTGTCAGCCTTCATCCGCGATGCGCACCGCCAGGGCCTGCGCTGCCTGCGCGTGGTGCACGGCAAAGGGCTGGGTTCGCCGGGCCGCGTGCCGGTGCTCAAGCCCAAGGTACACAGCTGGCTGATCCAGAAGAACGAAGTGATCGCCTTCGTGCAGGCGCGGGCCGATGAGGGCGGCGCCGGCGCGCTGGTGGTACTGCTCAAGGCGGCCTGAATCCGGCCCGACCGCCTGACGCGGCGCGCACCGCTGGCAACGCCGCAGCTGCCCGGTGCGGCCCTGCGCTCAGTGATCCACGGCGCTGCGCGCCAACCGCAGCCGATGAAACTGGGCCTGCCTTGCCCCCTCTCCCCTCGCGGGAGAGGGCTGGGGAGAGGGGGCGACGGCCAATGGAGCGAGGCAGTTTCATTTCAGCCCGCCTCCGCCAGGATCGCCTGCGCCAGCAGCGCAATCGGCTTGTCGACCATCTTGCCGTCCACGGTGATGGCACCCAGCGGGCCGGCCGCCAGCGCATCCACAACACGCCGCGCCCAGGCCACCTCGTCGGCGGTCGGCGCAAAGCCGGTGTGCACGCCAGCCACCTGCTTGGGGTGGATGCAGAGCTTGGCGCCGAAACCGAAGCGGCGCGAGCGGCGCACATCGGACTCCAGCTGCGCCGCGTCGTCGATGGCCACAGACACACCGTCGATCGGCGCCTGCAGCCCCGCCAGGCGCGACACCAGCACAAGCTGCGTGCGCACGGCGTTCATCTCTTCGCCCTCGCCCTGGATGCCGGAATCGGACTGGAAGTCCACCGAGCCGAACGCCAGCCGCAGCACGCCCGGCACGCGGGCCAGCGGCAGCGCCTCGAACCAGCCGGCGACCGACTCGACCAGGGGAATCACGAACTGGCCTTCGCCCAGACGATGCGTGACCCGCTGCAGCCCGGGCACATCCTGCGCCTTGGGCAGCATCACGCCGCGCACGGCGGGCGATGTCAGCAGGGCGCAGTCGTCCTCGTGCCACACGCTGTCGGACTGGTTGATGCGGATCCACACCGGCGTGCCGGCCTGCGCCAGCCAGGTGCGCACGGCCTCGCGCGCGATCAGCTTGCGCTCGGGCTGCACGGCATCTTCCAGATCGAGGATGACGGCATGCGCGCCGCTGGCCAGGGCCTTGTCGAAGCGCTCCGGACGGTCGCCCGGGACGAACAGATAGCTGCGTTCCTGCATGGTGTCTCGCTTGGGTTGAAGGTCAGCAATCAGGTGCGCGTAGGCGCCGCCAGCTGTGCGCGCAGCAGCACGACACAGCACAGCGCCGTCGGCACCGCCAGCGCAATGTAGCCCGCGCGGTAGCTCTCGAACAGGCCCGAGATCGCGCCGAACAGCGGCGGCCCCAGCACCACGCCAAAGAAGGTGAACGCCAGCGTGCCGCCGGTGGCCACACTGGCCTGGCCGGGCGGCGCCTGGCGCGCGACCTCGGCCAGGTAGACGCCGTTCCAGCCGATGGCCGAGGCTCCGAACACCACCAGCACGGCCAGCACCAGCGGCGTCGGCAAGGCCGTGGTCAACGCCGCCGTGGCCAGGCTGCTCAGCGCCATCACGGCGGCCAGCAGCGCCAGCATGCGCCGCGCGCCCAGGCTGCGGTCGGCCACCCAGCCCCACAGCACGCGCCCGGCCACACCGCCAAACTGCGAAATCGTCAGCGCCAAGCCGGCCGCCACCAGCCCATAGGCCAGCGTCTCGTTCAGGAAGACGACCAGGTAGGTCGTCAGCGACAGCTGCGCGATGGAGAACACGAACGAGCAGGCCGCCAGCATCTTGAGCGCCGGGTGGCCCAGCACCAGCCGGATCGGGTGCGCCAGATTGCCCAGCTTGAACGGTTTGGTGGCGTCACGGTCGGCGTCCAGCCCGGCGCGCAGCGGCTGCGCGATGACCGCGCACACCACGTTGGCCGCCGCCACGGCCAGCAATGCGCCCTGCCAACCGGCCAGCAACATCAGGCTGGGGACCAGGGCACCGGCGAGTGCGCCGCCCAGCGGCACCCCGGTCTGCTTGACCGAGAACACCAGCGACATGCGGTGCGCCGGCGTGGTCTGCGTCAGCAGGTGCGAGCTGGCCGGCGTGATCGGCCCGTAGCCCAGCCCGATCAGCAACGCGCCGGCCGCCACGCAAGCCCAGTGCGGCACCGCGCACAACCCCAGGCCCGCAGCGCACAGCAGCAGCCCCACCTGGCTCACGCGAATCGCGCCGAACCGCGCCACGGCCGCGCCCGCCGCCAGGCTGGCGGCCATGGCGCCGGCATAGACGATGGCCACGTACAGCCCGATCAAGGTGGCCGGCAGGCGCAGCGCCGGCGCCACCACCGGCGCCATGACGGGCAGCGTCAGCAAGGCCATCGACACCATGGCCTGCATGGCCAAGGTGATGGCCAGCGTGATCCACGGGCCCCTCACCGCGCCGGCCCGCCGTGGGCCGTGCCGGCGCCCACGCCCCACTCGCGCCGCAGCACGGTGCTGTAGCTGAAGCGGTCGGCCGGGTGCGTGCTGATGGCCAGCTCCACCAGCTGGTTCAATCGGTTGCGGTAGCGCCGGCTGACCCACAGGCCGGGGCTGCGCGGGGCGGCGTTCAGCGCGCGGGCCTCGGCTGCGGTGAGCGCCACGGCGCGGATCTCTTGCTCCACGGCGACGACGACCTCGCCGAACTGCTGTTCGATGGCCGCATGCACGGCGCCGCTGAGCGCACCCGAGATGCCCTGGATCGAGCGGAACGCCGGCGCCAGCCACAGCTCGGTCACGCAGATCGGATGCGCCTGCGATTGCGCATGGCGGCGCCCGCGCAGGTGCAGCCAGGTCTCGCCGGCCGTGGCCTCCAGCAGCTCGGCCTGGGCGGCGTCGATCTCGCGCGTGGCGCTCGATTCGATGACCAGCGTGGTGTCAGTGGCGTACTGGTACAGATCGGCAACATCGGCCGCGCTCTGGCGGTACCCCTGCGTGGTCGACTTGGCCTTGACCGTGGTGCCCACGCGCGGCTGGCGCACCACCAGCCCCAGTTGCACCAGCCGCTTGACGGCCTCGCGCGCAGTCGAGCGGCTGACGCCGAACTGCTCGCACAGCGCAAACTCGGTCGGCAGCTGCGCGCCCACCGGGTAGCGCCCGCTCTCGATCTCGTTGAGCAGCGTGCGCGCCAGCTGCAGGTAACGCGGCTGGCTGGCGCCGAGCGCGGCGCTAGCACTCCCCCTATCGCCGGTCATCGTGGTCCTTCTGCACCGCAACAGCGCTCGGCGGCCCGAAGGCGTTGAGGGGCTCCTCGGAGGGGCAGCGATACGCGAAGCGATGAGCGTGGGGGACCATACGCACGACTGTAGCCGCGCCCGGTGCGCACACCGGGCGCTCAACGCGCCTTCACACCCAGCAGGCGCGACAGCTCGGCCGCAGTGCCGTGCTCGATGCCCAGCACGGCATTGAGGATGTGGTCCGCATGCGCCCGATCGACCGCGCGGGCCGCGTTGTCGTGGAACTTGACGACGATGTCGGCGTCGGCAATCGGCCGGCCCGCGGCGCCCCGGTTGATGGGCTCGTGGTGACGCAAGGTGCGGCCATCGGCCAACTCGATGATGACCTCGCCGCCGAAATAGCGCGGAAAGTCCGCCTCTGCATCGGCCTGGCATTCCACCAGCGCGGCGATGGCAAGGGTCTGCGGATCCTGATAGGCCGCAGGCTCCAGCGCATCCAGCGTGAAGCGGCCCCAGCGCAGGCCGGTCGCCACCGAATACGGCACGCTGAACTGCGCGTCGTAGGCATTGGCAGGGCGCAGCTTCTTCTCGATCGGCTCGCACACGGCCTTCATCGCACCGGTCGGCACGCGGGCCACGATGCGGCGGATCGGCGCGCCGCCCCAGTCGCGCGAGAGGATGCTCGCCGCATCGGCAAACGCGTGCGTGAAATGGCAGGCCGGCACCGGCTTGATCGCCACGTTCATCACCTCCCACACCTCGCCCAGCCCGGCCGCGACGATGCCGAGATCGGCCTTGGCCAACAGATCAGGCCCCAGGTGGCTGGCGTACAGGCCGAAGCGCCCCTCGTACGCCGCGCCGGGGCCAACGAAGCCGTGCTTGCCCAGCGTGGCCGCGGTGATGCCCGATGCCGCCGCCCAGCCCGGGTGCAGCCGCTTGGTCCAGGCGCCGTCTTCCAGGCATTCCAGGCTGCCCGAGGCGAGCGACAGCGCGATGCCTTGCGCGTCCACCATCTGGCGCTCGTCCAGGTTCAGCAGCCGCGCCGCCGCCAGCGTGCAGCCGAACGCGCCGATCAACCCCGTCGGGTGAAAGCCCACTTGGTGAAAGCCGCTGCGCGCGGCCGCCCCCAGCCGCGTCGCCGTCTCCACACCCAGCACGTAGGCCGCCAGCAGATCACCGCCCGCACGGCCCAGGCGCGTGGCCAGGCCCAGCGCCGCGGGCAACACCGAGGTGGTGGCGTGGATCACGCCGGCCGGGTGTGTGTCGTCGTAGTCCAGGCCGTGGATCAGCAGCGCGTTCATGACCACCGCGTCGCGCAGCGGCAGCTTTTGCCCATAGCCGATGACCGGCACGTCGCCGCCCTCGCCCGCCAGCTCGCGCAGGCCGGCCAGGGTGTTGCGCGAGAAATCCCACTGCGTGCAGGCCAGGGCGATGCCCAGCGCGTCCAGCATCAAATGCGTGGCGCGTGCGCGCACCTCGGCAGGGACGGCGTCGAGCGTGAATCCTGTGGCGTACTGCGCCAGCTGCGTGGAAAGCTTGGGGGTGACGCTCATCTCAGTCGACCTTTGCGCCGGACAACTTGACGGCCAGCGCCCACTTGTCGATCTCCGACTGGATGAACTTCGCGAACTCTTCCGGCGACGTGGCGGCGGGCTCGGCGCCCAGGCCGTTCAGCTGTTCCTTCACGTCCGGCGCGTCGCGCCAGCCCGTGACCAGCGCCTTGGCCAGCACGTCGACGATCTCGCGCGGCGTGCCCTTGGGGGCGGCCAGGCCGATCCAGGCCGGCGCCACGAACTGGCCCAGGCCGGCCTCGGCCATCGTGGGCACATCGGGCGCAGCGGCGTTGCGCTTCTCGCTGGCCACCGCCAGGATGCGCAGCTTGCCGCTGCGCATGTGCGGCAGCAACGCCGGGCCGGTGTCGATCATGGTGTTGACCTGCCCGCCGATGAGGTCGGTCACCGCCGCCGGGCTGCCCTTGTAGGGCACGTGCGTCAGCTGCATGCCCTGCGCATTCTTCAGCAGCTCCATCGTCAAGTGGCTGGTCACGCCGCTGCCGCCGGAGCCGTAGTTGATCTTGCCCGGCGACGCCTTGGCCAGCTTCACCAGATCGGCCGCCGTCTGCGCCGGAAATGCCGGGTTCACGGCCAGGAACAGCGGCACCACCGACAGCAGGCTGATCGGCTCGAAGTCGCGCAGCGGGTGGTAGGGCAGCTTGGAATACAGGCTGGGGTTGATCGCCATCGTGCCGCTGGAGCCCACCACCAGCGTGTAGCCGTCCGGCGGCGCCTTGGCCACCGTCTCCGATCCGATGATGCCGGCCGCGCCGGGCTTGTTGTCCACGATGACCGGCTGGCCCAGCACCTCCTGCAGCTTCCTGGCCGCAGCGCGGGCCACGAGGTCGGTGGCCTGCCCGGGCGGGAAGCCCACCACCAGCCGGATCGGCTTGTCGGGGTAGACGGCGTGGGCCAGGGGCGCGAGCAGTGCCAGCGCGGCGGCTGCCAGTGCGGTGCGGATGCCGGTCCTGATGCCGGTGCCGCCACCGGCCCTGATGTCGGCGCTGTGACTGGCGGCGTTGGCCGAGGCTGATGGGGTCATGGGTTGTCTCCGTTGTGGTGAGGTGCCGGGTGGCCTGGGGGGGGCTGGGTCGCGCGCGGACCTATTCGCCGACGCCGTGGCCGCGTTTCGCGATCAGGGACATGCGCACGAACTCCATCACCTGCACGCCGTCCTGCTTGAAGCCGCGCGTGCGCGTGGTGACGATGCCCTGGGTCGGGCGGCTGCTGGATTCGCGCACCTCCAGCACTTCGGATTCCGCATACAGCGTGTCGCCGCAGAACACCGGCGCCGTGAGCTTGATTTCCTTCCAGCCCAGGTTGGCGATCGCCTTGGCGCTGACGTCGTTCACCGTCATGCCCAGCACGATGGCCAGCGACAGCCCGCTGTTGACCAGCAGCCGGCCGAACTCGCTCTTGGCCGCAAAGTTCGCGTCGCAATGCATCGGGTGCGCGTTCATCGTCATCAGCGAGAACTGGATGTTGTCGCTCTCGGTAATGGTGCGGCCGGGGCGGTGTTCGTAGACATCGCCGACCTTGAAGTCTTCCAGGTAGCGGCCGTAAGAGGCGCGGTAACGGCCGGGGCTGATCTCGATGGCGGACTGCATGGGGTCTCCTGACGGCAATTGGTTGATTTAGTGATTTGTACGAACAATTAAGTTTAGAGGACGACCATAGCGCACGTCAACCCGTGCGACCCGAACGGGTGGAATTGCCCGCCTTCCCCCCGCCAAACGCGCCGTTCGCCCCGGCGCGCCCTGCCTACACTTCGCAGCCGACATGCACCCCCAGCCACCCCGGCCCGCGCGCCGTGCCACCGCCCCCACGCCCACGTTGGCGCGGTTGCTCACGTGCGGCGCCTTGCTGCTGGCCGGCTGCGCCAACCAGGCGCCGCTGCAACGGCCCACCGCCCCGGTGCCGCAGGCCTGGCCTTACCCCACCAACACACAGGGCCAGGAGGCAGCGCGCATCCACTGGGCCGCTTACTTCACCGACCCCCGCCTGCAGGCACTCATCACCGCCGCGCTTGAACACAACCGCGACCTGCGCATCGCCGCCGGCCGCGTGCAGGAAGCCCGCGCGCAGTACGGCATGGCGCGTGCCGAACGGCTGCCGCTCATCAACCTTTCAGGCCAGGCCGCCGTGCAGCGCTCGCCGGCCGCGATCAGCGGGCTGGACGCGCAATCCAACGCCAACCGCTTCGATGTGTCGGTCTCCATGGTCTCGTTCGAGCTCGATTTCTGGGGCCGGCTGGCGCGGCTGTCCGACGCCGCGCGCGCCGGCTACCTGGCCACCGAAGAGGCGCGCCGCGCCGTGCACCTGTCGCTGGTGGCCGATGTCGCCCTCGCCTACTTCGCCTTGCTGCAGCAAGACGAATCGCTGGCCCTGGCGCGCGACAGCCTGGCGCTGCGCGAGCAGTCGCTCGACCTGCTGACGCGCGGGCGCGACATCGGCGCCGCGCACGACTACGACGTGCAGCAGGCCACCGGCGCGCTGGAAGCGGCACGCGGCCAGCACTATGCGATCGAACACCAGCGCGCACTGGCCGCGCACCAGCTCGGCTTTCTGGTGGGTGAGATGCCGCCCGCGCTGCCCGCCGGCCGCCCGCTGGACGCCCAGGCGCTGGACACCCCCCTGGCCGCCGGCCTGCCGTCCGAAGTGCTGCTGCTGCGCCCCGATGTGCTGGCGGCCGAGCAGCGCCTGGCCGCCACGCACGCCAACATCGGCGCCGCGCGCGCGGCGTTTCTGCCCAAGGTGCTGCTCACGGCCGGCCTGGGCCTGGCCAGCCCGGCGCTGGGCTTGCTGCTGCAGGGCGGCGCGTGGAATTTCCAGCCCTCCATCTCGCTGCCGCTGTTCGACGCCGGCCGGCTGGAGGCGCAGGCCGACATCGCCGAGGCCCGCAAAGTCGTGGCCGTGGCCGAATACGAGAAAACCATCCAGCTGGCGTTCCGCGAAGTGGCCGATCAACTCTCGGCACGCCAGGCGCTGGTCGGCCAACTGCAGGCCGCTCAGGCCAACCGCGCCGCGCAGGAGCGGCGCCTGGCCATCGCCCAGGCGCGCTTCGACGCCGGCATGGTCGGCTACCTGGAGGTGCTGGACGCGCAGCGCGACATGGTCACCGCGCGCCAGAGCGTCACCCAGGTGCGCCGCGCCCAACTCGACGCTGCCGCGCAGCTGTACAAGGCGCTGGGCGGCGGCAGCCTGGCGGACGCATGAGAACCGCCAAGCCGCCCCAAGGCGCTCAGCACCGCAGCGCGCAGCGCGAAGGCATCCAGTGAGCACTCAGAATCCGCCGATGCCCATCTCCACCCTGCTGGTCGAAGCCATCGAACTGCAAGCCAGCGGCCAGACGGCCCAGGCCGCCGTGCGCTTTGCCGACGTGCTGGCCGCCGACCCTGCGAACGGCCCGGCCCACTACTCGCTGGGCCTGATCGATTGGCAGGCTGGCGACAGTGCCGGCGCGCTGCAGCGCTGCGCCACCGGCATCGCCGCCGCGCCCGCCTACGCGCCGCTGCACCACCTGCACGGCAGCATCCTGCAGGGCCTGGGCCGGTTCGACGAAGCGCTGCAGGCCTACGACCGTGCGCTGGCCATCCAGCCCGAGTACGTGGACGTGCTGCTCAACAGCGGCGCGCTGCTGCGCACGCTGCACCGCCACCACGATGCGCTGGCCCGCTTCAACCAGATCCTCACCTTTGCGCCCAGCCACCCGGCGGCGCTGGGCAACTGCGGCATCCTGCTGACGGAGTTCAAGCAGAGCGCCCACGCCATCCGCATGTTCGAGCGACTGGTGCAGGTCAAGCCCGACTACGACTACGGCCTGGGCCTCTTGTTCTTCGAGCGCCTGCACGTGTGCGACTGGACCGATTTCGACAGCCTGCGCGCGCGCATCGTCGAAGGCGTGCGGGCCGGCCGGCGCGTGTGCAAGTCGCTGGCGTTCATGTCGGCCTCCAGCGACGCGGCCGAGCACCAGCAGGCCGCGCGCCTGTTCGCCGCGCACCAGAACCCGCGCCAGGCCGTGGCGCTGTGGAACGGCGAGCGTTACCGGCACGACCGCATCCGCATCGCGTATGTCTCGCCCGACCTGCGCGAGCACCCCGTCAGCCATCTGATGTGCGGCATCTTCGAGCGGCACGACAAGCACCGCTTCGAGACGATTGCCATCTCGCTCGGCACCGACGACGGCAGCCGGCTACGCGGCCGCATCCTCGCCGCGTTCGACGAGTTCGTGGACGCACGCGACTGGACGGCCGAGCGCATCGCCCGCTGGATGCGCGAGCGCGAGATCGACATCGCCATCGACCTGGGCGGCTACACGTCGGACACGCGCACCGCCGCCTTCGCCTGGCGGCCGGCGCCGGTGCAGGTCAACTACCTGGGCTACCCCGGCACCATGGGGGTCAGCTACTTCGACTACATCCTGGCCGACCGGCACATCATTCCCCCCGCGCACCAGGCCTGCTATGACGAGCGCGTGGTCTACCTGCCCGATGCCTACCTGCCTGTGGACGACAGCGTGCAGATCGCCGAGCGCACGCCCACGCGCGCCGAGTGCGGCCTGCCGAGCGAAGGCGTCGTCTTCTGCTCGTTCAGCCACGACTACAAGATCACGCCGCCGGTGTTCGATGTGTGGATGCGCCTGCTGGCCCAGGTGCCCGGCAGCGTGCTGTGGCTGGTCTCACGCGGCGAAGGCACGCAGGCCAACCTGCGCCAAGAGGCCGAGCAGCGCGGCATCGCCGGCAATCGACTCGTCTTTGCCACCCGCGTGCCACGCGTGGAAGACCACCTGGCCCGCTACCGCCAGGCCGATCTGTTTCTGGACACGCACCCCTACAACGCCCACACCACGGCTGCCGATGCGCTGATGGCCGGCCTGCCGGTGGTGACCTGCATGGGCGGATCGTTCCCCTCGCGCGTGGCCGGCAGCCTGGTGCACGCGGCCGGCGTGCCCGAGCTGGCGACCGATTCGCTGCCAGCCTACGAAGCATTGGCGCTGGCCCTGGCGCTGGACCCGGCGCGCCGCCAGGCCTTACGCCAACGCCTGCTGACCCGCTCGGGCGAGCCGGCCCTGTGCGACACCGATGGATTTCGCCGCCACCTCGAAGCCGCCTACACCGCCATGTGGCGAGCCACACAACTGGGCGGCGCACACGATGCGTTGGCCTGCCCACCGAACACCCTGGAGACCCGATGACCAAAACGCTGGACCTGGGCTGCGGCCCCAACCCTCAGAACCCCTACAAGGCCGACGAAGTGTTCGGCGTCGACATCCGCGAGGACATCGGCCGCAACATCGCCGCTGCCGACCTGGCGATCGAGCCCATCCCGTATGCCGACGACAGCTTCGAATTCGTCACCGCCTACCAGTTCATCGAGCACGTGCCGCGCGTCATCTACGCGCCCAAGCACCGCAACCCGTTCGTGATGCTGATGAACGAGATCTACCGCGTGCTGAAGGTGGACGGCATCTTTTTGTCCGTCACGCCGGCCTACCCGCACAACGCCGCCTTCCAGGACCCGACCCACGTGAACATCATCACGGAGGAGACCTTCCCCTGCTACTTCGACGACACGAACCGCTGGGCCAAGATCTATGGGTACAACGGCTACCTGCAGATCCTGAAGCAGGAGTGGATGGGCGCCAACCTGGTCACGCAGATGCGCAAGCGGCTGCCGGGCTGAGCGCGTCGGCCCTGCTTCGGCTTCGCCTGCGGTGCGCGCTGCTTGGGGCGGCCCGGCGCTGCATCCGCAGCGGCACCTTCGTGCTGCGCGTTGCGGTGCTGCGCGCCTGCGTGCGGCCGGGCGGCGCTCAGGCCTCGCGCAGCGCCCGCACCACGGCCTGCGCCACCAGCGGATAGCCCGAGTTGCGCAGCACATCGCGCTGCACCGCCTCGATCAGCAAGGCCCGTTCACGTGCGTGTTCGGGCCGCGCGAAGTGCAGCGCCCGGTCACGCAACTCGTCCACCGTGCGGAAGGAGACCTCAGCATGCAACGACGTCAGCTCTGCCAGCCCCGCGCGGGCATCCGTCAGGCACAGCCCGCCGGAGAGGATCACATCGTGGAAGCGGTTCACCACCGCATGGTCGAACTGCAGCGACGACACGTTCACATGCAGCACGCTGCGGTTGAACACGCGCTGCAGCTCCGTCGTGTCATACACGGCCGGGTGGTAGTGCACCCCGGGCCGCGCCACCTGCAGGTGCCGCTCGACCCCATGCAGATAGGCCGGGTCGCCGCCGAAGATGTGCAGCGGCGCGATGCCGCATTGCTCGAACACCCAGCCCCGCAGCGGCAGCGTGCGCCCGGTGATGGCGTTGCGCAGCCACTGTGCCTGCGCAACGCGCAATACGGCCTGGTCTGCCGGCGTGCCCAGCCCCTCAGTCGCCTGGTCGGCGCAGGCCTTCACACGTGGCTCCAATGGCGTGGCGAAATCGGCGCCGCGCGCCCGCTCGGCATCCTCCAGCACGGCGCGCACGCGGGGCGAGGCCGTGTCGATCGGGTAGGCCTGGCTGGGCACGGCATGGCCGACGAACGCGGCGCCGTAGTCGAAGCCACTCTCGGTGGGTGCCACCGGCGCGAACTCGCTGGCGTGGGGAACCAGCTGGGCGCCCGCGATGCCGACGGACGCCAGATCGGCGATGTTGTCCGCCTCGATGCACAAGTGCGCGGTGCGATCGGCCACGCGCTGCCAGGCCTGCAACTTGGCGATGCCGGCCAGCAGGTCGAGCCCGCCGAGGATCGCGTCCTGGTGCAGAAACACCAGCCGCCCGGGAAAGCTCTCGAAGTAGTGCCGGCCCGTGCCGGGCTCGCGCGACTGGATGGCGTTACTCGCCGCCGTGGAGACATACGCCGCATCCGCGCCCTGCTGCGCGACGAACTGGGCGAACGTGGTGCTGTTGAACCCGTCTGGCTTGACGGCCAGCACCGTCAGCCCCTTGCGCGTCAACTCGGCCCCCAGGGCCAGCGCGATGCGCCGGTAGATCGGCGTGGGCGAGAGCTCGATGTAGACCGTGCGCGTCACAGGGCGCCACCCGGGCGCAGGGCCGTGGTGTGAAATGCCGGGCAAAAGAAAAACTTCATGTGGGAACAGCCATGACAAGTCGTGAATCGCTGCCGGGGCCTGGCCCCCAGCCAGTGGTGGTGCTGGTGCCGATCTACCAGGCACGCCTGGCGCCGCTGGAAGAATACTCGCTGGACGTCTCGCTGCGCGCGCTGGCGGGCCGGCCGGTGCACTTCATCGGGCCCGAGGGCCTGGCGCTGGACTACTACGCGCAGCGCTACCCGCAGGTGCCTTTCATCGCCTTCGCGCCGGCCGCGTTTGCGAGCATCCCCGGCTACAACCGGCTGCTACTGGACGAGGCGTTCTACGCACGGTTTGCCGACCACCGCTTCCTGCTGATTTTGCAGACCGACGCCATCGTGCTGCGCGACGAGCTGGACGAATGGTGCGCCGCGCCGTTCGACTATGTCGGCGCGCCCTGGCCGCAGGGCAACGAGCTGTTCGTGAACCTGGGGCGCTTCGAGGGCGCGTATGGCAAGCAGCTGAAGGTGCACGTGGGTAACGGCGGGCTGAGCCTGCGGCGCATCGACAAGTGCATCGGGCTGCTGCGCGAGTTCTCGGAGGCCACTGGGGTGTTCTGCCAGACGGGGTCGAGCGAAGACCTGTTCTTCTCGTTCATGGGTGCGCTGTCGCGGGATTTCGTGCTGCCGAACGAAATCACCGCGTCGCGGTTTGCGCTGGAGTTGCGGCCAAGTTGGTACTACGAGGTGAATGGGCACCACTTGCCGATGGGGGGCCATGCGTGGTGGAAGTACGAGCCGGGGTTTTGGAAGGGGTTGTTGCCGGGGGCGGGGGTGTTGGATGGGTTGGGGTGAACGCCAAGGGGGACTTTGTCAGTGCGGGTAGCCACGCGCTTTCGGAAGGCCTCGAGCGAACGTTGAAATTTGTAACGGGAGCGCTACTTCATGGGAAATTTAGTAGATTCAACGGGCGCATTTTTTTGGAGAAACGATGTGGAATCAATAGCTTGCACGCGTGGCGCGCGGGTTGATACGGCGACAGTTGTCGTGATCAAGCGCGACGAGAAGCGCTCGACAACACGTTATCCGTTTTAGCCACGTATGAGCATCGTCGCCTACTACATCAGGCTATCACCTGAGCAACTGCCTGCCGCTCTCGCAACTCCAGAGCGCCTTGCTTCAGGGAACGTTAGCGTCTTCGGTGATGCCCAGTTCATTGACGTCGACCGTGCGTGGGATCCAATTGCGTGGCTAGTTTCTGATTGCAAACGAGCCGAGCAGGCGCACAACGCCCGTGTCATGGAGAGCATGCGCGAGGAACGCAAGCTCAAGTCTGCAGGCCTTCTTGACCGAGCCAAGTCTCTCTTCAAAAAGCGCGAAGACTCCGGCGAGTTGGTGGCTGCCGCACGTGCCCTTGAGAAGCTTGAGGCAGACGCAGCGTTGATCGGAATTGAAGGTAGGGGCCCGACGAAGGAGGCCGGGATCGACTTTGGCATGGGGCCCGCTTGCGTGTTCTCTCCGAAGGAAGTCTCACAAATTGCATCTGCTCTGCGAGCCATAGACGAATCGTTACTTCGCAAAGCTGCGGATTTCGAAGAAATGGATCGAGTTGGCGTATTCCCGGATCAATGGATGGAAGAGGGAGATGAGATTCTTGATGAATACATCGTGCCCAACTTCAGGAAGCTGCAAAACTTCTACGACCAAGCGGCCAGCGGCGGGCAAATCGTCCTCATGTGGTACACATGAACGCGGATAACAAGTCGCTCGACGCGGACCCACAACACGAGGAGCCGGCTTCGCCGCACGTGTTGCGGTCCGGTCAGCTCCGACGTTATCGTGCAAACCAATGGTCGTACCTCTAGAAAATCAAACTAGCGAGCGCCGTCCGGAAGGGCAAGCGCCGTTGCTGCCACGGCTTGTCTTTCTCGCAGCGCTTGTCTGTGCACCGCTGATGTTCTTTGGCATTCGCCTTGTACCGACGCTTGTCGATCTCCGGTCCACACTGGAAGTGTTCATCTTGTTTTTTGGTGGTGGGGGCTTCGTGTGCTTGATTGTTTGGAATGCATTGCTGCGTAAAGTCTCTTTCATTGCGGTGAACATGTTTCTCACATGCACGATCATGTTTTATCTCGTACTCATGCTCTTGCTGGGGAAATAATATGCTCGATAGCAAGCTGCTGCATCCGACCTACGGCGTCGGCTGAGCAGCGGCGTTAGCCCGCACCAGATGTCAGACCTCCCGAACCTGCTGCGTCGTAAGCTCGAGGACGAATTGTCGAGGGCGGACGCGCATACTGAGGCAGCAATTCGGGACGTTTGGAACTCCATCGGCCCGCAACCCATCTGTCCGTCCGTCTCAAGTGTGATGCGCGAGCTTCAATCCATATGCGCCAATGGACTGACTGAAAGGGAGCGCGTGGCCATAGATGTAGTCTCGGCTACTGTGCTCCCATTCAAGGACACGCTAACTGGCAGCCTTGTTCAGGAGCTCGGCGCCGTTGTCGAAGCTGTCTTTCCGCTGAGCAAGTTCGTCGCGCTGGTAGAGCACACGCCCGGCGTATACCGCAGGAGTCAAGCGGAAGCGCGCAAGTTTGATCAGAGTTCTTACGAGCATTACCTCGCGCTGATAAGAGTCTCTGCCGCGAACGTCCCTCGCCAGTCGGTTCGCCGGATGCGGCTTCTTCTCGACGAATTGCTGCTGCAGAGAGAAGCTAGGCGGGGATCTTTGTGGAGGCGGATGGCTTCTGCGGCCTGGAGCGGCATGGCCAAACCGGCCGTAAAGTGGACCTTTGGTATCGTCGCCGCAGTGCTGACAGCATGGGCGCTGAAGCATTTGGGAGTTGGGCCGTGATGCGGGCTAACAGGTCATTCGTGTGGGACGGCTTCGCCGCCCCACAATTTCGGCGTTGACAGTCATGAATGTCTTCGTCACACGTCATTCCGGCTGGTATGGGAAGTTCGCGCCGCTGGACTTGCTCTGCAACGGGAAGCGCCTGACATCGCTTAAAGAGGGAAGCGAGGTCTGTGTGAAGCTGGACCCAACGGACATGCCGGCAACGCTAGAAATGCGAATGCAGAACATGGTTGGAAGTCCGAAATTTGTTATTTCTCATTTGGAGCCAGACCTATACCTTGAGTGCGGCTCTAGAAATTGGACGCTTCTTGATTTCTTTGATTTGAGCTTTCTGCCGAGCTTGAGCAGAAAAGTCTTTTTCTTGCGAAGGATCGCGACTCGATGATGCCGCGCTCAAGGAGGCTGGCGCAGATATGACCGATGTTGCGCGAGTGACCTATGTTCCCCCCAATGCTGATGAATTCAGGGAGTGTTGGCCCGCGCTTCGCAAGTGTTTCAGCTCGGTACGCCCTGCAGCCATGACGATCTCTGCTGGCCTCGCGGACCCACGCATGAAAATCGAAATCGAGGTCACAGCATTCAAGCAGCCAAGCTGCACGAGGTCGCCAGAAGTTAATCAGCTGCGGTATGGCCCGGCGCATGGATCGGCCAGGGAAGATGAACGGCGCTGCGGCAGGGGCTTCAGCCGCAGCAAGCTGGTGTACCTGCGCTACCCGACGAATGCGCCAATCAGTCAGAAGCCTTCTCACCAATTGAGCTGGTCACACGCCAGCCAGCACCCCCGCCCCTGATGTAGGCGCGGGGGATCTGCCTCACACCTTCGCCACCCCACCAGCCCCCACCGCCAGCATCCCGGTCGCCGGATCCTGCAGCCCCTGCAGCGCCGTCATCGACTTGCCCAGCGTCGCCACCGCCGCCACCGGCGCGGATGCCACCGGCTGCCCATTCGCGTCGAACTGCCGCATCGCCTCGGCCATGCCGACCACTACCGCCTGCGCGCTGCCGGCCTTGGCCGCCACCGTGCCCGCGTCCACACCCGGCAGGCCGGTGCCACCCGCACCCGACGGGTCGGCCCCGTAGCTGCCGATGGCCTGCGCCAGCCCGCTGACGCGTGAACGCAAATCCGTCGGCGATGCGGGCGCGGCCGCAGGCGCCGCCGCCACGATGTCCGCCACCGGCGCGGCAACCGCATCCGGCGCCACCAGTTGCGCGGTCAGATCCGGCTCTGGCACCGCTTGCACCTGCGCCGCCTCGGTCGGCGCCGCCTTGGCCACGAACCACACGTCGGCCGCCGCATGCGTCGCGCCGTCCGTCGTCTGGTAGCTGGACGTCAGGCCCACCAGGTTGCCGTTGTTCTTGCTCAGCTCGGCCTGGGTCTGCACGCTGATGCTGGCGATGTTGTGCTCGGCCAGGGTCTTGACCTCGCCCGTCTGGCTGATGCCGTCGGAGTTCGCGTCCACCCACATCCGCAGGTCGGCAAACGCGGCGTCGTCGGCGGTCAGCGCGCCGTCCTGGTTGGCGTCCAGCTCGCGCAGCGCGGCATAGCCGTCGACGGCCTTCTCGCCGCTGGCCAGCCGGGTGGACGAGCCGAACAGTTCCGAGCCGTCGTTGATGGTGCCGTCGGCGTTGCGGTCCATCACCAGCAAACCGTCACCGCTGCTGACCCAGCCGGTCTGCACCGCCTGGCCCTGCGCGAACAGGTCGAAGCTCACGCCGGCCTGGATGCTCTGCGTCTGCACGCCGTCGCCGTCCAGGTCGAAGATCACCGGCGTGCCCAGCGCCAGGTGCGACACCTGTTCGGTGGTGAAGGCGCTGATCTGCACCGTCGTCAACGCCTCGACCTGCGTGGTCGTCAGCGCGGCGACCTGGGTGGTCGTCAGTGCGACCAGGTCGGTGGTTTCCAGCGCGCGGATCTGCGTCGTGCGCAGCGCCACGATGTCGCGCGTCTCCAGCGCCGCCACCTGCTCGGTGGTGAGCGCGGCGATGGCGTTGGTGGTCAGCGACTGAATCTGCGTCGTCGTCAACGCCGCCACCTGGTCGGTGGTCAATGCCTGCACGCCGGTGGTGCCCAGCGCCGTCAGTGCGGCGGTGCTCAGCACCTGCACCTGCGCGGTGGTCAGCGCGGCGATGCCCTCGGTGGTCAGCGCGGCGACCTGCGTGGTCTTCAGGGCGACGACGTCGCGCGTCTCCAGTGCGGCGACCTGCTCGGTCGTCAACGCGGCGATGCCGGTCGTGGTCAGCGCGCCCACCTGCACCGAGGTGAGGGCCTGCACTTGGTCGGTCGTCAATGCCGCCACGCCCGCAGTGGTCAGCGCGGCGATCTGCGTGGTGCGCAGCGCGGCCAGGTCGGCTACCTCCAGCGCGGCCACCTGCTCGGTGGTCAGCGCGGCGATGCCGGCGGTGGTCAGGGCCTGCACCTGGCCGGTGGTCAGCGCCTGAACCTGCTCGGTCGTCAGCGCGGCGACGCTGGCGGTCGACAGCACGGCCACGCCGGCCGTGGTCAGCGCCTGCACCTGCGCGGTGGTCAGGGCCGCCACGCTGTCGGTGGACAAGGCCACGATCTGCGTGGTCTTGAGGGCGGCGACGTCACGCGTCTCCAGCGCGCCGATCTGCTCGGTGGTCAGCGCGGCGATGCCGGCCGTCGTCAGCGCCTGCACCTGCGTGGTGCTCAGCGCCTGCACCTGGCTGGTCGTCAAGGCCGCCACGCTGGCGGTGGACAGGACGGCCACGCCGGCCGTCGTCAACGCTTGCACTTGCGCAGTGGTGAGCGCGGCCACGGCTTCGGTGGACAGGGCCACGGCCTGTGTGGTCTTCAGCGCGGCGACGTCACGCGTCTCCAGCGCGCCGATCTGCTCGGTCGTCATCGCGGCGATGCCGGCCGTCGTCAGCGCCTGCACCTGGGCGGATGTGAGCGCCTGCACCTGGGCGGTGGTGAGCGCGGCAACGGCATCGGTGGTCAATACGGCCACCTGCGTGGTGCGCAAGGCGGCGAGGTCGCCCACCTCCAGCGCCGCGACCTGTTCCGTGGTCATCGCGGCGATGCCGGCCGTGGTCAACGCCTGCACCTGGGTGGAGCTGAGCGCCGCCACCTGGCCGGTGGTGAGCGCAGCCACGCTGGCGGTGGAGAGCACGGCCACGCCGGCCGTCGTCAGCGCCTGCACCTGGGCGGTGGTCAGCGCGGCGACGCTGTCGGTCGTGAGGGCTGCCACCTGCGTGGTCTTCAGCGCCGCGATGTCGCGCGTCTCCAGTGCGCCCACCTGCTCGGTGTTCAGTGCGGCGATGCCGGCTGTCGTCAGCGCCTGCACCTGGGTGGATGTGAGCGCCTGCACCTGGCTGGTCGTCAGCGCGGCCACGCCGGCGGTGGACAGGACGGCCACGCCGGCCGTGGTCAGCGCCTGCACCTGCGCCGTGGTCAATGCGGCCACGCTGTCGGTGGACAGGGCCACGACCTGCGTGGTCTTCAACGCGGCGACGTCGCGCGTCTCCAGCGCGGCCACCTGCTCGGTGGTCAGCGCGGCGATGCCGGCAGTCGTCACGGCCTGCACCTGAACCGAGGTCAGCGCCTGCACCTGGCCAACCGTCAGGGCCGCAATGCCTGCCGTCGTCAGCGCGGCAACCTGGGTCGTGCGCAGGGCGGCAAGGTCACCCACCTCCAGCGCAGCCACCTGGTCGGTCATCAGCGCGGCGATGCCGGCGAGCGTGAGCGCCTGCGCCTGGGTCGAGGTCAGGGCCACCACCTGGCTGGTGGTCAGCGCCGCCACACCGGCCGTGGACAGCACGGCCACGCCGGCCGTCGTCAGGGCCTGCACCTGGGCGGTGGTCAGCGCGGCCACACCGTCGGTGGTCAGCGCGGCGACCTGCGTGGTCTTCAAGGCGGCGATGTCGCGCGTCTCCAGCGCGCCGACCTGTTCCGTGGTCAGCGCGGCGATGCCGGCCGTGGTCAACGCCTGCACCTGGGTGGAGCTCAGCGCCTGCACCTGCAGCGTGGTGAGTGCGGCAACAGCGTCGGTGGAGAGCACGGCCACGCCGGCCGTGGTCAGCGCCTGCACCTGGGCGGTGGTCAAGGCGGCCACGGCGTCGGTGGACAAGGCCACGACCTGCGTAGTCTTGAGCGCGGCGACGTCACGCGTCTCCAGCGCGGCCACCTGCTCTGTGTTCAGCGCGGCGATGCCGGCGGTGGTGAGGGCCTGCACCTGGCCGGTGGTCAGCGCCTGCACCTGCGCGGTGGTCAGCGCGGCCACGGCGTCGGTGGTCAGCACGGCGATCTGCGTGGTACGCAGCGCTGCGAGGTCGGCCACTTCGATGGCCGCCACCTGCTCGGTCGTCAGCGCGGCGATGCCGGCCGTGGTCACGGCCTGCACCTGGGTCGAGGTCAGCGCGGCGACCTGGCTGGTGGTCAATGCCGCCACGCTGGCGGTGGAGAGCACGGCCACGCCGGCGGTGGTCAGCGCCTGCACCTGGGCGGTGGTCAACGCGGCCACGCTGTCCGTGGACAAGGCCACGACCTGCGTCGTCTTCAGCGCGGCGACGTCACGCGTCTCCAGCGCGGCCACCTGCTCTGTCGTCAGCGCGGCGATGCCGGCGGTGGACAGCGACTGCACCTGCGCCGTGGTCAGCGCCTGCACCTGGCCGGTGGTCAGCGCCGCGACGCCCGCCGTGGTCAGCGCGGCGACCTGCGTGGTGCGCAGGGCGGCGAGGTCACCCACTTCCAGCGCGGCGACCTGCTCGGTCGTCAAGGCGGCGATGCCGGCCGTCGTGACGGCCTGCACCTGGGTGGAGGTGAGGGCCGCCACCTGGGCGGTGGTCAGCGCCGCGACACTGGCGGTGGACAGCACGGCGACACCCGCGGTCGTCAGCGCCTGCACCTGGGTGGTGGACAAGGCGGCCACACCGTCGGTGGTCAGCGCGGCGACCTGCGTGGTCTTCAGCGCGGCGATGTCGCGCGTCTCCAGCGCGCCGACCTGCTCGGTCGTCAGCGCGGCGATGCCGGCCGTGGTCAGCGCCTGCACCTGGGTGGAGGTCAGCGCCTGCACCTGCAGCGTGGTGAGGGCGGCCACAGCGCCGGTGGCCAGCACGGCCACGCCGGCCGTCGTCAGCGCCTGCACCTGGGCCGTGGTCAACGCGGCCACGCCGTCGGTGGACAAGGCCGTGACCTGGCGCGTCGTCAAGGCCGCGATGTCGCGCGTCTCCAGCGCCGCCACCTGCTCGGTGGTCAAGGCGGCGATGCCGGCCGTGGTGACGGACTGGATCTGCGTGGACGTCAGCGCCTGCACCTGGGCCGTGGTCAGCGAGGCGATCTCGCTCGTGCCCAGCGCGGCGATCTGCGCGGTGCGCAGCACGGCCACGTCCACCGTCTCGATGGCCTGCACCTGGGTGGTGGACAGCACAGCCACGCCCGCGGTGGTGACGGCCGGCACCTGCAAGGTGGTCAGCGCGGCGATCTGCTCCGTCGTCAGCGCGGCGACGGCGGCGGTGGACAGCGCGGCGATGCCGGCGGTGGTCACGGCCTGCACCTGCAACGTCGTCAGCGCGGCGACGCCCTCGGTCGTCAGCGCCACGATCTGGGTGGTCTTCAAGGCGGCGACGTCGCGCGTCTCCAGCGCGGCGACCTGCTCGGTCGTCAGCGCGGCGATGCCGGCCGTGGTCACCGACTGGATCTGGGTCGAGGTCAGCGCCTGCACCTGGCCGGTGGTCAGCGCGGCCACGCCTGCGGTCGTCAGCGCGCCGATCTGCGTGGTGCGCAGCGCGGCCAGGTCAGCGGTCTCCAGCGCGGCCACCTGCTCGGTGGTCAGCGCGGCGATGCCGGCCGTGGTCACGGCCTGCACCTGGGTCGAGGTCAGGGCAGCCACCTGGTCGGTGGTCAGCGCCGCGACGCTGGCGGTGGAGAGCACGCCCACGCCAGCGGTGGTCACGGCCTGCACCTGCGATGTGGTCAGCGCGGCGACGCCGGCGGTGGTCAGCGCGGCCACCTGCGTCGTCTTGAGCGCGGCGATGTCGCGGGTTTCCAGCGCGGCGACCTGCTCGGTCGTCAGCGCGGCGATGCCGGCGGTGGTCACGGCCTGCACCTGGGTGGAGGTGAGGGCCTGCACCTGGTCGGTGGTCAGCGCGGCGACGCTGGCGGTGGACAGCACGGCCACGCCAGCGGTCGTCACGGCCTGCACCTGGGCGGTGGTGAGCGCGGCCACGGCGTCGGTGGACAGGGCCACGATCTGCGTGGTCTTCAGCGCCGCGACGTCGCGCGTCTCCAGCGCCGCCACCTGCTCGGTGGTCAGCGCGGCGATGCCGGCCGTGGTCACCGACTGGATCTGCGCCGTCGTCAGCACCTGCACCTGGCCGGTGGTGAGCGCGGCGACGCCCGCAGTCGTCATTGCCGCCACCTGGGTGGTGCGCAAGGCGGCGACGTCGCCTGTCTCCAGCGCGGCGACCTGCTCGGTCGTCAGCGCGGCGATGCCGGCGGTGGTCACGGCCTGCACCTGGGTGGAGGTGAGCGCCTGCACCTGCTCGGTGGTCAGCGCGGCCACGCTGGCGGTGGACAGCACGGCCACGCCGGCCGTCGTCAGCGCCTGTACCTGCGCGGTGGTCAGGGCGGCCACGCTGTCGGTGGCCAACGCGGCCACCTGCGTGGTCTTCAGCACGGCGACGTCACGCGTTTCCAGCGCGGCGATCTGCTCGGTCGTCAGCGCGGCGATGCCGGCGGTGGTCACGGCCTGCACCTGCGCCGTCGTCAGCGCCTGCACCTGGCCGGTGGTCAGCGCTGCCACGGCGGCGGTGGACAACACCGCCACGCCTGCCGTCGTCACCGCCTGCACCTGGGTGCTAGTGAGCGCGGCCACGCTGTCGGTGGACAGCGCGACGACCTGCGCAGTGCTGAGGGCGGCGACGTCGCGCGTCTCCAGCGCGGCGACCTGCTCGGTCGTCAGCGCGGCGATGCCGGCCGTGGTCACGGCCTGCACCTGGGCGGTGGTCAGCGCCTGCACCTGGCCGGTGGTCAGCGCGGCGACGCCCGCCGTCGTCAACGCGGCGATCTGCGTGGTGCGCAGCGCGGCGAGGTCATTCACTTCCAGCGCGGCGACCTGGTCGGTCGTCAGCGCGGCGATGCCGGCGGTGGTCACGGCCTGCACCTGGGTGGAGGTCAGCGCCTGCACCTGCTCCGTGGTCAGCGCGGCGACGCTGGCGGTGTTCAGCACGGCGATCTGGCTGGTGCGCAGCGCTGCGAGGTCGGCCGTCTCCAGTGCGGCCACCTGCTCGGTGCTCAGCGCGGCAATGCCGGCCGTGGTGATGGACTGCACCTGGGCCGTGCCCAGCGCCTGCACCTGCTCGGTGGTGAGCGCGGCGATGTCGTTGGTGCCCAGCGCGGCGATGCCGGCGGTGGTCACGGCGCCGATCTGCGCGGTCGTCAACGCCTGCACGCCAGCCGTGGTCAGCGCGGCGACCTGGGTGGTGCGCAGCACGGCGATGTCGCGCGTCTCGAACGCGGCCACCTGCTCGGTGCTCAGCGCGGCGATGCCGGCGGTGGTGATGGCCTGCACCTGGGCCGTGTTCAGGGCTTCGATCTGGCTGGTCGTCAGCGCGGCGATGGCGCTGGTGCTCAGGGCCGAGATGGCGGCACTGTTGAGTGCCTGCACCTGGGCCGAATCCAGCGCGGCGACGGCCGAGGTGCTCAATGCCGCCAGCTGCGTGGTTCTCAGCACGGCGACGTCACGCGTCTCCAGCGCCGCCACCTGCTCCGTGGTCAGCGCGCCGACGCCGGCCG
Source organism: Rhodoferax sp. RT4P68 (assembly GCF_056521305.1). NCBI lineage: Bacteria > Pseudomonadati > Pseudomonadota > Betaproteobacteria > Burkholderiales > Comamonadaceae > Rhodoferax > Rhodoferax sp. RT4P68. The sequence goes on from NZ_JBWMBB010000004.1 coordinate 422,792, forward strand.
TGGTCAGCGCCTGGATCTGGTTGGTTTTGAGAGCGACCACGTGCTCAGTGGTCAGCGCCTGCACCTGCGCGGTGCTCAGCACGGCGATGTCGGCGGTGGTGAGCGACTGGATTTGATCGGTGGTCAGTGCCGCGATCTGCTCGGTGGTCAAGCCGCTGATATTGCTCATGGTTCGCTCTTTTCAGTGTTCAGTTTCAGCACACTAATTTAGTGTGCAAGTTCGTGAACAGGAACGGTAGCCCCCTACCCGCTGTCGGACAGCGCCTACCGGTCAGGCGGTTTTTTCCTGACACCGAAGGCACTGCACGCTTCCTGCCCGCTCGTCATTAACGGCGGAAGGCGGCCGGACTTGAGCGTTTTTTGAAGAAATCTTTGTCTTCGTTCGTCCGAATATCAGACATATAAGCCGTCTTGCGCCGGTAGCGAGGGCGGCCACCGGCCGCCGCACGGGCAGATCAGCGGGCGGGACGGTGGACGGCCGGCGCCGCGGCAGCGGCCATCCAGGCCTGGGCGCGGCGCGTGCCCTCGGCCAGCGCGTCGGCCTGCAGCCGGGCGTGGGCGCGTTGCAGATTGGCGGCGGCAGGCGCATCGCCACCGGCGGCGGCGATGGCGAACCACTTGCAGGCTTCGATCGCATCGGCCGCCACACCCTGGCCGGTCGCATAGAGCAAACCCAGCCGCGATTGGGCTGCCGGCAGGCCCTGCCCGGCCGCCGCCGCGAACCAGTGGAAGGCCTGGGCCGCATCGACGGTGATGCCCCGGCCCTTGGCCAGCGCCTGCGCGAGGTTGAACTGGGCCTCCGCATCGCCCTGCTGCGCCGCCCGCTGCCACCAGGCGACCGCCTGCTCGGGCTGGCGGATGCGCGCGTGCAGCAGCGCCAGGCTGGCCTGCGCCGGCGCGAAGCCCTGGTCGGCCGCCTCGCGGCACCAGACGAAGGCTTGGCGCAGGTCGCGCCGGGCGCCGTTGTCCGCGCTGGCGCACAGCGCCCCCAGTTGCCACTGCGCCATGGCGTCGCCCTGCTCGGCCGCCTGCCGCAGCCAGTGGCGTGCCTGCTCGGCGTCGCGCGCCACGCCCTGGCCGTTGCGGTGGCACACGCCCAGTGCCGATTGGGCGCCGACATGGCCTTGCCGCGCGGCGCGTGCGTACCAGGTGGCGGCCTGGTTCGCGTCGCGCACGACACCCCGGCCGCTGGCATAGAGGCCGGCCAGCTGAAACTGCGCCTCGGCCGCACCCTGCTCGGCGGCCTGGGCCAGCGCGGCGGCTGCCAGATGGTCGGTGTCACCCTGCAACAGCTCGCCCAGCGTCTGCAGCGCCCGCGCATCGCCCTGGCCGGCGGCGCGCAGCGTCCAGCCCAGCCCTTGCAGCGGGTCGGCGGCGCCCAGCGTGCCGGCTGCGTGCAGGCGGCCCAGCGCGAACCGCGCGTCCGCGTCGCCCTGCTCGGCCGCCTGGCGGTACCAGTCCAACGCGTCCGCATCGCCCTGCGCTTCGAGCTGCCGGGCCAGCGCCAACTGCGCCCGCACATCGCCCTGGCGCGCGGCCGCCGCGTACCAGGCTGCGGCGCTCTGCGCATCGGCGGGCAGGCCGATGCCGTGGGCAAACATCTCGGCCAGGTGCCACTGCGCGTCGGCGTCGCCGGCCTCGGCGGCGCGGGCCCAGCGTGCGGCGAGCATGTCGGGCACCGGCTCGCCCAGTGCCGCCAGCGCCGTGGCTGCGGCCGGCTGGCCTTGCCGCGCGGCCCGGCGGTAGAGCGTCAAAGCAGCGGCCGGGTCGGGCGTGGTGCCCAGGCCCCGCGCATAGGCCTGCGCCACGGCCAGCTGCGCGGGCCCGAAATCCTGCGCCGCTGCCAGCATGAACCATCGCAATGCCTGGGCTTCGTCGCGCGGGCCACCCTCGCCCTGCGCCAGCGCCTGCCCTGCGGCCCATTGCGCTTCGGCCAGGCCTGCGCCCGCTGCCTGCAGATAGGTGGCGCGCGCCAGCGCCGCCGGCGCCTGCGCCTGCAACCGGCCCATGCGCAGCCGCGCCTTCAGGTGGCCCTGCTCAGCCGCGCGCTGGAACCAGCCGTAGGCCTTGGCTTCGTCCTTCTCGACATCCAGCCCCAAGGCATAGCGCGTGCCCAGCAAATACTGCGCAGTGGCCATGCCGCGTTCGGCCGCCTTGCCGATCCACAGCAGCGCCTGTTCCAGATCCAGCGGCGTACCGACGCCGTTGGCATACATCAGGCCGACCTGGTATTGCGACTCCAGCACGCCGATGCGCGCGGCCTTCAGCGTCTCAGCGAAATGCTTGCCCTCGCGCGACGACATGCTCAGCGTCCGGTGGCCGCAGAGCAGCCCATGCCAGGGCACCCGCGGAACTGTCTCTGCCAGGCCGATGCGGCTTGTTCACGCAACCACCCAAGCCCGAGAAGCAGCCCGGCCAGGGCACCCGTGGAACTGGCTCTGCCAGGCCACTGGGTGCGCCCCCCTTCGCGCAGCAGAAGGGGGGAGCGGCGCAGCCGCTGGGGGGTTGTTCTCGCTCGCTCGCGCAGCGCGGAGACTGGGGGGTGCATCTCTATCTAGGCTCGCGGATGGCTTCGTCCAGGCCCTTGGTCAGCGGCCAGGCCAGGTAGGAGATGACCGAGCGCCGGCCCACCACGATCTCGGCGTCCAGCGTCATGCCGGGCAGCAGGCGCGCCTTGTCGGCCATGTTCTTCAGCTCCGTCTGCGCCAGCGCCAGGCGCACGACGTAGAACGCGTCGGCGCTGTTGCGCGTGGCATCGCGCTGGAAGGCGTCTTCGCTCAGCGTGCGCACGTTCGCATCCAGCGTGCCGTGGCGCTGGAACGGAAACGTCGCCAGCTTCACATGCGCCTTGTCGCCCAGGCGGATGTAGCCCACGTCGGCCGATTCGACCTGCACCTCGGCCTCCAGCTTGACGTTGAGCGGCACCAGCGTGAAGAAGGTTTCGGCCTCGCGCACGATCGAGCCCGGCGAGAGCTTGGCGATCTCCAGCACCACGGCGTCTTGCGGCGCCACCAGTGTCACGAGCTTCTGGCGCCGCTCGGCCTTTTGCAGTTGCTCGCGCGCAGCGTCACGGTCGCGCGAGACGGTGAGCAGGTCTTCCAGGATCTTCTGGCGCCAGCCCTTCTCGAACGCCTGCCGCTCGGCATCGAACGCGGCCAGCTCGCGCCGCAATTCCTGCTCGCGGCTGATGGCCATTTCCAGCTCGCGCGCCACCTCCTTGGTGCGTTGCTGCGCCTCCAGCAGTTGCAGCGGCGAGCCGTATTTCTGCGCCACCATCTTCTCCTGCATGGCCTCGATGTCCTGCAGCGATTTGAGGCGCGAGGCCACCAGCAGCTGGTCTTGCCGGTTGGTCGCCAGCGCGGCGCGCAGCTTGGCCGAGGTTTCCGACAGGCGAGACTGCTGGGCGCGGTAGTTGGCCTTCTTCTCGGCCAGCAGGCGGGCCTGCAGCAGGCTGTCCGCATCGACGCCCGCGCCGCCGCGCTCGCTACCCGACAGCTCCTGCTGCAGGCGCTGGGCCTGCGTCTCCAGGCTGGCCAGGCGCTGGCGCATCTGCGTCTCATCGGCCTGGGCAAAGGTCGCGTCGAGCGAGGCCAGTGGGTCGCCCTTCTTCACCACCTGGCCCACGCGCACGTCGACCGACTGGATCACCGAGGTCTCCAGCGGCTGCACCACGACATTGGGCAGCGGGTTGACCAGCCGGCCCTTGGCGACCACCACCTGGTCGACCTGCGACAGGCTGGCCCAGGCCACGAACAGCACGATGGCCAGCAGCAACACATGCAGCGTGATGCGCGCCATCGGCGGCACCGGGCTGCGCTCGATCTCGTCGGCGTCGGGCAGGTATTCGACGACGGTCTTGCCGCGCTTTCGAGTGAGAAAGGAGTGCCAGGCCATGGTGATCAGATATGGCTCGTCTGCTGGTTCCACAGGTGCTGGTACGTCTCGCAGCGCGTCAGCAACTCCTCATGTCGGCCCTTGTCGACCAGCTTGCCGTGCTGCATGACCATGATGGCGTCGGCCTTGACCAGCGTGGAAAGTCGGTGCGAGATCATCACCACGGTGCGGCCCACGGCGATCTTGGACAGGTTGCGGATGAAGATCGCCTCGCTCTCCGGGTCCAGCGCGCTGGCGGCTTCGTCCAGCACCAGGATGCGCGGCTGGGTCAGCAGCGAACGCGCGATCGACAGCCGCTGCTTCTGCCCGCCCGAGAGGTTGGACGCGTTCTCTTCCAGCATGGTGTTGTAGCCCTGCGGCAGCCGCTCGACGAACTCGGCCGCGCCGGATGCTTCTGCCGCCGCGACGATCTCTTCGAACGTGGCCTCGGGCCGGGCCATCGACAGGTTCTCGCGCACCGTGCCGCGGAACAAAAAGTTCTCTTGCAGCACCACGCCGATCTGGCGGCGCAGGTGGGCCAGCTCGATCTCGCGCGCATCCACGCGGTCGAAGCGCACGATGCCCTCCTGCACGCTGTACAGGCCCTGGATCAGCTTGGTCAACGTGGTCTTGCCCGAGCCGCTGCGCCCGACGATGCCGACCACGGTGCCGGCCGCAATCGTGAAGCTGGCCCGGTCCAACGCAGTGGCGCTGGCGCCGGGGTAGCGGAAGGTCACGTCCTCGAACGAGATCTCGCCGGCCAAGGTGGGCCGCAGCCCGCCGGCGCTGGCGCGGCCCTCGGACGGGCGGTTCATCACCTCGCCCAGGTAGCGCACGGCCAGCGCCGTCTCCTGGTACTCGTTGACCAGGCCGACGATGGCGATCAGCGGCTGCACCACGCGCCCGGCCAGCATCTGAAAACCGATCAACGCGCCGACCGACAGCTCGCCATCGAACACCAATTGCGCGCCGATGGAGATGATGACCACCGGCAGCAGCTTGCCCAGAAAGTCGGTGATGGCCGCGCCGGTGACGGCGATCTTGCCGACGCGGTATTGCATGTTGATGGACTGCGCGGAGCGCTGGTCCCACAACCGGCGCTGGGCCGGCTCGATGGCCAGCGCCTTCACCGTGCGCATGCCGTGGATGGTCTCGACCATCATCCCCTGGCGCGCGCCCTCGGCGATGTACAGGTCATTCAGCCGGCGCTGGAACACCGGCACCATGACCGCCACCACGCCTGCGATCAGGCAGGTGAAGGCCAGCGTGATCAGCGCCAGCTTCATCGAATAGGCAAACAGGATGGGCAGGAAGATCAACAGCGAAGTGGCGTCGAGCACCGTGAAGAACATGCGCCCGGTGAGGAAGCCGCGGATCTTTTCCACCTGCTGCATGTGCCGCGTGATCACGCCGGCGCTGGTGGTGTCGAAGTAGTCGATCGGCAGCGACAGCAGGTGCCCGAAGGTGCGCCGCGTGAGCCGCATGTCGATCTTGTTGGTGGCCGACAACGTGAGGATCTGCCGCAGAAAGCCGAACAGCGCGTCGAACGCCAGCGCAATCACCACGCCCACGGCCAGCACCCACAGCGTGGAGATGCTCTGGTGCACCAGCACCTTGTCGATGACCAGCTGGAAGAAGATGGGCGAGGCCAGCGCCAGCAGGTGCATGGCCAGCGCGGCAATCGCGATGTCGCGCAGCGCGGCCTTTTGCTTGAGGATCTCGGGCACGAACCAGCGCAGGCCGAACTTGCGCTCGGCCTCGGGCAGCGCGAACAGCCGCTTGATGAGGTAGACCTCGCCGCGCCAAAGCTTGCAGAACTTGGCGTGGTCCAGCCGCAGCACCTCGGTGGGGCGGTCGGCCAGCGGGTTCAGCACGGCGACATGGCCGGCGTGGGCGTTGTTGTCGGCCTTGGTGCCCGCCTCGTCCCGGCCAGCGCTGACGACGATGACGCAGCTGCCGTCGGCCAGCCGCGCGATCAAGGGGAAGACGCCCTGCTGCGCCAGCAGGCCGGCCCAGTCCAGCTTCTCGTGCCGGGCCTTGAGTCCGATGTCCGCAGCGATGCGCAGCACCGTGGCGGGTGCCGGCTCCTCGGCCGCGAGCGCGTAGTCCTCTACCAGCCGTTCAGGGTTGATCGGCAGGTGGTGGTGCTGTGCGACCGCGGCGAGGCACTGGATCGTCGAATGCGGGAATCGGTCGGCCATGGGACAGCCGGGATTTCAGCATGGGCAGGGTGCGGGGATGGGGGGAACTGGGGGGGGTTCGGGGGTCAATTCGGGGACGAACCCTGCGCGGCGTCAGGTCGGCGCAGCGGTCACCACGCCATCGTCACACGTCGCCTGCCAGCAGCCCCACGTAAGCCGCGTAGCTGAAGCTGCGGTGCTTCTTCTGCCCTGTCAGTTCGGTCACGATGCCCAATTCCTCCAGCAACTTGATGGCGGCGGTCGCGGTCGGAAACGTGGTCTCCAATGTCTGGCGTGCCCGCTCGACGGTGAAGCGCGGCATCAACGGCAGCAGCTCGAAAAGGCGCAGCGCTACGGCACCCACGCGCGGCGCTGCCAGCAGGCGGCGTCGGTCCGCATTGACCAAGCTGGCGACGGCGACGATGTTGCGTTCGGCCTCGCTGGCGGCGGTTTCGACGCCATCGAGGAAGAAGCCAATCCAGCCTTCCCAGTCACCCTCCGTCCGCACGGCGCCCAGTCGACGGTAGTACTCGATCTGGTGCTGCTTCAGGTAGCTGCTGAGGCAAACCAGCGGCTCGGGCATCAGCCCCCACTGCTCCAGCAGCGCCGCGATCAACAGGCGGCCGATACGACCATTGCCGTCCAGGAAGGGGTGGATGGTTTCGAATTGCACATGCACCAGCGCGACCCGCACAAGGGGCGGCAAGCCTGGATCCGGTGCGTGGATGAAGCGTTCCAGATCGGCCAACAGCGCGGGCACGCGGTCCGGCGGTGGCGGCACGAACGCGGCCCGAGCGGGCCGCGAGCCGCCGATCCAGTTCTGCGAACGGCGCAGTTCGCCAGGCTGTTTGCCCGTGCCGCGGGCGCCGTCCAGCAGCAACCGGTGCGCATCGCACAGCAGGCGCACGGAGATAGGCAATCCGGTGGGGCTGCGCAGGTTGTCGCGCACCAGGCGAAAGGCACGCAGGTAGTTGGTCACTTCCTCCACGTCGTCGGTGTTCGCGACGGCCAAGCCTGCTTCGTCGTCGAACAGATCGGTGAGCGTGGCCTGGGTCCCTTCGATTTGTGAGGTCAGCAGCGCCTCCTTGCGGATGGCGCTGTAAAGCAGCCAGTCGACCGAAGGCACCAGGCCTGCCACCCCGGAAAGCCGGGCCAGGGCCATTTCGGCGGCGCGCGATGCGGCCGTGTAGGACTCGGGAGCCAGCTCGGGCTCATCCGGTGGCAGCGGATTCGGCACGAAGGCCCGAACCGATTCGCTGAGCGTCGTCGTGGTGGTGTAGGTGCCGGTAGTGCGCATCGTGTATGAAAGTGGGCTTTCAAACGCCCATACACATTAAAGCATTCTTTAATTCAAACAGAATGTCTTAAAGACTACTTTCATGTGACGCCATGCGTGACGCCGGGGCCTCGGCCGGCGCCTCACCCACCCCGATTCCGCATCCAATCCGCCGTCTGAAAGAAGCTGTCCCTCAGCCGAGCGCGCAAGTCCTGCGGCACACCGGTCTCCCCCATCGCCTGGTCCATGCACGCCAGCCATTGGTCGCGCTCCAGGATGCCGATGGAAAACGGCATGTGCCGCGCCCGCAGCCGCGGGTGGCCGAATTGGTCGGTGTAGTACGAGGGCCCACCCAGCCACCCGCACAGAAACCAAAACAGCCGCTGCCGCGCGTTGTCCAGCGTGTCGCCGTGGGCGGCACGCAGCGCGGCGTAGCCGGGCTCCAGGTCCATCAGGTCATAGAACCGGTCGACCAGCGCACGCACCTTGCCTTCACCACCCATCCACTCGAATGGCGTAGCGAACGCCGCTTTCTCGTCGATCTGCATTTCCCAATCCTTCTTGTCCCACCGTCGTTGCCCACTACCGTCGCCCTGATCGCGCACCGCTCCAACGACTCCGCTCCCGCCCCCGCAGGAGCTCAGACAGCCGCCCGCCGCAACGTCTCCACCACCGGCCGCCGCAGCACATCGCGCAGCCCCCACCACCCCGCCCCCAGCGCCAGCACCGCGCCCGCCAGCGCGCCCACCAGCAGCACCCACAGCGAGCCCGACCACGCGAACTCGAATACGAAGCGTGCCAGCGCCCAGCCCACCACCATCGCCACCGTGGTGGCCAGCAGCCCGGCCAGCACACCCACGCCCGCCAGCTCGGCCCGCTGCACCTGGCGCAGCAACACGCTGCTGGCGCCCACGGCCCGCATGATGGCGAACTCGCGCGCCCGCTCTTCCCGCGTGGCCGTGATGGCCGCGAACAGCACCACCAACCCGGCCGCCAGCGTGAAGCCGAACAGGAACTCGACCGCCCGCACCACCTGGTCCAGCACGCGCTGCACCTGGGCCAGCGCGGCGCTCATGTCCACGTTCGTCACGTTCGGGAAGGCCCGCACCAGCCCGTTGTCGAAGCCCGCCGCCTCGGGTGCGCGGTAGGCCGCCAGGTAGGTGATGGGCAAGTCCGGCATCGCCCCCACCGGGTACATCACGAAGAAATTGGCGTGCAGCGAACCCCAGTCGACCTTGCGCAGCGAGGTGATGCGGGCATCCGACTGCGCACCGCCGATGTCGAAACGCAGCGTGTCGCCCAGCTTCAGGTTCAGCGTGACCGCCAGCCCCTCTTCGACGCTGACGGCGCCCTGCTCCTCCGGCGTCCAGCGGCCGGCCACCAGCGCGTTGTGCGGCGGCTGCTGGCTGGCGTGCGAGAGGTTGAACTCGCGGTCGATCATGCGTTGCGCGCGCTCGTCCACAAAGTCGGACGGGCTGACCGGCGTGCCGTTCACCGCCACCAGGCGACCGCGGAACATCGGGTACCAGTCGTACTGCTTGACGCCGGCATCGGCCAGCGTCTTGCGGAACGCATCGCCCTGCTCGGGCAGGATGTTGATGACGAAGCGGTTCGGCGCGTCCGGGGGCGTGGCCTGGCGCCAGGCGCCGATCAGGTCGGTACGCAACAGCACCAGCAGCACCAGCGCGAGCAGGCCCACCGACAGCGCGCTGACCTGCACCACGGTGTAGGCCGGCCGCGCCGACACCTGCCGCGTGGCCAGCACCAGCCAACGTGGCGCAGTGCTCTCGTTCACGCTCTTGCGCAGCACCCACACCGCGACCCACGACAGCGCGGCAAACAGCAGCACCGCGCCGGCAAAGCCGCCCACCGCAATCAGCCCCAGCTTGATGTCGCTGCTGACGGCCAGCAACAGGCCGGCAAAGCCTGCGACACCCAGCGCCAGCACGGCGATGGAGGTGGGCTTCAACTGCCCCACGTCACGCCGGATCACGCGCAAGGGTGGCACCTGCGCCAGCTGCAGCACCGGCGGCAGGCCGAAGGCGAACAGCAGCGTGAGCCCGATGCCCAAACCGTAGGCCACGGGCCACAGCGTGGCACCGGGCAAGGTCGCCTCCACCAAACCAGCCAGCAGCAGCACGAAGACGTAGTGCACAGCGAAGCCGATCGCCACGCCCAGCGCGCTGGCGAACAGGCCGACCAGCGCGAACTCGAAGCCATAACTCAGCGCGATGGTGCGCTGCGGCAGGCCCAGCACGCGCAGCATGGCGCAGTCGTCCAGGTGCTTGGCGGCGAACGCGCGCGCCGCCAGCGCCACTGCCACGGCGCTCAGCAGGGCCGACAGCAGCGCCACCAGGCTCAGGAATTTCTCAGCCCGGTCCAGCGTCTGGCGCATCTCGGGCCGCCCGCTCTCCAGCGATTCGATCCGCAGGCCGCGCACCTCGGGCTTCTTGACCTCGGCGTCGGCCCAGCGCGTGAAGCTCTGCACCGCGGGCTCGTCGCCCGCCACGGCGAAGCGCCAGGTGATGCGGCTGGCCGGCTGGACCAGCTGCGTGGCCGGCAGGTCGGCGGCGTTGACCATCACGCGTGGTGCAAAGCTCATGAAGCCGCCGCCACGGTCGGGCTCGATCACGATGATGCGGCTGATGCGAAAGCTGCTGTCACCCAGCAGCAGCGGGTCGCCCATCTTCAGGTTCAGCGCGGCCAGCAGCGGCGCATCGACCCAGGCCTCGCCCGGCGCCGGGATGTCGCGCGTGACCGCACCCTCGTCGTCAGGCTGGGTGGCCACCTTCATGCTGCCACGCAGCGGGTAGCCCGTGGGCACGGCCTTCAGCGCGACCAGCCGGCTGGCACCGCCCTGCCCCTCACCGGCCCGGCCCATGGTGGGAAAGCCCAGCGTCGACACGGTCTGCAAGCCCAGCGCGCGGGCTTGCTGCTCGAACGAGGCCGGCGGCGCGTTGTCGCTGGCGACCACGACATCGCCGCCGATCAGCTGGCGCGCATCGCGCTGCAGGCCGCCTTGCAGGCGGTCGGCAAAGAACCCCACGGCTGTCAGCGCGGCCACGGCCAGCGTGACCGCCACGAGCAACAGGCGCAGCTCGCCCGAGCGCAAGTCGCGCCATAGCGTGCGCCAGCCGATGGACAGGAAGGAAGGGTTCACGGGGAAGCTCCGAAGCGGCAGGCCCGGAGCGGGCGGCCAACGGCCGATTATTCCCCCTGCTTCTTCGCACAGCGAACAGCATGCCAAAGGCCCCCGGTCGGCCGGGCATACTGCCAGCCCCATTTCACTCATCTGTGCACACCATGTGGCAACCCGCAACCCGCTACCCCGACCCGGCCGTCCTCGTGCTCGACCCGCGCTTTGCGAAATACCGCGTCAGCGCGGCGGCCATCGAGCGCATCGCCACCGGCATGCGCTGGGCCGAAGGCCCGGTCTGGCTCGGCGACACGCGCACCCTGCTGTGGAGCGATGTGCCGAACGACCGCATCATGAAGTGGGACGAGCAAACCGGCGCCGTCGGCATCTATCGCCAGCCCTCGGGCCACGCCAACGGCAACACGCGTGACCGCCAGGGCCGCCTGGTCACCTGCGAGCACCTGGGCCGGCGCATCACGCGCACCGAGTACGACGGCAGCATCACCACACTGGTCGACCAGTTCGAGGGCGCGCGGCTGAATTCGCCGAACGACATCGTCGTGAAGTCCGACGGCAGCATCTGGTTCACCGACCCGCCGTTCGGCATTCTGGGCTGGTACGAAGGTGTGCCGGCCCAACCGGAGCGGCCCGAGTGCGTCTACCGCTTCGACCCGGCGACCGGCAAGACGACCTTGGTGACCGACGCCGTGGCGCGGCCCAACGGCCTGTGCTTCTCGCCCGACGAGAAGCGGCTGTATATCGTCGAATCCGGCGCCACGCCAAAGCGCATCCGCGTGTTCGACGTGGCAGCCGACGGCACGACGCTGACAAACGACCGCGTGTTCTTCACCTGCGAGCCCGCGTCGTCACCCGATGGTTTTCGCTGCGACGTGGACGGCAACCTGTGGGCCGGCTGGGGCACAGGCGACGGCCAGGACGGCGTGCGCATCTTCGCGCCGGACGGCACGACGATTGGCCGCATCCTGCTGCCCGAGCGCTGTGCCAACCTGTGCTTCGGCGGGCGGCACCGCAACCGGCTGTTCATGGCGGCGAGCCAGTCGGTGTATGCGCTGTATGTGAATACGCAGGGGGCGCTGGGGGGGTAAACCTTGCAGATCTTCCAGGGCGTGGAAGATCTGCAGGGATGGGAGCCGCGCCGAACGCCGGGCTCCAGCGTTTCCCTCACCCCTCGATCTTGAAACCCGTCTCCTTCACCACCCTCACCCAGCGCGCATAGTCATCGGCGATCAGCTTGGCGAACTCGGCAGGCGTGCCGCCCACGGGCGTGTGGTCCAGGCCCTTCAACCGCTCCTGCATCTCGGGCGTGCGCACGATCTTCTGCACCTCCGCAGACAGCTTGTCGACGATGGCCTTGGGCGTGCCCTTGGGGGCCAGCAGGCCGGCCCAGCTGGCGAAGTCCATGTCCTTCACGCCCAGCTCGGTCAGCGTCGGCACATCGGGCAGTGAGGCCGCGCGTTGCGGCGCGATCACGGCCAGCGGGCGCACCTTGCCGGCCTTGATCTGCGGCAGCGTGACGAACGAATCCACCGAGACGTCGACCTCGCCCTTGATCACCGCCTGCGCCTGCATCGAGGTGCCTTTGTACTGCGCGTTGATCATGGTCGGCGCGCCGATCACGCGCTTCAGCTGGTCGGTGGCCAGCACGATCATGCTGCTGCCCGACGATGCGGACAGTGGCGGGCTGCCAGCGCGTGCCAGCGCGGCGAACTCGGCGAACGTCTTCACCGGCAGGCCCTCGCGCGCGACGATCACGAACGGGATGCTGCTGACCAGGCTGATCGGCTCCCAGCTGTCCAGCGCGTGGAACTTGGTCTTGTAGAGCACCGGCGCCAGCGCCTGCGCACCGGCGGTGTTCATTAGCAGCGTGTAGCCGTTGGGATCGGCGCGGGACGCAATGTCCATGCCGATAACGCCATTGGCGCCGCCCTTGTTGTCCACCACGAAGGGCTGGCCGAGGTTCTCGGTCAGCTTCTGTGCGATCAGCCGGGCGACGATGTCGGTAGAGCCGCCCGCCGTGTACGGGACGATGATGGTCACGGCCCGGCTCGGATACGGCTCGTTCGCCAGGGCGGGAAACGCGCCAGCGGCCAGGCCGGTGGCAATGCCGCCCAGTGCGGCGCGGCGGGTGATGTGGGGGCTGCGGGATGCGGGCATGGGGTCTCCTGTGGCAATGTGCCGCGCATTGTGGGCAAGCCCCCGCGTGCACCGCACTGGGTTTCCCCCAGCCCGGTGTCGCCCAGGAGTCTGCTCCGCCGCAGCCCGGCGCGGCTACGCGCCCAAAGGCCTCAGCCCGTCGCGCAACATGCCCACGCCCAGCTCGTAGACCCCGTCCCACACGATCTGCACACCCAGGCACAGCAGGATGAAGGCCGTGAGCCGCAGGAAGATCACCGTGCCGGCCTCGCCCAGCGGCTTGAGCAGCTGCTGCGCATAGCGGAAGGCCAGGTACAGCAGCACGCCGACGGCCAGCAGCGCCAGCACGCCACCGCCCATGTGCGCCAGCGAGATCGACAGCCGCGAGTCGGCCAGCGATACACCGACCGTGATGGCCGCCGCAATCGAGCCCGGCCCGCAGCTGACCGGGAAGGTCAGCGGATAGAAGGCCTGGCGCCGCGCCATGTCGGGCGTGAAGCTCTCGGCCAGCTCGGTGCGGCTGTCCACCGTGGCGTGCGTGGCCGTCAGCAAGCGCCAGGCCGTGGCCGCGACGATCAGGCCGCCGCCCACGCGCACGATGGGCAGCGAGATGCCGAAGAACTCCAGCACATAGGAGCCGACCAGCATCGCCCCCAGCAGCAGCCAGAACATGTTGCGCGCGATGCGGCGCGCCAGCACGGCCCGCGTCTGCTGCGATGCGCCCTCGGTCAGCCCGAGAAAGATCGGCGCCGTGGCTGCCGGGTTCAGGATCGGCAGCAGCGCGGCCACAACAAACAGAAAGCTCTTGCCCAGGGCGCCCAGCAGTTCGAGTGTAACGGTGTGGTCAGCTCCTGGGCGTGGAGTGGTCCACGATCTCGCGCATGCGCCGGCGCAGCGCGCGCTCGCGCCGTTGTTCGGCGTCGTAGTCTTCGCGCAGGCCGCGCACCAGTGCGGTGGCCATCAGCAGGATCACGACCGTGAACGGCAAGGCGAACACGATGGTGGCCGTCTGCACCGATTTGAGCCCGCCCGCCATGAGCAGACTGCCGGCGATGCCGGCCACCAGCTGGCCCCAGGCGATCTTCACGCGGGCGCTCGGGTTCTCGTTGCCGCCGCTGCTCATCATGCCCAGCACCAGCACCGCCGAATCACCCGAGGTCACGAAGAACACCACCACCAGGATGGTGGCGATGCCCGACATCAGCGTGCCCAGCGGCAGCTGCTCGAACATGGTGAACAACGCGGTGGAAACATCGGCCTTGACGGCCGCGGCGATCGGCACGTTCTGCATGATCTCCAGGTTCAGCGCGGTGCCGCCGAACACCGAGAACCACACGAAGGCCGCGATGGTGGGTGCGGCCACGGTGCCGACGATGAACTCGCGTACCGTGCGCCCGCGCGAGACGCGCGCGATGAACAGGCCGACGAAGGGCGACCAGCTCACCCACCAGGCCCAGTAGAAGATGGTCCAGCCGCCGACCCAGCCGCTGTCGCGAAACGGCGTGGTGCGCAAGCTCATGCGCACGAACTCGCTGGCGTAGTTGCCCAGTGTGGTGGTGAAGGTGTCGACGATGGCCACCGTGGGGCCGAGCACGAACACGGCCAGCGCCAGCAAAGCCGCCATCACCAGGTTGAAAGACGACAGCCACTTGATGCCCTTGGTCACGCCGCTGACGGCCGAGATCAGGAACAGCAGCGTGGTCACCGCGATGATGCCCAGCTGCGACGCCTGGCCGACCGGCAAGCCCAGTACCGCATTCAGCCCGCTGTTGATCTGCAGCGCGCCCATGCCCAGCGAGGCCGCCACGCCGAACGCGGTGGCGATCACGGCCAGCACGTTGACGAGCGGCCCGATGCGCTTGAGCGGCGCCCAGGGCAGCGCCTCGACTGCGGTGCTGACCAGCGCCGAGCCACCCCGGCGGAACTGGAAGAACGCAATCGACAGCGCCACCACGCTGTAGACCGCCCAGGGGTGCAGGCCCCAGTGGAAGAAGCTGTAGCGCATGGCGGCGTTGGCGGCCTCCGGCGTGTTGGGCGCAATGCCGGGCGGCGGTGCGCCGTAATGCGAGATCGGCTCGGCCACGCCCCAGAACACCAGGCCGATGCCCATGCCGGCGGCAAACAGCATCGCAAACCAGGCACCGACGGAGAACTCGGGCTCCTCGTCCTCGGCGCCGAGCTTCAGGTCGCCATAACGGCTGAACGCCAGGAACAGCGCAAGCACCACCAGGCCCAGCACCACCCACAGGTAGAACCAGCCGAAGTTGCGCGTGATGACAGCCAGCGCGCCGTCGAACACAACACCCAGATGGGCGGGAGCGAAGATGCCCCACAGGACAATGGCCAGGATGGACCCGGCCGAGACGATGAGCTGCATGCACTCCTCCTCGAGCAGCCGGTTGCCGCCGCGAAGACGGGCGTTGGCACAGGCGACGCGCATGGGCGTCGACGGCCTGGAACCGGCAGATGGTGTGGATGAATGGCGCCGGTGCGGCCCGATGTGGCAGATGGTCCCGCCGCGTCAGAACGCGGCGGCTGTCAGCAAGGGCCGGGACACCGTGACACGGGCGTGCCGCCAATGGGTGCGGCGTTGCCCGGCCAGTGGCCGAAAGGGCACAGATTCTACCCGTTGGCCTCGCGCAACAGCGCCAGCACGAGTTCGTGCACCCCGTTCCAGACGATCTGCACACCCAGGCACAGCAGGATGAACGCCGACAGCCGCAGGAAGATGATCATGCCCGCCTCGCCCAGCGGCCTGAGCAGTTGCTGGGCATAGCGCAACGCCAGATAGACCAGGCCCCCGATCGCCAACAGCGCCAGCACCGCGCCACCGGTGCGCGCCAGCGCCAGCGACAGCCGTGCATCGGCCAGCGACGCGCCGACCGTGATGGCCGCCGTGATCGAGCCAGGGCCGGACGTGAGCGGAAAGGTCAGCGGGTAGAACGCCTGGCGTTGCGCCATTTGCGGTGTGTAGGCCTCGGCCAGCTCGGGGCGGTTGTCCTGGGCTTCCTGCGAAGCGTTCAGCAGCCGCCACGCGCTGGCCGCCACGATCATGCCGCCGCCCACGCGCACGATCGGCAGCGAGATGCCAAAGAATTCCAGCACGTAGACGCCCACCAACATGGCGCCCAGCAACAGCCAGAACACGTTGCGCGCGATGCGCCAGGCGAGCACGGCGCGCGTCCCCGGCGTCGCGCCCTCCGTGAGGCTCAGGAACACCGGCGCCACAGCCGGTGGATTGAGGATGGGCAGCACCGCCGCGAAGGCGAACAGAAAGCCCTTGCCCACCGCGATCAGCAGTTCCAACGTCATGGCGCGCGACCTCGGGGAAGGGTCACGGGGCGGGCTTCATGCTGCGCTCTGCGATCCGGTGCAACCTGGCGCGGCGCGGCCGGGCTCAATCGCCGTGCGAGAGCAGCGGCAGATCGGTATCGCCGCCCTTGCCGAGCAGGCCGACACTGGCGTAGATGCCCAGCTTGTCGCGCGTGTCGGCGATGTCCAGGTTGCGCATCGTCAGCTGGCCAATGCGGTCGGCCGGGGTGAACGCCGCGTCTTCCACCTTCTCCATCGACAGGCGCTCGGGCTTGTAGGTGAGGTTGCGGCTGACGGTGTCCATCAGCGAATAGTCGTTGCCACGGCGCAGCTCCAGCGTGACCTCGCCGGTGATGGCGCGCGCCACCCAGCGCTGGGCAGTCTCGCGCAGCATCAGCGCCTGACTGTCGAACCAGCGGCCCTGGTAGAGCAGGCGGCCCAGCTTGCGGCCGTTGGCGCGGTACTGCTCGATGGTGTCTTCGTTGTGGATGCCGGTGACCAGGCGCTCATACGCAATGTGCAGCAGTGCCATGCCGGGGGCTTCGTAGATGCCGCGGCTTTTGGCCTCGATGATGCGGTTCTCGATCTGATCGCACATGCCGATGCCGTGCCGCCCGCCGATGGCGTTGGCTTCCATGAACAGCTCCAGCGTCGAGGCGAACGTGCGGCCATTCAGCGCGACGGGTTGCCCCTCCTCGAAGCGGATCGTGACGGTCTCGGCCTTGACCGCCACATCGTCGCGCCAGAACGCCACGCCCATGATGGGCTTGACGATGTGCATGCCGGCGTTCAGGAACTCCAGGTCCTTCGCCTCGTGCGTGGCGCCCAGCAGATTCGAGTCGGTGCTGTACGCCTTCTCCACGCTCATCTTGTAGTCGAAGCCGTGGGCGATGAGGTATTCGCTCATCTCCTTGCGGCCGCCGAGTTCGTCGATGAACTGCTGGTCCAGCCAGGGCTTGTAAATGCGCAGCCGGGGGTTGGCGAGCAGGCCGTAGCGGTAGAAGCGCTCGATGTCGTTGCCCTTGTAGGTGCTGCCATCGCCCCAGATGTCCACCCCGTCTTCGCGCATGGCCACCACCAGCACGGTGCCGGTGACAGCGCGGCCCAGCGGCGTGGTGTTGAAGTAGGTGGCGCCGCCGGTGGTCACGTGGAAGGCTGCGGACTGGATGGCGGCAATGCCCTCGGCCACCAGTTGCGGGCGGCAGTCGATCAAACGCGCCTTCTCGGCCCCATAGGCCAGCGCCTTGCGCGGGATGTCGTCGTAGTCGGTCTCGTCGGGCTGGCCCAGGTGGGCGGTGTAGGCGCAGGGCACGGCGCCCTTGGCGCGCATCCAGTGCACGGCGGCACTGGTGTCCAGCCCGCCGGAGAAGGCGATGCCGACGCGCTCGCCTGCGGGCAGGCGGTTCAGGATGGTGGCGGTCATGGGGAGGTGGAGTCCGGGTGTCTGGGGAAGCGCGCGATTTTAGGCGTCTGGCCGCACGCTTGACCTTGTCAACCCATCGCCAAGCGCCACCCCGTCAGACCATGTGATGCCGACGCTTGGGTGCACAACGAAGGTCGGCGGCATCGTGGGCGGCGGGCTCTGCTCCGTGGGCGTTGCTACTCCTCGACGCTGGTCTCGCCCCCATGGGTGCCTGCCCATTCGGCATCCAGCCGCTGCATGTTCTCCAGCATCTTCAGCAGGTAGTGCAGCGTGTGCGTGACGTCATTGAGTGAGAAGTCGGCCAGGATCTGCTCGTAGTAGCCGTGGATTTTGGGCTGGGCCAGCACCTGCCAGACATGGCGGCCCGATGTCGTCATCGTCACAATGCGCGAGCGCCGGTCGTGCACGTCGGGGGCGACGGCCACATGCCCGTCCCGCTCCATGCGGCTCATGAGGCCCGACAGATTCTGCCGGCTCACCATCAGGTAGCGGGCCAGATCACCGACGCTCATGCCGTTTTGCGCCTTCTCGCGCGACAGGGCGCCGAGCACCGCCCATTGCTGGGTCGTCAACCCTTCCTCTTCGACCGCACGTGACCCGGTCTTGTGCAGCATGTTCGCGCATTGGTAGAGTCGAAAGAACAACCTGTTGGCAAGCTCCAGCTTCGCGATCGAGGGGGTTTGACTGGGTTTTTCCATGGGTTCCTGGATGAGGATCACGGCGTGATGCGTGATGTTGCCGTTGGCGATGTGCGTCAACATTTTGACGCACTTGTGAGCGCGACTTCCTGGTAGCTCATTCCAAAGCCGCCTGACATGGCGTCCGGCCTTGCGCATCGCCAGCAACTTGTTGATGCCCGATGAAATCTTGTTGTGGGGATAGCTTCCAGCCCAGTTGATCGACGGCAGCGTTTCGAGGTTCATTGGCAGGCCTTGCAGATCGGGGCGCCTCGGGACAGAACCATGGGGCACACCGCCAGTAGTCGCGTCCGACGCCCCAGGCGGGGCGGATCAGGTGCCCGCAGGTTTTTTGTTGGACCCGCAATCATCACAGCATGGTGGCTGTCCGCTCGACCGACCGAACGGCACCCGACGCGCCAGCCCGCCGAACGCCTGTCAGCGCATCACCCGCAAACTCGCGCTCACACCAAGACGCTACGGTGCCGCACCAGCGCCGCCCGCACGATCTCATGCAACTCTTGCGACTCGCCGCCCTCCACCGCTGCCAGCAGCGCCCGCCGCATCCTCGGCTCCCAGAACTTCTTGATGTGGTCGGCAATGCCGTCCAGCGCCTCGTCGCGCTCGGGCATGGCGGCAAAAAAATCACCGATGCGGTTGGCCATGCGGATCAGGTTGGCGGTGTCCATCAGGCAGGGCTCCAGACGATGCGTTCAGGGTGGGTGTAGGCGCTGAGATCGTCGCCGCGCGCAAAACCGATCAACGTGAGGTTGGCATCCCGCGCCAGGTCGATGGCCAGGCCCGTGACGCCGGAGACGGCCGCCAGCAGCGCGCTGCCGGCGCGCACGGTCTTGCCGGCCATCTCGTAGCTGGCGCGGCTGGTGACGACGATGAAGCCCTCGCCCGCGCGCAGGCCAGCGGTCAGCATGGCGCCGACCAGCTTGTCCAGTGCGTTGTGGCGGCCCACGTCTTCGCGCACCAGCAGGACGTGGCCCTCGGCATTGGCAAAACCGGCCGCGTGCGTGGCGCCGCTGACCGCGCGCAAGGGCTGCAGTCCGTCCAGCGCGCGCATGGCCTGTGACACGGCAGAGGCCCGGAAACGCGCATCGCTGTGCAGCGGTGCTGGCCGCTGGACGGCCTGCGGCAGACTCTCGGCGCCGCACAGGCCGCAGCCGGTGCGGCCTGCGAGGCTGCGGCGCTTGTCCTTCAGCCGCGCGAAGCAGCTAGAGGCGATCTGCAGTTGCACCGTCATGCCACCGCAGCCTTGCACGATCTCGATATCACGCACATCGGCCCGGCTGTCGACGATCTCCTCGGTCAGCGAGAAGCCGAGCGCGAAATCTTCCAGGTCCAGCGGCGTGGCCAGCATCACGGCGTGCGAGATGCCGTTGTATTCCAGCGCGATCGGCACCTCGTCGGCCACGCAGTCGTCGGCATGCAGCGGGCTGCCCTGCGCACGGCCACCGACCACGGGCACGCGCCGCGTGCCTGCCGGGATGGAGATGGGGGCATCGACAGGTTTCATGCACGCAAGTCTCGCACCGGTCCCCTCACTTGCCGAGGATGGCCGCCGGCTCGCTGGCGGCCTTCAGCAAGTCCAGCTGCTCGCGGTTGAACTTCGCATAGTCCTTCTGCCACTCCGACGGTTGCGCCACCGGCATCACCTGCACGGCCGTGACCTTGTACTCGGGGCAGTTGGTGGCCCAGTCCGAGCTGTCGGTGGTGATCACGTTGGCGCCCGATTCGGGGAAGTGGAAGGTGGTGTAGACCACGCCCGGCTGGATGCGCTCTGTCACGGTCGCGCGCAGCACCGTCTCGCCCGCGCGGCTGGCGATGCCGACCCAGTCGCCCTCGCGGATGCCGCGGTCTTCGGCGTCCTGCGGGTGGATCTCCAGCCGGTCTTCACTGTGCCATTGGTTGTTGGGCGTGCGCCGGGTCTGCGCACCCACGTTGTACTGCGACAGGATGCGGCCGGTGGTCAGGATCAGCGGGTAGCGCTGCGTGACCTTCTCGTCGGTTGCCACGTACTGCGTGATGATGAAACGGCCCTTGCCACGCACGAAGTGATCGATGTGCATGGTGGCGGTGCCGGCCTCGTCGGTGTCGGCATTGCAGGGCCATTGCAGGCTGGTGTGCTTGTCGATCTGTGCGTAGCTGACGCCGGCAAAGCTGGGCGTCAGCGCGGCAATCTCGGCCATGATCTCCTCTGGATGGTTGTAGTGCATGGGGTAGCCCAGCGCGTTCGACAGCAACTGCGTCACTTCCCAATCCGCATAGCCGCCCAGCGGCGGCATGACCTTGCGCACGCGCGAGATACGGCGCTCGGCGTTGGTGAAGGTGCCGTCCTTTTCCAGGAACGAGCAACCGGGCAAAAACACGTGGGCGTACTTGGCGGTCTCGTTCAAGAAGATGTCTTGCACCACCAGGCATTCCATGGCCATCAGGGCATCGGCCACATGCTGGGTGTTGGGGTCGGACTGCACGATGTCCTCGCCCTCGCAGTACAAGGCCTTGAAGCTGCCGGCGTGCGCGGCATCGAACATGTTGGGGATGCGCAGGCCCGGCTCGGGGTTCAGCGTCACGCCCCAGGCCGCTTCGAATTGGCCGCGCACGGTGCTGTCGGAAATATGGCGGTAGCCCGGCAGCTCGTGCGGGAACGAGCCCATGTCGCAGCTGCCCTGCACGTTGTTCTGCCCGCGCAAGGGGTTCACGCCCACGCCTTCGCGGCCCACGTTGCCGGTGGCCATGGCCAGGTTGGCGATGCCCATGACCATGGTGGAGCCCTGCGCATGCTCGGTGACGCCCAGTCCGTAGTAGATGGCAGCGTTCTTGCCCTTGCTGGCATACAGCCGCGCGGCGCCGCGCACCTGCTCGGCCGGCACGCCGGTGATGACGGCCGTGGCCTCGGGCGAGTTCTCGGCGCGCGCCACGAATTCCTTCCACTGGCCGAAGGACTTGGCGTCGCAGCGTTCGTCGATGTAGCTATCGGCCAGCAGGCCCTCGGTCACCACCACATGCGCCAGCGCGGTGATCAGCGCGACATTGGTGCCGGGTTTGAGCTGCAGGTGGTAGGCGGCCTCGATGTGCGGCGACTTCACCAGATCGATCTCGCGCGGGTCGACCACGATGAGTTGCGCCCCTTGCCGCAGCCGCTTCTTCATGCGCGAGGCAAACACCGGGTGCGCCGCCACCGGGTTCGCGCCGATGACCATGATCACATCGCTCTGGTCCACCGACTTGAAGGTCTGCGTGCCGGCCGAGGTGCCAAAGGTCTGGCCCAGGCCGTAGCCGGTGGGCGAATGGCACACCCGCGCGCAGGTGTCCACGTTGTTGTTGCCGAACGCCGTGCGCACCAGCTTTTGCACGAGGTAGGCCTCTTCATTCGTGCAGCGCGAGGACGTGATGCCGCCCACCGAATCGCGCCCGTGCGTCGCCTGGATGCGGCGGAACTCGGACGCGGCATGGCCGATGGCCTCTTCCCAGCTGACCTCGCGCCAGGGGTCGGTGATCTTGGCGCGAATCATCGGCTTGGTGATGCGATCCTTGTGCGTGGCATAGCCCCAGGCGAAGCGGCCCTTCACGCAGGAATGGCCTTCGTTGGCCTTGCCGTCTTTCCACGGCGTCATGCGCACGACCTGCGTGCCCTTCATCTCGGCCTTGAAGCCGCAGCCCACGCCGCAATAGGCGCAGGTGGTGGTGACGCTGTGCTCAGCCTGGCCCAGTTCGATGACGGTCTTTTCCTGCAGCGTGGCCGTGGGGCAGGCCTGCACGCAGGCACCGCAGCCCACGCAGTCGCTCTGCATGAAGCTGTCGTCCTGCCCGGCCGACACGCGCGATTCGAAGCCGCGGCCCGAGATCGTCAGCGCAAAGGTGCCCTGCGTCTCTTCACACGCGCGCACGCAGCGGCTGCAGACGATGCACTTGGCGGGGTCGTAGGTGAAGTAGGGGTTGGACTCGTCCTTCTGGTCCTTCAAGTGGTTGGCGCCATCGAAACCGTAGCGCACGTTGCGCAGGCCGGTAACGCCTGCCATGTCCTGCAGCTCGCAGTCGCCATTGGCGGCGCAGGTCAGGCAGTCCAGCGGGTGGTCGGAGATGTACAGCTCCATCACGCCCTTGCGCAGTTGCTGCAGCTTGGGGCTTTGGGTGCGCACCTGCATGCCGGCCTCCGCCGGCGTGGTGCACGAGGCGGGGTAGCCCTTGCGGCCTTCGATCTCGACCAGGCACAGCCGGCAGGAGCCGAAGGGCTCCAGGCTGTCGGTGGCGCAGAGCTTGGGCACGCTGCTGCCTGCGTCCATGGCGGCGCGCATCAGCGAGGTGCCCTTGGGTACCGTGACCTGAGCGCCGTCGATGGTGAGCGTGACTTCTTCGGTCGAGCGGCTGGCCGGTGTGCCGTAGTCGAGTTCTCTGAGATGGTCGAGCATGGGGGTCTCCTCAGGCGGCACGCGCGGTGGGCGCGGCCAGGCCGAAATCTTCGGGGTAGTGGTCCAGCGCCGACAGCACCGGGAATGGCGTCATGCCGCCCATGGCGCACAGCGAGCCGTGGACCATGGTGTCGCACAGGTCGCGCAACAAGACCACTTGCTGCGGCCGCGTCTGCGCCGTGCCGTTCGTGATGCGGTCGATCACCTCGACACCGCGTGTGGAGCCAATGCGGCACGGCGTGCATTTGCCGCAGGACTCGATGGCGCAAAACTCCATGGCGTAGCGCGCCAGCTTGGCCATGTCGGCCGTGTCGTCGTGCACCACGATGCCGCCATGGCCCACGACGGCGCCGACGGCCGCGTAGGCT
This sequence comes from Rhodoferax sp. RT4P68, assembly GCF_056521305.1. Taxonomy (NCBI): domain Bacteria; kingdom Pseudomonadati; phylum Pseudomonadota; class Betaproteobacteria; order Burkholderiales; family Comamonadaceae; genus Rhodoferax; species Rhodoferax sp. RT4P68. The sequence continues at coordinate 445,612 of NZ_JBWMBB010000004.1, forward strand.
TCGTAGTCCAGCGGCAAGTCCCAATGTTCCGGTGGCACATAGGCACCCAGCGGGCCGCCGACCTGGATGGCCTTGATGGGCCGACCGCTGGCCGTGCCGCCGCCGAAGCCTTCGACCAGCTCGCGCAGCGTGACGCCGAAGGCCTTCTCGACCAGGCCGCCACGCTGGATGTTGCCGGCCAGCTGGATCGGCAGCGTGCCACGCGAACGGCCCATGCCGAAGTCGCGGTAGAACGCGGCGCCCTTCGCCAGGATCAGCGGGACGGATGCCAGCGTGATCACGTTGTGGATCAGCGTGGGCTGGCCGAACAGGCCTTGCAGCGCCGGCAGCGGGGGCTTGGCGCGCACGAGGCCGCGCTTGCCCTCCAGGCTTTCCAGCATCGCGGTCTCTTCACCGCAAACGTAAGCGCCGGCGGCCTTGCGCACCTCCAGGTCGAAGGAATGGCCCGTGCCCAGGATGTCGGTGCCCAGCCAGCCGGCCGCGCGGGCGTGGGCGATGGCTTGGTTCAGCACGGCAATTGCATGCGGGTACTCGGAGCGCACGTAGACATAGCCCATCGTGGCGCCGGTCGCGATGCCGGCAATGGCCATGCCTTCGATCAGCATGAACGGGTCGCCCTCCATCACCATGCGGTCGGAGTAGGTGCCCGAGTCGCCCTCGTCGGCGTTGCAGCAGACGTATTTCTGTGCCGCCTGGGCGGCGGCCACGGTCTTCCACTTGATGCCGGCCGGAAATGCGGCACCGCCGCGCCCGCGCAGGCCCGAGTCCAGCACCTGCGCCACGACGTCGGCGGCAGGCAGCGCCAGCGCGCGGCGCAGGCCGGCCAGGCCGCCGTGGGCCTCATAGTCGGCCAGCGACAGCGGATCGGTGACGCCCATGCGCGCGAAGGTCACGCGCTCCTGCTGCTGCAGCCAGCGCATCTGCTCGGTGGGGCCGTGACACAGCGCGTGCGGCGCGCCCTGCAGCAGCCCGGCGTCGAGCAGGCCCTCGACATCGGACACATCGACCGGCCCGTAGGCCACGCGGCCCTGGGGCGTGACGACCTCGACCATCGGCTCCAGCCAGAACAGGCCGCGCGAGCCGTTGCGCACGATCTCCACCGTCTGCCCGCGCGCTTGCGCTCCGGCGCGCAAGGCGGCTGCCACGTCGTCGGCACCGACGGCCAGCGCGGCGCTGTCGCAAGGCACATAGAGGCGGACGGGCATGCCAGAACCTTCGGCCTGCAGCACGGCATTGCCAACGCCTGCGGGCAGCGGGCCGGCACTCATGCGCCCACCCCCTGCAGCAGTGCATCGAGCCGCGGCGCCGACATGCGCGCGCGCGGCGCTTCGTCCATCGCCACGGCCGGCGACATCGCGCACAGGCCCAGGCAGTACACCGGCTCCAGCGTGACCGCGCCATCGGCGCTGGTGCCGCCCTCGCCCACCCCCAACCGCTCGCAGGCATGGGCCCACAGCGCGTCCGCCCCCATGGCCTGGCACGATTCGGCGCGGCACACCTGCAGCACATGGCGGCCGGCCGGCGCGCGGCGGAAGTGGTGGTAGTAGGTAATGACGCCATGCACCTCGGCGCGCGAGAGGTTCAGGCCCTCGGCGAGGGCCGGCACGGCGTCGTCGGGCACATGGCCCAACGCATCCTGCACGGCATGCAACAACGGCAACAGCGCGCCAGGCTGCTGCGCGTGCGCCGCCACCAGCCGGTGGACGGTTTGCGTCGATTCTTCTGTCATCGTGGTCTCTTTCGCGCGAAGACGCCCAGTGTCGCGAGGCCCCGTTGCCCGGTCAAATTCAATCGGCACATGGGGTGATTCAAGCTGCGAATGTCCGCACGGCGTCCAGCATCGCCCACTGAATCCTTGTAAATTGTCATGCCCACTGACAAAATACAAGGATGCTGGATCGTCTGCTGCTGCCAACCCTGCAAGCCCGGCTGGCCTTCTACCCCGGCATGGTGCTGCTGGGGCCACGCCAGGTCGGCAAAACCACGCTGGCGCACACCTTGGCGGCGCAGCACCCGGGCGCCCTGCTGCTGGACCTGGAGCGGGCCGGCGACCGCGCGCAGCTGGCCGAGCCCGAACTGTTCCTGGCGCAGCACCGTGAGCGCCTGGTGGTGCTCGACGAAGTGCAGATGCTGCCCGACCTGTTCACCGCCTTGCGACCGGAGATCGATGCGCACCGCCGCCCTGGCCGCTTCCTGCTGCTGGGCTCGGCAGCCGGTGCGCTGCTGCGCCAGCGCAGCGAGTCGCTGGCCGGCCGCGTCGGCTACCTGGAACTGCCGCCGCTGCTGGCGGTCGAGCTGCCGGCCGACCTACAGAGCCTGCAACGGCTGTGGCAGCGCGGTGGCTTTCCGCTGAGCCAGACCGCGCCGGACGAGCAGCTGTCCTATGCATGGCGGCAAGACTTCATCCAGACCTTCCTGCAGCGCGACCTGCCGCAGCTGGGCGTGGACGTGGCGGCCGACCAGCTGCACCGCTTCTGGCGCATGCTGGCGCACCTGCAGGGCCAGCTGTTCAATGCCTCGCAGCTGGCCATGGCGCTGGGCGGCGCCTCGCACAACACGGCCATCCGCTACCTGGGCCTGCTGGTCGACACGATGATGGTGCGCCGGCTGGAGCCCTTCCTCGTCAACACCGGCAAGCGGCTCGTGAAATCGCCCAAGACCTACATCCGCGACAGCGGCCTGGTGCATGCGCTGCTGCACATCGCCAGCCTGTCGGACCTGCAGGGCCACCCCATCGTCGGCGCCTCGTGGGAAGGCTTCGTGGTTGAGCAGGTCGCGGCCCACCTGCCGGCTGGCGCCGAGATGGGTTTCTACCGCACCGCCGCCGGCGCCGAGATGGACATCGTGGTCCAGGCGGGCAACCGGCGCATTGCGCTGGAGGTGAAGTTCTCGTCAGCGCCGACGGTGACCAAGGGCTTCTGGCACGCAGTGGCCGATCTGCAGCCGCACAAGACCGTGGTGGTGGCGCCGGTGGCCCGGCGCTACCCGCTGAAAGATGGCGTGGAGGTGGTTCCGGTATGGGATGTGCCGGGGTTGCTGGCGGGGTGATGGCCCAGGCGTCGGCGCCAGCGCATCCTCAATATGGATGGCGACACTGGCGCACGGCACCCTTGTACGTTGTGCGGCGGCCCTGCCCCCGCACGCGCAGCGTGCTACACCAACCGCCCGCTGTGCCCCGCCGCCACGGCCAGCCACTGGGCCTCGCCCGCCAGCGCCAGTGCCGCCTGCAGCGTGCGCGTGCCGCGTTCGCCGGGTGCCAGCATGAAACCGATCGGCGTGCCCACCTCCGGCCCGGTCAGGGGCAGCGCCTCCAGCCCGCCCTCGCCGCGGATGGTGCCGACCAGCGCGCCCGGCATCACGCTGCAGACCTCGCCAGCCAGCACGGCCAGCGCCAGCGCAGCGATGGAGTTGGTCTCGATGGCGGGGCGCACCGTGGCGCCGGCGGCAGCAAAGGCCAGGTCGACGATGCTGCGGTTGTGCATCTCCGGTGTCAGCAGGCACAGCGGCCCGCGCGCTGCTTCGGCCCAGCCGATGGCCGGCCCGAAGCGCAGGCCCGCCGTGGCGCGGGTGCGCCTGCGCCGCAGCAGAAAGTAATGCTCCGTGTACTGCGGCAGCGCCACCAGGCGTGGCGCGCCGGCTGCCTGCAGGCGGTCCGTGTAACCCAGCCCCAGGTCCAGCGCCAGGCTGTCCAGCCCGGACTCGATCTCCGGTGAACTCAGCGAACGCAGCACCGGCACGATGCCCGGGTGCCGCGCCTGCAGCAGCGCTGCAAAGCGCGCCAGGATGGGCATGGCCGTGGGCACGGCGCCCAGATGCAACCGGCCAGTGGGGGCGTTGGCGGCGCTGTCCAGTTCCTGCTGCAGGCGCTCGCGCTCGTGCAGCATGCGCTGCGCACTGGCCAGCACCAGCGTGCCCTCGGGCGTGAGGCCCGCGTAGCTGCGGCCGCGTTTGACGATGGCCGTGCCCAGCTCCGCCTCCAATGCGCGCAGAGCATTCGACAGCGCCGGCTGCGTGATGTGGCAGGCCAGCGCCGCACGGCCGAAGTGCTGGTGCTCGTGCAGCGCGACGAGGTAGCGCAGCGAGGCCAGGTTCATGGGCGCAAGCCGCCGCCGGGCCGCCCCAAGGTGGCCGACGGGCCCCTCGGGGGGCAACGACGACACGCATCGCGGAGCGTGGGGGCCATGGCCCGTCAGGTGTCCTTGGACACCGTGATCGTCGGGAACTTGGACGAGAAGTCGCGGTTCTTCTGCGCAATCGCCACGGCCACCTGGCGCGCCACGGCTTTGTAGATCGCGGCCACCTCGCCATCCGGCTCGGCCACCACGGTGGGCGTGCCGCTGTCGGCCTGCACACGGATGCTCATGGCCAGCGGCAGCGCGCCCAGGTAGTCCAGCTGGTACTGAGCCGCCATCTTCTTGCCGCCATCGGCACCGAAGATGTGTTCGTGGTGACCGCACTGGCTGCACACGTGCACCGCCATGTTCTCGACCAGGCCAAGGATCGGCACGCCGACCTTCTCGAACATCTTCACGGCCTTCTTGGCGTCCAGCAGCGCGATGTCCTGCGGCGTGGTGACGATCACCGCGCCGGTCATGGGCACGCGCTGGGAAAGCGTCAGCTGGATGTCGCCGGTGCCGGGCGGCAGGTCGACGATGAGGTAGTCCAGGTCCTTCCAGTTGGTCTGGCGCAGCAGCTGCTCCAGCGCCTGCGTGGCCATGGGGCCGCGCCAGATCATGGCCTGGTCCTGGTCGACCAACAGGCCGATGGACATGACCTGCACGCCGTGGCCGATCAAGGGGTCCATGGTTTTGCCGTCGCTGCTCTGGGGCTTGCCCGAGACACCCATCATCATGGGCTGGCTGGGGCCGTAGATGTCGGCGTCCAGCAGGCCCACGCTGGCGCCCTCGGCGGCCAGCGCCAGCGCCAGGTTGGCCGAGGTGGTGCTCTTGCCCACGCCGCCCTTGCCCGAGGCCACGGCCACGATGTTCTTCACGCCGGGCAGCAGCTGCACGCCGCGCTGCACGGCATGGGCGGTGATCTTGCTGGTGACGTTGACCGACACGTTGTCCACGCCCGGCACGGCGCGCGCGGCGGCGATCAGGCGCTCGCGCAGCAGCGGGATCTGGCTCTTGGCGGGATAGCCCAGCTCGACGTCGAAGCTGACGGCGCCGCCCTGCACGCCCAGGTTGCGCAGGGCCTTGGTGGACACGAGATCTTTGCCCGTGTTCGGGTCGACCACCTCTTTGAGCGCCTGCAACAGCGCCTGCTCCGTGACTGGCATCTTGATTGACTCCTTGGGGGCGCGAGTTTAGGCGACGCGCAACAACGCGCCCGCGCTGCCGCGCTGCCCTCAGCTGGCGGGTTGCCAGGCCGCGCGCAACGCCTGCAGCGCCGCGTCGTAGTCGTAGTCCGCCAGCGCCGTGGCGATCAGGGGCGCGGCGTCGGGCAGCAGCGAGGTCAGCAACTGGGCATGGCGCTCCCAATACTCGACCGCGTCGGCGCTGCCTTCACTGAGCAATTCGGCCAGCCGGTCGCAGGCGGCGTGCGCGTCAACCGCCGGCCGTGGGGCCGGCCTGCGGGCCACGGGTGGGGCCGCCAGGTCGGCGTCCAGGGCGGCCTCCAAGTGCGCGACCAGGGGATCCAGCAACGCGGCGGTCTCGGCCAGCGCGGCACCTTGTTCGGCCGGCGGTGCCGGCGCCAGGATGGCGTGTTCCAGCCGCCCGGCCGCCGACTGCAGCGCGCCGGCGCCAATGGTGCCGGCCAGGCCCTTGAGCGTGTGCGCCAGACGGCCGGCCAGTGTGGCGTCGTGCGGCAGCGCCTCGCCGATGCGCCCGGCCATGCCGCGCTGGCTCTGCGCGAAGCGGTGCAGCGCGGACAGGTACAGCGCCCGCTTGCCTGCCATGCGCTGCAGGCCGAGCTGCGTGTCCAGGCCCTCGATGCCTTGCGGCAGCGGCGTGCCGTCTTCAACGCCGCGCAGGTCCAGCCGCGCGGGCGGGCGCTCGGGCCGGGCGACCGGCTCACGCGTCCAGCGCTGCAGTGCGGCCCACAAGTGCGCCGGGTCGATGGGCTTGGTGACCACGTCCACCATGCCGGCCGCGCGGCAACGGTCCAGGTCCTTTTGCATGGCGTTGGCGGTCATGGCGACGATGGACAGGTCGGTGCGGCCCAGCGTGTGGCGGATCTCCACCGTGGCTTCGATGCCGCCCATGACCGGCATCTGCATGTCCATCAGCACCAGGTCGTAGTCGTTTGCGCGCACCTTGTTCACCGCCTCCTGGCCGTTGCAGGCCACCTCGACGACCAGGTCGAGTTCTTCCAGCAGCCCGGTCGCCACTTCCCGGTTCAGCTCGTTGTCGTCCACCAGCAGGATGCGGGCGCCGGCCAGCCGGCGCTGGTGCTGGGGGTCGGGCTCCGACGGCTCATCGGGCAGCTTGGGCGCCGTGCTGCCAGCGTGCACCAGTGCCTCGACCAGATTGCCCAGGCCGACCGGCTTGGCCAGCACATGCACGAAGCCGGCGTCGGTGGCCCCCTGGGTCGGCTCGTCACTGCCGCAGGCAGCCAGCAGCACCAGACGGGGCGCGGGCTGCAGGGCCAGCCGACGCACGGCGCCAGCCGTGGCGATGCCGTCCATGCCGGGCATCTCGGCGTCCAGAAAGATCCACGAGACGCCCTGCCCGGGCGGCTGTTCCCTCAAGGCCCGCAGGGCAGCGGGCCCGCTGCCCACCGCCTGCACCTGCAGGCCCAGCGTCTGCAGCGCGCGCACCAGCGCCTGGCGTGCCTGTGCGTTGTCGTCGACCGCCAGCGCGCGCATGCCGGCAAGCCCGTCGGCCCTGGGTGGCGAGCCGACGCCGCAGGCCAGCCGGGCCGTGAACCAGAAGTTCGAGCCCCGGCCCAGCGTGGACTCGACGCCGACCTCGCCGCCCATCAGCTGTGCCAGGCGCTTGGCGATGACCAACCCCAGCCCGGAGCCGCCGTACTTGCGGGTGGTGGACGTATCGGCCTGCGCGAAGCTGCGGAACAGGGGCGCCATCTGCTGGTCCGACATCCCGATGCCCGTGTCGCGCACCTCGAAGCGCAGCAGCAGCGTGCCGCCCACATCGTCCACCAGGCGCACGCGCACCACGACGTCACCCTGCTCGGTGAACTTCACCGCGTTGTTGCAGTAGTTGATGATGATCTGGCCCAGCCGCAGCGAATCGCCCACCAGCACCCAGGGCACGTCCGGGTCCACGTCGATGACCAGCTCCAGCCCCTTGGAGCGCACCTTCTCCTGCAGCAGCATGACCACGTTGTCCAGCACCGAGGCGAGGGTGAAGCGGGACTGCTCGATCTCCAGCTTGCCCGCCTCGATCTTGGAGAAGTCCAGGATGTCGTTGATCAGCGCCAGCAGGTGCCGGCCCGATTGCTCGATCTTGCGCACGTAGTTCAGCTGGCGCGGATCGGCATCGGCCTTGGCCGCCAGATAGGCCATGCCGATGATCGCGTTCAGCGGCGTGCGGATCTCATGGCTCATGTTCGCCAGGAAATCCGATTTCGCCTGGTTCGCCCCATCGGCCTGGGTCTTGGCATGGCGCAGGTCCTCGGTCATCTGCAGCAGGTTCTGCTGCATGCGGGCCAGCCGGCCCATGACGCTGCCCGCGCTGTCCGAGACGATGGGCTGGGCCAGGTTGCCCTCGGAGACGCGGCCGATCGCGGACTGCACGTCGTCCAGCGTGCCGCCCATGACGCTTTCCAGCCGCTCCACGAAGCCGTTGAAGTTGTGCGCCACGGCGTCGAACTCCTCGGTCTTGCCTGCGGGCAGGCGCAGCGACAGGTCGGCATCGGCAGCGGCGATGTCGCGCAAGGCTTCGCGCACTTCGAACAGCGGGCGCAGCACCAGCAGGCGCAGCGTGAAGTACATCGCCGCGATCAGAGTGAGGTTCAGCGCCAGCGTCAGCACCACGAGGCGCTGCAGTTCGCGCGCCAGGCGTTCGCGGATGGGCGCGTACGTGGTGTGGATCACCACCTGGCCCAGGTTTTCCTGGGTGCCGCCGTTGTCGAATGTCAGCGGGAAGGCATGCGCGGAGTCGGCCTGCACGGCGTCTGCCGCGGCAGACTGCATGCGCCCGCCGCGGTGTGCGCGCAGCACGATCGCCCGTTTGTCGTCCAGCACATCGATCGCCACGATCTCGGGCGGGCCGAGCTCGGAGCCCACGGTCTTTTCGACCTGCGGGTTGTCCAGCCGCCACAGCACCGGCGGCAGGCTGACGGCCAGCCGCGCGGCGATGCCGTCGATCTGCCGGTCCAGCTGGCCCTGCAGCTGCGCGCTGCTGTCCCTGTAGTCGATCGCGCCGAACAGGCCCAGCGCCAGTGACGTGACCAGAACCACCACCAGCAAAAACCGGTGGCGCAGCGAACGCATGCCTGCAAGGCGTTGTGGCCAGCGGTTCGCCACCACGGCAGGTGCTATTGGTCGAACGGAATGTCCATCCCGTACTTCTTGTAGATCGCCCGGAACGCCGGGTCGCGGTGCAAGGTTTCCATTTCCGCATCCCAGATCGTGCGCAGCGCTGCGCCCTTGGGCGTGTCGGCGAAGGCCAGGTACAGGCCCAGGTGCATGACAAACTCCATGCGGTAGGCGGACATGTCGACCTTCGCGTCGCGGATGTGGTCGGCCAGATCGGATTGGGCGCCGATGAAGAAATCGACCCGCTTGCGCTCCAGCATGCCGAACGCGCTGCCGATGGTGTCGACCTCGGTCGGCTGCATCGGCGCCTTGATGTAGCGGTCCAGCCCGAAATCGCGCAGCCAGGCCACTTTGCGGTTGGCCAGAGAGCTCTCGTCCTTGAACGGCGCGGCGGCATCGGCGCGGTAGACGACCATCTGCGCGTTGCGGTCGAAGTGCCACTTGGGGTAGAGCGGGAAATCCTTCTCCTTCATGAACGAGGCCACCCATGCATCCACCCGCTTGTCGCGCACCATGGCCACCGTGCGGGCGTACGGCATGATTTGCGTGCTGACCTGCACCCCCGCGCGGGTGAAGACAGCGCGGATCAGGTCGAAGTACAGGCCAGTGCCGTCCTTGCGGGTGAGGTCGTGCCAGGTGTCCGACGCCAGCGTGATGTCTTTGGGTTTGGCCGGGCCGCTCTGGCCGAACGCGCTGCCGATCGCCCCCAGGGACAAGAAGGCGAGCAAGGCGCGCCGCACGGTGGCTGGCGCGGCTGCGTTCAGTGTCTGGGCCATGGCACTCTCCAGTGGCAACTCGGTGGACCAACGGCCAGGTTCAGCCAGGCGTTGCGCCGATGGCAGAGCACGGGACGAACCTTGGCTACCACGGCAGATCGTAACAAAGCGGGACCAAATCAGGCCTCGAATTTGTCAAGTTCTAGACCGAATGAGCGCCGGCCAGGCTGGCACGGCGTGGGCCCGAGGGCAGGTCACCGGCCCCGCACACTCCTAGAATCCAAGGCTCTTCTGCCCGCGCCTCTCATGACCCAACGCAAACTCTTCGTCACCACCGCCCTGCCCTACGCGAACGGCAAGTTCCACATCGGCCACATCATGGAGTACATCCAGGCCGACATCTGGGTGCGGCACCAACGGATGCAGGGCGCGCAAGTGGACTTCGTGGGCGCCGACGACGCGCACGGCGCGCCGATCATGATTGCGGCCGAGAAGGCTGGCCAGACGCCCGAGGCCTTCGTCGGCGCCATCGCCGCCGGCCGTCAGCAGTATCTGGACGGCTTTCATATCCGATTTGACAACTGGCATTCCACGCACAGCCCGGAGAACACGGAACTGGCCCAGGCGATCTACCGCGATCTGAAGGCGAACGGACTGATCGAGACGCGCACCATCGAGCAGTTCTTCGACCCCGACAAGGGCATGTTCCTGCCGGACCGCTACATCAAGGGCGAATGCCCCAAGTGCCACGCCAAGGACCAGTACGGTGACAACTGCGAGGTTTGCGGCACGGTCTACGCGCCGACCGATCTGATCGCGCCCTATTCGGCGCTGTCCGGCGCGCAGCCGGTGCTGAAGAACTCCGAACACTTCTTCTTCAAACTTTCGGACGCTCGCTGCGTGGAGTTTCTGCAGGACTGGACGCAGAACGGCCGGCACGTGCAGAGCGAGGTGGCGAACAAGGTCAAGGAATGGTTCACCGTGCGGACCAACGCCGACGGCAGCACCAGCGAGGGCCTGGGCGACTGGGACATCTCGCGCGATGCGCCCTACTTCGGCATCGAGATTCCGGACGCACCGGGCAAGTACTTCTATGTGTGGCTGGATGCCCCCATCGGCTACCTGGCTTCGCTGAAGAACCTGCTGGACAAGACCGGCCGCGACTACGCCGCGCACATGGCCGACCCGTCGCTGGAGCAGGTGCACTTCATCGGCAAGGACATCGTGACCTTCCACACGCTGTTCTGGCCGGCGATGCTGAAGTTCAGCGGCCGCAAGACGCCCGACAAGATCTGCGTGCACGGCTTCCTCACCGTCAACAACGGCGAGAAGATGAGCAAGAGCCGCGGCACCGGCCTGGACCCGCTGAAGTACCTGGACCTGGGCATGAACCCGGAGTGGCTGCGCTACTACCTGGCGGCCAAGCTGAACGGGCGCAACGAGGACATCGACTTCAACCGCGACGACTTCATGGCGCGCGTGAACGCCGACCTGATCGGCAAGTTCGTGAACATCGCCTCGCGCGCGGCCGGCTTCCTGTCCAAGCGTTTTGACGGCCGGCTGGGCGAGGTGCCGCCCGAGGGCCGCGCGCTGCTGCAGTTGTTGCAGGACGAAGCCGCCCCGCTGGCCCAGCACTACGAGGTGCGCGACACAGCGCGCGTGGTGCGCGAGGTCATGGCGCTGGCGGACCGCGTCAACGCCTACATCGATGCCAACAAGCCCTGGGACCTGGCGAAGCAGCCCGATCACACCGCTCGGCTGCAGGAGGTCTGCACGGTCTGCATCGAGGCCTTCCGCCTGCTGGCGATCTATCTGAAGCCCATCTTGCCGCAGGTGGCGGCCGAGGTGGCCCATTTCCTGATCGTGCCGCCCGAACAGTTCAGCGACGCGGCGCTCCTGCTGGGACCGGGCCACCAGATCGGCAGCTACCAGCACCTGATGCAACGCGTGGACATCAAGCAGCTGGACGCCCTGTTCGAGCCGCCCGCTGCGGCCGAGCCCGAGCAGCTGTTGCCCGGCGGCGAGGAGATCGCCCCCACCATCGGCATCGACGACTTCGCCAAGATCGACCTGCGCATCGCCAGGATCGTGGCCTGCGAGAAGGTCGAGGGCTCGACCAAGCTACTGCGCCTGACGCTGGATGCCGGCGAGGGCACGACCCGCAATGTCTTCAGCGGCATCGCCAGCGCCTACCAGCCCGAGCAACTGGTCGGCAAGCTGACGGTGCTGGTGGCCAACCTGGCGCCGCGCAAGATGAAGTTTGGCATCAGCGAAGGCATGGTGCTGGCCGCCAGCCACGCGGACGAGAAAACCCAGCCCGGCATCCACGTGCTGGAACCCTGGCCCGGCGCACAGCCAGGCATGCGGGTGCGGTGATGACACGCGCCGCCGTCATCGCCGCCCTGTGCAGCCTGCTGCTGGGCGGGTGCGCCGTGGTCACGGTCGCCGGTGCCGTGGTGGGAGTGGGTGCCACGGTGGTCGGCGTGGCGGCCGACGTCGCTGTGGGCACGGTCAAGCTGACAGGCAAGGCCGTGGGCGCGGCGGTGGATGCGGTGACGCCGACGTCTACGCCCACGGACGAATAGCTGGCTCTCCTGGCGGCCTTGGTTGGTTCAGGCTCGCTGCCAAGCCTGTGGGCGGCGGGCCGAGGCCACCGGGTGGCCCCTTCCGCGAATGTCCCCCGGTCCGCGCTGGGCGCGTACCTCCACTTTATTTCGCTGCAGGGGCCACCCGATACCCTCGGCCCTGTCGACGGCGCGTCGTGCTGACCGGTTGAGCGCAGGAACCTCGCCCTTCAATGTGCATGGTGCACGCAAGCCCCGACGATCAATTCGGCCAGCACCACCAAGCTGCCTTCCTTCTCCGCCGCATCGACCGTGAACAGCTCCTGCACGGCCGCGCCACGCAGCGATGAGAACACCACCGACGCCACGCCTTGCCGGTGCGGGTGCGTGAGCAGTTCGGGGAAGGCCGTGAAAAACTGGGTGTAGAAGCCCCGGTCGACCTCTTCGCGGTAGTTTTCGATGCGCGCGAACAACGAGGGGATGGCCTTGCAGCCGAAGAACAGGCTCCAGGCCGTCTGGTAGTTGGGCGCGCCGAAGATGTGTTGCCAGGCGCGCTCGACGAACTGCTGCGCGCGCTCGGGCAACGGCAGCGCCGGGTCGGGCCAGACGCCGCCCTGGTCGCCCAGCGGCGCCATCACCTCGGCCACCAGGTGCTCCATCAACACGTCCCGGCTCTCGAAATGGTGCTGCAGCGCCCCCATGCTCACCTCGGCACGCCGCGCGATGGCCTGAAGCGTGGCGCTCTTGAAGCCCTCCTCGCGCAACAGCGTCAGCGCGGCGTCGATGATCTTGCGGCGGGTGACCTCCACACGCTCGCTCTGCGGTGTGCGCACACGGGTTTCGTCCAAAGGTGTGCTGCTGCGGCGGAGGGTCATGCACAAATAATAAATTGATATGGAGGCGGCGCCCGCAAGCCCTTCGCGCATATCTGCTTTCCAAAAGCTTGTCCATAGGGCTAACTACTAAACAATAATAAGTTATTGATACTGCACAATTTCCGGACTCGCCCACAAGGCGCCACCCCTTCCGGAAACTACCCATGCCCCGCGATATCGACCGCTTGCCCATCGACGACAACACCAACGGCTGGAGCGCCCTGCTCGCCCCGCGCCAGCCAAGCGCGCCGTTGCAGCAGGACCTGGAGGTGGACTTTCTCGTCATCGGCGCCGGGTATGCCGGCCTGGCCGCCGCACGGCAGCTGGCCAAACAGGAGCCGCACGCCAGCATCGCCGTGGTCGATGCCGGCGTGGTGGGCGAAAACGCCTCGGGCCGCAACTCCGGTTTTGCCATCGACCTGCCGCACAGCTCGGCCCCATCGGATTCCGCCGTCGAAGAGGGCCGCCGCGTCATCAAGGTCAACCGCTTCGCCATGGACGCGCTGGAACGCCTGGTGACCGAGCACCGCATCCAGTGCGACTGGGCGCGGCGCGGGCGCTACCACGTGGCCGTGACCGACGAGGTCGCGGCAGACGCGCTCAAGCCCTACACCCGCAACCTGGACGCCTGGGCCGAGCCCTACGCCTACCTCGACCGCGATGCGCTGCGCAAGCGGCTGGGCACCAGCTACTACGCAGCCGGCGTCTACACCCCCGGCACGCGGCTGCTGAACCCTGCGGCGCTGGTGCGCGGCCTGGCCGACAGCCTGCCGGAACAGGTGCAGCTGTACGAGAACACGCCGGTGGTCGAGGTCGAACTGAAGGGCGCCAACCCCTATGTGCGCACGGCCCAGGGCCGCCGTATCCGCGCCGGCCGCGTGATCCTGACGGTCAACGCCTATTCGCAATCCTTCGGTGTGTTCCGCGAGCGCCAGGTGCCGGTGCTGCTGTTCGCCAGCCTGACGCACCGCCTGAACACGGCGCAGATGGCCCAACTCGGCACGGAACCGATCTGGGGCGTGACACCTGCGCACGGCGTGGCCGGCTCCACCGTACGTCTGACGGCCGACAAGCGGCTGATGATCCGCCAGGGCTTCGAGTATTCGCCCACGCTGCGCACGGACGACGTGCGGCGCGACGAGGCCCGCGCCATGAACCTGGAGCTGCTGCGCCGCCGCTTCCCGCAGCTCGGCGCCATCGAGCTGGAGCACTTCTGGATGGGTTGGCTGGCGGTCTCGCACAACCACGCGCCGGCCTTCGACCAGATCGGCCCGCAGGCGTGGGCTGCCTCGTGCTGCAACGGCTCGGGCATCGTGCGCCACACGGCGGCCGGCATGCTGATCGCCGACCACGCGCTGGGCCACAAGAACCCGCTGATCGACGACTTCCTGGTCCAGGGCACGGCCAACTACATCCCCCCGCGCCCGGTGCGCGATGTCGGCGTGGGCCTCACGCTGGCCTGGGACATGTGGCGCGGCAAGGCCGAACAGTAATTCCCCCCACGGGGGCCACAAGCCCCCGGCAACCACCCCCACCCCTTGACCCGAGGAGACGACTCCATGACCCACCCGTTCGCCCCCTGCGCTACGTGCGCACACAGGAGCACCACGCCATGACCCCCACCACCAACGGCCATCTGGAGCGCAAGCTGCAGAGCCGCCACATCCAGCTCATCGCGCTGGGCGGCACCATCGGCACCGGCCTGTTCCTGGGCTCCGCCGGCATCATCGAGATGGCCGGCCCATCCGTGCTGCTGGGTTACGCGATCGCCGGCGCGCTGATCTTTCTGATCATGCGGTTCCTGGGCGAGATGCTGGTCGAGGCGCCCAACGCCGGCTCGTTCAGCTACTTTGCCAACCGGCACCTCGGCCGGTTCGCAGGCTTCCTGTCGGGTTGGAACTGCGTCGCGCTGTACGTGCTGGTCGGCATGCTGGAACTGACGGCGTGCGGCAAGTTCATCCAGTACTGGTGGCCCGAGATCCCGACCTGGGCCACGGCCGCGGTGTTCTTCGTGGTGATCAACGCGGTGAACTTCATCAACGTGAAGGCCTACGGGGAGTTCGAGTTCTGGTTCGCGCTGATCAAGGTCGTCGCCGTGGTGGCCATGATCGGCACCGGCATCTACCTGCTGTCGACCACCAGCAACCCGACGCAGAGCGTCAGCAACCTGTGGACGCACGGCGGCTTCATGCCCAACGGCATCTCGGGCCTGGTCATGTCGCTGGCCTTCATCATGTTCGCGTTCGGCGGTGTCGAGATGCTGGGCTTCGCAGCGGCCGAGACCGAGCAGCCGCGCAAGGTGATTCCCAAGGCCATCAACCAGCTGGTCTGGCGCGTGCTGATCTTCTATGTCGGCTCCATGGCGGTGCTGCTGTCGCTGACGCCCTGGACGGACCTGGTCGCGCAGCTCAAGGCCGGCGGCGACACCTATAGCAACAGCCCCTTCGTGCTGGTGATCTCGGGCATCGGCCAGAACCTGGCGGCTCACGTGTTGAACTTCGTCATCCTGACGGCCACGCTGTCGGTCTACAACAGCATGGTCTATAGCAACAGCCGACTGCTCTACGGCATGGCCAGTGAAGGCAATGCGCCCAAGTCGCTGATGCAGGTCAACAAGCGCGGTGTGCCGGTGCGCGCCATCGTCTACCCGGGCATCGCCACCGGCCTGTGCGTGGTGTTGAACTACGTGGCGCCCGATGGGCTGATCGAGCTGCTGATGTCGCTGATCGTCGCCGCGCTGGTCATCACCTGGGTCGTCATCATCGTCACGCACCTGCGCTTTCGCCAGGCTGCGCGCAGCAGCAACCTGCAGCTGGCGTTCCGCGCGCCGTTCGCACCGGTGTCCAACTACATCTGCCTGGCCGCCATGGCGCTGGTCATCGGTGTGATGCTGCTGACGCCGGCCATCCGCGGTTCGGCGCTGGCAATCCCGGTGTGGATCGGGGCGCTGTATGCGGCCTATCGGTTCGTGACGCCGCCCCAGGCCCTGCAACCCATGCAGCAAGTCGCCTGAGGAACTGCCATGCCATCCACCCCCGTCTTCTACCCCGCGCCCGGCCCCATGCCGTTCTCTACCGCCGTGCGCGCAGGCGGCCTGCTGATGCTGTCCGGCCAGATCCCGTTCGACGCGGCCGGCAAGCCGCACACCGGCAGCATCGAAGAGCAAACCCACGCCGTGCTGCGCAGCATCGCGAGCACGCTCGACGGCCTGGGCAGCTCGCTGCACGGCGTCGTCAAGGCCACGGTCTGGCTGCGCGACCTGGCCGACTTCGCCGCCTTCAACGCGGTCTACCGCAGCTACTTTCAGGAAGGCCGCTTCCCGGTGCGCAGCCTGGTGCAGGCGCAGCTGGCGTTTGGCGTGGCGGTGGAGATCGAAGTGCAGGCCATCGACGAGACCCGAACCGACATGCAACCAGGAGCCCTCTCATGAAAATCGACCGCATCCACCACGTCGCCTACCGCTGCAAGGACGCCAAGGAAACCGTGCTCTGGTATGGCGACATGCTGCACATGGATTTCGTGCTGGCGATTGCCGAAGACCTGGTGCCCTCGACCAAGGCGCCCGACCCGTACATGCACGTCTTCCTGGACGCCGGCCAGGGCAACGTGCTGGCCTTCTTCGAGCTGCCCACGCAGCCGCCCATGGGCCGCGACCCGAACACGCCGGATTGGGTGCAGCACATCGCCTTTCGCGTGAAGGACCGCGCCGAGCTGCTGGAATTCAAAGCGCACCTGCAAGCCAAGGGCGTGCCGGTGTTGGGCGTGACGGACCACGGCGCGTTCCACTCGATCTACTTCTTCGACCCGAATGGCCACCGCGTGGAACTGGCGTGCCCGGACCCGCAGGAGGAGGCCATGATCCAGAGGCTCGATGCCGTGAAGTGGGACATGCTGGAGGACTGGTCCAAGACCAAGCGTGCGCCCAAGCATGCGGCGTTCCTGCATGCCAAGGAGTTCGGAGGAACTGCATGATCGACGCCACGCACGACGTTGGCCTGCGCAGCTGGGTCGCATCGGCCCACGAGAGCGGCTCGGACTTCCCGATCCAGAACCTGCCCTTTGCCAGCTTTCGCCGCGAGGGTTCTGCCGAGCCGTACCGGGGCGGTGTAGCCATCGGCGACCAGGTGCTGGACCTGGCCGCCCTGCACCGCAGCGGCACGCTGCAGGGCCTGGCCGCCACGGCCGCAGAGGCAGCCAGCCAGGCGCAGCTGAATGCGCTGATGGCACTCGGCCCGGCGGCCTGGAGCGCGTTGCGCCACGCACTGTCGGCCGGGCTGCGCGTCGGCACACCGCACCAAGCCGCATGGCGTGCCTGCCTGGTGCCGCAAGCCGAGGCTGAATACTCTGTTCCGGCCCGCATCGGCGACTACACGGACTTCTACACGTCCGTGCACCACGCCACCAACATCGGCAAGCAGTTCCGCCCCGACAACCCGCTGCTCGCCAACTACAAATGGGTGCCGATCGGCTACCACGGCCGGGCCTCCAGCATCGGCGTGTCGGGCCAGCGCTTCCGCCGGCCCATGGGCCAGGCCATGGCGCCCGGCGCCACCGCGCCCACGCTCGGCCCCTGCCAGCGGCTGGACATCGAGCTGGAGCTGGGCGTGTTTATCGGCGCCGGCAACGCGCTGGGCGAGCCGATCGACATGGCACAGGCCGAAGACCATGTGTTCGGCCTGTGCCTGCTCAACGACTGGTCGGCGCGCGACATCCAGGGTTGGGAATACCAGCCGTTGGGGCCGTTCCTGTCGAAGAATTTCGCCACGACGATCTCGCCGTGGATCGTCACGCTGCAGGCGCTGGCGCCATACCGGGTGGCGTTCGAGCGCCCGGCTGCGGACCCGCAGCCCTTGCCGTATCTGGACTCGGCCCACAACCGTGCAGCCGGCGCGTTCGACATCCAGCTCGCCGTCGACCTGCAGACCAAGGCCATGCGCGCGACGGGCGCGGCGCCGGCGCAGATCGTGCAGACCAGCTACCGCCACGCCTACTGGACGGTGGCCCAGATGGTGACGCACCACACCGTGAACGGCTGCAACCTGCAGAGCGGCGATTTCCTGGGAACGGGCACCCTGTCCGGCCCGACGCTGGACCAGGCCGGTGCGCTGATCGAGCTGACCTCGGGCGGCAAGCAACCGGTGCAACTGCCCAACGGCGAGACGCGCACCTGGCTGGAGGATGGCGACAGCGTGGTGCTGCGCGGCTGGTGCGAGCGGCCGGGCGCGGCGCGCATCGGGTTCGGTGCCTGCGAAGGCACCGTGTTGCCGAACGCGACAGTGTTGCGCGCAACGGACTGACGGCCGCTGCGCAGCCGGCGCCCAGGCGCCAAAAATACGGATGGGGAGGCCACAATGCAACCCCATGTCGCCCCCCATCCAGCTCGCGCGCTTTCGCCCTCGTCTGCTCGATGTGCTTCAGGGCTACAAGCGCGAGCGGCTGCTGAAGGACGTGGGCGCCGGTGTCACGGTGGGCATCGTCGCGCTGCCGCTGGCCATGGCGTTTGCCATCGCCTCCGGGCTCAAGCCCGAGGCCGGCATCTGGACGGCCATCATCGCCGGCTTCCTGATCTCGCTGCTGGGCGGCTCGCACGTGCAGATCGGCGGGCCGGCCGGCGCCTTCATCGTCATCGTCTACGGCATCGTCGAGCGCTATGGCCTGGCCAACCTGCTGATCTCCACCGCCTGCGCGGGCGTGCTGCTGTTCCTGATGGGCCTGTTCCGCCTGGGGCGGCTGGTGCGCTTTGTGCCGGTCAGCATCGTGATCGGCTTCACCAACGGCATCGCCGTGCTGATCGCCTTGTCGCAGGTCAAGGATTTCCTGGGCCTGTCGATCGCCAAGATGCCGGCGGACTTCTTCGCCCAGCTGAACGCCATCGGCTCGCACCTGCACAGCGTGAACCTCTACGCCTGCGCGCTGGGGCTGATCAGCTTGTTAGGCCTGTTGATCTGGCCGCGCCTGTTCGCCGACACCTCGCGCCTGAACCAGGCAGTGCACACGGTGCTGCACAGCGTGGCCAGTTCGAAGGTGGAACAGCGTGCGCTGAACGCGGCCTCGCGCATGCCGGGGCCGATCGTCGCGCTGGTGTCGTTGACCGTGGCGGCCTGGGCACTGAACTTGCCGGTGGAGACCATCGGCTCGCGCTTCGGCAGCATTCCGCAGGGCGCGCCCGCGTTTGCGTTGCCGGCCTTCTCATGGGAGACGGTCAAGCTGCTGCTGACGCCCACGCTGACGATTGCGCTGCTGGGCGCCATCGAGTCGCTGCTCTGCGCGCGCGTCGCCGACCAGATGTCGGGCCTGCCCCGACACGACCCGAACCAGGAACTGATGGCCCAGGGCGTGGCGAACATCATCACGCCGTTCTTCGGCGGCATGCCGGCCACCGGCACCATCGCCCGCACCGTGACCAACGTGCGTTCGGGCGGCACCTCGCCGGTGGCCGGCATGGTGCATGCGCTGACGCTGCTGCTGGTGGTGCTGGTGGCGGCGCCGCTTGCGCTGTATGTGCCGCTGGCGGTGCTGGCCGGCATCCTGCTGTATGTGGCCTGGAACATGGGCGAGTGGCGTGAATTCGCGCATCTGCGCCGCTACAGCGGCCACTACCAGTTGCTGATGCTGGGCACGTTCTTGCTGACGGTCGTGTTCGACCTGACGGTGGCGGTGCAGGTGGGGCTGCTGTTGGCCTGCGGGCTGTTCATTCGGCGCATGAGCGCGCTGTTCCGCGTCGAGCGCGTGGGGCAGGAGGGCGACGTGGTCACCTACAAGCTCTATGGCGCGCTGTTCTTCGGCGCTGTCGCGCAGATCGACCACGCCATGCAGGAGGTGGAATCCGGCCCGCGCGGCTTGACTGTGGTGCTGGATGCGCTGCAGCTGGTGTCGCTGGACACCTCGGGCCTGGACGCGCTGCGCCAGCTGCACAAGGCGGTGCTGCTGCGCGGCGGCACGCTGCGGGTCGAAGCGCTGCAGGAGCAGCCGGGCCAGGTGTTCGAGCGCTCGGGGTTTTCTGCGGAGCTGGCGCAGCAGCGGCCCTCGGCCGAGATCTGAGCCACGCCCGGCCGCCCGAACAGGCGCTCACCGCAGCCCGGCCGCCCAGCAGGGCGCCCTACTGGACTTTGTTCTCCGGTGCTTCAGGGTCTGGAATGGAGCCGGTGCGCAGCACGCGGTAGTCGGTATTGAAAACCACGCTGAACACCATGGACGTGTTGGACCCCTGCAGGTAGCGCCAGTCGTACACCACCTCGCGCTTGAGCTCGTAGGGCGTGACCTTCATCGGCTTGCCGAGCATCTTGCGCACGTCTTCCATCATCATGCCGGGCTCCACACGGGCGAAGTTCTCGGGCGTCAGCACCTGGCGCAGGGCGCTCATCTTGCCGTCGGCGCCGATGGTGATCATGTAGTTGCGGTGGCCGGCCGGTTGGCGGCTGTACTCGAAGGTGCGAGCGCCGCCGGGGGCGTCCCAGATCTTCTCGGGTTCGCCGAACTGCTTGCGCACGTCGGCCTCGGTGGCCACGCCCTCTTGCAGCGCATCGATGCGCTGCGGATCGCAGGCCGCCAACAACAGCGTGGACAGCGCCGCCGCCCACCAGATTTTTCTTCGCCAACCAGCCGCCATGCCACCCCCGTAAAATTCGCGGAAACCGAGGTTCAGTTTATGTCCATCTTTCGCCGCCCCGACTACCAATCCGACGCCACGCAGTTCATCGACCAGCTGAAAGCACAGCAGCCCGACCTGGAAGCGCGCCAGCGCGCCGGCCGCGCCCTGCTGTGGGACAAGGCGGTTGACCGCACCACCTGGTCGCAGTACCGCAGCGCGCAAGTGGCGCAGAAGCCCTACGTCTACCAGACCGACAACACCTGATCGCGCAGCCGCTGCACGCGTGACGTCCGAACTGCTGCGGCCTGCGGGCGCGGGCGCCGCATCCATGCCCGAGGTGGTCGACCAGGTCGCGCTGGCCCGCCTGTATGGCGAACCGCTGTTCGCCATGCCGCAGGATCTCTACATCCCGCCGGACGCACTGGAGGTCTTCCTCGAAGCCTTCGAAGGCCCGCTGGACCTGCTGCTCTACCTGATCCGCAAGCAGAACTTCAACATCCTGGACATCCCCATGGCCGGGGTCACGCGGCAATACCTGGTCTATGTCGAGGAGATCCGCAGCCGCAACCTGGAGCTGGCGGCCGAGTATCTGCTGATGGCGGCGATGCTCATCGAAATCAAATCGCGCATGCTGCTGCCGCCCAAGAAGGTGGCCGAGGGCCTGGAGCCGGAAGACCCACGCGCAGAGCTGGTGCGCCGCCTGCTGGAGTACGAGCAGATGAAGCTGGCCGGCGCGCGGCTCAATGCGCTGCCGCAGTTCGGCCGTGACTTCCTGAAGGCCGAGGTCTACATCGAGCAATCGCTGCAGCCACGGTTCCCCGAAGTGCACCTGGCCGACCTGCAGGAGGCCTGGCGCGACATCTTGAAGCGCGCCAAGCTGGTTCAGCACCACAAGATCACGCGCGAAGAACTGTCTGTGCGCGAATACATGAGCCAGGTGCTGCGCGCGCTGCAGGGCCGCAAGTTCGTGGAGTTCGAGGAGCTGTTCAACCCGGCCAAGGGCGGCGCGGTGCTGGTCGTGACCTTCATCGCGCTGCTGGAGCTGGCCAAGGAGACGCTGGTGGAGATCGTGCAGGCCGAGGCTTTCGCGCCGATCTACGTGCGGCTGGCCTACAGCCCCGCCGCCTGATCAGACCCCATCGGCCGCCGGGCCCCGCGCCATCAACGCAGCGACAGCCTGGGCCGGTTGCACCTGGCCGTCGAGCAGGGCCAGCACCCCTTCGGCAATCGGCATCGCGACACCGGCCGCGCGGGCGCGCTGCACGACGGTGCGCGCGCTGTACACGCCCTCGGCCACATGCCCGAGCGAGGCCACGGCCTGCGACAAGCTCATGCCGCGCGCCAGCAGTTGGCCGACCTGCCGGTTGCGGCTGAGGTCGCCAGTCGCCGTCAGCACCAGATCGCCCAGGCCGGCCAGTCCCATGAAGGTTTCGGCGCGGGCGCCCAGCGCCAGGCCCAGACGGGTCATTTCGGTCAGGCCACGCGTGACCAGCGCGGCGCGCGCGTTCAAGCCCAGCGCCAGACCATCGCAAAGCCCGGTGGCAATCGCCAGCACGTTCTTGACGGCGCCGCCGACTTCCACGCCGATGACATCGTCGCTGCTGTAGATGCGCAACGTGGGGCCGTGAAAGGCTTGCACCAGCAACTCGCGCAAGGCAGCGTCGGCACTGGCAGCGACCAGCGCGGTCGGCTGGCCGGCGGCCACTTCCTGGGCAAAACTGGGGCCGCTCAGCACCCCGAAGCCGGCGTGGCCGGGGGCCGCGACCTGCTCATGGATCTCATGGCCCAGCATGCCGAGGCTGGCACCGGGGCCACCGGCGCCCGCGGCCTCGAATCCCTTGCACAGCCAGGCCATGGGCAGGCCGGCGGGGCTGAGCGTTTGCAGCATGCCGCGCAGTGCCGCCATGGGCGTGGCGACGATCAGCAAGTCCTGGCCGGCGCACAGGGCCTGGGCTGGCCCATCATGCAGCTGCAGCGTGTCGGGCAAGGCGGCACCGGGCAGGTAGCGCGCGTTGACGCGCTCGCTGCGCAATTGGGCCACCTGGGCCGCATCGCGCGCCCATAGCGAGACCGTGTGTGCGCCGCTCTGGCGGCACGCGCTGATGGCCAGCGCAGTGCCCCAGGCACCAGCGCCGAGCACCGCAATCTTCATCGCCCGACTGCTGCGCGCCGCACTTGGTTTACTGCAGCGCCGTGGGCGCCGCGCCGTTGCTGGCCGCGGCCGCTTGGGCCTGCTGCTGCTCGTACATGGCCTGGAAGTTGATTTCCGCCAGGTGCACGGGCGGAAAGCCCGCGCGCTGGATCAGGTCGGCCACATTGCCGCGCAGGTACGGGTAGACGATCTGCGGGCAGGCGATGCCCATGATCGGGCCCATCTGCTCCTGCGAGAGATTGCGGATCTCGAAGATGCCGGCCTGCTTGGCTTCGACCAGGAACATCGTCTTGTCGCCCACGCGGGTGTGGACGGTGGCGGTCACGGTGACTTCGAAGACGCCTTCGCTGACCGCGCCACCGTCAACACCCAGCTGGATGTCGACCTGCGGCTGATCCGGCTGCATCAGGATGGCGGGCGAGTTGGGCTGTTCGATCGACGCCTCTTTCAGGTAGACGCGCTGGATCTGGAAGACGGGATCTTGGGACTCGGCCATGGCAAATACTTTCTGGGTTCACAACAAAGCCCGCCGGGTCAAGCCCACGGCGGGCGCGATCAGCCGGCGATTATGGCCCCGGCGGAGGGCTCTGGCGGCCACCCGAAGGGCCTGGCACCGCAGCGCGCGAGCGCCAAGGCACTCCGCCGATGGCTCAAGCCGCCTGCAGCATCGGCACCAGGCCGCCACGGCTGTCCAGCGCGATCAGGTCGTCGCAACCGCCGACGTGCGTCTGGCCGATGAAGATCTGCGGCACGGTGCGCCGGCCGGTCTGCTCCATCATGGCCTGGCGCTGCGCCGGGTCGGTGTCGATGCGGATCTCCTCGATCTGCAGCACGCCCTTGGCCTTGAGCACCTGCTTGGCGCGGATGCAGTAGGGGCAGACGGCGGTGGTGTACATGCGGACGGCTTGCATCACGCTTTCTCCACCGGCAGGCCGGCGGTCCGCCAACCCTTCATGCCACCGCCAATGGCCTGGGCGTTCTCGTAGCCCAGCTTCTTGGCTGCGGCCACGGCCTTGTTGGCGCGCGCGCCGGTCGGGCAGACCAGCAGCAGCGGCAGCGACTTGTTTTTCACCGTGGCGGGCAGGCGCTCGTCGAGCTGGGCCAGCGGCACATTGCGCGCACCGACGATGTGACCAGAGGCATATTCCTCAGCGTCGCCGACATCCACCACCACGGCTTTTTCGCGGTTGATCATCTGCACCGCGCCATTGGGCGTCACCGCGCCGGCGCTGGTCGCACCGGCCAGCATGGGCCACACCAGCATGGCGCCAGACACCAGCGCCACCGAAAACAACATCCAGTTGTCGATCACAAAATTCATCTGAGCCTTCTTGTTGCATATGCCGACCGGCTGGCCGGACACATAGATTTTAAAATGCCGCCAACGCGGCCACCCCGGTGGCCGCGCCAAGCCCTTACCGGCCTCGCGGCCCCACTTCTCAGACCACCATGCACAAACTCGTTCTGATCCGCCACGGCGAATCGACCTGGAATCTAGAAAACCGTTTCACCGGCTGGACCGACGTGGACCTGACGGAGACCGGCATCGAGCAGGCCAAGACCGCGGGCCGTCTGCTGCGCGCCGAGGGCTACGAGTTCGACGTGGCCTACACCAGCGTACTCAAGCGCGCCACCCGTACGCTGTGGCACGTGCTGGATGAAATGGACCGCACCTGGCTGCCCGTGGTGCACAGCTGGCGCCTGAACGAGCGCCACTATGGTGCACTGCAGGGGCTGAACAAGGCCGACATGGCCAAGCAGTACGGCGACGCGCAGGTGCTGGTCTGGCGCCGCAGCTACGACACCCCCCCACCCTCGCTGGAGGCGACCGATCCGCGCAGCGAGCGCGGCGACATCCGCTACGCCAAGCTGCCGGCCGAGCAGGTGCCGCTGACGGAATGCCTGAAAGACACCGTCGAGCGCGTGATGCCGTTCTGGAACGAGGCCATGGCGCCAGCCATCAAGGCAGGCCGTCGCATCGTGGTCGCCGCGCATGGCAATTCGATCCGCGCGATGGTGAAGTACCTGGACGGCATCTCCGACGGTGACATCGTCGGCCTGAACATTCCCAACGGAATACCACTGGTTTACGAACTGGACGACGAGCTCAAGCCGATCCGCCACTACTATCTGGGCGATGCGCAGGCAGCCGCAGCCGCGGCGGCAGCGGTAGCCGCCCAGGGCCAGAAGAAGAGCTGAACAAGCCGCCCGCAGCAGGCCTTTTTATTGCTTCGACGAACGGAACCGGCGTCCGTCTGCGGATTCCAACCTCATCTTTTCGGAACTGTTCAGGATTGTTCATATGGGTCAAAAACTGAAGATCGCGGGCTGGGTGGCAGCTGGCGCCCTGGCCGGCGCCATGACCACCGTGTCGTTGCAGACGGTGGCCCGCGGCGCCATGGCCCCCTTGCCGCTGGAAGAGCTGCAGCAGCTCGCGGCCGTGTTCGGCATGGTCAAGAGCGACTATGTCGAGCCGGTGGACGAGAAAAAGCTGATCAGCGATGCCATCAGCGGCATGGTGGCCAGCCTGGACCCGCACTCCCAATACTTTGACAAGAAGTCGTTCAAGGAATTCCGCGAAGGCACGACCGGCCGCTTCGTCGGCGTCGGCATCGAGATCACGCAGGAAGACGGCCTGGTCAAGGTGGTCTCCCCGATCGAGGGCTCGCCCGCCTTCCGTGCCGGCTTGAAGCCCAATGACCTGATCACCCGGATCGACGACACGGCCGTCAAGGGCCTGTCGCTGAACGACGCGGTCAAGCGCATGCGCGGCGAACCCAACACCAAGGTGAACCTGACGATCTTCCGCAAGGACGAGAGCCGCACCTTCCCGGTGACCATCACGCGCGAGGAGATCCGCACCCAGTCCGTACGCGGCAAGGTCATGGAACCGGGTTACGCCTGGGTCCGCCTGAGCCAGTTCCAGGACCGCACGGTGGACGACTTCGCCCGCAAGGTCGAAGAGATCTACAAGCAGGAACCCAACCTGAAGGGCCTGGTGCTGGATCTGCGCAACGACCCCGGCGGCCTGCTGGACGCGGCCGTTGCCGTGTCCGCCGCGTTCCTGCCCGAGAACGTGACGGTGGTCTCCACCAACGGCCAGCTGGCCGACAGCAAGTTCACCTACAAGGCCGCGCCCGAGTTCTACCTGCGCCGCGGCGGCAGTGACCCGCTCAAGAGACTGCCGGCAGCGCTGAAGACGGTCCCCATCGTGGTGCTGGTCAACGAAGGCTCGGCTTCGGCCAGCGAGATCGTGGCCGGGGCGCTGCAGGACCACAAGCGCGCCACCATCATGGGCAGCCAGACCTTCGGCAAGGGTTCGGTGCAGACGGTGCGCCCGCTGGGCCCCGACACGGGCCTGAAGCTGACCACCGCGCGCTATTACACGCCCAGCGGCAACTCCATCCAGGCCAAGGGCATCATCCCCGACGTGATGGTCGACGAGACTGCAGAAGGCAGCCCCTTCGCCGCCCTGCGCACCCGCGAGGCCGACTTGGAAAAGCATTTGCAGAGCGGCCAGGGCGAGGAAAAGAAGGACCCGGCCCGCGAAAAGGCACGCGAGGAGGCCCGCAAGCGGCTGGAAGAAGAAGCCAAGAAGCCCGCGGCCGAGCGCCGCCCGCCTGAATACGGCTCCGACAAGGACTTCCAGCTGGCCCAGGCGATCGCCAAGCTCAAGGGTGGCCCGGTGCTGATCAGCAAGACGCAGACCGAACGGCCGGAAGAGAAGAAGGAAAACTAAAGCGATTGCGCGCCAACCCCGAAGCCCCGCTCTGCGGGGCTTTCGTTTTTCATGAGAATGCCGGGCATGAACGACGACCAGCTGCTGCGCTATTCCCGCCACATCCTGCTCGACGAGATCGGCATCGAGGGGCAGGAGCGCCTGCTCGCCGCGCACGCGCTGTTGATCGGCGCCGGCGGCCTGGGCTCGCCCGTGGCGCTGTACCTGGGCAGCGCCGGCGTCGGGCGCATCACGCTGGTGGACGACGACCAGGTCGACCTCACGAACCTGCAGCGCCAGATCGCCCACAGCATGGAGCGGCTGGGCCAGGACAAGACGGCGTCGGCCAAAACCGCCGTCGCGGCGCTGAACCCGGACGTGGACGTGCGCACCGTGACGCTGCGCGCCGATGCCGCGCAGCTCGATGCCCTGGTGGCCGATGCCGACCTGGTGCTGGACTGCTGCGACAACTTCGCCACCCGCCAGGCCGTGAACGCCGCCTGCGTGCGCCATCGCAAGCCGCTCGTCTCTGGCGCGGCGATCCGGCTGGACGGTCAGCTGGCCGTGTTCGACCCACGCGACCCCGCCTCGCCCTGCTATGCCTGCCTGTTCCCGCCGGACAGCCAGTTCGAGGAAACGCGCTGCGCCACCCTGGGCGTGCTGGCGCCGCTGGTGGGCATCATCGGCAGCCTGCAGGCGGCCGAGGCGATCAAGCTGCTGAGCGGCGCCGGGACGGTCGTGGCGGGCCGGTTGCTGATGCTGGATGCGCGCAACATGGAGTGGACGCCGCTGCGGGTGCCGCGCCAGCCCGACTGCCCAGTGTGTGGCTCGGCCAGCGGCGCAGCTCCTCGCATCTGATCGCGCACCTGGTCGCGCACCTGGTCGCGCACCTGGTCGCGCACCTAGTCGCGCACCGCAACGCGGTCCGGATCGCGCCCATCGTTGCGCCCCGCACGGTGCGCGTTTGGCGGTGGCTGCTGGCGGCAGCTGCCGTGGCGGCGGCGAAAGTCGTACGGTCGCTCCGGGGCCGCGTTCGCAAACAACCCGCGCCGCGCCTGTCGGGCCTGCGCCTCTTCACGAGCATAGGGCCCAGGGTTCTGCCGGTAGCGGTACGACCAGGCGTGGCCCTGCAGCACCATCCAGCGCGCCATGTCCTGGCCCTGGTGGGACAGGCGCACCAGCGGCCGCCGGTAGTCGTCGATGGCCAGAGTCTCGACCGTCACGCGCTCGCGCTGCACGATGCGCTGCAGCGCGGCGCGGGCCTCGGCCCCGTGCGGCTGGCAGATCTCGGGCGCGTCGATGCCGGTGATGCGTACCTTGCGCGGCCGCCCGCCCGCGTCGGGCCGCACCCACACGGTGTCGCCATCGGTCACGCGGCTGACCACGCCGCTCCACGGCGCGGGCGGCGCTGCAAACACCGACACGGCCGTGGCAAGCAACGCCAGGGCGCACCACACGCTCTTCACGCAGAAGCTTTCTTCAAGTCATCGTCGGCCGCCGCGAGGATGCGGTCCAGCCGGGCCTGCAGCGCCTCGGTCGACAGCGTCTCGCGAAACCGCTCGACCATCAGCGGCAGGCTGAGCGGGCTGGGGTGGCGCAGCACCACGGCGTCCAGCCGGCGCGCGGCGATGGCGGCCAGGCTGTCCTGCAGGCGGCCGATCTCCAGCTCCTGGCTGAGTACCTCGCGCTGGGCCTGGTGCAGCAACAGGTTGTCCGGGTCGTGCTGGCGGAACACCTCGAAGAACAGCCCGCTGGAAGCCTGCAGTTGCCGCAGGCTGCGCGGCGCGCCCGGGTAACCGGAGAACACCAACCCGGCCACACGCGCGATCTCGCGAAAGCGCCGCCGCGCCAGCTCGGAGGCGTTCAGCGACGCCAGCACGTCGCCCAACAGGTCGCCCGGCGCCAGCACGCTGCCGTCCAACAGCGGCGTGACGTCGACCTCCTGCGTGCTCAGCAGCTCGAAGCCGTAGTCATTGAAGGCGATGCTGAACGTATTGGGCGCCTCGCGAGCCAGCCGCCAGGCCACCAGGCTGCCCAGCCCCAGATGCACGTTGCGGCCCGCGAACGGGTAGACAAACAGGTGGTAGCCCTCGCGCGAGCGGTACTGCTCGATCAGCAGCGTCTGCGGCGTGGGCAGGTGCGACAGTGCGATCTGCGTCTGCAGCATGGGGCGCGCGGCGCGCAGCTCCGGGTCGGGGTAGCGGCCCTCTGCGGCCTGCTCCAGCATCTCCAGTACGGCGTCGGCCAGCTCGGTGGACAGCGGCATCTTGCTGCCCTGCCAGCTGACGATGGTGCCGCGCGTCTTCTTCTCGGGCTTGCGCACATAGGCGGCCATCTCATGCACGCGCACGAATTCGAGCAGGCGGCCGGCAAAGTAGAAGCAGTCACCCTTGCGCAGACGGGCGATGAAGCCCTCTTCGATGCTGCCGATGCGTGCGTTGCTGAGGTACTTCACCTGCACGCTCGCGTCGCTGACGATGGTGCCGATCGACATGCGGTGGCGCCGGGCGATGCCGCGGTCAGGCACGCGGTAGACGCCCTCCTCGTCGCGCACGATGCGGTGGTAGTCGGGGTAGGCCCCAAGGCTCAGCCCGCCGCGTTCGCAGAAGGCCAGCGCCCAGTCGAACTCATCGGGCGTCAGGTTGCGGTAGGCGTGCGCGCTGCGCAGCTCCGCGTACAGCGCCTCAGGTTGAAAGCCGCCGCCCAGCGCCACGGTCACCAGGTGCTGTACCAGCACATCCAGCGGGCGCTCGGGCGGCACACGGCGTTCAATGCGGCCTGCACGCGCGGCGCGGCGCACGGCGGCGGCCTCGACCAGCTCCATGGTGTTGGTGGCCACCAGCGTCACGCGGCTGACGCGGCCCGGCGCGTGGCCGCTGCGGCCGGCGCGCTGCAGCAGCCGCGCCACGCCCTTGGCCGAGCCGATCTGCAGCACGCGCTCGACCGGCAGGAAATCGACGCCCAGGTCCAGCGACGAGGTGGCGACCACGGCACGCAGGCTGCCTTCTTTCAACGCCCGCTCGACCCAGCCCCGCACTTCGGCATCCAGGCTGCCGTGGTGCAGCGCGATCTGGCCCGCCCACTCCGGCCGGCTCTCCAGCAGCATCTGGTACCAGGCCTCTGCCTGCGAGCGCACGTTGGTGAACACCAAGGTGCTGCCGCTGGTGCCCTCGATCTCCTGCACCACGGCATCGCGCATGCGTTTGCCCAGGTGGCCGGCCCACGAATAGCGCCCCGGGTCCGGCGGGATCAGGCAGTCGATCACCAGCTTCTTGTCCTGTCGGCCCTGCACCAGGCTGGCGCCGTCGCCGCACAGCACCTGCATGGCCTCTTCCAGGTTGCCCAGCGTGGCCGACAGGCCCCAGACCAACGGTGGCTGCGCCGCCAGCGTGCGCAGCCGCGCCAACCCCAGCTGCACCTGCACGCCGCGCTTGCTGGCCATCAGCTCATGCCATTCGTCCACCACCACATAGCGCACGCCGCGCAGCTCGTGCGGCGCGTTCTCGCGCGCCAGGAACAAACTGAGCGATTCGGGCGTGGTGATCAACACGCTGGGCATGCGCCGGTCCTGCCGTGCGCGCTCGGCCGACGCCGTGTCGCCGCTGCGCGCGCCCAGCGTCCACGCCGGCGCCATGTCGGCCAGCGGCGCGGCCAACGCCCGCAGCGTGTCGGCCGCCAGCGCGCGCATCGGCGTGATCCACAGCACCGTGAGCGGTGGCGCGCGGCCCGCGTCCTGCGTCTTGAGCAGTGCCTGCAGCATGCCGAGCCAGACCGCGTAGGTCTTGCCCGAGCCGGTGGTAGCGTGCAGCAGACCCGAGCGGCCAGCGGCCACCTCGGCCCATACCGAGCGCTGGAACGTGAACGACTTCCAGCCGCGCCCGCGCATCCAGGCGGCGGCCGTGCGCGGGCGTGGCACAGGGGCGGGCGGCGTGGCGGCGGGGGTCGGGGTGGGCAAGGGGACGATGGGAGAATCTGCGCGGCCCGGGAGGAGCGGGCCGCACCCATCATGCCCCAACCCTCGCCCGTGCCAGCGCCCTGGCGCCGCCTGTTCCCGTTCCTGTCCTGGCCGCGGCCGGACCGCGCCCTGCTGCAGGGCGAGATGCTGGCCGGCCTCACCGTCGGCCTGATGATGCTGCCCCAGGCCGTGGCCTACGCCGGGCTCGCCGGCATGCCACTGGTGACGGGCATCTATGCGTCGGTGTTGCCGGCGCTCATCGCGGTGTTGTTCAGCGCGTCGGCCCGCCTGTCGGTCGGGCCGACGGCGCTCAGCGCTTTGCTGGTCGGCTCGTCCTTGCTCGGCATGGCCACACCGGGCAGCCGGGAATGGGTGGACTTGGCGGTCTGGCTGGCGCTGCTGTCCGGCTTGTT
This sequence comes from Rhodoferax sp. RT4P68, assembly GCF_056521305.1. Taxonomy (NCBI): domain Bacteria; kingdom Pseudomonadati; phylum Pseudomonadota; class Betaproteobacteria; order Burkholderiales; family Comamonadaceae; genus Rhodoferax; species Rhodoferax sp. RT4P68. The sequence continues at coordinate 476,042 of NZ_JBWMBB010000004.1, forward strand.
GCAGGTCGTGCTGGGGCTGGCGCGTTTCGGCTGGCTGCTCAACCTGGTCAGCGCGCCGGTGCTGATGGGCTTCACGCAGGCGGCGGCGCTTTTGATCCTGCTGTCGCAACTGCCGGCCATGCTGGGCCTGCGTGGCAGCTTTTCGCAGGTGCAGGGCGTCGAGAGCATCGACCCGCTGGCCGCGCTGGCCGGCCTGGCGGCGCTGGTGCTGCTGGTGCTCTCCAAGCGCTTGTCGCCACGCCTGCCGGCGGTGGTGCTGGTGGTGCTGTTGGCATCGGGCGGCAGCTACCTGTTCGGCCTGGAAGCGGCGGGCACCCGTGTGGTCGGGGCGCTACCGGCTGGCCTGCCCAGCTTGTACTGGCCGCGCTTTCCGGGCTGGGCCGCGTTCGGCCAGCTGTTGGTGCCGGCGCTGGTCATCACGCTGATCAGTTTTCTGGAGACCGCCTCCAGCGCCAAGGTGGACAGCCAGCGCGGCGGCCAGCGCTGGAACCAGGACCAGGACCTGATCGGCCAGGGCCTGGCCAAGCTGGCCTCGGGCCTGTGCGGCGCGTTTCCCACCAGCTCTTCGTTTTCGCGCTCGGCGCTGAATCTGTACGCCGGCGCGAAAACGGCCTGGGCCACCATCTTCTCGGTGGGCGTAGTGCTGGTCGCGCTGCTGTGGCTGATGCCGATGCTGCACCATGTACCGCAATCGGTGCTGGCGGCGGTGGTGGTGGCGTCCATCTACACGCTGCTGAAGCCCGCAAGCTTCACGCGGCTGTGGCGGGTGTCGCGCGTCGAGGCGGTGACGGCTGGCGTCACCTTCATCGTCACCGTGCTGTCGGCGCCCGCGCTGCATTGGGGCGTGATCGCCGGGCTGCTGATGAGCCTGTCGCACTTTCTCTACCTGCGCCTGCACCCGCGCATCATTGAGATTGGCCTGCACCCGGATGGCAGCCTGCGCGACCGCCACCTGTGGCACCTGCCGCCGCTGGCGCCAGGGTTGTACGCGCTGCGCATGGACGGCGGGCTGGACTTCGCCTCGGCCAGCGCGTTCGAGCGCAACATCCTGGAGCACCTGGGCGCGAACCCCGAGGTCCAGCACGTCTGCATCTTTGCGCAATCGATCAACCACATCGATGCGACCGGCGCCGAAATGTTCGGTCAGTTGCGCGCCGGCCTGCGCGCGCGCGGCATCACGCTGCACATCGCGGGCATCAAACTGCCTGTGGAGTCGGTGCTGCAACGCGCCGGCGAACTGCCCGACCGCCAAGCACCGCCCGAGCCGCTGCTGCAGATGTACCGCACCGACGCCGAGGCCCTGGTGGCGCTGCAGCGACTGGCGAGCACAGCGTGAAGTACCCCGACAAGGCAACGCTGATCCACCCTTCGCGGCGACCGCGAACGTGCCCTTTCAATGGTCCGGACTGCTAAACTGTATACGTAGTCATTAGCTGCAACTTCGTGACAAATCCGGCCCCTGTTCCCCTGGTAGACCTGCGTGAGCTGAGGCTGGACTCCGCTTATGCGTTGCTCGGGCGAGGTCCGGACCCGGACCTTCAGGAAGCGGAGCGCAACCCCACTGCCTTTCTGCAAGCGGTGATCGACGGGTTGCAGGAACTGTCGCTCAAGGACCCGCTGACCGGGCTGGCGAATCGGCGCCTGCTGACCGCGGAGCTGGAGGCGGAGATCGACCGCGTCGCCCGCTCCGGCGAGGCCGCGCTGCTGCTGATGCTGGACATCGACCATTTCAAAGCGGTCAACGATACCTATGGCCACCTGGCCGGTGACCAGGTGCTACAGGCCGTGGCCAAGGCGCTGACCAGCTGCATCCGGCCGATGGACACGCTGGCGCGCTATGGTGGTGAGGAATTTGCCATCGTGCTGCCCAGCTGTCAGCCGGCCTTTGGCGAGGCGGTGGCCGAACGCATTCGCCGCACCATCGAGTCCACGCCGATCCAGCTCTCGCCCTCGGTGGATCTGCGCGTGACGGTGAGCATCGGTGGCGCGTTCGCGCTGCAGTGGATCCGCTCGACGACCACGCTGTGGACCGACCGGGCGGACCAGCAACTCTATGAGGCCAAGACCGGTGGACGCAACCGGCTCTGCCTGGAAGGTCAGCCCATCAGCACCGTGAGTGCGGAGGAGAAACATTTGCTGTTCGGACACCTGTCGGCGCCCGATCCGGCCTGGGTGGACATGAGTTCCGGCGCCGCTCCCAGCGGCGCCGTGTAAGAGGTACATGATGAGTGACGTCTTCAAGCCCACTGCTGCGGTGGCTGGGCCGAGCGCCAAGGTGCTCGCGGTCACCAGCGGCAAAGGCGGGGTGGGCAAAACCTTCATCTCCGCCAACCTGGCCGCCGCCCTGGCCAAGCGGGGCCAGCGTGTGCTGGTGCTCGATGCCGACCTGGGCCTGGCCAATCTGGACGTGGTGCTGAACCTGCACCCCAAGATCACGCTGCACGATGTGTTCACCGGCAAGGCATCGCTGGACGAGGCCATCGTCAAGGCGCCGGGCGGCTTCTCGGTGCTGCTGGCAGGCTCGGGCATGGTCGAGTATTCGCGCCTCACGCCCGAAGTGCGCGATGAGTTCCTGGCCGTCATCCGCAGCTTGACGCCACGCTACGACGTGCTGCTGCTGGACACCGGCGCCGGCATCTCCGATGTGGTGCTTTTCGCCGTGTCTCTGGCCTCCGAGGTGCTGGTGGTGGCCACGCCCGAACCGACCTCACTGACCGACGCCTATGCCGCCATCAAGGTGCTGGCCATGCAGCACAAGCGCCAGCACGTGCGCATGATCATCAACCAGACCGCACGCCCCGGAGATGGCCGCGCCATCACCACGCAGCTGCAGCAGGTGCTGGACCGCTTCGTCACCACCGAGACCGGCCGCTCGGTGCGGCTGATCCACGTCGGCGACATCCCGGCCGACCCGGCCGTGCGTGAGGCCGTCATGCGGCGCCAACTGCTGATGACCAGCATTCCCGGCTGCCCGGCGGCGCTGGCCGTGTCGGAGTTGGCGCGCAAGCTGGACGAGTCGATCATCTCGCGGTCCGATACGGGGCTTTGAGGGCGCTGGCGCGCAGCGCGGCCAACGGGCTTGGCGCGCGCTACTGCAGCGGCGGAACGGGTGGGTCGCGGTAGGACGTGTCGATGGGCACGCCCTGCGCGGTCAATTCGGCTTCTCTGCCCGCACGCCGAGCCGCCGCCTTGTCCAGCTCTGCCTGCACGAAGGGCTTCCAGTTGAGCCGGTGGTCCGGGCCGGCGTAGCCGCGAAAGTACTCCGTCTCGGTCTGCAGGTCGAACGTCAGCAGATAGGCGCCGGGCTGGGCCGGGTCGGTGTAGGAGGGCTCGCGCGTGAAGCTCACATCCAGGTACACGCCGTCGGCGTAGAAATTCCAGGCGGTGCGGGTGGGGATGCGCATCCAGTCGGTGAAGGTCGGTACGTGTCGGGGGTCCAGGCCCATGGAGTCGGACACGTTCAGGCAGTAGTCAAGCCGGGCTTGGCCGCTGAGGCGCGGCCTGCTTCGCGAGACGATGGGCTTCCAACCTGCATCGAGGATGCGCCGCAAGATCGCATGGACTGCCAGGCGGGCTTCGTCGTGCGAGATGAACTCGGGAGCGGTGACGCCGGCGTTGATGTGGAAAGATTTCAGTCCCTCGTGTTTCAACGCTCCCAGTTCCTGCATTGTCAGGACACTGAAGACGTTGTCGATGACAAGGGACTTGGCGCCCAGTTCGACACGTACACGCGCACGCGGAGGGCGGCTCCAATCCAACGAGTAGTGATCGACGTTTGGCGTCGAATTCGTCACTCGAACGATGCTTGCGTAGCGCTTGGCGAAGTCGGGGCCTGGCTCGCTCAGTTTGACGGAAACGCTTGTTGTCATGGTGGTGTTGGTGGTACTTTGGGACAGCGCTGTGCGCGGGCTGGGGCCTTCGGTACAGGCAGCGCTGCATAGCAGCAACGCGAGAAATGCGGTCCTGATCAGCATGACTACTGGTCAGCTAGTTCGAATCTGACGTGCCGGCCCACCCGGCGATCGTAGATAGCTCCTGTTCCATGTAGACCCGATCCGTCTGCATGAGTCCATGGAAACGCATCGCAGCAGCGTTGATCCAGTTCATCCGGCTGCGCACATCCTCCAACTTCGTGCCTTCCGGCGCGACCGACTTCAGTCTCGCGTTCTCGGTACTGCAAGCACTGGCGAATACCAGCTCCAAGCCCGGGCTCGCCCAACGAACCCAGGCGCTGCGTTGCACTTCCAGCCAGTACACGAAATCCTTGTCGTCGTAGATGAGCGGCTGCAGGATCACACGCTGCTCGTGGTCTGCGATGGCGAGCAGGTGCTTGAGCTGGTGCCCGCGCCGCTCAGTCTGATCCGACTCTGCCTCGAACTCACGCGCCTTCGCGAACCCCGTCTTGATGTGCGGCGAAACGGCCAGCTGATTGATCTTGCCCAAGGCATCCGCGCTCCAAGGCAGTTTGGCCACCTGCTGCTTGACGGCAGGCACGTAGTTGGCAGCATTGCGACTGTCCAGGCACATGTCGAAGGTCTTCGGATACTTGCAGTAGTACCAGTGCCAGCCGCTGATGTCACAGAAGAGCCAGAAGTTGCCTTTACCCAGGCTGTCCTTGGTCTTCTGAGACAGCATGCCGGCCTGGGTGCGCACCTGCCAGGTCTCCAGTGTGCAGGCCACCGTCTTGCTGGCGAATGCGCCCAACGCCATCCAGTAAAAGCGTCCCTTGCGCGCAGTATCGCCACCCTCCTCCCGCTCCAGGTAGAAGCGGGCATAGGTGGCGGCAATCCGCCGCGCACGGACGGCGTAGTTCCCCACCAGCTTGGCGGTGAACGGCGCGCTTTCGTCGCTCAGCCGCAGATAGCTGAACTGCTGGGCCATCGACCACATCGTGTGGCAGTCGCACCGCACATCGACGCAGGAGTTGGGCTTGGTGTTGGTGGCGACAGTGACGGTGGTGGGATCGGCCATGCGACGCTTTCTCTTGTGATTTGATGCGGCTCAGGCCTGCAGCGTGTGCCAGCGCAGCTCGAACTTCAGGTTCTCGGCGGCTTGCGTGCTGATGCGCGTCGTACTGCCATCGACACCGCTTTCACCGCTTTGCGTGCCATCGCTGGCGGTCACCTTGAAGGGCAAACCTCCGAGCGCTTCGCCGGCCGGGTCCCGCAGCTGGAACGCTTCATCGAACAAGGTGACCCGCGTGTCGGGGAGCCGCGTCAGCTCGGCCGCCTCATTCGCCCCACCCAAAAACTCCTTGAACCCACCCTTGGCCGTCCACGTTCCCGGCGTGGTGAAGGTGATGTCGCCGCCCTCCAGCACGATGGAGGAATCGCCGCCGGTGAGCTCGATCCTGGTCTTGGCGAGGATCGTGATCTCGTCGCCCACGCTCAGGATCTGGATGTCCTGGTCGGCCAGCAGGCTGAGCGTGTCGGTGTGCGCGCGCAGGGAGACGGGGCCTTCTGCGGCGCGGGCCTGGATGCCGCCCTGGTGGGTGTACAGGCTGGTGGTGGCGCCGCTGACCTGCGAGGCAGTGTGGGCGGCGGCCAGGTGGATGTCGCCCTGGGCGACCGTCGTCAGGTCTTGGCCTGCGAACTGGGCGATGCCGGCGTCGCTCAGTTGCGCCAGCGCGGCCGGGGTGTCCAGCACCAGGATGGGCTGGGCGAAGGCGGGGACGGGCGTGGTGGGTTCGCGTGCGCCGGCCGGGTCGTAGCGCGCGTCCTGGCCGTTCAGGGGGGCGTCGAGCTTGCCTTGCTGGGCCGGGTCGATCTGGGTGAGCAGGTTCGGTACGGTCTGGCCATCGTCGTGCGCGCTCTGTGGCGCCGCCCCTGCCGCCTGCGCGGCACCGGACAGCCGCTGGCCAAGGTCACGCGCGGCCTGCAGTTGGGCGACTGCTTCTGGCACGTCCATCTGGTTGCCCTGGGCCGAGCCATAGGTGCCGGCCCGCGCCGTGGTGGACAGCAGCATCCCTTGCCCGGCCCGCAGCGCCGCCCAGCCTTGCGTGTTGGCCTCGAAGCCCGTGCCGCGCCAGGCGCCACGCTTGGCACTGGTGTCCTGCGCGATCAGGTGCCCCAGCCCGAGTTCGGCCGCCGTCCAGCTGCAGTGCAGGCGCTGGCGCAGCTGGCCGGTGGCGTCGTCCAGCACCCACTGGTTGAAGCCGGCCCCGTCCAGCGCCGTGCTGTGCCAGCCGCTGATGACGCCGGGGTGGTCGATGCCCGAATCGACACCGGCGGCCAGCGGCGGCGTGTCCTGCCCGTTGTACTGCGCGCCCATGACGAAGGGACGGTCGATGTCGCCGTCCTCGAAGGTGACGGCCACTTCGGCGCCGATGCGCAAGGGGAGCACGGCGCCCCAGTCGGCGCCCGCCCAGGGCAGGGCCACGCGGACCCAGGTGCCGGCGGCGTTCGTCGGGGCGTCCCCGCTGGCGTCCTGCCAGGGGAAGCGGATGTGCACGCGGTGGTTGCGGTCCAGCTCGACGGCGACATCGCCATCGCCACCATCACCCCTGGCGGGGGTGCTGGCCACGACGGTGGCGGTCTGCAGGCCCAGCACCAGCGGGCGCGGCCAGTGGCGTGGGCGCAGCGGGGTGGCGGTGGGGGCGCAGTGGATGTGGTTGGTGTAGCTGCCGCGCTCCAGGTCGGCATCGGGGGAGTTCCCACCCGCCAAGTTCCCACCCGCCAGACTCCCACCCGACAGCAGCGCGGCGATGCCGGGGCCCAGGTTGTTGGCGCACTGGTGTTCCACGGCCAGCACGGTGTAGGCGCCATCGGCATCGGGGTGCTCGACCAGATCGAAGGAGGACCCAGCGGACAGGTGGCGGGCGCTGCCCTGGGCTTCGATGCGCACGGTGCCCAGCGTCAGGGAGGCCAGGGCACGCTCGGCGGCGGCCTGGGCGGCCGCAGGGTCGGCATAGCGCATGGCCCCCGAGCCGTCGTAGACCTCCAGCACCGGCAGCGCGCCCAGCGGGGCGGTGGTGTCGATCCCTGCCAGGCCAGACAGGCGCTGGTGGTCCCACGATCCCAGCGTGACGGCGTTGGCCTGCACCTGGTGCTGGACCATGAACGCCGTCAGGCTGTCGCGCTGGCCGGGCAGGTTGGCCGTGACGTGGCGGCCGGTGAAGCGTAGCGGGCCGAGGGCAGGCACGGCAGCCTCAGCATCGAAGATCACCAGGACGTGGCGGGCATGGCCGGCGGCATCGGCCTCAGCTGCCAACGAACCCTCCAGGTGCTCGAAGCGGTAGAGCAAACCCTCCTCGGCCAGCAGGCGGTGCAGGAAGGCCAGGTCGGTCTCGCGGTACTGGGTGCAGCGCGGGCGCACCGGCAGGGGCGAGGCCAGCTCGAAGCGCCAGTGCGCATACGGATGGTGGTCGGCGAAGACCGTCTCCAGAATCTGGGCGACGCTCAGATCATGGAACATCCGCGTGTTGCGGCGCAGGCCCAGGGCGCTCAGCCAGGGGCGCAGTTCCAACTGGTAGCGGGCCAGGCCGCCGTCCGCGCCCAACTGGGATGCGCGGTGCACATAGGCATGCCAGGGCCGCTCGCTGCCATCGGGCTGCAGCAGCCACAGCGACACCTGCTCGCCCAGCAAGTCGGCCAGCGGCAAATGCGCCGAAGGCGACAGGCACTGCAACGAGATCTCGAACGGCTGGCCCAGGGCTTCACGCAGCCGCATGCGCTCGGGGACCAGGGACAGCCAGGGCAGGCTGCTGCGCATCTGCAGCAGGCGGCCGTGTTGGTGGAGGGCGGGCGTGAAGAGGTCGAGCAGCGAGGACGCGGAAGTGGCCATGGCAGGGTTCATCTGGAAAGGATGTCGAGCCAGGCGTGCACGCCGGGGTGCAGACATTGGCGGTGCCCGCGTGAAGAGGCGGACTGCTGCCGATTCTGCAAGCGGGCTTCTTCGCAAATCGGCGCAATGCCGCAGCGCAGTTGCGCTGGATCCCTAGCGAATACGGCGCTCAGCGCCCCCGCGGTGCCGTCACGATCCAGCCCTCCAGCGGGTCCAGGTCTGCGGGCAGCCCGTACAGCGCATCCCCCGCCGCATGCCGGCTCTGTGCCCATGCGGCCTGCAGCAGGCACAGCACAGCGTCGAGCGCGTCACCACTGGCATCGGCCACCAGCGCATCGCGCTGTGCATGCGTCAGCTTCAGTCGCACGCCCAGGCGCAGCGGGCCGTACAGACCCTGGCCGTTCTCCAGCGCCGTGACCAGGTCCTTGCGCGCAATCAAACGCTCGGGGGTCTGCCTGGCCTTGTCATCGCTCTTGTAGCTGCGGCGCCCCTGCAGGCCGGCGGCGCTGCCCCAACCGTCCAGCACTTCGCGCGCCAGCAGGCCGGGGTAGGCCTCCAGCGCCACGCGGCGCCGGTCGCCCCCAGCTGACAAGCCTGGCAGGTGCACGCCCGCACCCAGCAGCAGCGGCACGCCGGCATGCAGCATCCAGGCGACCGGCGGGTTGACCCACTTCATTGAGGGGCTGGAGCCGGCTGGCCCGTCGGTGGCGCGGTGGGCAAACTTGCCGCCCGCCGGCCGCGCAGCGCAGAACGCCATGAACCGCTGGCGCAGCTCGGCACGTGAGAGGCTGGCGACATGGCGCATGCAGGCTGCCCAATCCAGCGGCCAGCCCATGGCCTGCACCAGTTCACGCGGCAGGCCGAACGGCAGGTCGAAGCCGCCGACCCAGTCGCCCGGCTGCGCCAGCCAGTCACCGAACGCGGCCAACTTGTCGAAACGCTCGAGCCGATGCAGCACCACGCGGCCGGCCAGCGCTTTGCCGATGGCCAGCACGATCGGCTTGCGCCGGCTGGGGCTGCTGCTGAAGTCGCAACCGATCAGCAGGGGAATATCGCGGGAGTCAGAGGCGTCGATCATGGCCGGAAGGTAGGATGGCCGCTCACTGTATCCACCGCTGCGGCGATGCACCGCAGCCTGCCTTTCACCAGGAGTTCCGGCATGCCCCACGCCTTCGCCAAGACCCGCAAGACCTTCACCACCGCCTCCGGCAAGACCGGGCAGTTCTATTCGCTGCCCGCGCTGGCCAAGACGTTTCCCAACGTCAGCCGGCTGCCGGTGTCGCTGCGCATCGTGCTCGAATCGGTGCTGCGCCACTGCGATGGCCAGCGCGTGACCGAAGACAACGTGCGCCAGCTGGCGAACTGGGCGCCGAATGCCGAGCGCACCGAAGAGATCCCGTTCGTGGTCGCACGCGTGGTGCTGCAGGACTTCACCGGCGTGCCGCTGCTGGCCGACCTGGCCGCCATGCGCAGCGTGGCCGCCAAGCTGGGCAAGCCCGTCGGCCGCATCGAGCCACTGGTGCCGGTGGACCTGGTGGTCGACCACTCCATCATGGTCGACTACTACGGCCGCAAGGACGCGCTGGACCTGAACATGAAGCTGGAGTTCCAGCGCAACCGCGAGCGCTACGAGTTCATGAAGTGGGGCATGCAGGCCTTCAAGACCTTCGGCGTGGTGCCGCCGGGCTTCGGCATCGTGCACCAGGTCAACCTGGAATACCTGGCGCGCGGCGTGCACCTGGGCAAGGATGGCGTCGCCTACCCGGACAGCCTGGTCGGCACCGACAGCCACACCACCATGATCAACGGCGTGGGCGTCGTGGCCTGGGGCGTGGGCGGCATCGAGGCCGAAGCCGCCATGCTGGGCCAGCCGGTCTACTTCCTCACGCCCGACGTGGTGGGCTTCGAGCTGACGGGCCACCTGCGCGAAGGCGTGACGGCCACCGATCTGGTGCTGACGGTCACCGAGATCCTGCGCCGCCACAAGGTGGTGGGCAAGTTCGTCGAGTTCTTCGGCGAGGGCACGCGCACGCTGGCCCTGCCCGACCGCGCGACGATTGCCAACATGGCGCCCGAGTACGGCGCCACGATGGGCTTCTTCCCGGTGGATGAGAAGACCATCGACTACTTCCAGGGCACAGGCCGCACCAAGGCCGAGATCGAGGCGTTCGAGGCCTACTTCCGTGCGCAGGGCCTGTTCGGCGTGCCGCGTGCGGGCGAGATCGACTACTCGCAGGTGGTCAAGCTCGACCTGGGCGACGTCACGCCCAGCCTGGCCGGGCCCAAGCGCCCGCAGGACCGCATCGAACTGGGCCAGGTGGCCGCGCAGTTCGCCAGCCTGTTCGCCAAACCCATCGCCGAAAACGGCTTCAATCAGCAGGCCGCCGTGCTGCACACCCGCCACCACGTGCGCAGCAGCGACGATCCAATGCTGGACAAGGTGCCGCAGAACCCGCCCACCCCCAGCGGCGCAGCGCGCCAGCTCATGGAGATGGAAGGCAACAAGCCGACGCTCGCCGCAGCCCAGCACGAGGCCGCCGCACAGCCGGCCAACGTGTCCGATGTCAGCATCGGCCATGGCGACGTCTTGATCGCCGCCATCACGAGCTGCACCAACACGTCCAACCCCAGCGTGCTGCTGGCCGCCGGCCTGCTGGCAAAGAAGGCCGTGGAAGCCGGCCTGAAGGTGCAGCCGCACATCAAGACATCGCTGGCGCCGGGCTCGCGCATCGTCACCGAATACCTGACCGAGGCCGGCCTCTTGCCCTACCTGGCCAAGCTGGGCTTTGCGCTGGCAGGCTATGGCTGCACGACCTGCATCGGCAACGCTGGCGACCTGACCCCCGAACTCAACGAGGTGATCACCAAGAACGACCTGGTGTGCGCGGCCGTGCTCTCGGGCAACCGCAACTTCGAGGCCCGCATCCACCCCAACCTGAAGGCCAACTTCCTGGCCAGCCCGCCGCTGGTGGTGGCCTACGCGATTGCAGGCACGGTGCTGAAGGACTTGATGACCGAGCCGGTCGGCAAGGGCAAAGGCGGCAAAGACGTGTACCTGGGCGACATCTGGCCGACCAGCGACGAGGTGCACGCGCTGCTGAAATACGCCATGAACGGCAAGGCCTTCCGCGCCAACTACGCCAAGGTCAAGACCGAGCCGGGCAAGCTGTGGGAGAAGGTGCTGGGCGTGGCCGGTGCCACCTACACCTGGCCAGCGAGCACCTACATCGCCGAGCCGCCGTTCTTCGCCGATTTTGCGATGGCCCCGCCGGCCGCGGGCGAGCCCGTTGCGGTGCGCGGCGCGCGCATCATGGCGCTGTTCGGTGATTCGATCACCACCGACCACATCTCGCCGGCCGGCTCGATCAAGGCCAGTTCGCCAGCCGGCCTGTGGCTGCAGGCGAATGGCGTGCAGAAGGCCGACTTCAACAGCTATGGCGCACGCCGCGGCAACCACGACGTGATGATGCGCGGCACCTTTGCCAACGTGCGCATCAAGAACCTGATGATTCCGCCCGGGGCCGATGGCTCGCGCGAGGAAGGCGGCGTGACGCTGTACCGGCCCGAAGACGGCGGTGCGGCTGAAAAGATGTTCATCTACGACGCGGCCATGCGCTACATCGCAGAGAAGCGCGCCACCGTGATCTTCGCGGGCGAGGAATACGGCACCGGCTCCAGCCGCGACTGGGCGGCCAAGGGCACGCAGCTGCTGGGCATCCAGGCCGTGGTGGCGCGCAGCTTTGAGCGCATCCACCGCAGCAACCTGGTGGGCATGGGTGTGCTGCCGCTGCAGTTCCAGCACGGCGAGAGCTGGGAGTCGCTGGGCCTGGTCGGCGACGAGCAGATCGACATCGTGCCGCAGGCCGACCTGGCACCGCGCAGCACGGCGAAGATGACCATCACGCGCGCCGATGGCAGCCGACAGGAAGTCGACCTGCTGCTGCGCATCGACACGCCGATCGAGGTCGACTACTACCGGCACGGCGGCATCCTGCCGTACGTGCTGCGGCAGCTGCTGGCGTGACGCCGGTGCCCGTGGTCATCGAGATCGACGAAGCCGAGGTCGAGACCACGGCCATCCGTGCGCAGGGCGCGGGCGGGCAGAACGTCAACAAGGTCTCCAGCGCGATCCACCTGCGCTTCGACATCCCGGCGTCCTCCCTGCCCGACGGGGTGAAGGAACGCCTGCTGGCCCTGCGCGACAGCCGCATCACGCAGGCCGGCGTGCTGGTGCTCAAGGCCCAGCAACACCGCACGCAGGAGATGAACCGGCTGGACGCGTTCACCCGGCTGCACGAGCTGGTCAACAGCGTGGCCGCGCCGCCCAAGACGCGGCGGGCGACCAAGCCGACGTATGGGTCCAAGCAGCGCCGGCTGGAGGGCAAGAGCCTGCGGGCGGACGTGAAGAAGGGGCGCGGCAAGTCGGCGCAGAACGACCTGTCATAGCCCGCGCCCGCCGGGTTGGAGCCGGTCAGGCCGATCGCAGGCGCTCCAGGCTTCGAATGGCGCGCTGCAGGCTCGGAGATCGCGCAGCGGCACGATGTGGGTTCCAGTGCTGCCGCGCGAAGCGGCCCATGTGCAGGTTGTAGCCTGACCCTGGCTTGCTGGGATCGACCGCAGAAACCACCTCCTGGCGGACCACGCGCCCTGCCTTGCGGGCCAGTGTCAGCACGTCGCGCTTGGCGTCCAATCTCTCGTCAGGCCGCGCTGGCAGTTTGTTGAGCGGTACACCGAAGAACGCCGAGAGTGCCTCATGGTCGGCCAGGAGCCAGCTTTCCGACTCAGAGACGGCGAGCCGAAGCAGGAAGTCGCGCGTGACTGCCGGCATCCAACGCGACAGCAGGTCCACCGGGCAACGACCGTCCGAGTCGGCAATGCACAGCACCGGATGCAATCGCGCCAGGTTGCGGTAGCGCGGCAGGGATTTGGTCAGATTGGAGACGCCTTTGGTATCGACGGCCGGCAGGGCAAGCGACCATCCCAGCACATCCGTCACCAGCCGTTCACCCAGGGCGCAGGACAGTGCGTCCTCGCCGATTACGAACATCTGGCGCATCAGAACAGGCCCATCTGCTCGATGCGCTCGGGCCGGGTCTTGGGCAGCATCACTTCTGCGGGATTGAGGCCGTTTTCCATCGCCAGCATCTCGCCGGCATCGGGCGCGCGCGCGGTTGACCCGTTCTCGCCAGGCTCCAACAGCAAGACGGAAGCAGGCTCCTGCACCGCTGCGATCAGGTTATCGCTGTGGGTGCTGACGATGACCTGCCGCAGGAACGAGCCCTTCTTGCGACTGCGCAGCACCCGGTCCACCATCAGTGGGATGTACTCGACGATGGCGTCGTTGAGGGACAGTTCGGGCTCCTCCAGCAGCAGCAGCCCGTCGCCCTCCTGAAGCGCCCAGAGCAAGCCGATGAGACGCAGCGTCCCGTCGGAAAACTGGTCTTCGCGTTGCCACGCGCCATGCTCTCGCCAGTGTTCGAACCGCGCTTCGAGATGCGGTGCGCCACTGGCCTCGTCTTTGGTGAATTGAAGCGCGGAGAACTGTGGAACGGCGGCGCTCAGCGCCAGCCGAATTCGCTTCAGCCGCGCTGCCTGCGTTTTCTTTGGCGTGCGTGCGATCCGCTGCAAAAGCCCCTGGCCGAACGGGTCGTTCTCCACGAGACGCCCGCTGATCTCATCACCGTGCTTCAGCAACTGCGGCACCAGGTGCAGATAGGTCGTAGCCGAGAAAAACTCAGCCAGCTCGCGAAAGCCCGCGTTGTTATTGATCTGCTCCAGATGCGTCTGGGTAAGCCGCACCGGATCATCGCGGTCGTGCGGACCGGGGCGCACCAGGATGTCTTTGCCATCGCGTCGGACAATCTCTCGTGTGATCAACACCCGCTGCATGCCCTTGCCTTCGGCTTTGAACGACAACACATAGCTCCAGCGTGGCAGCGCCGCGTCCGCAGCCTCGGACAGTTCCACTTCGATGCTGACCTCGGGATCCCTGCGCGCATGCAGGCTGCGTAACTTACTCAGGCCATGCCGATCCTTCAACGCCTTCTGCAATCCGCCACCGTCGGTTTGGGCCACCGTGCGCAAAAATCTGAAGACGTCGAGCAGGTTCGACTTGCCCGACGCATTCGCCCCGATCACGTAACTGCGCGCAGACAACGCGACGTCGGCATCGCGAAAATTGCGCCAGTTTTTCAGTATCAATCGGGTGATCAGCATTGCAGTCCTTCGTTGCCACGGCGGGTCGCGCCTAGCATTGGCTGATGGTACCTGTGCCCACTGCATCAAGGCGCTGACACCGTGGCAAAGCGGCGCCGCTGGCCCCTACACTGCGCCCACCCCGTCTGCCTCCACCGGCCATGCCCCATCACGACGACACGCAGCCCGCCGGCACAACCGCCGCGCCCTCCGTCAAACACCTCCGCCAGATCCTGCTGTGGCCGCTGCGCCTCCTGCCGCAACAGCCGCACGCCGGCGCCCAGGCCAAGCCCTGGGAACTGCTGGCCGCCATGGGCGAGCGCTCGCCCTGGCAGGAGGTGGTGGACGAATACACCGGCGACATCGGCAAGTTCCACGAACGGCACTACAACGAGTTCGTGACCTTTCTGCCCTACGTGCAGCGCTTTTTGTATGGCGAGGGGCGCGACCGCCGCAGCGCGACCGAGGGCACCAAGGCATCGCCGATGCGGGTGTTCCGCCGCCACGACATCGCCGCCGTGCGCCTCACGCCACGGCCCGGCGATGCGCCGATCCTGCTTTCCATCGTGCACGCGGATCTGTACTTCTTTCTGGATGTGGACCTGGTGCTGTTCAACCTGGAAGTCAGCGCCAGTGACCTCACACTCGCGCAGGCACAAGAGCTGCTCTACCGCTTCGGCCGCGGCTACCCGGCCGGCTGGGACACCCACGGCAAGGCGCTGCACTGCCTGGCGCAGGCCGAATGGCTGGACGCGCGCGGGCAGGTGCTGGCGCAGTCGGACGCGCACGACAGCGACGCCTTCCTCTCGCACGTGGCCGTGCACCGTGCGCCACGCATTGCCGCGCACTGGGCGCATATGCTGCAGCCCATGGTGGCCGACCATTCCGACAGCGAAGGCACGCTGCGGTTTCGCCAGATCGAGTACTACCGCATGCCGTTGATGGCCTACCTGGCGCTGGACAATCCGCGCGCCCTGAGCCGCTCGGACTTCGTGCGGCTGGGGCTGGTCACCGGCTCGGGTGGCGGCGATGCGTCGCTGCCTTACGGCGAAGACCACCTGGCCGACTTCGAGCAGCGCTTTTGCTACGACCGTTTCTGGAGCGACGGCGGCATCGCGCCACGCACGCGCTATCTGTGCAGCGGGCACTCCCTGGTGGTGGTGGGTGACGCGGCCTCGGTGTTCTACGGCTGCCGTGACCGCGGCGTGCTGGCGCAGTTTCGGCACCAGCATTTCCTGCTGTTTCTGATCGCGCATTTCCAGAAGGCTGCGCTGCTGATGACGTCGGACAAACTGGTCGAGGCGCTGCGCGATCTGGACATCGCCGACACCGACAGCGTGCGCCAGTTCAAGCGCGCCATCCGCAACAGCTTCGAAAGCTTTCTGCGCTTCACGCACCGCTATTGGTTCCATGAGATCTCCGAGCAGGCGCAGATGCGCGCGCTGTGGCACATGAGTGCGCGCCACCTGGGGCTGGACCCGCTGTACGACGAAGTCAAGGTGCGCATCGACGACATGAACCGGTACCTGGAGAGCGACAGCCTGCGCCGCCAGGCCAACACCGTCGTGCGGCTGACCGTCGTCACCATCTTCGGCCTGATCGGCACCGTGACCACCGGCTTCCTGGGCATGAACCTGCTGGCCGAGGCCGATGCGCCGCTCGCGCACAAGCTCACCGTGTTCGCGCTCGTGTTCAGCGCCACCACGGTGCTGACGGTCTACACCATGGTCAAGTCCAAGAAGCTGTCGGACTTTCTGGACGTGCTCTCCGACGAGCGCGCCACGGTGTGGCAGAAGTGCCTGGCGTTCGCTGCCGTGTGGCGGCGCAGCGACTCGTGAATACGGGTGGCGCGCAGCGCCGTAGGGAACTGAGATGCCGGTAAGCGGGGCGCCGCATCTGTTGATCGCCGGCGGCGGCATCGGCGGGCTCGCCGCCGCGCTGGCAGGCGCCCGCGCCGGCTGGGGCGTGCAACTGTTCGAGCGCGCTGCGGAGTTCAGCGAAGTCGGTGCCGGCATCCAGCTCGGCCCCAACGTCGTGCGCGTGCTGCAGGGCTGGGGCCAGGCGCCGGCGCTGCGGGAGGTGGCCGCCTTTCCGGCGCAGCTGCAGGTGCGCGATGCGCATGACGGCGCGGTGCTGGGCAGGCTGCGGCTGGCCGACATGCCGGCGCGCCACGGCGCCGCCTACGCCACCATCCACCGCGCCGACCTGCATGGCTTGCTGCTGGCGGCAGTGCGTGAGCGCGACACGGTGCAACTGCGCCAGCGCACTGCCGTGAGCGGCTTCGAGGCCTCGAGCGAGTCCGTGCGGCTGGCGACGCTGCAGGCAGACGGCACGGCCGGCCCGGTGTTCGAAGGCAGCGCGCTGATCGGCGCCGATGGCCTGTGGAGCCGCGTGCGCGAAGGCCTGCTGCACGACGGGCCGCCGCGCCTGTCGGGCCACCTGGCCTACCGTGCGCTGCTGCCGCAGACCAGCCTGCCGGCGGCACTGCGCAGCCAGGACGTGACGGCCTGGCTGGGCCCGCGGCTGCATGTGATCAGCTACCCAGTGCGCGCCGGCGCGGCGCTGAACGTGGTGGCCTTCGTGCATGGCCAGCCGCCGGGCGGTGACGCCAGCCCGGACGCACTGGCGCATTGGGACCACGGCACCAATGCCGTCGACCTGCGCGCCGCGCTGGCCGGTTGCGCCGCACCGCTGCGCGATCTGGTGCAGGCCATCGACCACTGGCGTCTGTGGATCATGAGCGACCGCCCGCCGATGACGGGTGCGCCCCAGCAGGCGC
Organism: Rhodoferax sp. RT4P68; assembly: GCF_056521305.1. Classification (NCBI taxonomy): domain Bacteria; kingdom Pseudomonadati; phylum Pseudomonadota; class Betaproteobacteria; order Burkholderiales; family Comamonadaceae; genus Rhodoferax; species Rhodoferax sp. RT4P68. Next base: position 492,798 of record NZ_JBWMBB010000004.1, read on the forward strand.
AGGGTCGGGTCGCACTGCTCGGCGATGCCGCGCACCCCATGCGCCCCTACCTGGCGCAAGGTGCCGGCATGGCGATCGAGGATGCTGATGTGCTGGGCAGCGTGCTGCAGCAGGCCGGCACGCGTGTTCCGGAGGTAGCGCAGGCGCTGGCCCGATATGCCGAGGGGCGCTGGCAGCGCAATGCGCGGGTGCAGGCCCGCGCCGAGCGCAACGGCCGCATCTTCCACGCCACCGGCCCCGTGCGCTGGGGGCGCAACCTGGCGATGCGCCTGCTCGGCGAGCGCCTGCTGGACATGCCCTGGCTGTACGGCCAGGCCAACTCGCAGGTCGCCCGGAGTGGCGGCCAAGGCTGAGGCCCTGGCGAGCCCGCGACCAAAACGGCGGCCCGGGCTGACGCCCCGCCGCCGGGACGGTCAGGGGCTGGCCGGGCAGGCCGTCGTCTGCGCTGCGATGACCCCGCGCAATGCCGTCGTGCTGCCGCTGTCGTCCGGCCCCAGCGTGTTGCGCGTGTACCTGCAGCCGTAGGTCGAGGCCGCCACCGTCGCCGGCGTCAGCACATCGTCGCCCCCGGGCACGACGCCCGTCTGCTCCCACTGCACCATCGCCTGGAAAGCCTCGACCTGCTCGGCCACCGTGAAGTCGCAATGCGAGATGCCGCGGATTGCCCGCTGCACCAGGCGCGCCCCGTTGCCCTTGGCCGACACGCGCTGGCGGTAGATCTGCTGCATGCTGAACGGCACGTACAGATCGCCCAGCGTGTGCAGGCTGACGACGGGGATGGCGATGTCGCCATTGGCCTTGGGGATCCATCGCAGGCCGTCGCGGCGCAGGCGGTTGGCGTCACGGTCGGCCGTCACCTTCTGCGCTTGTGCGTTGAGCGCGGCCGAGCCTGCTGCATCGCCAGCGATGGTGTAGGTGAAGCGATTGGTGTCCGTCACGTTCTTGTTGAGGATGCCGTTGACCGTGCCGTCGCGCCCGAAGGTGCCCCAGACCGGCGAGAACGAGCCGCCCACCGCCACACCCAGGTCGAACAGCGGACGGTCGCCGCCGGTCAGGTTCTCGACCACCGACATGAACTTCGCGCCGGTCGCCGTCGGCGTACCGGGGAAGGTCGTGAACAGTGTCGAGGTGACCTGCGTCGAGATGGCGGCCCAGTCGGTGATCGGGTGCTGTGGCACCCCGGCCAGCACCTGCGCCGTGACCTGCGCGCCGCTGAAGTAATCGAACAGCTCGGTATCGCCCATCACGCCGCACATCGGCACGGCGCCGTGGTAGCGCATCTTGTTGTTGGCCGTGGTGAGCGCTTCGTCCTCGATCGCGGCCGCCGTGACGTGCCCGCCCATCGAATGCCCGGTGATGTAGACGCGCCGGGGCGTCGCCAGCGGCCGGCCGTTGGTGGCGGCGATGCGGTTGAACTCCAGCGCCAGTGCGTTCGTGTCTTCCACGCCCGCGCGCACGTCGTAGAAATTCTTGGTGTAGCTGGAGGCCGCCCAGGCGTAGCCGTTCTGGATCAGGAACCGGCGGATAGAGGGGTTGGTGATGTTCAGCGTGTTGCCCTCGCCCGCGTAGCCGTGTGCATACATGACCAACGCGCCGTTCCAGTTGGCCGGCACCTCCACGCGGTAGCCGGCGCCGCCCAGCACACCGGCCCAGCGGCTCGTGCTGGCGTTGTCCACCGTGTCGCCGGCGGCAGCCGCCATGGCGGCAAAGGTGGTGGCCGTGGGGTTGGCGGGGACAAAGGCGACGCGGGTGTCCTGCAGGCGTGTCTCTTCGGGCGTGTTGTCGTCGTCACCGCCGCCGCAGGCGGCCAGGGTAAGGCCGACCGCCAAGGCCATCGTCGTGGCGCGTGTCAGATGCATGAGGTTGTCTCCGTTGGGGATGAGCGCCGCGCAGACCTGCGCGGCGCCGCAAGGCTATGCCCAAGTGCCTGGGTGCCTCGTCAGAAAATACCCGAAGACCGTGTCGCCAAAGTGCGTTTGACGGCCATGACACCCGGTCGCATACTGGCCTCGCAGCGCCGGGCGCAGGCACCTGGGAGCGGGCCTGCCCCACCCCGCCAGCGCGTCGCCCGCTCCCGCAGCACGTGAGGAAGCAACATGACCGGCACGAGTTTCAAAGCCATGACCACCCACCCCCTCGCGGCCAGTGCCGAGTTGACGCGCCCCGAGCCCGCGCGCGCCGTCACCCTGGCCTCGCCGGCGCTGGAGGTGATGACCGACTTCGAGACCATCCACCCGGTCACCACCACGCCGGAGACCAAGCTCTTCGCCGCCAACGAGACCATGCTGGCGCACCGCGTGCGGCTGCTGCTCGTGATCGGTGCGGATGGCCTGCTGTGCGGCATCGTCAGCACGCAGGACACGCTGGGCGAGCGGCCCATGCAACTGCGCCACCAGGGCAAGGGCAGCGTGTTCGACCTGACGGTCGGCGACTTGATGCACCCGCTGACCGAGCTCGGCGTGCTCGATCTGGCCGACGTGCGCCACGCCAATGTGGGCGATCTGGTGGCCACGCTCAAACGCACCGGGCGCCAGCATGTGCTGGTGCGCAGGCCCGGTGGGCCGGGGCAACCGCCGGCCATCCGCGGCATGTTCTCGGCCACGCAGATCAGCCGCCAGCTGGGCGCGCAGGTCGAGACCTTCGAGACTGCAAGGACCTTCGCGCAACTCGAAGCCTCGCTGACCCGCTGAGGGACGCGCTAACGGCGCGCACTACGCACACACATGCACGCCCGGCCGCAGGCCGCCGTTCCAGCGCCCGCCGATCGCCTGCTCGATCTGCGCGGCCAGCTGCAGCAGCAGCCCGTCGTTGGCTTGCCGCGCCTGGGCCTGAATGCCGAGCGGCAGGCCGTTTTCCTGCGCCGCCAGCGGCAGCGAGATGCCGGGCAGCCCGCACAGGTTGGCCAGCGGCGTGTAAGCAAAGTTCTTCCACAGATGGGCGAACCAGTCGTGCACGGAAGGGTTGGTGCTGGTCGTCAGGTATTCGCTGGTGCCCACCAGCGGCGTGGGCAACGCGGTCACCGGCGTGAGGATGATGTCCCAGTCTTCGAAGAACGCCCCGAACGCGCGCGAGGTGCTGTTGAACACAGCTTGCATCTGCGCCCGCTCGCTGAACGAGGTGTGCAGCCCGGCTTCCCAGATCTTGATGTTGATCGGCTCCAGCAGATCGGGCGGCGGCCGATCGTGGCCCAGCCGGGCGATCTGGCCGGCGATCACCTGGGCGAAGTTGCTGATGTAGCACAGCGTCTGCGCGTCGAACGCGGCGCGAAAGTCCACCTGCGGCAGCGCCCATTCGACCCGGTGGCCCAGGCCTTCGAGCAGGCGGCCCACGCGCTCCAGCTCGGCCACGAAATGCGGCGTGGCACGGTAGTCGCCCCACTCATGCGAGAGCGCGATGCGCAGCCGGCCGGGGTCGCGCTGGATGAGTTGGCTGTAGGGCTCGGCCGGCGACCAGAACGGCATGAACTCGCCCGGCGCGCCGCCGCGGCAATGGTCGACGAAGGCCGCCGTGTCGCGCACGGTGCGGCTCTGGCAGCCCTGGCTGGAGACCAGGCCCGACAGGTCCGACAGGCTTGGGGCCAGCGAGAACACGCCGCGCGAAACCTTCAGCCCGATGTTGCCGTTGACACCGGCCGGGATGCGGATGGAGCCGCCGCCATCGGTGGCGTGCGACATCGGCAGCACACCGGCTGCAACCACGGCCGCCGTACCGGCCGAAGAGCCGCAGGTCGTGTAGTCCAGATCCCAGGGGTTGCGCGTGACGTACAGCGAGTTCTCCGCCGAGCTGCAGACGCCGAACTCCGGCGTGGTGGTGCGGCCCATGATGTTCAGCCCGGCCTTGCGGATCCGGCCGGTCAAAAAGCTGTCCTGCGCCGGCCGGTGGCCCTGCATCAGCAACGAGCCGAATTCCTGCAGCCGGCCGGCCAGCGTCGGGCCCAGGTCCTTCATCAGGTAGGGCACGCCGGCAAACGGGCCTGCCAGATCGGTGCCATTGCCCGCAGGGTCGGCCACGGCATCGTCGAAGACCTCGACCACGGCACTGAGCGCTGGGTTGGTGAGGGCGATGGCCGCCGATGCCTGCGCGGCCAGTTCGGCGGCACTGACATCGCCCTGCCGCACCCGCGCGGCGAGTGCCACTGCGTCGTGGTCTGCCCATTCCTCCCAGCTCATGGCCAACGTCATCAGCGCGCTCCGATTCTCTTGAAGTGATGTGGCGCCTGCGGCGCCGCGAGGATGCCGAGTATCGCGGGGCGCGCGCCGGGAGGAGGAAGCGGGGAGGCGACCCGGCTGCGGACCGCGTGCCGAAGCGCTAGCATCTTGGGGACCAAACACCGAAACGAGGTTCGCGTGAGCCGCCAGACCATCACCCTGTCCGATCCCCGCGATTGCGCGCTCAAAGAAGCATCGGCTCAGCGTGGCACAACCATGGGGCAACCGATAGAGGAAAGCCCGGAGTGCGATGGCTTCGGGCTGCAGGCGAGCGCGCCGGACTTGGTGCGGCGCGCTCGCACGCACAGCGCATTGACCGAAGCGCAAGCCATGGCCGTCGCGCAGGAACACGTTCGCGCGGTGCGCAGCAAGAAGTGACAGCGCGCATCGCCATCATCGACACCCATGTCGTGGTGGCCGGTCTGCTGACCAAGCACGCGCACTCGCCGGTCGCGCGGATTCTCGACAGCATGATCACGGGGGCCCTTGCCTTCGCAATGTCCGAGGCCTTGGTCGCCGAATACCGCAACGTGCTGGTACGCCCACCGCATCGCAAGCAGCATGGCCTGTCGGTCGCAGAAGTCGAAATGCTGCTGACCGACCTGGTGCAGCTCGCCATCCTCGTGGAACCGCGGCTGGCCGCTGCAGCACCGGATGCGGGCGACCAGTTGCTCTGGGAACTGCTCGCCGCCCGGGCCGACCTGATCCTCATGACGGGCGACAAACTGCTGCTGCTGCTGCAGGACCAGGGCATGGCTGGGCGAGTGGTGACGCCGCTGGCTTTCTGCAGCAGCTGGCCCGCCGCCTGAACCGCCGCTCGCGCGGCGTTCAGTCGACCGCCACCCAGCGGCCATCCTGCCCATGGCTCTGCAGCACCGCATCGATGAACCGGTGCCCCGCCACCCCGTCGTCCACGGTCGCCACGTCCAGCGCCAGCGCATCCGCCGCCCGCCCTTCGATGCGCGCGTGGATCAGCTCCGCTGCATCGTGGTAGACCTGCGCGAACGCCTCAAGATAGCCCTCGGGATGCCCCGCCGGCACACGCGTGGCGTGCTGCGCGGCGGTGCTGTCCACGCGGCCGCGCGTGAGCTTTTGCGCGGCGCCGGCGAGGGGCGTGAACACCAGCGCGTTCGGCTCTTCCTGGTCGAACGCGATGGATGCCTCGGTGCCGAACACGCGCAGGCGCAGCGCATTCTCACAACCGGCCGCGACCTGGCTGGCCCACAGCAGGCCGCGCGCGCCGTTGGCGTATCGCAGCATCATCTGCACATGGTCGTCGAGCACGCGGCCGGGCACGAAGCTGGTCAGCTCGGCCGCCAGATGGCTGGGGGCCATGCCGGTGACGAAGCAGGCAAGCTGGTACGCGTGCGTGCCGATGTCGCCCAGGCAGCCCGCCGGGCCGGCCTGCGCGGGGTCGGCGCGCCAGGCGGCCTGCTTGTTGCCGGTCTGTTCTTCGGCGCGGGTCAGCCAGTCCTGCTGGTATTCGGCCTGCACCAGGCGGATGGTGCCGAGCGCGCCGCTCCGCACCAGGTGCCGCGCGTGGCGCACCATGGGGTAGCCGGCGTAGGGATGCGTCAGCGCGAACACGCGGTCGTGCGCCTTCGCCAGCCGGGCAAGCTCTTCACCCTCGGCCAGCGACACGGCCAGCGGCTTGTCGCAGATCACATGCAGGCCGGCCTGCAGCGCGGCGCTGGCCATGGGGGCATGCAAATGGTTGGGGGTGACGATGGCCACGACCTCGGCACCATCGGGCCGGGCGGCCTCGGCGCGGATCAGCTCGCGCCAGTCGGCATAGCTGCGATCGGCCGGCAGGTGGATGGCGGCGGCGCTGGCAGCGGCGCGCGCGGGGTTGGACGACAGCGCGGCGGCGACCAGCTCATAGCGGTCGTCCAGCCGCGCGGCCATGCGATGCACGGCGCCGATGAAAGCGCCCTCGCCGCCGCCGAGCATGGCCAGGCGCAAACGCCGGGGTGTCGATCCGTTGCTCGGCCCGCTGTGCGGCTGGGCACCTTCAGGCGGCAATGGATTGCTCATCGCCCGATCCCCATCAGCTGGCGCAGGGCAGCCCGGTCCACGCCGCTGCCGGCGAAATCATCGAACGCCCGCTCGGCCACGCGGATGATGTGGCGGCGGATGAACTCTGCACCTTCGCACGCGCCGTCTTCAGGGTGCTTGAGCGCGCATTCCCACTCCAGCACAGCCCAACCGGCAAAGTCGTGCTGGGCCAGCTTCGAGAAGATCGCGCCGAAGTCGATCTGCCCGTCGCCCAGCGAGCGGAAGCGCCCGGCCCGCTCGACCCAGCCGCTGTAGCCGCCATAGACGCCCTGGCGGCCGTTGGGCCGGAACTCGGCGTCCTTCACGTGGAAGGCCTTGATGCGCGGGTGGTAGATGTCGATGAAGGCCAGGTAGTCGAGTTGCTGCAGCACGAAGTGGCTGGGGTCGTAGAGGATGTTCGCGCGCGGATGGTTGCCTACCGATTCCAGAAAGCGCTCGAAGCTCACACCGTCGTGCAGGTCTTCGCCCGGGTGCAGCTCGAAGGCTGCGTCCACGCCGTGGTGGCCGAGCTTGTCGAGGATGGGCCGCCAACGCTTCCCCAGTTCGGCGAACGCCTCTTCCACCAGCCCGGCCGGCCGCTGCGGCCAGGGGTAGAGGTAGGGCCAGGCGAGAGCGCCCGAGAACGTGGCGGTCGCCTTCAGGCCTAACCGCTCGGACGCCTCGGCCGCCAGGTGCATCTGCCGCATTGCCCAGTCCGTCCGCGCCGCGGGCTTGCCACGCACGGCCTCCGGCGCGAAGCCGTCGAACAGGCTGTCATACGCCGGGTGCACCGCCACCAGCTGGCCCTGCAGGTGCGTGGACAGCTCGGTGATCGCCAGCCCGTGCGACCTCAAAGTGCCCGCCACCTCATCGCAATAGGTCTGGCTGGCTGCCGCTTTCTCCAGGTCGATGATGTGCGGCGCCGTGGGCAACTGCACGCCTTCGTAGCCCAGGCCGGCGGCCCAGGCGCCCAGGTGGTCCAGCGTGTCGAAGGGCGCTGCATCACCCATGAACTGGGCGAGGAAGATGGCGGGGCCTTGGATGGTTTTCATGTCGGTGGTCCGTTGCGCTTGCGCCTGGTTTCACGCCCTCCCCTCGCCGGGGAGGGCTCGTCCATCAGAACGGCGAGTTCGGGTGGTAGAAGTCCTTGGCGTTGTCCTTGGTGATCAGCACCGACGGGATGATCGTCGTTGCCGGCAGCTTTTCGCCCTTCAGGCGCGCCTCGGCCGTCAGCTTGATCGCGTCGTAGATGAACTTGGGCGAGTAGCTCACGTCGGCCGCAATGCGCGGGTCCTTCGCGTCCATGATGGTCTTGACCATGCCCTTGGCGCCGGCGCCGCCGAACACCACCTTGATATCGGTGCGCTTGGCCTGCTCGATGGCTTTGAGGACGCCCACCGCCATGTCGTCGTCCGCAGCCCACACCGCGTCGATCTGCTTGAAGCGCGTCAGGTAATCCTGCGTGACCTTGAACGCGTCGTCGCGGTTCCAGTTGGCGTACTTGGCGTCCAGCAGTTTGATGTCGGGGTGGTTCTTCAGCACCGCGTTGAACGCGTCCATGCGCTCGTTGTCCAGCGTGGTGGCGATGCCGCGCAGGGCGACCACGTTGCCCTTGCCGCCCAGAGCCTTGGCGATGTACTCGGCGGGGATCTTGCCGAAGGCCGTGTTGTCGCCGGCGACGTACGCGTCCTGCGCGCTGGTGTCGGTCAGGCCCCGGTCGACCACGGTCACATACGCGCCCTTGGCCTTCACCTGGGCGACGGGCTTGGTCAGCGCAGCCGACTCGAACGGGAACACGACCAGCGCGTTGATCTTGGAGACCGTCGACAAATCCTGCAGCTGGTTCGCCTGCTCGGGCGCGTTGGCAGCAGTCTTGATGGTGATCTTCAGGTCCTTGTGCGCCTTCTCCAGGTCCTTCTTGGCCTGGTTGGCCCAGTAGTTGATGCCGCCCATGAAGCTGTGGGTCGCGGCCGGGATGGACACACCGAGGTGCACTTTTTCGGCGGCAAAGGTCGGCATTGCGAAGGCGGCTGCGGCAGCGATGGCCGTCATGGTGAGGCGTCTGGAAATCATGCGGAGTCTCCTTGTGGTGGTTGGGAACGGAAAAACATGCGGCCGAGCGCCGGGCCGCCCCAAGCCGGCCGCGCCTCCCCCCCGGGGGGTGGAGTTACACGACCGAAGGGAGTGAAAAGCCGGGGGGCCATTTATCTTCTGCCGCGCTGCAGGAACGCGACGACGATGATCACGATGCCCTGCACGGCAGCGTTCAAATACACGCTGATGATGCTGGTCAGGTTCAAGATGTTGCTGATGACCGAGAGCAGCACGGCGCCGACCACGGTGCCCGTGATGCTGCCCGCGCCACCCTTCAGCGCCGTGCCGCCCACGATCACGGCGGCAATCGCCTCCAGCTCCCACAGCAGCCCGGTGGTCGGCGAGGCCGAGCCCAGGCGCGGCACGTAGAGCAAGGTGGCAATGCCCACGCAGATGCCCAGCAGCATGTAGGTCTGGATCTTCACGCGGTCCACCGCGACGGCGGCGTAGCGGGCCACCTGCTCGTTCGAGCCGATGGCCTGCACGTAGCGACCATAGGCCGTGCGGTTCAGGATCACGCCGCCGGCCAACGCGACGAGCAAAAAGACCCAGACCGGCAACGGCACCCCCAGGAAGCTCGCGTAGTAGACCGGCGCGTACAGGTCTGCCAGATCGTTGTCCAGCGTGATCGCGCCGCCATCTGCCGCCCAGGTCAGGTAGGCGCGGAAGATGCCCAGCGTGCCCAGCGTCACGATGAAGGGCTCGATGCGGCCCTTGGTGATGAGCAGCCCGTGCGCCAGCCCGAAGGCCGCGCCCAGCACCACGGCCAGCGTGGCGCCCAGCACCACGGCCAGCATCGGCGAGCCGGTCATCGGCCCCATGGCGTTGATGAACATGATCACGCAACCGGCGATCAGCGCGGCCATCGAGCCCACCGACAGATCGATGCCGCCCGAGATGATCACGAAGCACATGCCCACCGCGATGATGCCGATGAAGGCCGTGCGTGTGAGCACGTTCATGGCGTTGTCGTAGGTGGCGAAATCGCTGTTCAGCGACGTGCCGGCGATGCACAGCAGCACCAGGCCCAGCACCGGGCCCCAGCCCTGCAACCAGCGGCTGCGGCGCGCTTTGGCGGCATGCCGGCTTTCGGCGGCGGCGGGTGCATCAGTGGTCGACATGGCTCAGACTTTCTTCAACGGCACCCGTGGCGTGGGCGATCAAGGTTTCTTCGGACAGGCCATCGGCATCCAGCGTGGCGACCAGGCGGCCGGCGCGCATCACGGCCACGCGATGCGCCAGGCCGATCAGCTCCATGAGCTCGGACGACACCACGACCACCGCCAGGCCACCGCGTGCCAGCTTCTGCACCAGCTCGTAGATCTCGCGCTTGGCGCCCACGTCCACGCCGCGCGTGGGCTCGTCCAGCACCACCACGCGCGGGGCGGGGTGCAGCACGCGGGCCAGTGCCAGCTTCTGCTGGTTGCCGCCGGACAAGGCAGAGGCCGGCACGTCGAGCGACCCGGTGCGGATGCCGAACTCGCGCACGGCCTCGGCCAGCGCGGTGCGTTCCTCGGCCGGCTTCAGCCAGGGTTTGGCGTAGCGCGCCAGCGCCATCAGCGTCAGGTTCTCGCGCAGGCCCATGTGCACATGCAGACCCTTGCCCTTGCGGTCTTCGCTGAGATAAGTCAGGCCATCGTCGGCGGCGGCGCGCGGGGTCGGCCAGCCGCCGTCACCGGGCACTGTGCGCTCACCCATCCAGACCTGGCCTTGCGCCGGCCGCAGGCCCAGCAGGCCTTCGAACAGCTCGGTGCGCCCGGCGCCGACGAGGCCAGCGAAGCCCAGGATCTCACCGGGCCGCACCTCGAATGCAATGTCGTGCGCCCAGCCCGGCACGGTGACACCCTGCACGCGCAGGGCCGGTGCGCCGACCGTCGGTCGGGCGTCGCGCGCGGGGTACAGGTCGGCGATCTCGCGGCCGACCATCAGGTTGGCCATGGCGTGGCGCGTCAGCCCCTGTGTGGGCTGCTGCGTGATGAAGCGGCCATCGCGCATCACCACGACTTCGTCCGTCACGCGCTCCACTTCGTCGAGCTTGTGCGAGATGTAGACGATGGTCACGCCCTGCGCGCGCAGCTGCGCGATCAACGCGAAGAGGCGCTCGGTCTCGCTGGCCGTCAGCGTGGCCGTGGGCTCGTCCATGATCAAGAGGCGGGCCTTGCGGGCCACGGCCTTGGCGATCTCCACCAGCTGCTTCTCGGCGACGATGAGGTCGCGCAGCTTGGTAGCGGGCGGCACGTCCAGCCCCACCTGGGCCAGCGCGACAGCGGCCTCGCGGTCCATCGCGGCATCGTCGAGAAACCAGCCGCGTTTGCGCTCATGGCCCAGGAACATGTTCTGCGCCACCGTCAGGTCGTCCGCCAGGTTGAATTCCTGGTGGATCAGCACGATGCCCAGCGCCTCGGCGTCGCGCGGGCCGGTGAATCGCCGCTCCTCACCGTTGATGCGCAGCACGCCGCCGGTGGGCATCTCGTGACCGGCCAGGATCTTCATCAGCGTGGACTTGCCGGCGCCGTTCTCGCCCAGCAGGCCGACCACGCGGCCAGGCGTCAGCGTGAATTGCACTCCGTGCAGCACCTGCACCGGGCCGAAGGATTTGTCGATGCGGTCGAAGTCGACGCCGACGCCTTCCGTGGTCTGTGGGGTCATGGGGCAATACCTCTCACGCGCAGGGTTTCGCACAAGGCCAGCGCGCCCGCGCCGACCACACCGCCCTGCCCCGCCAGCGGCGCGTATTGCACCTCCAGATGCCGCGTGGAGAGGGCCAACGAGCGCTGGTAGACGCTCTGCCGCACCGCCGCCAGGAACAGCGGCCCGATGCGCGTGATGCCGCCGCCCAGGAACACATGCGAGGGGTTGAAGAAGTTGACGACCGAGGCCAGCATCTGCCCGATCAAATGCCCGGCGCGCTGGATGATGCGGTTGGCCGCCGCGTCGCCTGCGCGGCTGGCGGCGCCCACGGCTTCGGCGTCGAGCATGCCGCGCTCGGCCAGCACCGCCGCCAGCGCCGGGCTCTCACCCGACTCGGCCGCAGCCGTCGCCTGCCGCACGATGGCCGGCGCGGCCGCCATGGCCTCCACACAGCCCCGGTTGCCGCAATGGCAGCGCTGGCCCTCCACGTCCACGCAGATGTGGCCCACATCGCCCGCCGAGCCGGTCGCGCCCCGGTACACGCTGCCGTGGCACACGATGCCGCAGCCGATGCCGGTGCCCACCTTGATGACGATGAAGTTGGGCAGCGTGCGCTGCAGACGCCATAGCTCGCCCAGCGCCATGAGGTTCACGTCGTTGTCCACGAACACCGGCGCGCGGTACTCGTCGCGCAGAAAGTCGCGGATGGAGAACTGGTCCCAATCGGGCATCAGCGGCGGGCTGACGAGCTGCCCAGCGTCGAAGTTGACCGGCCCCGGCACGCCGACGCCGATGCCCAGCACCTGGCTCGCCCGGCCCTTGCTGCGGGCCAGCAGTTCGCGCATCAACACCGCCGCACGGGCCAGCACCACGCCCGGGCCCTGGCGGCGCACGTCGATGTCTTCCTCGTGCTGGGCGACCACGCTGAGGTCGGGCCGCAGCACGGCGACGGTGAGGCTGGTGGCGCCGATGTCCACGCCCAGCAGCAGGCCCAGGCCATGGTGCAGCCGCAGCGTCTCGGCGGGGCGGCCGCCTTGCGAGGGTTGCAGGCCGGCCTCTTCGAGCAGGCCCTGGTCGATCAGCCCGGCGATCAACGTCTTGCCCTTGCTGGACGAGAAGCCCAGTGGCGCGGCCAGCGCGTGGCGCGAGCTGCCGGGCGACCAGAAGGCCGATTCCAGCACGCGCATTTCGTCCGCGGTGATGCTCTGCCAGGGTGTCAAGCCTGTGTCTCCTACTGGTTTTTTGTGGGGGAACGCAGGCGGATACTAGGCTGGGGGGTTTGGCTCTACAAGACCCAAGTTAGGGTTGGATTTGGCCGAAGGGTGGACGGGGCGCAGAGCTTGGCTGAGCGTGCACCGAGCGCACGATGTATAGGTGGTTTATGAAAGTTATGGAAATTTCATAACTTTCCTAATTTCCCTACATTCGCCGCGCAGAAGCTCCTTGCGCGTGCGCTTCGACCGGCTGACGCCGCCGTCTGTTCAGTCGCCACGCAAACCGCGCAGACAGAGGGCAGACACGGGTGACGACCGCCGCGTTCTCGACCAAGATCGCCCGTCGCCACTTTCCCGCCACCGAGGACCCTCCATGCACCCCCAACCCTGGCTCGCCACCTACCGCGCCCTCGCCATCCCCGCCGACATCGATGCCGACGCCTATCCGTCTGTCGTGCACCAGATGGAAGCCGCCATGGCCCGCTTCGCCGCGCTGCCGGCCTTTCGCGCGTTCGGCCAGACGCTGACCTACGCCGATGTCGACCGCCAGTCCGCCGCGTTCGCCGCCTGGCTGCAGCACAAGCTGGGCGTGCAGCGCGGCGACCGCATCGCCGTGATGTGCCCGAACTTCCTGGCGTTTCCCATCGCGTTCCTCGGCATCGCCCGCGCCGGGGCCGTGCAAGTCAACGTGAACCCGCTGTACACGCCGCGCGAGCTGGAGCACCAGCTCAACGATTCGGGCAGCCAGACCATCCTGATCTTCAACGGCGCCACGCCCACGCTGGCCGAAGTGGTTGGCAAGACCGGCATCCGCACCGTCATCACGGTGGCGCCGGGCGATGGCACCAGCGCCACCCTGCCCAGCCCGCCGGTCGATGCGCGGCTGGTCGGCAGCATTCCCTTTGCCACCGCGCTGGCCGAGGGCGCCGCCCTGCAGCGCACGCCCGTCGAGTTGCACGGCGACGACCTGCTGTTCCTGCAGTACACCGGCGGCACCACCGGCCTGTCGAAAGGCGCCTGCCTGTCGCACCGCAATCTGGTCGCCAACACCGAGCAGTTCAAGGCCATGATGCCGGACGCATTGCGACCGGGGCAGGAGGTGATCGTCACGGCCATTCCGCTCTATCACATCTTCGCGCTGATGGTGAACTTCATCACCTACTTCTCGGTCGGCGCGGACAACTGGCTGGTGGCCAATCCGCGCGACATGGACGGCTTCGTCGACGTGCTGAAGCAGGCGCGGCCCAGCGTCTTCATGGGCGTGAACACGCTGTACGCCGGCCTCACCATGCACCCGCGCCTCGGCGAGGTCGACTTCTCCAACCTGCGGCTGGCCGGCGGCGGCGGCGCGGCCATCGTGGGCACCGTCTCGGCACGCTGGCAGGCCATCACGGGGCAGATGATCCGCGAGGGCTACGGCCTGTCGGAGACATCGCCGGTGGTGTCGTTCAACCCGGCGTCGATCCGCGAGTTCAACGGCACGACCGGGCTGCCGCTGCCGGGCACCGACATCCAGCTGCTCGATGACGAGGGCGCTGCGGTGCCGGTCGGCCAGTCCGGCGAGATCTGCGTCAAAGGCCCGCAGGTGATGCGTGGCTACTGGAACCAGCCTGAGGCCAACGCCGCTGCTTTCATGGCCGACGGCTACTTCCGCACCGGCGACGTGGGCCTGTTCGATGCGCAGGGCTTCCTCAAGATCGTGGACCGCAAGAAGGACATGATCCTCGTGTCGGGCTTCAACGTGTACCCCAACGAGATCGAGGCCGTGGCCACCGCCTGCCCCGGCGTGGCCGAATGCGCCTGCGTGGGCGTGCCGGACGAGAAGACCGGCGAGGCGGTGAAGCTGTTCGTCGTGCGCGCGCCCGGGGCCACCGTGACCGAGGCCGAGGTGCACGCCTTCTGCCGCAAGGAGATGACGGCGTACAAGGTGCCCCGGATCGTGCAATTCATCGACGCGCTGCCCAAATCGACGGTGGGCAAGATCCTGCGGAGATCGCTGCGCGACGTGGCTTGATCCGATCGCACGGCGGGGCTGGTGCAGCCGTGCACCAGCCTCAGGTGGAGCGGATTGACGCGGGCACCGCAGGCTTTGGGGCGATCTGATCTGGCCAGACAGGCGATCGCACCGACACTCCGCGCATGAGCACACACTACGAATCACTGCCGCTGGCGCAGGACTACCAAACGGCCTTCGCGGTGCCGACGCCCGACGCGCCCGGACTGCGCGACATGTGGCCGCGCAAGATGGGCTTGTGTATCCGCTCGGGCGCCAAAGCCGTGGCGACGGTGGTTGCCGACGAGATACCTGCGCAACCGCTTGTCCATGCGGCCCCCCCAGCGCCGGTCGACGTGCCGGTGCAAGCGCCAGCGGATGCTCCCGCCGGGTTGCCCAGCAAGGCACCTGCAGCCCAAGTAGCGGCCACGCGCGAACTGGTGCACGCGCAATGGGGCCTGGTGCCGCACTGGGTCAAGTCTGCGTCCGACGGCCAGCTGCGCGCCACCAAGCTCGTCAACGCGCGCGCGGAGCTCGCCTCCACCGCCCGCGCTTTTCGCGACGCCTGGCTGCAGGGCCAGCGCTGCATCGTGCCGATGGCGGCGTTTTTCGAGGACGACTTGCGCAACGGCAAAGCCGTGCCCACCCGCATCAGCCGCATCGACGGGCAGCCCATGGGCGTGGCCGGCCTGTGGGCGCTGTGGACCGGGCCCGATGGCCAGACCCTGACCAGCTACGCGCTACTCACCGTCAACGCCGACAGCCACGCCCTGCTGCGCCGCTACTGGCCGCACGGCAGCGAAGCGCGCATGCCGGTGATCCTCAACGAGGGCGCGTACGACGCCTGGCTGAATGCGCGCGTCGAGAAGGCCCACGAGTTCATGCGTCACTACCCATCGAACTGGCTCACGGCGAACCCCGTGGAGCGCAAGGCCGACAAGGTGCCGAAGCGGCTGTAGCGCGGCCGGCTGCCCGCGTGCCTGCGCGCCAGGGGCTGGGCGCTGGGGCTTTGACGGCCCATGCGTCGGGACGCCGCTCGCGGGCCTCAGCCCGGCAAATGCAGCTGCGTCGAATTCTTCACTTCTTCCATCACCGCATACGTCCGCGTCTCGCGCACGCCCGGCAGCTGCCACAGCACGCCGCCGGCGAACTCCCGATACGCCGCCATGTCGGCGCTGCGCGTCTTCATCAGGTAGTCGAAGCCACCGGCCACCATGTGGCATTCCAGAATGGCCGGCTGCGCCTGCACGGCGGCCTTGAACTGGTCGAACACGTTGGCCGTCGTGCGGTCCAGCAGCACCTCGACGAACACCAGCATGCCGGCGCCCAGCTTCAGCGGGTTCAGCCGCGCCTCATAGCCCAGGATGTAGCCCTCGCGCGTGAGGCGCTGCACGCGCGCCAGCATGGCCGTGGGCGAGAGGCCCACCGCCTCGGCCAGCTTCAGGTTGGCGATGCGGCCATTGGCCTGCAGCTGGCGCAAGATACGCATGTCCAGCCGGTCCAGGTCGGCGAAGGGGGCCGCAGCCTCTAGTGTTTTATTCGTTGCCATGCCGGAAATTCAGATAAACATTCGCTGAGTTGCAGCGCATGATCCCACGAATCACCAGCACCCTCAGGATCATCAGGATCACCGCCATGCCCGACACCGCCACCTCCACCAAACCTTTCGCCGACGGCTTGACGACCGAGCCGGGCACGCTGCGCAGCGCCATCACCGCCGCCTGCCGCCGCCCTGAATCGGAGATGCTGCCGCCGCTGCTGGACCAGGCCCGCCAGCCGCCCGCGCAGTCGCAGGCCGCGCAGGCGTTGGCCGCGCGCATTGCCCAGAACCTGCGCGAGCGCAAGAGCGCCACCGGCCGCGCCGGCCTGGTGCAGGGGCTGTTGCAGGAATACGCGCTGTCGTCGCAAGAGGGCGTGGCGCTGATGTGCCTGGCCGAGGCGCTGCTGCGCATCCCCGATGCCGCCACGCGCGACGCGCTGATCCGCGACAAGATCTCCGACGGCCAATGGCAGTCGCACGCCGGGCAAAGCCCCTCGCTGTTCGTCAACGCCGCCACCTGGGGCCTGTTGCTGACCGGCAAGCTGGTGGCCACGCACAGCGAGAGCGGGCTGACCACGTTGCTGGCGCGCCTGGTCGGCAAGGGCGGCGAGCCGCTGATCCGCAAGGGCGTGGACATGGCCATGCGCATGATGGGCGAGCAGTTCGTGACGGGCGAGACGATTGCCGAAGCGCTTGACCATGCCCGCGCGTTGGAGGCACAGGGCTTTCGCTATTCCTACGACATGCTGGGCGAGGCCGCATTGACGGCCGACGACGCGCAGCGCTACCGCGTGGCGTACGAGCAGGCGATCACCGCCATCGGCAAGGCATCGGCCGGGCGCGGCGCGATCGACGGGCCGGGCATCTCGATCAAGCTGTCGGCCCTGCACCCGCGCTACGCCCGCGCCCAGCACGCGCGTGTGATGGCCGAGCTGTACCCGGTGCTGCGCGCGCTGGCGCTGCAGGCGCGCCGGCACGACATCGGCCTGAACATCGACGCCGAAGAGGCCGACCGGTTGGAACTCTCGCTGGACCTGCTGGAGCGGCTGTGCTTTGAGCCCGGCCTGTCGGGCTGGAACGGCATCGGCTTCGTCGTGCAGGCCTACCAGAAGCGCTGCCCCTTCGTCATCGACGCGATCGTCGACCTGGCGCGGCGCAGCGGCCACCGGCTGATGGTGCGGCTGGTCAAGGGCGCGTATTGGGACAGCGAGATCAAGCGCGCACAGGTCGATGGCCTGGCCGGCTACCCGGCCTACACGCGCAAGGCCTACACCGATGTGTCGTACCTGGCCTGCGCGCGCCGGCTGCTGGCGGCGCCGGATGCCGTCTACCCGCAGTTCGCCACGCACAACGCGCAGACGCTGGCGGCCATCCACGAGATGGCCGACCCTGCGACCTGGCAGCCCGGGCAATACGAGTTCCAGTGCCTGCACGGCATGGGCGAGCCGCTGTATGAGCAGGTGGTCGGCCGCGTCGAGGATGGCAGGCTGGGCCGCCCGTGCCGCATCTACGCCCCCGTGGGCACGCACGAGACGCTGTTGGCCTACCTGGTGCGCCGGCTGTTGGAGAACGGCGCCAACACCTCGTTCGTGAACCGCGTGGCCGACCCGACGCTGGACCTGGCCACGCTGGTCGAAGACCCGGTGCGCACGGTGGAGCAGCTCGCAGCCGAAGAGGGCGGCATCGGCCGGCCCCACCCCGCCATCGCCCTGCCCACCGCGCTGTACGGCACGGCGCGGCACAACTCCGAAGGGCTGGACCTGGCCAGCGACGTGCAGCTGCAGGCGCTGGCCGGCGTGTATGCCGCCGCGCAAGGCAGCCAGTGGTCGGCCGGGCCGATGACCGCATCGCCCCACGCCGACGCGGCAGCGCGCGAGCCCGTGCGCAATCCGGCCGACCAGCGCGACACCGTGGGCCAGGTGCAACCCGCCACGCTGGCCGAAGTGGCCCAGGCCGTGGCCGATGCCGATGCCTTCGCACCGGCCTGGGCCGCCACGCCGGCCGCCGACCGCGCCGCCGCGCTGGAGCGCGCCGCCGATGCGCTGCAGACACAGCTGCCGCAGCTGGTCGCGCTGATGGCGCGCGAGGCTGGCAAGACCTGCGCCAACGGCATCGCCGAGGTGCGCGAGGCGGTGGACTTCCTGCGCTACTACGCGGCGCAGGCCCGCGCCGACCTGGAGGGCGGGCAGGCGACGGCGCTCGGCCCGGTGGTCTGCATCAGCCCCTGGAACTTCCCGCTGGCGATCTTCCTCGGCCAGGTCGGCGCCGCGCTGGCTGCGGGCAACACCGTGCTGGCCAAGCCGGCCGAGCAAACGCCGCTGATTGCTGCCGAGGCCGTGCGCCTCTTGTGGCAGGCCGGTGTGCCGCACGCCGCCGTGCAGCTGCTGCCCGGCCCGGGCGAGAGCGTGGGCGCCGCCCTGGTGGCCGACGCGCGGGTGCAGGGCGTGCTGTTCACCGGCTCGACCGACGTTGCACGCCTCTTGCACAAGACCCTGGCGCAACGCCTGAACGCTGATGGCCGACCGGTGCCATTGATTGCCGAGACCGGTGGCCAGAACGCCATGGTCGTCGACTCGTCCGCGCTGACCGAACAGGTGGTGGCCGACGCCGTGGCCTCGGCCTTCGACAGCGCTGGGCAGCGCTGCTCGGCCCTGCGCGTGCTGTGCGTGCAAAGCGACGTGGCGGACCGCGTCATCGGCATGCTGCAAGGCGCCATGGTCGAGCTGGCCATGGGCCCGCCCACGCTGCTTGCGACCGACGTCGGCCCCGTCATCGACGCCGATGCCCAGGCCGGCATCGAGCAGCACATCCAGTCCATGGCCGCACGCGGGCGCCGCGTGTTCCGCGCCGCGCGTGTGGCCGATGGCGCCACGCGCACGGGCAGTTTCGTCACGCCCACGCTGATCGAGATCAACAACCTGGCCGAGCTGCGTCGCGAGATCTTCGGCCCCGTGCTGCACGTGCTGCGCTACAAGCGTCAGGACCTCGCGGCGCTGATCGCCCAGATCAATGCCACGGGCTACGGCCTGACGCTGGGCGTGCACACCCGCATCGACGAGACCATCGAGCAGGTGAGCACCCAGGCCCACGCCGGCAACATCTACGTGAACCGCAACATGGTGGGCGCCGTGGTCGGCGTGCAGCCGTTCGGCGGTGAAGGCCTCTCGGGCACCGGCCCCAAGGCCGGCGGCCCGCTGTACCTGCACCGCCTGCTGGCGCGGCCGCTCGCCGATGCCATGGCCCGCGCCGTGCCCGCAGCAGAACCAGCAACCACGCTACAGCCGGCCCTGGCCGCGCTGCTGGGCTGGGCCGAGCAAGGCGGGCGCAGCGCCATCGCCACGCAGTGCCGGCGCTTTGCCGCCGCCTCGCGCAGCGGCGCATCGGCCGTGCTGCCAGGCCCTACCGGCGAGCGCAACACCTACCGCCTGCAACCGCGCGAAGCCGTGCTGTGCCTGGCCGCGCACGTGCCCGACCGGCTGGTGCAACTGGCCGCCGTGCTGGCCGTGGGCAGCACGGCCGTGTGGCCGGCCGGCGCCGACACGCACTTGCTGCTGGCCCAACTGCCCGAACCCGTGCGCCGCTGCATCGTGCTGGCGCACGATTGGAAGGTCGCCACCGTGCGCTTCGACGCCGCCCTACAGCACGGCGACAGCGCGGCGCTGCTGCAGACGCAACAGACGCTGGCGGCCCGCCCCGGCCCCATCGTCGGCCTGCGCGGCTACGCCGAGGGCGACACGGACATCGCGCTGGAGGCGCTGGTGGTCGAACGCGCGCTGTCGGTCAACACGGCGGCAGCGGGGGGCAACGCGAGTTTGATGGCGATCGGGTGATGGCTGTCGCCCGTCGTTTGACAGACCGACGGCCCATCGGCAAACTAGTCAGTTACATAGTCTGTTGGAGTCCACATGCAATCATGGCCCGTACAAGATGCCAAGGCGCGCTTCAGCGAGTTTCTCGATGCGTGCCTGTCCGACGGACCTCAGATGGTCACCAAACGCGGCGCGGAAGCCGCTGTACTCGTGCCGGTGCAGGAGTGGCGCCGCCTGCACAGCGCCGCGCGCCCGTCCCTCAAGCAGCTGCTGCTGTCGGACGAGGCCCGCGCCGATGTTCTGGTGCCTGCGCGCGGCCAGGCCAAGCGGCGCTCCGTGGTCCCCTTGGGTTGAGCGGCGTGTATCTGCTGGACACCAACGTCGTCTTCGAACTGCGCAAACGCAAGCCGCACGGCGGTGTGGTGGCGTGGCTGCAATCGATGGACGACCGCCAGCTCCATCTGTCGGCAGTCACGCTCGGCGAGATTCAGGCAGGCATCGAGATCACGCGTGAGCAGGACACCGCCAAAGCCGCAGACATCGAAGCATGGCTGGAACAGCTCGCCAGTGCCTACAACGTGTTGCCCATGGATGCCTGCGCCTTCCGCCACTGGGCCAGGCTCATGCACCGGCAATCGAACACGCTCTATGAGGACGCCATGATTGCTGCCACGGCACGTGCGAACGGGCTGATGGTGGCGACGCGCAACGTCGCTGATTTCAAGTCGCTCGGGGTGGCGGTCTTCAATCCGTTCGTGACACGCACGGGTTAGCTTGGTGGGTCGTGGTCAGGCCGGCAGCTGAACGACCTGGCTGCGGTTGATGATGAAGGCGGTGCTGCTGACCATCTTTGATCCTCAGGCGCAATGGAAGGCGACTCCATGCGGCTAACTACATTGGCGTAAACCCCCATTCACTTGCGTGAAACCGGTTTCATACTCCGGTCCGTGCAGTACCAATTCCAGTTCGACGCCGTCTTCGCCGCGTGGCCCCTGTTGCTCAAGGGCACGTGGATCACCGTGCAGCTGTCGCTCACCGCCACCGTGCTGGGCCTCATCGTCGCCATCGCAGGCGCCTGGGGCAAAACCAGCGGGCCCAAGTGGCTGCGCTTTCTCATCCAGGCCTACATCGAGCTGATCCGCAACACGCCGTTCCTGGTCCAACTGTTCTTCTTTTTCTTCGCGCTGCCGGCCTTCGGGCTGCGCTGGTCACCCTACCAGGCGGCGCTCACGGCGATGGTCGTCAACCTCGGCGCCTACGCCATCGAGATCATCCGCGCCGGCATCGAGTCCATCCCTAAGGGCCAGATCGAGGCCGGCCGCGCGCTGAACCTGAAGGGCTGGGAGATCTTCCGCTTCGTCGTCATCAAGCCCGCACTCAAGGCCATCTACCCAGCGTTGACCAGCCAGTTCATCTTGCTGATGCTGACCTCGGCCGTGGTCTCGGTGATCTCGGCGGACGACCTCACCTCGGTGGCCGCCACGCTGCAGTCGCAGACCTTTCGCAGTTTCGAGATCTACATCGTCGTCACGCTGATCTACCTGGGCCTGGCGCTGGCGTTCTCGGCGCTGTTCAAGCTGTTGCATCGCCAGTTCTTGAACTACCCCGACAAGCGCTGAACCATGAACTTGCCCCCACGCTCATCACTTCGTGTATCGCTGCCCCCCGAGGGGGCGCTCATGCGCCTGCTGGCGGCCGGGCGGCGCTGACCACCATGCGTACCTTCGGATTCCCCGAGTTCCTGTTCATCCTCGAAGCGGCCAAGTGGACGTTGGCGCTCTCGGCCATCGCCTTCGTCGGCGGCGCGCTGCTGGGCCTGGCGATCGCCCTGGCCCGCACCAGCGAGAGCCGCGTGGCCCAGGCGCTGGCCACCAGCTTCATCCAGGTGTTCCAGGGCACGCCGCTGCTGCTGCAACTGTTCCTGATCTTCTTCGGCCTGCCGGTGCTGGGCCTGGACATCAACCCCTGGGTGGCGGCCAGCATCGCCCTCACGCTGAACACCGCGGCCTTCCTCGCCGAGATCTGGCGCGGCTGCATCCAGGCCGTGCCGGGTGGCCAGCGCGAGGCGGCGCTGGCGCTGAACCTCTCGTATGTTGACCGCATGCGCGACGTGATCCTGCCGCAGGCCTTCAAGATCGCGCTGGCGCCCACGGTTGGCTACCTGGTGCAGGTGATCAAAGGCACCTCGCTCGCCGCCATCATCGGCTTTGCAGAGATCACGCGCGCCGGCCAGATCATCAACAACGCCACCTTCCAGCCGCTGCACGTCTTCACCACCGTGGCCGCCATCTACTTCGTGATCTGCTGGCCGCTGTCGCTGCTGGCCACGCGCATGGAAAAGCGCCGGGCCGCAACGCTGGCCCGCTGACCTGCCTCGTTCCCACTTTCAACCCCAAGGAGCCCTCCGCCCATGTCCACCATCCGCCACGCCACCCGCCGTACCGCCATCGCACTGACCCTGGCCACCGTCACCGCGACCTGGGCGCTGCCTGCCGCCGCACAGTCCATCGCCGACATCAAGAAGAAGGGTGAGATCACGATTGGCATGCTGGTCGACTTCCCACCCTACGGCACGACCAACGCGCAGAACCAGCCAGACGGTTACGACGCAGACGTCGCCAAGCTCTTGGCCAAGGACCTGGGCGTGAAGGCCAACATCGTCGCCGTCACCGGCCCCAACCGCATCCCCTTCCTGTTGACCAACAAGGTCGATGTGCTGGTCGCCTCGCTGGCCATCACGCCCGAGCGTGCCAAACAGGTCGACTTCTCCACGCCGTATGCGGCCGCCACCATCGTGCTGTATGGCGTGTCGAAAGTGCAGATGAAGGAGCCGGCGGACCTCAAGGGCAAGCGCGTCGGCGTGGCCCGCGCCAGCACGCAGGACGTCGCGCTCACCGCCATCGCGCCCGAGGGCACCGAGATTCGCCGCTTCGACGACGACGCCTCGGCCATGCAGGCGCTGATGTCGGGCCAGGTCGATGCCATCGGCTGCTCGACCACCGTGGCCGCGCAGATCGCCAAGCGCGCACCCGCCAACACCTACGAGAACAAGTTCAACCTGCGCCAGCAAGTCATGGGCGTGGCGCTGCGGCCGGGTCAGGCTGAACTGAAGAAGACGCTGGATGATTTCGTGGCGCGCAACAAGGCCAACGGCGAGTTGGGCAAGCTGTACCAGAAGTGGCTGGGGACGGACTTCCCGAGCATGTAAAAGGTTCGCGTGGCTCACGGCATGAAGAAGCATAGGAGCTGTGGGCGGGCCCGCGCCAACGGTGTACTCCACTCCGCGAATGTCCCCCGGCCTTGCCCGCCTTGCCGGCCTGGGGCCGGAAAGGCGGGCCAGGCCTCCTCCTTTATTTCGCTGCGTGAAGCACACCATCGTCGCGGTCTATCACCGCTGTGCTTCATCGGTCAGCACGACGTGCCGTCCTCGTCAGCACCGTCGCGGTTGCTCTGTCAGCACGACGCGACGGCCCCAGGGTCGAGGGTATCGGGTGGCCCCTGCAGCGAAATAGAGGAGGAGCCTGGGCCGCCTGCGGCCCTGGCGGGGGACATTCGCGGAAGGGGCCACCCGGTGGCCTCGGCCCGCGCCCCACAGCCGAAGCCAAAGCGAAACCCGACCCCGAACCCGATTGCAACTGCGCAGCACACGCAAAGCGCACCGCGCATCGACAGCTGAACGAACGCGCACCAGCACACCCAACAGAGACCGAGGCCAGCCATCGTGACCACCACCCCAGAACACACCCTCGGCGCCCCCATCATCGAGATGGCCGGCGTCAACAAGTGGTACGGCAGCTTCCAGGTGCTGACCGGCATCGACCTGTCGGTGCGGACCGGTGAGCGCATCGTGGTCTGCGGCCCCTCGGGTTCCGGCAAGTCCACGCTGATCCGCTGCATCAACCGGCTGGAGACCGTGCAGCAGGGCAAGATCGTCGTCGACGGCATCGAGCTCACCGCGGGCGGCAAGAACGTGGACGCCGTGCGGGCCGAGGTCGGCATGGTGTTCCAGCAGTTCAACCTGTTCCCGCACCTCACCATCTTGCAGAACTGCACGCTGGCGCCGATGCGCTCGCGCGGCATGACGCAGGCGCAGGCCGAAGAAGTGGCCATGCAGTACCTGACCCGCGTGCGCATTCCTGAGCAAGCCAAGAAATACCCCAGCCAACTCTCCGGCGGCCAGCAGCAGCGCGTGGCGATTGCGCGGGCGCTGTGCATGAGCCCCAAGATCATGCTGTTCGACGAGCCCACGTCGGCACTCGACCCGGAGATGGTGAAGGAAGTGCTCGACACCATGATCGGCCTGGCCGAAGACGGCATGACGATGCTGTGCGTCACGCACGAGATGGGCTTTGCGCGCAGCGTGGCCGACCGCGTGATCTTCATGGCCGACGGTCGCATCATCGAACAGGCGCCACCGCAAGAGTTTTTCCAGAATCCGCAGCACGAGAAGACGCGACAATTCCTGGGCCAAATTCTGAGTTCGCACGCATGACCGACACCACCTTCGACGTCGCCCTGTTCGGCGAAGCCATGCTGCTGCTGGTGGCCGATGAACCCGGCCTCCTCGAGCACGCCACCTCTTTCCACAAACGCACCGCCGGCGCCGAGACCAACGTGGCCATCGGCCTGGCACGCATGGGGTTCAAGGTCGGATGGGCCAGCCGGCTGGGCACCGACAGCATGGCCCGCTACCTGCTGGCCAGCATGCGCGCCGAGGGGATCGACTGTTCGCATGTCGTGTGCGATGCGACGCAGACCACGGGCTTTCAGTTCAAGAGCCGCGTGACGGATGGCAGCGACCCACTGGTCGAATCGCACCGCAAGGGCTCGGCCGCCAGCTGCATGACACCCGCCGACATCGACGAGGCCTGGCTGCGCAGCGCACGGCATCTGCACGCGACGGGCGTGTTCCCGGCCATTTCGGCGACCACGCTGCCCACCGCCATCCGCACCATGGAGATCGCGCGTGACGCCGGCCGCACCATCTCGTTCGACACCAACCTGCGGCCCGGGCTATGGGGCAGCACCGAGACCATGCGCAGCACCATCAACAGCCTGGCGGCGCGCGCCGACTGGGTGCTGCCCGGCATCGAGGAAGGGCTGATCCTCACCGGCGAGACCGAGCCCGAGCGTGTGGCCGCCTTCTACCGTGCGCAGGGCGCCAGGCTGGTTGTCGTCAAGCTAGGCGCCGACGGTGCCTACTACGACAGCGACACGCAGGGCACCGGCCACGTGCCCGGTTTCCCGGTGGCCAACGTCATCGACACCGTGGGTGCCGGCGACGGCTTTGCGGCCGGCGTCATCAGCGCGCTGCTGGAAGGCAAGAGCGTGCCCGAGGCCGTGCGCCGCGGGTCATGGATCGGCGCGCGCGCGGTGCAGGTGCTGGGCGACACGGAAGGCCTGCCAACGCGGGCGCAACTGCAGGAGGCAGGACTGTGAAGAAGAACATTCTGGTGTTCGGTGCGTTGCCACCGGACCAACTGGCACGGCTGCAGGCCGCACACCACGTGACCGTGGCCAACCCCAAGACCGATGCCGCCGGCTTCGCCGCAGCCCTGCCCACGGCCGAGGCGCTGGTGGGCGCCAGCATGCCGGTGGATGCCGCGCTGCTGGACCGCGCGCCCCAGCTGCGCGTGATCTCCAGCGTCTCGGTTGGCGTGGACAACTACGCGCTGGCCGAACTGGACCGGCGCGGCATCGTGCTGTGCCACACGCCCGGCGTGCTGGACGAAACCGTGGCCGACACCGTGTTCGCGCTGCTGATGGCCAGCAGCCGCCGCGTGGTCGAGCTGGCCAACCTGGTGCGCGAGGGCCGCTGGACGCAGAGCGTGGGCGAAGACCTGTTCGGCTGGGATGTGCACCACAAGACGCTCGGCCTGCTGGGCTTCGGCCGCATCGGCCAGGCCATCGCACGGCGCGCGGCCCTGGGCTTCGGCATGCAGGTGCTCTACCACGCGCGCCGGCCCGTAGACCTGCAGGCGCAGGCGCCCGATCTGCTGGGCAAGGCCACCCACACGCCACTGGCCGAGCTGCTGCCGCGCGCCGATTTCGTGGTCGCCATGCTGCCGCTGTCCGACGCCACGCGCGGCATGCTGAACGCCGAAGTGTTCGCGCAGATGAAGCCCGGCAGCTTCTTCGTCAACGGCGGGCGCGGCGCGACCGTGGACGAGGCCGCGTTGCTGGCCGCGCTCGACACCGGCCACCTGCGCGGCGCCGGCCTGGACGTGTTCGCCAAGGAGCCGCTGCCGGCCGACTCACCGCTGCGCAACCACCCGCGCGTGACGCCCCTGCCGCACATCGGCTCGGCCACCGCCGAGACGCGCCACGCCATGGCTGCACTGGCCGTCACCAATGTTCTGCAGGCACTGGCCGGCCAGGCACCGACGGCACGCTACGACACGCGCAGCACGTGAGCGCCACCCGCCCCACCATCTCGGACGTGGCCAGCGCGGCCGGCGTCTCCAAGGCCACGGTCTCGCGCTTCCTGAACCACCGCGATCGGCTGCTGAGCGCGGACATCGCATCCCGCGTCGAGGCCGCGATCGCGCAGCTGCGCTACGCCCCCAGCCCCATGGCGCAGGCGCTCAGCCACGGCCGCTCGCGCCTGATCGGCCTGGTCGTGGCCGACATCGCCAACCCTTATTCGGTGGCGGTCCTGCGCGGTGCCGAGCAGGCCTGCCGCGAGGCCGGCTACCTGGTCATGCTGTTCAACCTGGGCAACGAGCCCGAGCGCGAACGCGAAGCCATTGCCGCACTGGCCGGCTACCAGGTCGACGGGTTCATCCTGAACACACTGGGCCGCGGTGCCAGCATGCCCGACGCGATCGCCGCGCAGAACAAGCCGGTGGTGCTGGTCGACCGGCGCCACGCCGGCATGCAGGCCGACTTCGTGGCGCTGGACAACGCGGCCTCCATGGCGCTGGTGTGCGACCACCTGATGGCCAGCGGCTGGCAGGAGATCCTCTACGTGACCGAGCCGGTGGTGGGCGTCAGCACCCGGCGCGAGCGCGCCACGGCGTTCGGCGCCTGCCTGCGCGCGCCAGCGGCCGGCCGCGTGTTCGAGAGCACGGACGGCGCCGACGCGGCCTTGCTGGCGGCCCTCGGCGAGCTGCGCAAGCGCGCCGGCACGCGGCGCCGGGCCGCCGTGGTCGCCGGCAATGCCGTGGTCACCTTGCGAGTGGCCCACGCCGTGCGCCAGCTCGGCTGGCAGTTCGGCACCGATCTGGGTTTCGCCGGCTTCGACGACCCGGAGTGGGCCTCGCTGATCGGCCCTGGGCTGTCGACCATTGCCCAGCCGACCGATGCGATCGGCCGCGAGGCAGCGCGCTTTCTGATCGAACGGCTGCAGGGTCGCGAAGGCCCGGCGCGTGTGCTGCGGCTGCCAGGGCGTCTGGTGGTGCGGGGCTCCTCGGCGGCGCCCGCTGCGTAGGGCGTGTCCGGCCGGCACCGGCCGACGCCACAACTTGTTACCGCGCTCCATCCACGACTTGGCACGCGCCGTGCGTCGTCGGTTGCACCCGTGCCCCGCACACATCCTGGAGCCCGCATGCATGCCACGCCCGACGACACCGGACTGCACAACGACTCACTGGCCCCGATCCCCAAGGACAAGCAGACCTGGGGCTGGTTCGAGATCTTCAACATCTGGGCCAACGACATCCAGAGCTTGTTCGGCTACTCGCTCGTGGCCTCGTTGTTCATCGCGTATGGCGTGACGGGCTGGACGGCGTTCGGCGCGCTCATCACCGCCAGCCTGATCGTCATGGTGCTGGTCAACATCTCGGGGCGCCCCGGGGTGGACCATGGCATCCCCTACCCGGTGCTCGCACGCGCCAGCCTGGGCGTCAGCGGTGCGCGGTTGCCCGCCATCCTGCGCGCCACCGTGGCCGTGTTCTGGTACGGCGCGCAAACGTACTTTGCGTCGACCGCGCTCGAGCTGCTGATCGTCACGCTGACCGGCGCCACGGGCGGCGCCACCTGGTTCGGTCTGACGGCCATCGGCTGGGTCTCGTTCGTCGTGGTGTGGGCGCTGCAGATCTTCATCTTCTCGCGCGGCATGGGCTGGATCGGCACCTTCCTGAACGTGGCCGGGCCGTTCGTCTATGTCGTGATGATCGGCCTGCTGGTGGTGCTGTGGCAGAAGTCCGATGGCCAGTTGCTCAGCGCCGCGCAGACCATCTTCGCGCCGCCGAACCCCACGTTCAGCACCGAGTTCAAGGGCTTCGTCGCCATCGTCGGCACCATGGTGGCGTACTTCGCCGCGGTGATGATCAACTTCAGCGATTTTTCGCGCTACACCAAGAGCCGCAAAGCCATGGTGCTGGGCAACCTGGCCGGGCTGCCGGCCAACATGATTCTGTTCTCGGCGCTGGCGCTGCTGACGACGGCCGGCGCCGCCGTCATCTACGGCGAGAAGATCACCAACCCCACCGACATCGTGGCCCGCGCCGACAGCGCGCTGCTCAGCGTGATCGCCGCCATCACCTTCTTCGCGGCCACGGTGGGCATCAATTTGGTGGCCAACTTCATTCCGGCCGTCAACGGCATCTCCAACATGGCGCCGCGCGTGCTGGACTTCCGGCGCGCCGGGTGGATCACGTCGCTGTTCGCGCTGGTCATCGGCGGCTTCTGGGTCGGCTTCATCAGCACGGTGGGCATCACCGGCTTCGTCAACACGCTGGGCGCCACGCTGGCGCCGCTGTACGGGATCATGGTGGTCGACTACTACCTGGTGCGCCGCCAGAACATCGTGCTGGCCGACCTGTACAGCACCAGCCCCACGGGCACCTACGCCTATACCGGCGGCTGGAACACCAAGGCGCTGGTCGCGTTCGCGCTGGCGGCGGTGTTCTCCATCTCCACCGTCTGGGTGGAAGCATTGGCTGCGTTGTCGGGCTACGCGTGGCTGCTCGGCGCATTCTTCGGCGGGGCCATCTACGGCGTGCTGGCGCGCGGCAGCGTTCCGGTGCGGGCAGTGCCGCCGGTGGCGGCCTGACAGCCTGCTTGGGGCGCAGGTCAGGCGCTGCAGGCCCGCTGCAGGCAGCACCTCACCGTGCGCAGCAGGCTGGCGATCCTCCGATGCGCGGGACGCGCCCGGCGCGTGACTTTGCCCGCATGCCACGACTGCAGCGATTGCAGCGATTGCCGCGCGCGTTCAACCCTTCGGCGCCCGCGCCGCTGCCAGGCCGTCCTGCAGCGCCGCGATCAGCTGTTCGGCCACCAGCTTGACGACCGAGCCCGGCGGCCGCGCCGCATCCACCACCACGCTGATGCCCTGCGGCTCGGCGCCCCGGTCGCGGATGGGCACGAACACCAGCCGGCCGTCGGCCAGCTCGGCGGCAGCATCCAACTCCGAGGTGAACACCACGTGCTGGCCCGCCATGGCGAGCTGTTTGACGAGCTGCAGGGAATTGCTTTCCACAAAGCGGCGCGGCGCCTGGAACAGCCAGCTGTACTGCGCCTCCAGGTAGCGCCGGATCGTCAGCGCCCGGCTTTGCAACGCGACTGGGTGCAGCGTGGCCTCCTGGAAGCTGACGCTGGCGCAGGAGGCCAGCGCATGCCCCGGCGCCACCACGCAGCCCAGTGGCAGCTCGGCTTTCCACAGCACCAGCAACTCGCGCCGCGGCGCCAGGTTGAAGATCGCCGCCAGGTCGGCCTTGCCGCCCATCAGCGCCACCTCGGCATCGTCGGGCGTGGCCAGCTCGATCGACAGGCTGACCAGCGGATGCTGCGCGCTCAACTGCCCGATGAGCCGGGGCAGCACGCTGGTGGAATGGCTGTCCATCGCCACCAGCGCCACGTGGCCCTGGTGCACGCCCTGGATGCGCCGGACATCGGCCACCAGGCGGCGCTCGTCCTGCCCCCAGCGGCGCACCATCGTGATCACCGCCTCGCCAGACGCCGTCAGCTGCATGCCGCGCGGCAGCCGCTCGAACATCGGCACGCCGAGTTCGTCCTCGAGCTGCAGGATCTGCCGGTTGATCGCCGACGCCGCCACATGCAGTTCGCGCGCAGCCTTCTGGATGGAACCGGAGCGCGCGACCTGGTCGGCATAGCGCAGGCCGGCGGGCACGAGCGAGTGGCGCATGGTGGTGGTCCTGAATGCGGAGCGCTGATCGTACTGATTTTGCGAATGCAACGTAGCTTATTCTGTGATGGACGGCAATGCGGTGCCTGCCTACGATCCAGCCCATGACGCACCCGCATACCCTGGACGCCCTCAACACCTGCCCGCCGCATGCCTTCAGTGCAGCACTGGCCGACATCTGGGAGCACGCCGCCTGGGTGCCCGCCCGCGTGGCACCTCTGCGCCCTTTCGCCAGCGTGGACGCACTGCACCGCGCCATGGTCGCCGTGGTGGCCGCGCTGGACGAGCCAGCCCGTGTCGCCTTCTACGCCGGGCACCCGGAGCTGGCCGGCGCCGACGCCCGGCGCGGCACGATGACCGAGGCCTCCGTCGCCGAACAGGGCACGCTGGCACTGGCCAACCTGGAGGGCGGTGCCGCCCAGCGCTGGGACGCGCTGAACCAGGCCTACCGCGCGCGCTTCGGCTTCCCCTTCATCCTGTGCATCCGTCGCCACACGCACGATTCGGCGCTGCGCGCCTTCGAGCAGCGGCTGCAGCACGATCGCGCGACCGAACTGGCCGCCGCACTGGACGAGATCGCCGCGATCACACGCTTGCGGCTGGAGCGACGGCTCGCAACCCCTTCCCCCCCTGAAACCACCCCTGCCCACCACGGAGTTGCCCCATGAACACGAGCCGCCGAATTTCTCTCCTCGCCTGTGCGATGGGCCTGTTGGCCGCCACGGCGCCCGCCCTGGCCCAGGGGCCCTACCCCGACAAACCGGTCAAGCTGATGGTGGCGCTGCCGGCCGGCGGCGGCGTGGACATGATCGCCCGCCTGGTCGGCCAGAAGCTGGCCGCCGCCACGGGCCAGCCCTTCGTGGTGGACAACCGCGCCGGCGCCTCCGGCCGCATCGGCCTGCCGCTGGTGGCCAAGGCCGCGCCCGACGGCTACACGCTGATGGCGTCGCCGGCGTCGTTCCTGACGACCAACAAGCACATCTTCAAAGAGATGCCCTACGACGCGGAGACGGACTTCGCGCCCATCACCAAGCTGGCCAACCAGTCGATGGTGCTGGTGGTCAAGGATCGGCAGAAGTTCGCCAACGCCGGTGCGGTGCTGGCGGCGGCCAGGACCAAGCCGGAAGCCGTGAACTACGCATCCTCGGGCGACGGCAGCCCGCAGCACCTGGCGGCGCTGATGTTCGAGACGCGCATGAAGGTGCGCATGACGCACATCCCCTACAAGGGCGGCGCGCTGGCCATCAATGACCTGTTGGGCGGCAACGTGGACATGCTGTTCGCACCGCTGCCCGAGGCGCTGCCGCACATCAAAGCCGGCAAGCTCACGGCGCTGGCCATCATGAGCGAGCAGCGCTCCGCACTCATCGCCGACGTGCCGACCATGAAGGAGGCAGGCATCGACAACATGGTGTTCCAGACCTGGATCGGCATGCTGGCCCCGGCCCGCACCCCCCGCCCGCTGGTGGACCAGCTGAACCGCCAGATCCACGCCATCCTGGCCAGCGACGAGGTGAAAGCCCAGCTGCGCGAGGCCGGCATGGACGTGGCGCCGACCACGCCCGAGCAGTTCGGCAAGACGATTGCGGATGAAAGCCGGTTGCACGCGGAGCTGGTGAAGGCGTCGGGGTTGGTGCCGCAGTGAGCGCCCAGGCTGGGCGCCGTTGGACTGCGACTAATCCCTGATGCGGAGCGCGCGCTAAGCGCCAAGCAGCCGGCGCGCCAACAACGATTGCATGTCGCGCCGCCCGTCCACGATCAGGTGGACGATGACCTGTTCGCCGCTCACGCGGTAGATCAGCCGGTATGGCTTGAACAGCGCCTGGCGGTAGGTCTTGATGCCCAGTGACAACAATTCTTTTGGGTAGCTTCCGCGTTCCGGCATGCGTTGCAGGCTGTCAGCAACCTGCACGAGCCGGTCCAAAACGTAGTCGGCGCTCGGCAAGCTATCGAACTCAGCGATGTAGTCGTGAATCGCTTCGAGGTCTTGCTCCGCGCCCACAGTCAGCACCACCGCATAGCGGTTGGCAGGCTCGCTCATTCGGCCGCGACACGCTTGGCGCGCAAGCGGGCCACGACCTCGTGCACGGGCTTGAGCCGGCCGGCAGCCTCATCCTGGTGGCCGAGCGCAAGCACCTTCAGCAAGGCCAGCGTTTCCTGTGTCTCCTCGAACGAGGCCACGTCCTGCAACACGGCTTTGGCCTCGCCGTTCTGCGTGATCACCAGCGGCTCGCGCCGCTCGGCGAGAGTCAACAACACTTCAGCGGCGTTGGCCTTGAGGTAACTGATGGGCTTGACCTGGGACGAATAGCGCATGGCGGGACTCCTTGAGAAGACTGAATATAGCCCTTATTCAGTTCACCGTGCCGACTAAGAGGTCACACCTGCGCCACACTGCTGTAGGCCACGAAGTCCAGCTGCAGACAACACCGCCCCGGTAGAGGTGCGTGCGGGCCCGGCCTTCGACGACGGGCTCGCCCCAGCCGCTGATGCGCTCGTCAGTCTCCACCTTGAGGAACAACCAGCGCGGCGCGACGTGGTACGTGTGCAGCGCGGTGATCTTCATGCTGCGGCCCTTGGCGCACGCCTGGGCGCCACCTTCTTGGCCACCGCATGCGCTGCGACGTTCTGCACCCCCTTGGCCGCCGCCTTCTGCTTCGCCTTGCGCGCCTCGCCGGCCGGGCGCGCGACCGAGTCTGCGTCGGCACCGGCCGTGGTGCGCACCGCCCTCGACCTGGGCGCCACCCTTGTGCGGACGGCCGCCCCCCGCGTCACCATCGGCGCACTGGCGCCCGTGGCGCGGCGCCGCTCGGCCAGCAGTTCGCGCAAGTCTTGCTCGGCGCTGACGATCAACGTGATGGCTGCTGCCTCGGCCCCCGCCGCATCGCCGCTCTCGATGCCCACGCACACCGCCTCGTGCAGCGGCAGCGATGCGGCCGGGCCGCCGGGCTTCTGCGCGACGATGGCAAAGCTGGCCTCCAGCATGGCCGACATGGCCTGCTGCATCTGGCGCAGGTATTGGTTGCCGCAGGCAAGCAGGATGGTGGTGTGGAAGGCCACGTCGGCCTCCACATAGTCGCCCTTGCCGGCGACGGCGCGCGCCATCGCCATGTAGGCGGCACGCAGCGCACGCCGCTCTTCCTCGCTGGCACGCTCGGCTGCCAGGCGCACGGCAGCCGGCTCGACGATGCGGCGCAGCTCCATCAGGTCACGTGCCATGGTCGTGTCGAAATCGGCCGAGGCCGCGCGCCAGGTGATCACCTCGGGGTCGAACAGGTTCCAGTGCGCGGTGTCGCGCACCAGTGTGCCGACACGGCGGCTGACTTGCAGCATGCCCTTGGCCACCAGCGACTTGATGGCCTCGCGGATGACGATGCGTGAGTAGCCGAAGCGGCCGCCCAGCTCGGGCTCAGACGGCAACAACGCCCCTGGCGGATAGCGGCCGGCGCTGATGTCGCGGCCGAGTTGGGCCACGACCTGCGCGTGGAAAGTGGTGGCGCGAGGAGCTGACAAGGTGTTCATTTGTAACTTCACATCATACGTTTGGCGTCACGCCCAATAAGGATAGTGAAGCGTACTTGAAACCGGTTTCGGGTTTCCCCTGATCGATCAAACGTCATACCTCCGATAAATTCAGCGCCCATGAACACACCCGCCCCCCGCAGCCCCTTCGATCTTTCCGGCCGCACCGCGCTGATCACTGGCTCCACGCGTGGCATTGGCTACGCGCTGGCGCAGGGCCTGGGCCAGGCCGGTGCCCACATCGTCGTCAATGGCCGGCAGCACAGCGCGGTGGATGAAGCCGTCGCCAAGCTGCAGGCCGAGGGCATCGGCGCCAGCGGTGCGGTGTTCGATGTGGCGGTGGAAAGCGCCGTCGCAGCCGCCTTCGCGCAGTTCGATGCACAGGGCATGGCCATCGACATCGTCGTCAACAACGCCGGCATCCAGCACCGCCAGCCGCTGCTGGACGTGCCGCTGGCCGACTGGCAGCGCGTGATCGACACCAACCTCACGGCGGCCTTCCTCGTGGGCCGCGAGGCGGCGCGCCGCATGGTGCCGCGCAAGGCCGGCAAGATCATCAACATCGGCTCGCTGACCAGCGCGGCCGCGCGCGCCACGGTGGCGCCCTACACCGTGGCCAAGGCCGGCATCAAGCTGCTGTCCAAATCGATGGCGGCGGAATGGGCGCAGCACAACATCCAGGCCAACAGCATCGGCCCCGGCTACATCCTCACGGACATGAACCAGGCCCTGGTCGACAACCCCGAGTTCGACGCCTGGGTCAAGGCCAGCAACCCCACCAAGCGCTGGGGCCGGCCCGATGAACTGGCCGGCACCGCCGTGTACCTGGCGTCGAGTGCGTCGGACTACGTGAACGGCCAGATCATCTACGTCGACGGCGGCTGGCTCTCCGTTCTGTGAGGCCACCATGGCCACGCTGATCACCAACGTCACCACCATTGCCACGGCGCCGCAGGGCATCAACCTGCTGGTCGTGAAGGTGGAGACCAACCAGAGCGGCCTCGTGGGCTTCGGCTGCGCCACCTTCGCCTACCGCCACCTGGCCGTGCAATGCGTGGTCGAGCAGTACCTCAAGCCCCTCTTGGTCGGCCGCGACGCCGAGGCCATCGAAGAGCTGTGGCAGCTGATGCACCAGAACGCCTACTGGCGCAACGGCCCGATCGAGAACAACGCCATGTCGGGCGTGGACATGGCGCTGTGGGACATCAAGGGCAAGCTGGCTGGCATGCCGGTCTACCAGCTGCTGGGCGGCAAGGTGCGCCAGGGCGTGCCGGTCTACCGCCACGCCGAGGGCCGCGACATCGACGCGCTGTGCGACGACGTGGCCCGCCTGCGCGAACTGGGAATCCAGCACATCCGCTGCCAGAGCGGCGGCTATGGCGGCGGCGGCTTCGGCGCAGCACCGGTGCAAGCTGCAGAAGGGTCGGCCGAGGGCATCTACCTGGAGCCGCGCCGCTACATGCGCGACACCGTGGCGCTGTTCGATGCGCTGCGCAGCAAGCTGGGTTTCGAGGTCGAGCTGTGCCACGACGTGCACGAGCGCCTGCGCCCGGCCGACGCCGTGCGGCTGGCCCAGCAATTGGAGCCCTACCAGCTGTTCTTCCTCGAAGACGCGATCCCGCTCGAAGAAGGCGAATGGCTGCGCCGCCTGCGCGCGCAAACCAGCACGCCGCTGGCCCAGGGCGAGTTGTTCAACCACCCGTTCGAGTGGCGCACGCTGATCGCAGAGCGGCTGATCGACTTCATCCGCGTGCACCCCAGCCAGCTGGGCGGCATCACGCCCACGCGCAAGCTGCAGATCTTTGCCGAGCAGTACGGCGTGCGCACGGCCTGGCACGGCCCGGGCGACCAGTCGCCGCTGGGCCACGCGGCCAACATCCATATGGATCTGGCGGCACGCAACTTCGGCATCCAGGAATGGTCGGGCACCGAGCCGCCGAACTTCGTGATCCAGGAGCTGACGGGCTCTGGCAGCGCACTGCTCGATGTGTTCCCCGGCCTGCCGGAATGCCGCAAAGGCTTCGTCTACGCCAACGACAAGCCCGGCCTGGGCGTGGACGTGAACGAAGCCGAAGCCGCCAGGTACCCGGCCACGGCAGGCGTCACCACCTGGACGCAGACGCGCCTGTTGGACGGCAGCCTGGCCCTGCCTTGATTTTTTCACCCCCACTACCCTCGCAGGAGCTGCCCTTGAAAATCGTCTTCCACGGCCAGAACGCCGGCGGCTTCCGCCAGGGCTTCGATGCCTTGATCGGCCCCGGCCATGAGATCGTCCATGTCAGCGACACGCTGGCCGCACCAGGTGAGGCCGAGCACTTCGCCAGCGCCGAGGTGCTGATCGGCACCAAGCTCGACGCGAGCATGCCGCCCGTTGCCGACGCGCGCCTGTACCACGCGCCCGCCGCCGGCACCGATGCGATCGACCGCACCTGCCTGCCCGCGCAGACGGCGCTGTGCAACTGCCACGGCCATGAGCATGCGATTGCCGAATACGTGTTCGCGGCGCTGCTGGAGCAGCACGTGCCCCTGGCCCGCGCCGATGCCGATCTGCGCCGTGGTGAATGGACGTTCTGGGCCGGCCGCCCCGGCGCCCTGCGCACCGAGCTGGGCAGCCAGACCATCGGCCTCCTGGGCTTCGGCCACATCGCCCAGGCGATTGCCCACCGCGCACGGGCCTTCGGCATGCGCGTGCACGCGGCCAACCGCAGCCCGCTGAAGACCGACGCGGTGGACCGCGCCTTTCTGCTGACCGAGCTGCACGCCTTCATGGCCAGCGTGGACATCGTCATCGTCACCCTGCCGCTGACGCCCGAGACCACCGGCATCGTCGACGCCGCCGCACTCGCCGCCATGCGCCCCGGCAGCACGATCGTGAACGTGGCGCGCGGCCCGGTCATCGACGAGCAGGCGCTGTTCGATGCACTCAAGAGCCGGCACCTGGGCCGCGCCGTCATCGACACCTGGTACCAGTACCCCACGCCCACGCAGCCGCAATGCGCGCCCTCGCGTCTGCCCTTCGCCGAGCTGGACAACGTGCGCATGGCGCCGCACATGTCCGGCTGGACAGAAGGCACCGTGCGCCGTCGCCAGCAGACCATGGCCGACAACATCGGACGATTGGTGGCCGGCCAGCCACTCGTCAACCGCCTCGTGTAAGCCCACAAGACCCAACCCCAAGGAGACAACAGCATGAAAAAGTTCACCCGACTCGCCCTGGCCTGCCTGGCCGCCGCCTGCATCCCGGCCGGCGCCCTGGCCGCCAAGTTCAACCTCAAGCTCGGCCACGCGGTGAACACCACCGACGGCCAGCACGCCGCCGCCGTGAAGATGGCCGAGCTGGTGAAGGCCCGCACCAACGGCGATGTGGAGATCACCATCTTCCCGTCCAGCACGCTGGGTACGGATGCCGCCATGATCAGCGGCGCACGCGGGGGCACGATCGACATCGTCTCCAGCGGCGCTTCCAACTACAACGGCATCGTGCCGGCCACGGCGGCGTTCGAGCTGCCCTTCGTGTTCCGCACCGCACAGCACGCCTACACCGTGCTCGACGGCCCCATCGGCACCAAGGTGCTCGATGAATTCGGCCCGCACCGCCTGAAGGGCCTGGCCTATTGGGAAAACGGCTGGCGCGCCTTCACCACCGGCAAGCGCCCCATCCGCACGCCCGAAGATTTGAAGGGCCTGAAGATCCGCTCCACGCCCAACCCGTATCACATCCAGGCCTTCAAGCTCCTGGGCATGAACCCCTCGCCGCTGGCGATTGCCGAGCTGTACGGTGCGCTGGAAAGCGGCGCCTTCGACGCGCAGGAGCACCCGATCAACGTCACGCTGTCGGCCAAGTTCTACGAAGTGCAGAAGCACCTGACGGTCAGCAACCACATCTATTCGCCGCTGATCCTGGTCATGAACAAGGCCAAGTTCGACAGCCTGCCTGCCGACTACCAGACCGTGGTGGTCGAGTCTGCCCGCGAGGCCGCCCGCTACCAGCGCGAGCTGAACGCCAGCAACGCGGGCAAGTGGGTCGAGGAGCTGAAGAAGTCCGGCATGCAGGTGGTCGAGAAGGTCGACATGGCGCCGTTCCAGAAGATCGTGGCCGAGCCGATCGCCAAGACCTTCGGTGAGAAGCTGGGCCCTGACCTGCTCAAGGCCATCGAAGACACGAAGTAAGCGCACCCGCGGCGCGCCGGCACAGGCCGGCGCGCCAATTTTTTTGTTTGCAACCCGCATTCGGAGACCACATGCCGTCCACGCGCTTCACCACCACCCGCCGCACCATCCTGGCCATCGCGGCCGCCAGCGTGCTCGCCACGCCCGCCATGGCCGAGATCAAGGCCCGCATCGGCCACGCCATGCCCGAAAGCCACCCCCAGGCCGCGGCGATGAACAAGTTCACCGAGCTCGCTTCCACCTACACCAAGGGCAACGTCAAGGTGCAGGCCTACCACTCGGCCACGCTGGGCAGCGACGAGAAGCAGCTGCAGGCCGTGCAGTCGGGCACGCAGGACATGTACATCGGCACGCTGGCGCCCCTGTCCACCCGCGTGAAGGAAGTGCAGGTCTGGGACTTGCCCTTCATGTTCCGCGACCAGCGCGAGGTCTACGCCGTGCTGGACGGCGCTTCGTCCAAGCAGATCTTCGAGAAGATCGCGCCGGCCGGCCTGGTCGGCCTGACCTGGACCGGCATGGGCTTTCGCAACCTGTCCAACAGCAAGCGCAGCGTCACCAAGCTGGAAGACGTGAGCGGCCTGAAGATCCGCGTGATGACAAACCCGGTCGCGCTGGAAACCTGGAAGACCATCGGCGCCAACGCCACGCCCATGGCGTTTGCCGAGGTGTTCCCCGCGCTGGAAATCAAGGCGCTGGACGGGCAAGAGAACCCGCTGCTGCACATGTACTCCAACAAGATGCAGGAGGTGCAGAAGTTCATCACCGTGACCAACCACGTCTACACGCCGGTGGCCCTGGTCGCCTCCAAGAAATTCTGGGACAGCCTCTCGCCCGATGACAAGGCGGGCGTGCAGAAGGCCGCCACCGAGGCCGGCCTGTACCAGCGCAAGCTGCTGGACGAAGGCGACGCCGCGGTGGTGGACAAGTTCAAGGCCGCAGGCGTGACCATGAACACCATGAGCCCGGCCGAGCTGGCCCGCGTGCAGGACAAGGTCAAGCCCGTGGTGGCCAAGTTCGCGCCGGTGATCGGTGAGGACTTCGTCAAGGGCTTTCTGGCCGAGATCGACAAGGTGCGGGCCAAGTAAACGACAGCGCGAAGCGAAGGATCTGCCATGGGCAGGATGTTGAAATCGCTGGCCGATGCGCTCACGCGCGGGCTGGAAGTCGTCATGGTGCTGTGCCTGCTCACCATGCTGCTCATGGTGTTCGGCAATGTGATGCTGCGCCTGTTCCTGAACACCGGCATCGACCTTTCCGAAGAAGTGCCGCGCTTCGCCTTCGTGTGGATGACCTTCCTGGGCGCCATCGTCGGCATGCGCAAACGCGCGCACCTGGGCGTGGACATCGTGGTGCGGATGCTGCCGGCGCTGGGCCGGCGCATCTGCTGGGGCATCAGCCAGGCCATCATGCTGGTGTGCTGCGTCTACATCGTCTACGGCACCTGGCTGCAGCACGACATCATCGCCGGCAACGCATCGCCGGTGGCGCAGTGGAGCATGTTGTGGGTCTACGGCGTGAGCTACCTCACCGGCGGCGCCATCGGGCTGATCTGCCTGTCCAACCTGGTGCGGCTGTTCGCCGGCAAGGTGGGCGACGATGAACTGATCGACGTGCACGAAGAAGGCATGAACGAAGCGCTGGAGGCCGAGCACGAGATGCAGGCGCAGACCGCCAAGGCCGGGGGCCGGCCATGACCATCTTCATCTTCATCTCCTCGCTGCTGGGGCTGATGGCCCTGGGCATGCCGGTGGCGTTCGCGCTGATCGGCTGCGGCCTGGCCATCATGTACACGATGGGCTTCACCGATCCGCAGATCGTGGTGCAGAACATGTGGGACGGCGCCAACAGCTTCCCGCTGCTGGCCGTGCCCTTCTTCATGCTGGCCGGCGAGTTCATGAACGCCGGCGGCATGACGCGCCGCATCATCCAGATGGCCATGGCCTGGATCGGCCACATCCGCGGCGGGCTGGGCTATGTGGCCGTGCTGGCCGCCATCGTCATGGCGTCTCTCTCGGGCTCGGCCGTGGCCGACACCGCCGCGCTGGCCGCGGTGCTGGTGCCGCTGATGCGCAAGGCCGGCTACGACGTGAACCGCTCCTGCGGGCTGATCGCCTGCGGCGGCATCATCGCGCCGGTGATCCCGCCGTCGATCGCGATGATCCTGTATGGGGTGACGGGCGGCGTCTCCATCACCAAGCTGTTCATCGCCGGCATCGTGCCGGGCATCCTGATGGGCGTGGCCATCATGATCGCCTGGCGCTGGTGCATCGGGCGCGACAACATGACCACCGAGCCGCGCAAGACCACGGCCGAGCGGCTCGCGGCCACGCGCCAGGCGCTGTGGGCCATGGTGCTGCCCATCGTGATCGTCGGTGGCCTCAAGTTCGGCTGGTTCACGCCGACCGAGGCTGCGGTGATCGCGGCCATGTACTCGCTGGTGGTGGGCATGTTCGTCTACCGCGAGATCAAGCCCTCGCAGCTGTTCCGCCTGTTCTACCGCGCGGCCGAGACCACGGCCATCATCATGTTCCTGGTGTCGGCGGCGGGCGTGTCGGCCTGGCTGATCACCACGGCCAACATCCCGCAGCAGCTGGCCGAACTGGTCGCGCCGCTGATGGACAACAAGATGCTGCTGACCTTCGTGCTGATGCTGCTGGTGCTCTTGGTCGGCACGGCGCTGGACTTCACGCCCACGGTGCTGATCATGACGCCCGTGCTGATGCCGGTCTTGAAGCAGGCCGGCATCGACCCGGTGTACTTCGGCGTGCTGTTCATCATGAACAACGCCATCGGCCTGGTGACGCCGCCGGTGGGCACGGTACTCAACGTGGTCTGCGGCGTGGCCAAGATCCCGATGAGCGGCGCGATCAAGGGGGTGATCCCGTTCATGGTGGCGCAGGCCATCGTGATGTTCCTGCTGGTGCTGTTTCCGCAGATCGTCATGTGGCCGCTGGCCTGGATGACGAGATGACGCAGCCCGCCGTTGCCCACTGAGTTCCCAACAACAACCTTTTGCGAGACAACACCATGGAAGCCCTTGTCATCCACTCCGCCGGCGATCTGCGTGTCGAAGATGTTCCCACCCCTGCGGTCGAGGCCGGCCAGGTGCGCGTGCGCGTGCGCGCCGGCGGCATCTGCGGGTCGGATCTGCACTACTTCCAGCATGGAGGGT
The DNA here is from genome assembly GCF_056521305.1 of Rhodoferax sp. RT4P68. Classification (NCBI taxonomy): domain Bacteria; kingdom Pseudomonadati; phylum Pseudomonadota; class Betaproteobacteria; order Burkholderiales; family Comamonadaceae; genus Rhodoferax; species Rhodoferax sp. RT4P68. Next base: position 533,272 of record NZ_JBWMBB010000004.1, read on the forward strand.
TCGGCACCATCCGCATCCAGCAGCCCATGGTGCTGGGACACGAGGCAGCCGGCATCATCGAAGAGCTGGGCGATGGTGTCACCGCGCTACCCGTCGGCACGCGCGTGGCCATCAACCCCAGCCAGCCCTGCGGGGCCTGCCGCTTCTGCCAGCAGGGCCTGCAGAACCACTGCCTGGACATGCGCTACTACGGCAGCGCCATGCGCATGCCGCATGTGCAGGGCGCGTTCCGCCGCGAGATCGTGATCCACCAGAGCCAGGCCTTCCCGCTGGCCGACGGCATCACCGATGGCGAAGGCGCCATGGCCGAACCGCTGGCCGTGGCCCTGCATGCCGTCAACCGGGCAGGCCCGCTGCTGGGCCGCACGGTGCTTGTGACAGGCTGCGGCCCCATCGGCGCGATGGTGGTGATCGCCGCACGCCGCGCCGGTGCCGGCCGCATCGTCGTCACCGACGTGGTGGCCAACACCTTGCGCAAGGCGCTGCAGATCGGTGCCGACGAGGTCATCAACATTGCAGAACAACCTGGCGAGCTGGCCAAGTACGCGGTCGACAAGGGCCAGTTCGACGTGCTGTTCGAATCGAGTGGCAATGCCGCTGCGCTGCGCGCCGCCTTCGACGTGGTGCGCCCGCGCGGCGTGATCGTGCAGCTGGGCCTGTCGGGCGCCGAACTCACGTTGCCATTCAACGTGGTGGTGGCCAAGGAGTTCGACCTGCGCGGCACCTTCCGCTTCCACGAAGAGTTCGGCGTGGCCGTGCAGCTGATCAACCAGCGGCTGGTCGACTTGAAACCCCTGGTTTCGGCGACCATGCCCTACCGAGATGCCGGCCGGGCATTCGCGCTGGCGGCAGACCGCACGCAGTCCATGAAGGTGCTGCTCAGCTTCGACTAAACCGTCCACGAGATCCACCACGATGCACCGCTTCACGACCCGCCGGACCTTCACCACGATCGCCGCCGCCGCCACGCTGGCCCTGGCCACCACCGGCACCAGCGCGCAAGACGTCAAGCGCGCCCGCCTGGGCCATTCCTTCACCGAGAGCCACCCACGCGCCGTGGCGATGAAGCAGTTCGCTGCCGATGTGGCCAAGGCCACCGGTGGCAAGGTGCAGATCGACGTCTACGGCAGCGCCCAGCTCGGCGCCGAAGACAAGATGCTGATCGCCACGCAAAGCGGCACGCAGGACCTGTACATGGGCGCGCTGGCGCCGATCTCCGCGCGCAAGAAGGAACTGCAGATCTTCGACTTCCCGTTCATCTTGGCCAGCGACGCGGAAGCCGCCCAGGTGCTCGATGGCCCCGTGGGCCGCAAGCTGCTGGACGGCCTGGCCGACATGAACATGCAGGGCCTGGTGTGGGCTGGCGGCGCCTTTCGCAACATGTCCAACAGCAAGCGCCCGCTGGCCACCATGGCGGAGATGAAGGGCCTGAAGGTGCGCGTGATGCAAAGCCCGATGGCGCTGGCCAGCTTCAACGCCATGGGCATGAACGCCGTGCCCATGGCCTTCAGCGAGGTCTACCCGGCGCTGGAGATCAAGGCGCTGGACGGCTACGAGCACCCGGTGGTGGACATGCTGGCCAACAAGATGTTCGAGGTGCAGAAGTACCTGACCATCACCAACCATGTCTACACGCCCGTGGCGCTGGTGGCCAGCAAGCGCTGGTGGGCCAGCCTGGCGCCTGACCAGCAGCAGGCGGTGCAGAAGGTGGCCGAGAGCACGCGCACGCTGCAACGCAGCCTGGAGTTGAAGGACGCGGCCGACGCCGTGGGCCACCTCACGGCCAAAGGCATGACCGTCAACGACATGCCGCCCGCCGAGCTCGACAAGATCCGCGCGGCCGTGCAGCCGGTGATCGACAAGAACGCCGAGACCATCGGGGCCGAGTTTGCGAAGTCGTTCTATGGGGAGCTGGCGAAGGTGCGGGCGGCCAAGCGCTGAGGGCTGGGGGGCAAGCGGGCTGCAGGTGAGTCATCGGCCTCGGCCGCACGTGAAGCCCGCGTTTCGCGGCCACCAGATTCGGACCGCGCTGGCGCTATGTCGATTCGTCCAACAGCCCCTGCACGCGCGCCACAAGCACAGGCAACGCGTCCTGTGCAATGTTCCAGACCGTGCCGGTGCTGATGGTGGCGTACCCGTGGATCAGTTGATTGCGGAGCGCTACGATCAAACGCAGATCCGGGATGCTCGACGCCATGGTGACGTCCTGTCTGGCCAATTGGTTGAGTGCTTCGCCGATGACCTCGAACTTGCGTTCCACAGCGGCCTGCACCAGCGCGTTACCCGCGTAGGCCGCTGCGTCCATCCCGGACGTGCACCGCCGCATCGGTCGAAGCGCAGCGCGAGCCCATCACGAGCACAGGCGTGCGGCCAAGCGCTGAGGGGTCGACAATCTGCAGCGGCGCTGCCCCGGCGCTGCCCCGGCGCTGCCCCGGCGCTGCCCCGGCGCTGCCCCGGCGCTGCCCCGGCGCTGCCCCGGCGCCGTCACAGGGCGCCTACCCTGCTGCCGGGCGGGCGGGCCATGTCGATTTGGCGTCTTGTCGTTCGTCGATGGGATGCGAGGCGCACTCAGGCGAGCGCGCCGACCGATCAACCCAACAGGAGTGAAGACATGTCCTACATCGATGGTTTCGTGATCGCCGTCCCCACGGCCAACAAGCAGAAGTTCATCGAGCACGCGCGCCATTTCGACTCGCTGTTCATCGAGCTGGGCGCCATCCGTGTCATCGAGGGCTGGGGCGACGACGTCCCCGACGGCAAGGTCACCGATTTCCGCCGTGCAGTCCAGGCCACGGCCGAGGAGACGGTGGCGTTCTCGTGGGTCGAATGGCCGGACAAGGCCACGCGCGACGCCGGCATGAAGAAGATGATGGAAGACCCGCGCATGGATCCGTCCACCCCTGGCAACCCGCCCATGCCGTTCGACGGCAAACGCATGATCTTCGGCGGGTTTGAACAGGTGGTTGAAGTGAAGGCTTGAGCGGCGGTGGCAAGGCCGCCCACAAAGGCGTCAAACTACTTTCGGCCCGGGTCCTGCAGCGATACTTCGACATGCCCACATCCCCGGCTCACGGTAGCAACGCTAGCGTCGACAACGCGGTTCAAGCGGTCGGCGTCGGCGCCTCGGCCGGTGGGTTGGCCGTGATTGGGCAGTTCCTGGCTCAGATCCCGGCAGACAGCGGCCTGGCCTACGTGGTGGTTCAACACCTGGACCCAACGCACAAGGCCATGCTGGTGGAACTGCTGCGGCGAGACACCGGCATGCAAGTGGTCGAAGCCGCGGAGGCGATGCGGCTGGAGCCGGATGTCGTCTATGTCATCCCCCCCAATCGAGACTTGACCGTGGCGTCCGGCATGTTGCACCTGGCGCCGCCAAGTCAGCCCCGCGGCTTGCGTTTGCCGATCGACCTGCTGTTTTCCTCGCTGGCGCGCGACCAGGGCGAGCGGGCCATCGGTGTGGTGCTGTCGGGGATGGGCGCCGACGGCACGCTAGGCTTGCAGGCCATCAAGTCGCAGGGCGGTCTGACCTTGGCGCAGTCGCCCGAATCGGCACAGTTCGACTCGATGCCCAAGAGCGCCATTGCTGCAGGTTGCGTCGATATCGTCGGCCTGCCGGTCGAACTGCCCAGTCACATCCTGCGCGTCACGGCCGATCGGCAGGCCGCGGCGATGTTGCCCCCTGGCAGTGACGAGAGCAACGCGCAAGCTCTGTCGTCGGTCCTGCACATGGTTCGCGAAAGGAGCCGACACGATCTCTCCGACTACAAGCCCAGCACCTTGCGCCGACGCATCGAGCGCCGCATGAGCGTGCATGGCCTGACGACCAAGGCCGACTACGAAGGCTTCGTCAGAAAGAACCCTCAGGAACTGGATCTGCTCTTCAAGGAGATGCTGATCGGCGTGACCAGCTTCTTTCGCGATCCTGAGGTCTGGCAGGAGCTAAAGGAATCCGTTCTCCCGGTCTTGCTCGCGCGAGGCCCCAAAAGCAAGCGCTTACGGGCTTGGGTTGTCGGCTGCTCCACGGGTGAAGAGGCCTACTCTCTGGCGATGGTCTTCAGGGAGGTCATTGCCGAGCTGCCGGCGGCGGCGGGCAAGTCGGTCCAGATCTTTGCCAGCGACCTCAGTGCCGATGCGATCAGCGTCGCTCGCAAGGGCCGCTACCCGGCCAAGGTCGCGGCCGACATAAGCCCGGCGCGCCTGGCGAGATTTTTCTCGACCCAGGGCGATGGCTACCTGATCGACAAAGAGATCCGCGAGATGGTGCTGTTCGCCCAGCACGACGTGATTCTGGATCCGCCCTTCACCAAGCTCGACCTGCTCAGCTGTCGCAACCTGTTGATCTATTTCAACGCCACGTTGCAAAAGCGTTTGATGCCCCTTTATAGCTACAGCCTGCTGCCCGGGGGCGCTCTGCTTCTGGGGGGCTCCGAGACTGTCGGCGGCTCGCACGCCCTGTTCACGCCGCTCAGCCAGAAATCCAGGCTGTATTGGCGCAACGAGTCAGCGCTCAGTGTCGGTTCGGTTGAATTCCCCGTCATCCCTCGCCCGCTCCCGAGCCGGCTTCCCAAGGAGTCGAAAGTGTCGCAACCGGCCAGCCCATCGCCCAATCTCCAGACCCATGCAGAACAAGCACTCCTTCAGGAGTTCTCTCCGGCCGCGGTGTTGGTCAATGAACAGGGCGACGTGGTGTACATCAACGGCAGTGTCAGCAAATACATGGAGCCTGCGTCGGGCAAAGCAAACTGGAATATTCATGTCATGGCACGCCCGCCTATACGGGCGCAGATCGCGGCGGGACTGCGCCAGGTGCTGCAGGCCCGGAGCACCGTTGAACTCAGGGGCCTGCGGTTGGGCGATGACGCACAGTTCACAGTCAACGTGACCGTCAAAGCCATGCAGGAACCGAAGTCTCTGGCCGGACTGGTCATGATCGTCTTCCGTGATGTCCACGAGCCAGTGAAGCGCAGGCGTGGCAAGCCGGGCACGATCGACGCGGTGACTGCCGAGGAACTGCAACGCTGCAAAGACGAGATACATGCATTGCGGCAGGAGATGGGGGCGTCGGCGGAGGAACTGCAGGCGGCCAATGAGGAGCTGCAATCGACCAATGAAGAACTGCAATCGGCAAACGAGGAACTGACCACCTCCAAAGAAGAGTCCCAATCGATGAACGAGGAGCTGCAGACGCTCAACGGTGAGCTGCAGTTGAAGCTCGACGATCTGGCCTTGGCGCAAAGCGACATGCAGAACCTGCTGAACAGCACCGACATTGCTACGCTGTTCCTGGACAGTGCGTTGAACGTGCGTCGATACACCGACCAGATCGCGCGCATCGTCCACCTGCGTGAAACCGACATCGGCAGACCCCTGACCGAACTGGCCAGCACGCTGAACTACCCGGAGCTGGACGACGATGCCAAGCAGACGCTGCGCACCTTGACGTTCACCGAAAAGCAGATCACCACCACCGATGGACTTTGGTTCATGGTCCGCATCAAGCCCTACCGGACCCTCTCCAACGTGATCCAAGGTGTGGTGATCACCTTCATTGACATCACCGCTGCCAAAGAACTCGAATCCCGCCTGCGCAAGGCCTAGAACGCACCGCCCCTTGGGATTGTTCAGGCCACAATACCCATCCAACAGGAACTCAAATGTCAGATGCATTGAACGAGGCGCACAGCTTGGCAAGCCTGCGCCAGCGTGCCGCAGACAAACTGGGCGGTAGCAGCCCGGCAACTGGTAAGCGGGCCGGTCAGATCGACGCTATGGCAGTGCTGCATCAGCTGGCATCGTCGCCAGCGACAGCGGGGGACGCCGTGGCGCTGCTTCACGAACTGCAGGTTCATCAGGTCGAGCTGGATCTTCAGCAAGAAGAGCTTCGTCGCTCACAGTCCGAGTTGGAGACTGCGCTGAGGCGCCAGGCGGATCTGGTCGAGCGGGCGCCCGTCGGCTACATGACCATTGACACACGAACAGTGTTGTGCGAGATCAACCTGGCAGGCGCGCGACTGCTGGGCGCGACCAGCAAAGAGCTGCTGGGTCTTGCGCTGACCAGTTTTTTGATGCTACCCAGCATTGAGGCACTGCAAGCGCTGCTCGCTCGGACGCGCCCAGGCCGCGCCCCAGAGACCTGCGAGCTGGAGCTGAAGCCGATTTTGGGCACGCACCGCACCGTGCAGGCTGCGGTCGACCAGGACATCACACCGGGGCGCTTCCTGTTGGTGTTGATGGCTCCGGCCCTCACGCAGATGCGCCATTCCGACAAGTAATCCACCTCCAGCTGCCGACAGGTGGCCGAGGCCTTGAAGTCCCGCGGCCCGCGTAGCGATACGCCGCTCTAGGAATGCCAGTGACTCAAGCCGACGACCCCAGAAGGAATTTTCTGGTCGCATCTCTGCCCAGGGATGACCTGGAAAAGTGGTTATCCGCGCTGGAGCCGATTGAGCTCCCGCTTGGCATGGTGCTCTACGAATCGGGGTGCACTCTGCACCATGTCTACTTTCCGACCACAGCGATTGTTTCGCTGCTGTACGTGACGGAGACAGGAGCGTCGGCTGAAATTGCCGTGGCCGGGAACGAAGGGCTTGTCGGAATTTCCTTGTTCATGGGCGGTGACACGACGCCGAATCGGGCGGTCGTGCAAAGTGGTGGGCAGGGTTACCGGCTGCCTGCGGCAGTGATCAAAGCCGAATTCGATCGCTCGATACCCGTCAAGCACCTGTTGCTGCGGTACACGCAGGCCCTGATCACACAAATGGCGCAGACCGCTGTTTGCAATCGTTACCACTCGCTGGACCAGCAACTGTGTCGGTGGCTGCTGATGAGCCTGGATCGATTGAGCAGCAACCAGTTGAACATGACGCAGGAGCTGATCTCGAACATGCTGGGGGTTCGTCGCGAGGGTGTGACCGAGGCTGCGATGAGATTACAACGAGCAGGCCTCATCACTTACGGCCGCGGCCGTATCACGGTTATCGACCGAAAGGCGCTGGAAGGCCGGAGCTGCGAGTGCTATCGGGTCGTGAAGAACGAGTACGAGCGCCTTTTGCCGCACTGCATAGCGACATGAAGCACTTGCGACAGCCATCGCTTCGAGGAGGCTGGTACGCCCCCACGTCATGCATTGCGTACAACCCGTCGCAGGATCAAGCGCATCCCTCTGTGGAGAATGCATGACCTGCATCCTGCACGACACCCGCGAAAGCGGCACACCCACAACAACCGGAGACAACCTGATGCCCACCGCCCTCACCAACCACCAGGTCCGCCTGGCCAAACGCCCTGACACCACCGCCACGCGCGAGCATTGGAGCTTCACGACCGAGCCGGTCGGCGAGCCGGCCGAGGGCGGCGTGCTGGTCAAGACGTTGTCGCTGTCGCTGGACCCAGCGATGCGCGGCTGGCTCAACGACGCGAAGAGCTACATCCCGCCGGTGGCCATCGGCGAGGTGATGCGCGCCGGCGGCATCGGCCGCGTGGTCGTCTCGAAGAACCCGGCGTTTGCGGTCGGTGACGCCGTCTCCGCCGCGCTGGGCGTGCAGGAATATGCGTTGCTGGCACCCGACCAGATCGCGCGCGGCGACTTGACCAAGGTCGACCTCGGCATCGGCAGCATCGGCCAGTGGCTCAACGTGCTGGGCATGCCGGGCATGACGGGCTATTTCGGGTTGACCGACATCGGCCAGCCCCAGCCCGGCGACACGGTGGTGGTCTCGGGCGCGGCCGGCGCCGTCGGCCAGACGGTGGGCCAGCTCGCGAAGATCAAAGGCTGCCGCGTGGTCGGCATTGCCGGTGGCGCGGCCAAGTGCGACTGGGTCGTGAACGAGCTGGGCTTCGATGCCTGCATCGACTACAAGGCCGGCCCCGGCGCTGTGCGCGAGGGCCTCAAGCAGCACTGCCCCAAGGGCGTGAACATCTACTTCGACAACGTGGGTGGCGAGATCCTCGACCAGGTGTTGGCCAAACTGGCCCGCAAGGCCCGCGTGATCATCTGCGGCGCCATCAGCCAGTACAACAACGCCAACAGCATGCCGGGCGCCGGCCCGCGCAACTACCTGAGCCTGCTGGTCAACCGCGCGCGCATGGAGGGCATGGTCGTGTTCGACTACGCGCCGCGTTTCCCCGAGGCGATCCGCGAGCTGGCCGGCTACCTGCAGGACGGGCGGATGAAGAGCAAGGAAGACGTGGTTGTGGGCCTGGACACCTTCCCCGAATCGCTGAACAAACTGTTTGCGGGCGGCAATTTCGGCAAGCTGGTGCTGCAGGTGGCGGCGGACGACGGCCGCTGATTCCCTTGAATTGCGCAGTGGTGGCCCGCAGTTGATGGCATGACCACACCCCTGCACATCGTCTGCCCGCACTGCCACACCACCAACCGCGTGGCCACGGCCGACCTGGGCAAAGCCCCGGACTGCGGCAAGTGCCACCAGCCCTTGTTCACCGGGCATTCGCTGGCGCTGGACGCCGCCAGCTTCGAGCGACACATCGGCCGCAGCGACATCCCGGTGCTGGTGGATTTCTGGGCGCCGTGGTGCGGCCCCTGCCGGCAGATGGCGCCGGCGTTCGAAGAGGCAGCCAGGCTGCTGGAACCGCAGGTGCGCCTGGCCAAGGTCGATACCGAGGCCCAGCAGGCGCTGGGCGCGCGCTTCGCGATCCGCAGCATCCCCACGCTGGCGCTGTTCCGCGGCGGCCGCGAGATCGCACGGCAGCCGGGCGCGATGGGCAGCGCCGACATCGTGCGCTGGGCGCGCGAGCACCTGGCGCGCGTGGGGTGACGCTGGCCGCTCAGCCGCGGGCGGCGACTTCCAGCCAGCGGCCCATGGCGACGACAGCCTCATCCTGGTGAGGCTGCCCCAGGATCTGCACGCCAAGCGGCAAACCATCGACCGCCAGCACCGGCACGGTGACGGCCGGCGTGCCGAGCCACGATGAGGCACACGCGAACGACACGTCGCCCGTCGGGAACTTGGTGCCCCTGGCTTGCGCGGCGATCGGTGCGGGGCCGCATGCAGACAGGCTGATGAACCCGTCGGCCAAGGTGCTCAGCGCGGCGAGGCGTTGCCGCGCGTGCTCGCGCTCCAGCAGGCATTGGCGAAAGTCGGCCAACCGCAGCGAGCGGCCGGTGTCCAGCTGGCGCACCAGGCTCGGGCCCAGGGTGCCGGGGTGCTGCTCCACCAGGTTCTCCAGCGTCCAGCGCTGCTCCCAGGAAATCAGGCGCAGTGACAGCTCGGTCGCATCCGCGATCGCCCGCTCCAGGTGCTCGACCAGCGGGTTGTCGTCTCTGCGCAGCAGCCGCACACCCTGGCCCTGCAAACGCACGAGCAGCGCCTCGAACGCCTGCATGGCAAGTGGCTCGACCCGGGCCCAGCCTTCGGTTTGCAGCAGCACCAGCGTGGCCGGCTTCTTCGGCTGCGGCGGTGCAGCGCCGCCATGCAGGCCTGGGTGGCCCGGGTCGCCGCCAACACGCTGCACGATTTCATACGTCGCGTTCCACAGGTCTTGCGCACTGCTGGCGTGCACGCCCACATGCGACTGGCTGTAGCCCTGACGCTCGCCGCGGTTGATGGCGCCGTAAGTCGGTTTGAGTGCCCAGTTGGCGTTGTAGCTGGCCGGGCGCAGCACCGAGCCCACCAGCTGCGAGCCAATGGCCAGCGGCACCATGCCCGCGCCCACGACAGCGCCGGAGCCACTGGAAGAGCCGCCCGGGGTGCGCTCGCTGTCGAAGGCGTTGGTCGTCGGGCCAGGGTCCAGAAACCCCAGCGACGTCGTCACCGTCTTGCCCAGGATGATGGCGCCGGCCTCGCGCAGGGCGCGCACCACGGCACTGTCGTTCTTCGGAAAGTTGCCGTCGAAGGCGGCGCAGCCCATCTGCGTGGGCATGTCCTTGGTCTCGATCAGGTCCTTGATGCCCACCGGCATGCCGTCGATCACCGACAGCGGCTGGCCGTGCCGGTACCGCGCGGCCGATGCATCGGCCGCCGCGCGCGCGCCCGCTTCGTTCAGCACCACCCAGCCGCGCAGCACAGGCTCTCGCTCGGCGATGACGGCCAGGCAGGACTCGAGGTAGTCGCGTGGCGAACCCTTGCCCGACAGGAATGCAGGCTGGGCGTCGTGGAAGGTCAACGCTCGGTGGGTCGATGGGTCATAGGCCATGGGTGTCTCCTGCGGTTCGGTGGTGTGGCTTCACTGGCTGCTCTGGATGCCGGCGCTGTTGATCAGCTCGGCCCAACGGGTGGTCTCGGCGCGGAAGAAGGCGTCGAAGGAGGCGACCGTCCCCGGCTGGGGCCGCAGGTTGACGGCGTTGAATCGCTGCACGACATCGGGCTGCTTCATCGCCTCGGCCAGGTCGCGGTTGATGCGCTCAGCAACCGCTGGGTCCATCCGCGCCGGGCCGAACAGCCCGTACCAGGCCTCCAGACGGAAGCCGGGCAGCCCGGCCTGCGACGAGGTGGGCACATCGGGCAAGCCGGCCAGGCGCGTTTCGGACGCCACGGCATAGGCCTTGGCGCGGCCACTGGTCACATACGACTGCACGTTGCCGGACGCGAACTGCACCAGCACGTCGACTTCACCGGCCAGCAGCGCGGTGGACGCCTCCAGCGCACCCCGGTAAGGCACATGCAGAAGGTCCACCTTGGCTTCGCGCTTGAACATCTCCGTGAACAGCTGCAGCACCGACCCAGCGCCATTGGACGAATACGTGTATTTGCCCGGGCTGGCCTGCAGCGTCGTGATGAGCTCCTGCAACGTGTTGGCCTTCATCGAAGGGTGCGCGAGCACGAGCACACCCAGGCTGCCGATGCGGCCGATGCGGGTGAGGTCGCCCACCACGTCCAGCCGCACGTTCTTGTTGATCGACGGCAGCGAGGCCAGCTCGTTGAACGTGAGCATCAGCGTGTGGCCGTCCGGCGCGGCCCGCGCCACGTACTCGGCGCCGATCAGCGACCCGGCGCCCGGTTTGTTCTCCACCACGACGGCCTGGCCCCACATCTGCGAGAGCTTCGGGGCGATGAGGCGGGCCAGGATGTCTGCCGTACCGCCGGCCGTCGTGGGCACGACGATGCTGACGGTGCGCTGGGGGAATGCGCCGGTCGCGAAAGCCGGGCTGGCCAACAGGCCCGCCGCGGCGAGAAGGATGGCGCGTCGGGCGCAAGCAAAGTGGCGAGACATCAGAAGGTGCTCCTTGAAGAAAGACACGCTGGCACGGGAGGGTGAAGGCCCATGTTGCGGTGTGCACAGCGTTCACTCAACCAACATTCGCTGTGTCAAACTTTAGTTTTTCTAAATCGAACCATGGACGGCCTGCCCCCGCTGACCGCACTAAAAGCATTCGACGCCGTCGGCCGCACAGGCAGCATCACGCGCGCGGCTGAAGAACTGTGCGTGACGCCTGCGGCCATCAGCCAGCAGATCCGTGCGCTGGAGCGGCACCTGGGCCAGCATCTGTTCACCCGCGAGCACCGCAGCATCGTGCTGACAGCGGCCGGGCGCCAGTACCACGGTGAAGTAGCCCGGCTGTTCGCAGGGCTGCGGCGGGCCACGGCGGACCTGACCCGCGTCAGCGACCGGCACGCGTTCACGATCCGCGCGCCGCACAGTGTGGCCATGCGCTGGCTGTTGCCCCGCCTGGCCGGCTTTCACCAGGCGCACCCCGACATCGACGTGAAGCTCAACACATCCGTCTTGCCGCCCGACTTCGAGCGTGAAGATCTGGACGCGGGCATCTGCCTGGGCACCGGCCACTGGAAGGGGCTCGTCGCCTACAAGCTGATGGCCAACGAGGTCATCCCGGTGTGCGTGCCCGAAAAACTGAGCCGCCTGCGCCACCCCCGCGATCTGGCGCGCGAGACCCTGCTGCACACGCTGGCGCGGCCGGACGACTGGCAGCAATGGTTGCGGGCCGCCGGTGTGGATGACATCGACGTCAGCCGGGGCCCGCGCTACGAGTCGTCGGCCCTGGCCTACGAGGCCGCGCTGGAGGGCTACGGCGTTGTCATCGCGCAGAAGGCGCTGGTCGAGCGTGAGCTGAGCGAAGGACGGCTGGTGGCACCGTTCAACCTGCTGGTCGACCTGGGCAGCACCACCTACTACCTGGTGCTGCCGCCGGACACCTACAAGCGGCACTCGCGCGAGCTGGATCAGTTCCGCAGCTGGGCGGCATCGCTGGCGTTGTGAGCGCTACGGGCACACATCAGCCCCCCTCGACGTAGGACAGGCGCCTGAGACGACGTGCGTCGGCGCCCGCCAGCCATTCACCAGCGTATGCTGGGCCACGCGCAGCACCGCCCCATGCCGGCACACCGCTCTGCGCACCTGCGCCATCCGCTTGCGGCCCGTGTGGGCCGCCTTCTTCCCGACACCAGGCGCTGGACCCGCCACACCAGGAGTTCCGCCATGTCACAAGCCCCCTTCTTCCACGAAGCCTCGGAAACCGTGCGCTTCTGGGTCGAGATCGACACGCAGTGGGTCGGCGCCAGCATCGGCAAACAGACCCTGCACTACCACTACCGGCCCGAGGGCCGTGACGAAGATCCGCTGCAGACGTACGCGCAGAACCTGGCCGCGATCGAGGCGGCCGTGCGCCACCGCGTCGCAGAAGGCGCGCGCGAGCCCGTGATGCTGCGCGAGCACGATCTGCGGGCGCGCTAGCCAGGGCCCTTTCTTCTTCCACCGGCTCTCCAGGCCCCTGCGTCGCCACCGTCGCGGCGGCCTTCTGTCGCCCACGTTGCCACGGCAACTTGTCAACAAGGGCGCGCATGCTGTCTTTTCTCCCCAAATCCTTGCACCGTGGTGGCACCGCCCTGCCGTGGCTGGACACCGCGCCGGTGCGCCAGGAACTGTTCGGCGTCGAGCGGCTCGAGGCGCATGCCCGCAGCCTGGCGGCCGCGCAGCACGTCACGACCCGGCCGGCCTCCGTGCCGCCGCTGCGCACGCGGCTGAACGACAACGCCCGTGTGCTGCTGGCGGCCTACCGGGCCAGCGCCGCCGAGCTGGAGAGCGGGCGCCGCGTCGTGCCGGCCGCCGAGTGGCTGCTGGACAACTACCACGTGGTGGAGCAGCAGATCCGCGAGATCCGCACCGACCTGCCGCCCCACTACTACCGCCAGCTGCCCAAGTTGTCCGATGGCCCCTTCGCCGGCTACCCGCGCGTCTTCGGCCTGGCCTGGGCCTTCGTGGCGCACACCGACAGCCATGTCGATGCCGATGTGCTGCGCGGCTTCCTGGTGGCCTACCAGCAGGTGCAACCGCTGACCATCGGCGAGCTGTGGGCCGTGGCCATCACGGTGCGCATCGTGCTGATCGAAAACCTGCGCCGGCTGGCCGACCAGATGACGCAGGGCCGCGCGGCGCGTGCCGATGCCGACCTGCTGGCCAGCGAGCTGATGGCCTCGGGCGCCGCGCGCTCGGCGCTGGCGCAGGACATCGCCGCGCGCTCGCCGTTGGCCCTGTCCGAGCTGTTCGCGGCGCAGCTGGCCAAGCGCCTGCGCGACCAGGACCCGCGCACCACGCCGGCCCTGGGCTGGCTGGAAGAGCGCCTGCAGCAGCAGGGCATCAGCGTCGACGACGCGGTTGCGCATGCGCAGCTGCGCCAGGGCGCCTCCAACGTGACGGTGCGCAACGTCGTCACCAGCCTGCGGTTGATGGCCGACATCGACTGGGCCGACCTGTTCGAAAGCGTCAGCCTGGTCGATGCGCGGCTGCGTGCCGACAGCGGCTATGCGGCGATGGACTTTGCCACGCGCAACCTGTATCGCAGCGCGATCGAGCAGCTGGCACGCGGCTCCCCGTGCACGGAACTGCAGGTCACCGACCACGCCCTGGCGGCGGCCCGCGAGGCCACGCAGGAAGCCGTGGATGAACCCGTGGATGAAGCCGCACTGGGACTGGCCGACGCACCCGACACCGCGCGCCTGCGAGACCCGGGCTACCACCTGATCGCCCAAGGCCGGCCCGCGCTGGAACGCCGCGTGGGCTTTCGCGTGCCGCTGCGGCTGCGGTTCATTCGCTGGCAACTGCGCCTGGGCATCGGCGGCTACGCCACGACCATCCTGGCTGGCACGCTGGCGCTGCTGGCCATGGCCTGGTGGCTGTTGCCCGCAGCGGCCAGCGCCGCCACCGGGCTGCTGGCGCTGTGGCTGCTGGCCATGCTGCTGCCCACCACCGAGCTGGCCACTGCGCTGCTGCACCGGTGGGTGAACTGGCGTTACGGGGCCGTGGCACTGCCGGGGCTGGAGCTGCTGGGCGGCGTGCCCACCCCCCTGCGCACGCTGGTGGCGGTGCCCACGCTGCTGGCCGGCGAGGCCGATCTGCTGGAACAGATCGAGCGGCTGGAGGTACACCACCTGGCCGCCGGCGGTGGCGACCTGGTGTTCGCCCTGCTGACCGACGGCCTGGACGCCGACACCGAAGAGATGCCTTCGGACGCCCCGCTGCTGGCCGTGGCGCGCCAGGCGATTGCCGTGCTGAACCGGCGCCACGGCCCGGCGCCGGCCGGCGCGCGCTTCCTGCTGCTGCACCGCCGGCGCCTGTTCAACGCTGCCGAGCAGCGCTGGATGGGCTGGGAGCGCAAGCGCGGCAAGCTGCACGAGCTGAACCGGCTGCTGCGCGGCGCCACGGACACCAGCTTCGTGCCGGCCGACAGCGCCCTGGTACCGCAGGGCGTGCGCTACGTACTGACGCTGGACGCCGACACCCGGCTGCCGCGCGATTGCGCGCTGCGGCTGGTGGGCAAGATGGCGCACCCGCTGAACCAGCCGCGTTTCGACCCGGTGTCGCAGCGCGTGGTGGCCGGCCACGCCGTGCTGCAGCCGCGCATCACGCCGTCGCTGCCGGTGGGGCGCGAGGGCTCGCTGTACCAGCGCATCTCGTCGAGCCCCGGCGGCATGGACCCGTATGCGATGGCCGTCTCCGACATCTACCAGGACTTGTTCGGTGAAGGCTCCTACACCGGCAAGGGCATCTACGACATCGACGCGTTCGAGGCCGCACTGCAGGGCCGCGTGCCCGAGAACACGCTGCTCAGCCACGACCTGTTCGAAGGCGTGTTCGCCCGCGCCGGCCTGGCCTCGGATGTGGAACTGGTCGAGGAAGCGCCCGCGCGCTACGACGTGGCCTCGCGGCGCCAGCACCGCTGGACGCGGGGCGACTGGCAGCTGCTGCCGTGGATCTTCGGCCCGCGCCAGGGCGTACGCGCGCTGTCGCCCATCGGCCGCTGGAAGATGGTGGACAACCTGCGCCGTTCGCTGGTGGCGCCCTCGACGCTGGCCGCCGTGGGCCTGGCCTGGCTGCTGCCGGCCCCGGCCGCGGGCGTGGCGCTGCTGCTGGTGGTGGCGTGCATCGCCATCCCGGCGCTGCTGCCGGCCTTGTTCGCGGTGCTGCCCAACCGCAGCGGCGTGCGGCTGCGCAGCCACCTGCTGGGCCTGGCAGCCGACCTCAAGCTCGGTGCCGCGCAGACGCTGGCGCAGCTGGCCTTCCTGCCAGACCAGAGCTGGCGCGCTGGCGACGCCGTGGTGCGCACGCTGGTGCGGCTGGGGCTGACGCGCCAGCATCTGCTGGAATGGACAACGGCCGCGCAGACGGGCCAGCGCCCGCGCCTGGACCTGGCGGGCTTCTACCGCCAGATGGCCGGCGGCACGGCGCTGGGGCTGCTGGCGGCCGGCGGCGCCATCGCCCTGGCCCCGGCGGCCTGGCCCGTGGTGGTGCCACTGGCGCTGCTGTGGGCCGCGGCCCCTGCGTTGGCGCTGTGGGCCAGCCGCCCACCGCCGCTGCCCAGCCAGCAACGGCTGTCGCCGGCCGACACGCGGGCGCTGCGCCTGACGGCTCGGCGCACCTGGCGCTACTTCGAGACCTTCGTCACGGCGGCCGACCGCATGCTGCCGCCGGACAACTTCCAGGAAGACCCGCGCCCGACGGTGGCGCGGCGCACCTCGCCGACCAACATCGGCCTGTACCTGCTGGCCGCCGTCGCCGCGCGTGATTTCGGCTGGGCCGGCACGGCCGAGACCGTGGCGCGGCTGGAGGCCACCTTTGCCTCGCTGCACGAACTGCCCCGCTTCAAGGGCCACTTCTACAACTGGTACGCCACCGAAGACGGGCGCGCGCTGGAGCCGCGCTACGTCTCCTCGGTGGACAGCGGCAACCTGGCCGGCCACCTGATCGCGCTGGCCAACGCCTGCGAGGAATGGCGCGGCGGCGCGCCCTGCACCGAGGCTCGCGCCGGCATGGTCGACGCCGTCGACCTGGCACGCCAGACGCTGGGCGCCCAAGGCGCTGCAGCGGGCCGGCGCGGCCAGCGCATCGCCGAGCTGCTGCAGGAGATGACCGCACAGCTGCAGGGCGCGCAGGCCATCGAGGTCATCGCCCCGGCACTGGGCCGGCTGGCCGACAAAGCCGCCGACGCGGCGCGCGGCCTGGTGCTGGCCGGCGAGCCCGAGACCGACGCGCTGCTGTTCTGGGTCGAGGCCCTGGGCCGCCTGGCGGCTGCGCATACACACGACCTGCACCCCGGCACGCCCGCGGCGCTGGACACCCGCCTGCAGCAGCTGGCCGACACCGCGCGCGCGATGGCCTACGGCATGGACTTCGCCTTCCTCATCGACCCGGACCGCAAGCTGCTGTCCATCGGCTATGCCGTGGCCGACCAGCGGCTGGACACCAACTGCTACGACCTGCTGGCCTCCGAAGCGCGGCTGGCCAGCCTGTTCGCCATCGCCAAGGGCGACGCGCCGACGCGCCACTGGTTCCGTCTGGGCCGCACGGCCACGCCGCTGTTCGGCGCTTCGGCGCTGATCTCCTGGTCGGGCTCGATGTTCGAGTACCTGATGCCTTCGCTGGTGATGCGCGCGCCGGCCGGCAGCCTGCTGGAGCAGACCAACCGCCTGGTGGTGCGCCGCCAGATGGCTTATGGCGATGCGCAGGGCGTGCCCTGGGGCATTTCCGAATCGGCCTACAACGCGCGCGACGTCGAGTACACGTACCAGTACGCCAACTTCGGCGTGCCGGGCCTGGGCCTCAAGCGCGGGCTGGCGGACCACTGCGTCATCGCGCCGTACGCCACGGCGCTGGCGGCCATGGTCGACGCGCAGGCCGCCTGCCGCAACCAGGCACGGCTGACAGCCGTCGGCGCGCTGGGCAGCTACGGCTTCTACGAGGCGCTGGACTTCACCCCCGAGCGCCTGCCCGAGGGCGCGCGCATGGCCCTGGTGCGCTGCTACATGGCGCACCACCAGGGCATGAGCATCGTGGCGATTGCCAACGTGCTGCAGCAGGGCCGCATGCGCGCGCGCTTTCACCGCGAGCCCTCCATCCAGGCCAGCGAGCTGCTGCTGCAAGAGCGCATGCCGCGCAACGTGGCGGTCGAACACCCGCGTGCCGAGGAAGTGCATGCCTCGCGCGACGAGGCCGCCGCCACCGCCGCCACGGTGCGCCGCATCGAACCGGCGACGCCGGGCCAGGCGCCGGTCACACAGCTGCTGTCCAACGGGCGCTACAGCGTGATGCTGACGGCCACCGGTGCCGGCTACAGCCGCTGGCGCGGCCTGGCCGTGACCCGCTGGCGCGAGGACGCCACGCGCGACCACTGGGGCGCCTTCCTGTACCTGCGCGACGTGCACACCGGGCGCAACTGGTCGGCCTGCGCCCAGCCGATGTCGCTGGGCCGCACCTGCGAGGTGCTGTTCAGCGAAGACCGGGCCACCTACACCCAGCACCAGTTCGGCCTGGACACGACGCTGGAGGTGCTGGTGTCCGGTGAAGTCGATGGCGAGGTGCGCCGCCTGTCGATCGCCAATGGCGGGCGTGACGTGCGCGAGGCCGAGATCACCTCATACGCCGAACTGGTGCTGGCCGCCCAGGCCGCCGACGAGGCGCACCCCGCGTTCTCCAAACTGTTCGTGCAGACCGAGTACCTGGCCGAGTTCGGCGCCCTGCTGGCCACGCGGCGCCGGCGCGGACCGGACGAGGCGCAGGTCTGGGCCGCCCATTTCACGGTGGTCGAAGGTGTGGCCACGGCCGCAACGCAATACGAATCGGACCGCGCCCGCTTTCTCGGCCGCGGCCGCGACGCCGGCAACGCGGCCGCCATCATGGACGGGCTGCCGCTGTCCGACACCGTGGGCACCGTGCTCGACCCGATCTTCAGCCTGCGCCAGCGCGTGGCCGTGCCGCCGGGCGGGCTGGTGCGCGTCGCGTTCTGGACATTGGTCGCCGCCAGCCGTGCCGAGCTGCTGGACCTGATCGACCAGCACCACGATCGCAGCGCCTTCGACCGCGCCGCCACGCTGGCCTGGACGCAGGCGCAGGTGCAGTTGCGCCACCTGGGCATCCATGCCGATGAGGCGGCCGACTTCCAGCGCATGGCCGCCCCGCTGCTCTACACCGACCGCCGCCTGCGCGCGATGCCCGCAGCGCTGCTGCGCGGAACCGGTCCGCAGGCCGGCCTGTGGCCGCATGCGGTCTCGGGCGACCGGCCCATCGTGCTGCTGCGCATCGACGACATCGAAGACATGGCGCAGGTGCGCCAGCTGCTGCGTGCCCACGAGTACTGGCGGCTCAAGCAGCTGAGCGTGGACCTGGTGATCCTGAACGAACGCGCGTCCTCGTACGTGCAGGACCTGCAGATCGCCATCGAGACCGCCGTGCGCAGCAGCCAGACGCGGCAGACCGGCACGCAGGCGCAAGGCACGGTGCATGTGCTGCGCGCCGACCTGCTGGACGTCTCGGCCCGCGCGCTGCTGCAGGCGGTGGCCCGCGTCGAGCTGATCGCACGCCAGGGCAACATGGCCGAGCGACTGGAGCGCCTGCCACTGCCGGCGCCGGCGTCCCTGGCGCCGGGCCCGGTCACGGCGCTCTTCGCCGCTACCGCTGCTGCCACGGTAGCGGCACCGACCGCCCCCGTGACAGCCGCGTCGCCGCCCCTGGAGTTCTGGAACGGCCTGGGTGGCTTCGACCAGGACGGGCGCGAATACGTGGTGCGGCTGCAGGCCGGCGCCACCACGCCGGCACCGTGGATCAACGTCGTGGCCAACCCCGGCTTCGGCTTCCACGTCTCGGCCGATGGCAGCAGCACCACCTGGTGCGGCAACAGCCGCGAGAACCAGCTCACACCCTGGTCCAACGACCCGGTCGGCGACGCCTGCGGCGAGGCCTTCTACCTGCGCGACGACGCCACCGGAGCGCTGTGGTCGCCCACGGCACAACCGCTGCGCGGCGCTGGCCACTACGAGGCCCGCCACGGCTTCGGCTACAGCCGCTTCGCCCACGAGGCCCACGGCATCGCATCGGAGCTACTGCTGTTCGTGCCGCTGGCCGACCCGGTCAAGATTTCGCGGCTGCGCCTGGTCAACCGCTCCAACCAGACCCGCACGCTGTCGATCACCGCGTACGTCGAATGGGTGCTGGGCACGGCGCGCGGTGCATCGGCCCCGTTCGTGCTGACCGAGGTCGACACGGCCACCGGCGCGCTGCTGGCGCGCAAGCCGTGGAGCGAGCTGTCGCCCGGTCGCGTGGCGTTCGCCGACCTGTGCGGCCGCCAAAGCGCCTGGACGGCCGACCGCACCGAGTTCCTGGGCCGCGACGGCCACCCGGCCCGGCCCTCAGCCCTGGCCGGCGAGCAGCGCCTGTCGGGCGCCACCGGTGCCGGGCTGGACCCCTGCGCCGCCCTGCAATGCGTGGTGCAGCTGGGACCGGGCGAGAGCACGGACATCGTCGCCCTGCTGGGCCAGGCCGCGTCGATGGCCGAGGCGCAGGCGCTGATCGCCCGCTGGCGCGACACCGACCCCGACGATGCGCTGGACGAGGTGCGCGCCTACTGGCAGCAGACCCTGGGCGCCGTGCAGGTGCGCACGCCCGAGCGCGCGATGGACATCCTGCTGAACGGCTGGCTGCTCTACCAGACCATCGCCTGCCGGCTGTGGGCACGCGCGGCCTTCTACCAGGCCAGCGGCGCCTATGGCTTTCGCGACCAGTTGCAGGACGGCATGGCACTGGCCTTCGCCCAGCCCTGGCAGACCCGCGAACACCTGCTGCGCGTCGCCAGCCGGCAGTTTGCCGAGGGCGACGTGCAGCACTGGTGGCTGCCGCATTCGGGCCAGGGCGTGCGCACCCGCATCTCGGACGACCGGGTCTGGCTGGCCTATGCCGCGGCCGACTACATCGGCACCTCCGGCGATGTGGCGGTGCTGGACGAGCCGGTCGACTTCATCGAAGGGCCACCACTGGCAGCCGGCGAGCACGACGCCTTCTTCCAGCCGATGCCGGCCGGCACGCCGGCCCCCTTGTTCGAACACTGCGCACGCGGCCTGGACCAGTGCCTGGCGCTGACGGGCGCACTCGGCATGCCGCTGATGGGCACCGGCGACTGGAACGACGGCATGAACCGCGTGGGCGCCGAGGGCCGTGGCGAAAGCGTGTGGCTGGGCTGGCTGCTGGTGCGCACCATCGCGCTGTTCGCCCCGCTGGCCGAGGGCCGCGACCCGGCGCGCGCCGCACGCTGGCGCGCGCATGCCGAATCGGTGCGCGCCGCCATCGAGCGCGAAGCCTGGGACGGCACCTGGTACCGCCGCGCCACCTACGACGACGGCAGCTGGCTGGGCACACACGACAACGAGGCCTGCCGCATCGATGCGATCGCCCAGGCCTGGGCCGTGTTGTCGGAGGCGGCCGAACCGCAGCGCGCGGCGCAGGCCATGGCCTCGTATGCCGAGCACCTGATCCGCCCCGACGAAGGCCTGGCCCTGCTGCTGGCGCCGCCCTTCGACACCGGCGCGCGCGACCCCGGCTACATCCAGGGCTACCCGCCCGGCCTGCGCGAGAACGGCGGTCAGTACAGCCATGCCGCGATGTGGGGCATCCTGGCCTTTGCCAAGCAGGGCGACGGCGACCGCGCGGCCGCGCTGTTCCGCCTGGTCAACCCGATCCACCACGCACGCACGGGTGCCGAGGCCCAGCGCTACAAGGTGGAGCCGTACGTGATCGCGGCGGATGTCTATTCCGTTCCGCCGCATGCGGGCCGGGGTGGTTGGAGCTGGTACACCGGCTCGGCCGCGTGGATGCACCGCGCCGGGGTGGAGGGCATCCTGGGCCTGCGCCGGCAAGGCGCTGTACTGCTGGTGGCGCCATGCATGCCCCAGGATTGGCCGGGCTTCGAGGCCACCGTCACCGCAGCGGGGACGCATTGCAAGGTACGCGTCCAGCGGGCGTCAGCGGACGGCGCGGTCTCCCTGGGTGCCGTGCTGGACGGCGCGCCGTTGGCGCGTGGGGCAGAGGGGTGGTGCGTGCCGCTGGATGGGGGCGAGCATGTGCTGACCGTGACGGTGTGAGGGGCTTGCCCAACATGGTGTCCAGGCATCACACGAGTTCGCCAACGAAGCCGATGCGGACCTTGCATGGTGAAGCGCGGTGGCATCTGGCCGGTCACGCACCTCGGCCCACCCCATGTCACGCACGTGATCGCAGGGCCGCCGCTCTGTGGCGATGATTCGCCGAGCATCCACAACAACCAAGGAAGACCAGCATGGATTTCGACGAGGTGGTCCAGCGCCGCCGCAGCATCCGGGGCTACCAGCGCAAGGCCGTTCCCAAGGCCCTCATCCGCGAGGTGTTGGCGCTGGCACTGCGCGCCCCGACTTCGCTCAACACCCAGCCGTGGAACTTCCACGTCGTCACGGGCGACGTGCTGGACCGCATCCGCGCCGGCAACGTGGAGCGCAACCTGGCCGGCGTGCCGGACTCGCGCGAGTTCCGCATGGGGCCGGGCTACGACGGCGTGCACCGCGAGCGGCAGATCGGCATCGCCAAGCAGTTGTTCGCGGCCATGGGCATCGCGCGCGAGGACAAGGCCGCGCGCCAGGAATGGGTGCTGCGCGGCTTTCGCCAGTTCGATGCGCCGGTCTCCATCGTCGTGACGTATGACCGCGCGATCCAGGGCAGCGACATCGCGCCGTTCGACTGCGGCGGCGTGGTCAACGCCATCGTCAACGCAGCGTGGTCGCGCGGGCTGGGCTGCGTCATCAACAGCCAGGGGATCATGCAGTCGCCGGTGGTGCGCGAGGAGGCCGGCATCCCGGACGACCAGGTGATCCAGACCTGCATCGCGATGGGCTGGCCGGACGACAGCTTCCCGGCGAACGCGGTGGTCTCGCAGCGCAAGTCGGTGGACGAGGCGGCACGGTTCGTGGGGTTCGAGGACTGAGAGCCAGGCCTTTGAAGGTGTTGGCGCTGGTGCTTCGCCGAGTCCTGGGTTTTCAGTTTGTGCCGGGTGTGCCTGGGTGTGCCGGGTGTGCTGGGTGTGCTGGGTGTGCTGGGTGTGCTCGGTGTGCTGGGTGTGCCCGGTGTGCTGGGGGCCGCCCGGCATGGGGCACCCCCAGGGCCGGCCCGGCTCAGCGCCCCTCGCCCAGGGGCTCGGGGTCCCCTGCGGTGCTCGCGGCATGGGCGCATTGCACAACTCGCACCACTCACTGCGTTCGTTCACCTCGAACAGGTGCAATGAGTCAGATGTTGAAGCGTGCTTCGCCGCCGCCCATGCCACTGCGCTCCTCGACGCATCTGCAGGGCCGGCCCTGGGGGTACCCCATGCCGGGCTCGGTGCGGCTGACTCCGATGTGCGGTGCTCGCTGGTAGTCCCGAGAGAGAGGCCGTTGGTTGTCCGGCGAACGAGCCCGCGTCGAGCGAGCCTGTCCCCGGTTCCCCCGGCAGCGCTTCAGCCACCAGCCACGTAGCCCGGCCTGGGGTGACCGCCGTGGCCAACCTGTGGACGCGCCGAGGAGCGCAGGACTGCGGGCGGCGGCGCAGCACGCCTCAATGACTGACTCATTGCACTTGTTCGAGGTGAACGAACGCAGTGAGTGGTGCGAGTTGTGCAATGCGCCCGCAGGCCGAGCACCACAGGCTGCCCGAGCCCCTAGGCGAGGGACGCGTCCACCGGGCGGCCACGGCGGGCACCCCAGGCCGGGCGGCCCGACCCACCACGGGCGGCCCGACCCAGCACGGGCAGCCCGACCCAGGCCGAGCGGCACGCCACGGACAGCACACTTCGATCGCAAAGACCTTGAAAGTCATGGGACCGATAGCGCGCGGCCCTACAGCGCCGTGCGCACCGTCCAGATCTCGGGAAACAGCACCACGTCCAGCATCTTGCGCAGGTAGCTGACGCCGCCCGTGCCGCCGGTGCCGCGCTTGAAGCCGATCACGCGCTCCACCGTGGTCACGTGGCGAAAGCGCCAGAGGCGGAAGGCGTCTTCGATGTCCGTCAGCTTCTCGCCCAGCTGGTACAGGTCCCAGTGCTGGTGCGGGTCGCGGTAGACGATGGCCCAGGCCGCCTCGACCTCGGGGCTGGCCACATACGGTTGGGTCCAATCGCGCTCCAGGTGGTCGGCGGGGATGGGCAGCCCCTGGCGCGCCAGCAGTCGCAAGGCCTCGTCATAGAGCGACGGCGCACGGTAGGCGGCATCGACCTGGGCCAGCAGATCGGCCCGGTGCGCGTGCGGCTTGAGCATGGCGGCGTTCTTGTTGCCCAGCGCGAATTCGATGCAGCGGTACTGCGCGCTCTGGAACCCGCTGGAACTGGCCAGGTAGGGCCGCATGGCGCTGTACTCGGGGGGAGTCATGGTGGACAGCACCGTCCACGCGCCGACCAGCTGCTCCATGATCCGCGTGACGCGCGCCAGCATCTTGAAACCATCGGCGCGCTGGTCGGCCGCCACCGCGCGGATCGCGGCGCGCAGCTCGTGCAGCATGAGCTTCATCCACAGCTCGCTGGTCTGGTGCTGCACGATGAACAGCATCTCGTCGTGCGCGGGCGACAGCGGGTGCTGCGCGTTGAGGATCTCGTCCAGGTGCAGGTAGTCGCCGTAGCTCATGGACTGACTGAAGTCCAGCTGGGCTTTCTCGTCGTGGACGATGGACTCGGGCTTCGGCGACTGCGTCATCACGTCACCGCATGCTTCTGGTTGAACTCGGGCTTGCGCCACTGCTCGGTGGCCAGCACGTCCCGCAGATGCTCGACGGCATGCCAGACGTCTTCGAAGCCCAGATACAGCGGCGTGAAGCCAAAGCGCAGGATGTCGGGCATCTGCGCATCACCGGCGCGGTAGTCGCCGATCACTTCGCGCGCGATCAGGGCCTGCACGATGGCGTAGGCCCCCGACTCGCCGCCGCCGGGCCGCCCCGAGGCGGCGACGGCCCGCTCGGGGGGCAGCGACCCGCGCAGCGGCACAGCGTGGGGGTCACGTACCGATAGACACACCTGCGAGCCGCGCTGCGCATGGGCGCGCGGTGTCACCAGCTCCAGCCCATGCCCCGCGCAACGCTCGGCCACGAGTTCGATGAACAGGTCGGTCAGCGCCAGCGATTTCTGGCGCAACGCCTGCATGCCCCCCAGCGGCTCGGCCGCCAGGATCGCGTCCAGCCCACATTCCAGCCCCGTCATCGACAGGATGGGCTGCGTGCCGCACAGGTAGCGCGTGATGCCGGGCGCGGGCTTGTAGTCGGGTGTGAACGCGAAGGGTGCGGCATGGCCCCACCAGCCCGACAGCGGCTGCCAGAAGCGGTCGGCATGGCGCGGGTGCACCCAGACGAAGGCCGGCGCACCGGGGCCGCCGTTCAGGTACTTGTAGCCGCAACCCACGGCGAAGTCGGCGCCGTCGCCGTTCAGGTCCACCGGCACGGCGCCGGCGCTGTGCGCCAGGTCCCACACGGCCAGCGTGCCGGCTGCGTGGGCCAGGGCGCTGATGGCGGCCATGTCGTGCATGGCGCCGGTGCGGTAGTTCACGTGGGTCAGCATCAACACGGCGACGTCGCCGCTTTGCAGCAGCGCGGGGATCTCGGCCACGTCGTCGACCAGGTGCAGCGTGAGCCCGCGTTCGCGGCACAGGCCTTCGGCGATGTACAGGTCGGTCGGGAAGTTGCTGCGCTCGCTGACGAGCAGGCGGCGCGTGGGGGCGTCCTCGGCCGCCATCTTGACGGCCGCAAAGAGCACCTTGAACAGGTTGATCGAGGTCGAATCGGTGCACACCAGCTCGCCCGGCCGGGCGCCGACCAGGCGCGCCAGCTTGTCGCCCAGGCGCTGCGGCAGGTCGAACCAGCCCGACGCGTTCCAGGCGCGAATCAGTTGCGTGCCCCACTCGTCAGTGACGGCGGCGGCGATGCGCGCAGGCGCGGCCCTGGGCATCACGCCCAGCGAATTGCCGTCCAGATAGATCACGCCCTGCGGGATGGTGAACAGCTGGCGCAGCTCGCGCAGCGGGTCCGCTGCGTCCAGGCGGCGGCAGTCTTCCAATGTGGTCATACGATGGGTCTCCAAAACAAAAATCAAAGCGTGCGCAACACGGCGCGCACGGGTGAGGCGTCGGCCGTGGTGAGCTTGAGCGGCAGCGCGATCAGCTCGTAGTCACCCTCGGGCACTTCGTCCAGCACGAGGTTCTCCAGCACGCGCATGTCGCGCCTGCGGATCACCTGGTGGCTGGCCAGCAGCTTGCTGTCGGCCGGGTCGATGCTGGCGGTGTCGATGCCGATCAGCCGCACGCCGAGCGCGGCCAGGCGCTCGATGGTGTCCGGGGCGTAGCCGGCCAGGGCGGCGTCCCAGCCGTCCGGCGCACGCCGGTAGGTGCGCACCAGCACGCGCGGCGGCAGGTCATGCACCGCATGGGCGATGTGGGCCCAGGTCACGAGCGGCCCGCAGTCCAGCGCGTGGATCACGCGGCAAGGCCCCAGGTAGGGATCGAGCGACAGTTCGCCGATGGCGGCGCCCTGCGGCGCGTAGTGCAGCGGCGCGTCGGCATGGGTGCCGACGTGGGGCGACATCTGGATGGCGCTGACGTTCACCGGGCAGCCCGGGCCGATGCTGGCGCACCACTCTTGCGCGTAGGGCGTGTCGCCCGGGAACACGGGGCTGGCCGCGTGCACCGGGGCGGAGATGTCCCACAGATGGCGTTGTGTGCTGGGCATGATGCGCGCAAAGCTAACACCACCATCGTGCGCGCGGTGTCGGTTCATTGCAACGGGGACGGCACCGCACGCGCGCCGCCGCTGGCGGGCGCCCGGCGCGGGCGGTACCAGATGGCGTAGACGATGCCCAGCACCACCAGGAAGGGAATGCCCGTCAGCAGCGTGAGGCGGAACACGTCGGTGAACGCGGTGGACACCATGATGGCCAGCATCAGCGCCGCGCCCAGCAGCGTGAGCACCGGGAACCCCCACATGCGGAACACCAGCGGTGCATTGCCCTGCGCCACCCAGCTGCGGCGGAAGAACAGGTGGGTCACGAAGATCATGAACCAGGTGAACATGGCGCCGAACATCGAGATCGCCATCATCAGCAGGAACGAATGCTCGGGCTGCCACAGGCTGAGCGCGGTGGCCACCGCAATGCCGGTGCACGACAGCGCCAGCGCCGGCATCGGCACGCCGCGCGCATTGACCCGGCCCAGCGCAGCCGGGGCCTGGCCGGCGCGCGAGAGGCTGAACATCATGCGGGTGGTGATGTAGAGCTGGCTGTTCATGGCCGACAGCGCCGACACCAGCACGACGAAGTTGATGACGGCCGCCGCGCCCGGAATGCCGATGATCTCCATCACCTTGACGAAGGGGCTCTTGTCGGCGCTGGCAGACTGCCAGGGCACGATGGCCAGCATGAGCGCCAGCGTGAGCAAGTAGAACAACACGAGCCGGATCATGGTGGAGCGAAAGGCGCTGGTGATGGCGCGTTGCGGGTCCTTGGCCTCACCGGCAGCCACCGCGATCATCTCGATGCTGAGGTAGCTGAAGATGGAGATGATCACGGCCATCCAGGTGCCCCACAGCCCATTGGGGAAGAAGCCACCGTGGGCGGTGTAGTTCTCGAACCCGATGCCCGGCGGCCGCGCGCCGAACACCACGTAGGCCCCGATCAGGATGAAGGCCACGATGGCCACGATCTTGACGGCGGAGAAGCTGTACTCGATGACGCCGAAGGCCTTGACGCTCATGGCATTGACGCCGATGAGCGCGGCCGAAAACACCAGCACCCACAGCCACTGCGGCACGGCCGGGAACCAGTAGCCCATGTACATGCCCACGGCCGTGACCTCGGTGCCCACGGCCAGCACCACGCAGGCCCAGTACGAGTAACGCACCATGAACCCGGCCCATGGGCCGATGTAGTGCTCGGCATAGGCGCCGAACGAGCCCGAGGTCGGGTGTGCGACCGTCATCTCGGCCAGGCAGCCCATCAGCAGCAGGGCCACGAGCGCCCCCACCGCGTAGCTGACGATCACGCTGGGGCCGGCAAAGCCGATGGCAAAGCTGCTGCCCATGAACAGGCCGGTGCCAATGGCCCCACCGATCGCAATCATGGCCATCTGGCCCGCGCTGAGCTGCTGTTTGAGCCCTGTTTCGCGCTGCACGATGTCCTGGAATTTCTGCATGTCTCTTCCTCCTTTGATGTATCTTGTGAGGAAAATGCTATTCATCAGAAGTGCAGTTGACTTAATGGTTATCCCTTAACAACAATATCTTTGAATAATAATCACCTAATTGAGAAGTTTTTAGATAATCTATGCAAATGGAAATAGACAAGACAGACCGCCAGCTGCTGCAGGCCTTGCAAGCCAATGCCCGGCTCACCTCGGGCGAGCTGGCGCAGCTGGCCAACCTGTCGCAGTCGCCCTGCTGGCGGCGCGTTCGGCGCATGGAAGAAGATGGGTTGATCTCCGGCTACCACGCCGCGCTGAACCGGCGTGCCCTGGGCTATGGCGTGATGGCCTTCGTGATGGTCAGCATCGACCACCAGACCGAGAGCGTGTCCGTGGCGTTTGAGCAAGCGGTGGCCGGCATCCCCGAAGTCGTGATGTTCCACGGCATCGCCGGGCCCGAGGATTTCATGCTGGTCGTGGTGGCGCGCGACCTGGACGACTATGGCGACGTACTGCAGCGCAAACTGCACCGGCTACCGGGCGTGCGGCATGTGCACTCGTACCTGTCGCTGCATGAGTTCAAGGGGCAGGTCGGGGGGCTGCCGGTGCCGGTCTGAGCGGCAGTCGGGCGCCGGCGGTGGCCTGACCCCTGGCGCGTTCACCTGCAGCCCGCACGGCACGCGCGCAAGCCCTGCAGACGCTCAATCCAATGCAGGCAGGCCGTGCCGCGCTCGTGCACGCGCGCAGGCGTCGCTGCCGGCCTGCAGTTCATGGCAGGGGTTGGGCCGCCATTCGTAGATGCCACAGGCCACGGCACGGCCGATGGTGCCGCTGAGCGCACTGCAGCGCGGCGGCGTGTGGTCGGTGCCGCGCATGCGGCACAGGGTGTCGTTCACCTCGACCACGAGGCCCGACGGCACGCGGCCGCCGTGGTCGTCCCGCTCGTGCACGCTGAAGTCGACACGGTAGGCAGCGCAGCAGGCGCCGCAGCTTTGGCAGGGTGACGCGTGGGCGCTCATCGCGATGTGGTCCGTCCGCTGGCGGTCACGACCGCGTCGCCGTGGCAGCAGCAGCAGCTGCTGCAGAAGCCGCCGCCGCATCGCGCCACCGCAAAGCCTGCGCGAAGAACACCGCCACCCCCAGCATTGCGCAGCCGGCCAGCGCGATCACCAGGCCCGAGCCCCAGGGCTCGACCAGGCCCGCTGCCAGCAACACGCCGACCGACTGGCCCAGAAACAGACACGACGCGAACAGCGACACGCCGGTGCCGCGCGCCTCGGGTGCCATCTGCGTCGCGTTGGTCTGCAGCGTGTTGTGCAGCATGAAGAAGCCGAAGCCGCCCACCAGGCAGGCTGGCGGCATGAATCCCCAGTGCGGCGCGTAGCCCAGTGTGCAGGCGCACAGCGCCAGCAGCGCCGCACCGACCAGCACGAGCCCGCGCTCGCCCAGGCGGGGGATCAGCGCGCGCGCCGTGACCATGTAGAGCATGCCGCCCAGGCCGAACAGCGCCACCGTGGCGCCCGCTGCCGACAGCGACAGGCCCAGCTGCTCATGCAGATGCGTGGCCCAGATCGCCAGGGCGCCAAACGCCAGCACGCCTTCCACGAACGCCACCAGCATCACGGCGCGCGCATGCGGGCGGCGCAGGATCACACGCAGCTGCGCCACAAAGCCATGGCGCTCTGCCGGTGCCGGCCCCACGCTGGCCATCACATGAGGCTGCAGCGCCTGGCGCTGCAGGTCGCGCCACAGCAGCAGGCCGACGACGCCGAACAGGCCGGTCAT
Organism: Rhodoferax sp. RT4P68; assembly: GCF_056521305.1. Taxonomy (NCBI): domain Bacteria; kingdom Pseudomonadati; phylum Pseudomonadota; class Betaproteobacteria; order Burkholderiales; family Comamonadaceae; genus Rhodoferax; species Rhodoferax sp. RT4P68. Next base: position 562,446 of record NZ_JBWMBB010000004.1, read on the forward strand.
GAACACGAACGCCCAGCGCCAGCCCACCCAGTCGGTGAACAACCCACCCAGCAGCTGGCCGCCGACGATGCCCAGCGTGGTGCCCAGGCCCAGCCGGGCCAGCGTCTCTTGCCGCCGGTCGTAGGCCACCGCGTCGCCGACCCAGGCGAGCGACATCGGGATGATGGCCGCAGCCGCCAACGCCACCAGCACCCGGCCGATGACCAGCGGCCCCAGCCCGGTGGCCAGCGCCGACACCACACTGCCGATGCTGCAGGCCATGGTGGTGAAGACGACGACGCGGAACTTGCCGACCCGGTCGCCCAGCGGCCCGTAGAGCAATTGCGCTGCGCCGTAGGCCACGGCGAAATACGAGACGACCTGCGCGGCCTGCGCCAGCGATACCGAGAACGTGCGCGAGAGCTCGGGCAGCATGGCATCGCAGATGCGCTGCGCCACCATGCTGGCGAAGGTCGCGCACGACAGCAGCAGGATGGAGCGGCGCAGCGCAGGCGTGAGGGCGTGGGGGGCGGCAGAGGCGTGGGATGCGGGCATGGCGTGGGGCTGGCGCCCCGGTGCGCAATGCGCCGCGGCGGCGGCGATTCTAGGAGGCGGTCAGGACGGCTGCAGGCACCTCGACCTGCATCCCCACGCCGCGCCCGTGCAAGCCATCGACGATGCGCACTTGCCCGCCCAGACGCAGCGCCGCCTGGCGCACGATGGCAAGGCCCAGGCCCGAGCCGCTGGCGGCCTGCCCGGCGCCGCGGTAGAAGCGGTCGAACACGCAGCGCTGATCGGCCGCTGCGATGCCCGGGCCGTCGTCCTGCACCGTCAGCGACCAGGCCTGCGCCGGCCCGGGCACCAGCGTGAGCAGCACGGCGCAGCCTTCACCGCCATAGCGCACGGCGTTGTCGACCAGGTTGGCCACGATGGACTGCAGCGCAGCGGGCTCGGCCGCGCGCCACAACTGTTCGGGCGATTCCAGCGCCAACTCGATGCCTTGCGCCAACGCGGCGGGCGCGGCCTGGGCCAATTGCGCGCGCACCTGGGCGGCGATGTCGGCCATTGGTGGCGCGGCGCGCGGCGCGTCGTCGAGCGCCGCCAGGTCCAGCAGCTGCTGCGCCAGGTGGGCGGCGCGGGCGATGGCCTGCTCCAGATGCTGCTGTGCCTCGGCACGCGCTGCAGTGTCTGGTGAGCGCGCCAGCACATGGGCCTGGGCCGTCACCACGGCCAGCGGCGTGCGCAGCTCGTGCGCGGCGTCCTGCACGAAGGCGCGCTCGCGCTGCAGGGTGTCGCGCGCACGGCTGAGCAGTTGGTCCAGCGCCTGCACCAACGGGCGCAGTTCGCGGTGGCGCGCGTCGAAGCCGACCGGTTGCAGGTCGCCGGCCGTGCGGCGCTCGATGCGCCCGGCCAACTGCTGCAGCGGCCGCAGACCATTGCGCACCGACAGCCACACCGCCAGCAGCACGACGGGCATGGCGATGAACAGATAGGGCAGCAGGTTGCGCGCGTTGTATGCCAGGAAATCCGATGGCATGCGCCGGGGCTCGGCGATGCGCAGCGTCCAGCGGCCGGCGCCGGCCTGGAAGATGCGGTGCGGCGTGCCATCGATCACGGCATGAGAGATCGGGTCGGCGGGCCGTGCGGCGTCGGCGGCCAAGCCCGGTGAGGCGAAAACACTCTGGCCGTCGCGATCGGCGAGCGCGAATTTGAAACGACCGGTAAAGCGCTTGTCATCCGCGCGCCGCTCGTTGAGCCAACGCGTGGTGGCCGCCAGCGTGGCGCGGGCCTGGGCCGGATCGTCGATCTCAGCCAGTGCACCGGCCAACGCACGGCCGAACTTCTGCAGGCCCGGGCCGGTCGCCAGTGCATGCCGGTTTTGCGCGTACTCGTAGCTCAGCAGCACAGCCCAGACCACGACGAAGGCCAGCAGCACCGACCAGGTGCTGCGGCGTACCAGCGTGGGTTCGGCCAGCGAGGCGCGCAGGCGGTGCAGCAACTTCATACCGTCAGCAGATAGCCAACGCCGCGCACGGTCCGAATCGCGTCGGCGCCGATCTTGCGGCGCAGGTTGGAGATGTGGACCTCGAGCGCGCTGAAGTCCAGGGGCTCACCCAGTGGCTCCAGCCGCTGCGACAGCACGCCTTTGGGCACCACGGCGCCGGGCTCGCGCGCCAGTTCCAAGAGGATCTGGAACTCGCGCGGCGACAGCGCCAGCGGCACACCATCGCGCGCGACATGGCGACGGCGTGGCTCGATCACCAGCGCGCCCAGCACCCAGCGCTCGCTGGCCTGGCGCGCGGCACGACGCAACACGGCGCGGATGCGCGAGATCAGCTCCTCGGTCGCGAACGGCTTGACGACGAAATCGTCGGCCCCGCCATCGAGCCCGGCCAGCCGGTCGGCCACGGCCGAGCGCGCCGTGATGACGATGACCGGCACCTGCACGCCCTCGCCGCGCCAGCGCAGCAGCAAGTCCAGACCCGAGCCGTCAGGCAGCGCCAGGTCGAGCAGCACGCAGTCGAACAGGGCCGCGTCGATGGCCTGCGGCGCATCGGCCACGCGGCGCCGCCATTCGCTGCTGAGACCTTCGAGCTTCAGGGCGGACTGCAGCGCGCGGCCGAGGTCGAGGTCGTCTTCGATGAGCAGCAGATGCATCTCAGCGACGCCCGGCCGCCCGAAGGCGTTGAGCTGTCTCCTCGGGCGGCAGCAAGACGCGGAGCCATGGGCGTGGGGGCGACATGCCTGCATTCTGGCGGGGCCGGGGGCGGTTCGACACTGCGTTGCAGGCCGGGCTTTGGCTGGCCTTAAGCTGGGCCGCCGCAGAATTCGCGCACCTCGTCACCAGGAGAACAACATGTTGGGTCGTTGGATCGCGCCAGTGCTGGCGCTGGCTTTGCTGGGCGGCTGCGCCACTGCGCCCACGCACCCCGCACTGCGCGATGCGGCGCTGCCCGAGCTGGTGCCGGTGCGCGATTTCGTGGCCAACCGGCAGTCCAGCGGCGGCTACCGCGTCTCGCCCGATGGCCGGCGCATCGCATGGTTCGGCACCGACGGCGTGGTGCCGGCGATCTGGGTCCAGACGCTGGGCGCCGACGACGCTCGCGCCATCCGGCTAAGGGCACGCGGCCTGCGCTGGAGCGCCGACAGCCGCTATCTGGCCATCGTGGCCGACCGCGCCGGCGACGAAGACCACCGGGTGCTGGCCGTGGACGTGCAGGCCGGCGCCACCGAGCCGGTGGACCTCACGCCGTTCAGCCGCACCACCTCGCACATCGTGCAGACCGTGGAAGGATCGCCGGACTTCATCGTCTCGTCCAACCTGCGCGACAAGCGCGTGTTCGATCTGTACCGCATCGACCCGCGCACGGCGAAGCGCACCCTGCTGGCCACCAACCCCGGCAATGTGGGTTGGTGGGGCGTGGACCGCCAGGGCCGCCTGCTGGCGCGCGTGGCGCTGGAGGGCGAGCAGAGCCGGCTGCAGCGCCCCGGCGCCGATGGAGCGGACGGCACGGCCTGGCAAGACCTGGCGCAGTGGAGCCGCTGGGACACGGTGCGCCTGTTCGGACTGCACGAGGACGGCCACGACGCCTGGGCCTTGTCGAACCGCGGCCGCGACAAGCTGGCGCTGGTGCGCTTCGACCTGGCAACCGGTGCCGAAACCATGGTGCACGACGCGACCGATGTGGACCTGGACAGCGTGGTGCTGAGCCGTCGCACGCGCCAGCCGCTGGTCGTGCATTCCATGCCCGGCCACCCCCGGCGCGAGGTGTTCGATGCCGACCTGGCCAAGCGGTTGGACGCGCTGGCCGGCGACCAGCCGGCCGACGTGCAGATCGCCAGCATGGACGATAGCGAGCGTGTGATGGTGGCCGTGGTGACCACCGACCGTGGCAGCCGCAGCTGGCTGCTGCAGGGCGAGCAGGCGCCGCGCCTGCTGGGCGAGAGTAGCCTGAGTTTGATCGGCACCACGCTCTCGGCCACGCGGCCGGTGGCCTTCGACGCGCGCGACGGCCTGCGCCTGCACGGCTACCTGACGCTGCCGCCCGGCGTGGCGCCCAAGGCACTGCCGATGGTGCTGCTGGTGCACGGCGGGCCATGGATCCGCGACCGATGGGGTGGTGGCGCCAACAACCGCGCCATCCAGCAGTTCCTGGCGAATCGCGGCTACGCAGTGCTGCAGGTGAACTACCGCGGCTCCAGCGGCTACGGGCGCGCGTTCATGGAAAAGGCCATCGCCGAGTTCGCCGGCCGCATGCACGACGACCTGGTCGACGGTGTGCGCTGGGCGGTGGATGCCGGCATCGCCGACCCCGCGCGCGTGGCGATCTACGGCGCCAGCTACGGCGGCTATTCGGCCCTGGTGGGCGCGACCTTCACGCCCGAAGTGTTCGCCTGCGCGGTCGACGTGGTCGGCATGAGCGACCTCGCCAGCCTGCTGAAGGATGCGCCACCGTACTGGGAGTTGAGCCGCCCGTGGTGGCAGCGCTTCGTGGGCGACCCGGCCAAGCCCGAAGACCTGCAGCGCATGCGCGACAAGTCACCGCTGTACCGCGCGCATCAGGCCAGGGGCCCGATCCTGATCATGCATGGTGTGAACGATCCGCGCGTGAAGCTGGACCAGTCCGAACGCATGGTGGCGGCGCTACGCGCGGCCGGCAAACCGGTGGAGTACCTCACGTTCCAGGGCGACGGTCACGGCAATCAGAAGTGGACCAACAACCTGGCCATGTACCGCAAGACCGAGGACTTCCTGGCCAGTTGCCTGGGCGGGCGCAGCAGCGGGTTTGACTACTACCAGCTGGGGGCGTGGTTGTTTTGATCTGAGCCTGTGGCAGGAGCCGGCTCTGCCCTGCGCGCGCTGAACTATGAGGCGGCCCCTCGGGCCAGATGCCATGGGCTGAGGCCGCGTGCAGAGCCTGCAGGGCACCTAGGGAAAAGGGGCTGACCGCCCCTCTTATGCGGCGTTCTATGGCCCATCTGGTGACGACACTTTGTCACCGGGCCCCGCGTCGAGAGCCCCAGAATCCGGCGCTCCAATCTCCTAGTGATCATGTCAAAGTCAATTTTCGAACGCCTAGCAGCTCCCTTGGTGCCCGCCCTCACAGTTGGTTCATCCCTCGCACTTTCTCTCTGCCTCCCAGTGGCCGCCGCGACCCTCTCGGTCGGCCCCGGCAAGACGTATACAACACCCTGCCAAGCACTGACCCGTGCGGTCGATGGCGACCTCGTGGAAATTGCAGGAGGCACCACATACACGGGTGACGTCTGCGACTTCTTTGCAAACAACCTCACCATCCGCGGCGTCAATGGTCGCCCCAAGATCGACGCGGGGGGCAAACACAGCCGAGGCAAAGGCATCTGGGTGGTGGGCGGCACCGGCACCACGATCGAAAACGTCGAGATGTTTGGCGCCAAAGTGCCCGACCAGAACGGCGCCGCCTTGCGCCTGGACGGTGTGCACCTGACAGTGCGCAACAGCTTTCTGCACCACAACGAGAACAGCATCCTCACCAACAACGATGGGGTCTCCAACATCGTCATCGAAGGCACGGAGTTCAGCGCCAACGGATACGGCGACGGCTTCTCGCACAACGTCTACATCGGCAAGGTCAACAGCCTGGTGTTTCTCGGCAACTTCTCGCACGACGCGAACGTTGGCCACAACCTGAAGTCGCGCGCCAACACCAACTTCATCGCATACAGCCGCTTCTCCAGCACGACAGGCAAGCCGAGCTATGAGATTGACCTGCCCAATGCGGGCAGCACCTACCTCATTGGCAACGTGATTCAGCAGCCGGCAGACAACCACAACCCTGGCCTGGTCAGCTTCGGTATGGAAGGCGCAAGCAACACCGGCAAGGACCTGTACGTGGTGAACAACACCTTCATCAACGACCGCAGTTCGGGCGGCACCTTCCTGGTGGTCGGTGCGGGCGTGACGGTTCCAGTGCTTGCGCAGAACAACTTGTTCGTTGGCAGCGGCACCTTCTCGACGCAGGGCACCACCGTCGATCGCAACAACCTGAAAGTTGCTTCCTACGCGTTCGTAGACCGTGCGAACTATGACTTGCGCCCCCTTGCAGGCACCCAAGCCGTGGACAACGGCATCGCCGCCGCCACGCCGCCCTCGGGCGTGTCGTTGACGCCGGCCATGGAATACGCGCCTGTCGCCTCGTCGCGGGCCCGCACGGTGGTGGGCAAGCTCGACATTGGCGCCTACGAAAGCACCTCGACAGCGTCCACCCAGACCACCAGCGTGACCACCCCACCCGCAGCTGCACCGAGCACGCCAGGCTGGACCCAGTGCGCTCAGGAAAATGGGACCTGCAGCGTCGCTGGCCAGCGCACCGTGCGCTACGGCGCCAGCGGCAAATATCACTTCAAATGGGTGGCGAACCAGGTGGCTTGCAACAACGCAACTTTCGGTGACCCCATCTATGGGGTCCTGAAAGCCTGCGCATTCGATGCCACCGCGTCGGCAGCGCCCACGTGGAGCCGCTGTGCGTCGGAGAACGGCACCTGCACAGTGGCCGGTACGCGCCAGGTCCGCTACGGCATCGATGGCAGGTACTTCTTCAAGACCGTCACCGGTAGCGTGCCATGCAACAACGCAACGTTCGGCGATCCCTACGTGGGCAAGGTCAAGACTTGCGAAGCGGCTTCCAGCTGAAGTTGAGCAGCTGCAACGGCAGGCGGTCGCCGCCTGTCCTGTAGACGCTCTTTTTTTCTTCAAGTCTTGTTGCTGGCGCCGACGGGCTGCCGATCGACGTGCACGATGGAACTCACGATCTGCTCGGGGGCCGCCAGCGCGGGCGCCATCGCCCATCGGTCATAGCGGTCGTTGCCGATGCGGACCATGCCGACGTGGCGCCCCGCCTCTTTGTCGACGACCGGGTCGGGGTCGTAGAACCCCAATGCATAACGGACGCGCTCGACATCGTGCCGGGCCCCCGTCAAAAACAGCCACCCTGGCTCAACGCCGTGCATCTCGGCGTAGTCCGCGAGGTCCTGCGGCGTGTCCACTTCGGGGCGCAGCGATATGGAGTACATGAAGATGCTCTTGCCTACCCGATCTCCGAGGAGCTCCTGCACGCGAACCAGGTTCGCCGTCATCGGCGGGCAGAGCCCCTCGCAGTCCGCGTACATCATGTTGATGACGACGATTTTCCCGCGGACCAGATCGTCGTAGAACCTGACCGTTGCACCGGTATGGGTCTTGAGTTCCACGTTCGGAATCCGTCGGTGAGGCGGCCGACCCGCGGTGGATGGCGTGAGGGACTCGGCGCGTGCGCCAAGCACGCCCAGTGTGGCGGCGCCCACACCAGCCAGCAGATACCTTCGGGTGTTCATCGCAGTTTCCTTTCAGGACAAGGGCAGGCACACGGCAGTCGGTCGCTCTCACACGATGTCGATGCGGACCATCATCGCGTGGTCTTCGTGCGTGAGGTTGTGGCAATGCAGGATGTACTTTCCGCCGAAGTCGCGAAAGCGAAAGAGCACCCGCATCGTCGCCCGTGGACCCAGGATGAACACGTCCTTGCGGCCCCGCTCGTGCAGCGGGATCGCCACGTTGACCCCGTTCAACGTTTTGCTCAGCAGGCGCCCTTCCTCGAAATGCATGTGGATCGGATGCTGCCAGCCGTTGTCGGGATTGACGAACTCCCAGATCTCCGCACTGCCCCGGGCCACCGTCGCTCGTGGTGTGAGCACGTTAAAGAACTGCCCATTCACGGTCCACATGCCACTCGAGCGTGCAAACACCCAGGTACGCACCGGCAACGCCGCGAGCTCCGCCGCAGACGGCAGCGGTCGCAGGGCGCGCAGCACGTTCGGCACGACGCTCAGGTCAGGCGCAGGCGGGTTGCGGTCGACGATGAACTTGAGCACGCGAACGCCCGGCGCCACCACGTCGCCGGGCTGGCGTGTTTCGATCTGCACCAGTTGGTTGACAAGGTAGAGCGTGGTGCCGACCGGGAACCTTGAGAAGTCCACGACGATATCGGCGCGCTCTGCGACGCCGAGCCGTACCCTGAACTGGTTGGCCAGCGCATTGGGTAGCAGGTTGCCGTCGTTGGCGATGTACGCGAAGGTGTACAGCGTGGTGCCGCTCGCGTTCTGCAGCAGGAGTTCGTAGAACCGCGAGGGCCCGGCATTGAGCAGCCGAAACCGATACTTGCGGCGCGCCACGCGCAGCACCGGCTCGATCTTGCCATTCACCACGATCTTGTCGCCCAGGACCCCCTCGGGGCTCAGCTCGTCAAAGGTCACCCGCCCGCCCGAGTCGAATCGCTTGTCTGAAAAACTGAGCGGATAGTCGTAAGGGTGGCTCGGCAGCCGCAGGCCCGTCTGCTCGTTGCCCGTGTCCAGGTCGTCGAAGATCATGTAGCGCCCGAACAGCCCCTTGATGAGATTCGGGGCGGTCACGCCCTCTGTGTGGTCGTGGTAGAAGAGCGAGCCCAGTGCCTCGCGCGAATCACCGATCCCGCCAAACTCGTCGAGTCCGGCGTAGACGTTCGGATAGAAGTGGTCCTTGTACCAACCCGGTCCGGTCAGCGTGGGGCCGGCCTGGGTCGCGCTGTAGAAGTCGCCCGCGTAGCCGTCGCTTTCAGACGGCGTGTGCATGTTGTGCAGGTGCGTGGAGATCTCCGGCGAGCCGAAACCGGTGTGGTTGGCCGGCAGCTCGTTGCGGATGCGCAGGATGATCGACTGCCCGTAGCGGGCAAACACCGTGGGCCCCGGCGTCGTCGCGCCGGGCGTGTCGCCTTCATAGCCCCAAATGGGCTGCGGCGGGTAGTACGGGTTGTTGCCGTTGAACTGCCAGGCCGGGTTTTCCTTCGCGGTCATCTGGTAGTGCAGCGGTGTCCCCGCCACGCCGCCCGGCCCGGTGAGTTCCGTGAAGCGCTGATGTGCGGCGCGCCCGCACTCCCCGCCCCCATAATTGGCCGCCCCGGTGGGAGGCGGGTAAAACGGGGCAGTGACCGGGGCCAGCGGCTTGATCTGCGTCGGCAGTTCGTCGACCCACGGGGTGGTCGGCGGACTCGGCGGAAGCGGAGTGACCTGTGCCTCGGTCTTGCGTGAGGTCAGCACCAGCGGTGCCGCCGTTGCTGCAATCGACGTCTTCAGCATGTTGCGTCGCCCATGGTCGGCGTGAAGCGCCTCACCACTCTTACGTCGCGCAAAAAACTTGCTCATGGCAGGTCTCCTGTTGAAAGGGAAATGCACTCACATCTGCCTGCCCGCGCGGCGGACAGTGGACGTGATGGGTTCGGCCAGATACTGCAGCGCGGTCTGTTGGGAGCCTTCGATATAGACCTCTGCGGGCATGCCGGCCTGCAGCTTGAACTCGCTGATCGACTTGAGGGAGTCGGCATCGGCCAGGATCATCACGTGGTAGTACGGCAGGTTGGTCTG
>NZ_JBWMBB010000050.1:0-1276 GCF_056521305.1 Rhodoferax sp. RT4P68
CAAGGCGCAGGCACGCAACCTGCTCGGCATCGAGCTGGACAATCTCGACGCACTGAACCTGCCGCTGCTGGCCACCGACGCCTACGGCAAGTTCATCCCCGACCCCATCACCGGATACGCGCAGATCGTTCTGAGGCCGGACCAGTTCGGCGGGCCACTGGATCTGGATGGCAACGGGCTCGCCTCGGGTACGCCCACCAGCCCGATCGATGCGAGCTTCGCCATGCGCACCGGCCACGCTTTCCTGGACGACATCGCGCACACCGCGAGCCCGGTCAACAGCCAGACTGGCGCACCGCTCACCGCCGATGCAGACTCAACCATCGGGGGCACTCCGGCGGCGGGCTTCTACGACAACGAGCTGCTCGACGCGCACTACGTTGCCGGCGACGGACGGGTCAACGAGAACATCGCGCTGACCGCCGTGCACCACGTGTTCCACGCCGAGCACAACCGCCTGGTCGAACACACGAAGGCGGTGATCCTGGCCTCGGGCGACCCGGCCTTCATTGCGAACTGGCAGTTGCCCGACGGCTCATGGAACGGCGAGCGTCTGTTCCAGGCCGCCCGCTTCGGCACAGAGATGCAGTACCAGCACCTGGTGTTCGAGGAGTTCGCGCGCAAGGTGCAACCGCAGGTCGACATCTTCTTCGCCGCGACGCAGGTCTACGACACCGAGATCGACCCGTCCATCGTGGCCGAGTTCGCGCACACCGTCTACCGCTTCGGCCACTCGATGCTGACCGAGACGGTCGACCGGTTCGATTCCAACTTCGATGTGGTCAACGATCCCAACTCATCTGACCCGCAACAACAGCTCGGCCTTGTCGCCGCCTTCCTGAACCCGCTCGGGTTCGCCGCCAGCGGCCCGGGCGCTGACGAGGCGGCCGGTGCGCTGGTGCGTGGCCTGACCCGGCAGCAAGGCAACGAGATCGACGAGTTCGTGACCGAAGCGTTGCGCAACAACCTGCTCGGCCTGCCGCTCGATCTGGCGGCCATCAACATCATGCGCGGCCGCGATACCGGCGTGGTGTCGCTCAATGCAGCGCGCCGGGACTTCTATCAGGTGACCGGCGACAGCCAGCTCAAGCCCTACACGAGCTGGATCGACCTCACGCAGAACCTCAAGCACGAGGCCTCGGTGGTCAACTTCATTGCGGCCTACGGCACGCATGCGACCATCGTCAGTGAGAGTTCGGTGGCTGGCAAGCGCGCAGCGGCGATGAACCTGGTGTTCGGCGACCCGGACCTGACAGGGGCGGATGCGACTGCCTTC
>NZ_JBWMBB010000051.1:0-1250 GCF_056521305.1 Rhodoferax sp. RT4P68
GGAACTTGTTTTTCAAAAGTAGACACAGGCTCGTCAACACACACTCTTCTCAAACATCGCAGGTGAGCGGTAGCCGATCGAAGAATGCAGGCGCTGCTGATTGTAGAACTGGATGTAGCTCAGAAGTACCTTGCGCAATTCATCGTCCAGCGTGAATGTTTGACCGTACAACTCTTCCGTCTTTAGAGAATGGAAGAACGATTCCATATGGGCGTTGTCGTTCATCTTGCCCGGTCGATTCATGCTCTGCACCATGCCGTATTTTGTGAGCTTCTGTCGATAGGCCCAGGCCGCATATTCGATGCCGCGATCACTATGGAAATGCAGACCGGCCTGCGGCTTGCGGTTACGCGCCGCATGGTCGATGGCCTCCATGGTCAATGCAGCATCGCGATTGCGCCCCAGACTCCACCCAATGATGCGCCTGGAGAACTTGTCCATCACCACGGCCAGATAGCGCCATTGGCCACTGACCTTGAGGTAGGTGACATCGCCCACCCAGACCTGGTTGATGCGTTCAAGCTCCACGTCGCGCTCCGTGTTGGGAATGCTGGTGAAGAAGGCTTTCTGGCCGACGCGGGAACGGCGATATAGGCGCGCACTGCGCCCTTGCAGCCGGGCTCGGCGCATCACGCGGGCAACTGTGCCTCTGCTGACTTCGGTCCCTTGGTGGGACAGCGCATGCTTGATACGCGGGCTGCCGTAGTAGCCGCGGCTGTCTGTGTGGATGCGTCTTACCTGCTCGGCAAGGACTTCGTCGCGCAGCTGGCGTGCGCTTGGCTCGCGTGTCTGCCAAGCGTAAAAGCCCGAACGACTGACCTTGAAGTACTCGCACATCATTTGGATCGCGTGGGTTTTCCGGTTTGCTTCAATGAAGGCGAAGATTTCGCCTTTCGAACGGAAGCAAACCGGATGGCTTTTTTTAGCAGGTCGTGCTCCAGTTGCAGCCGCTGATACTTCTTCTCCACTTCCTGGAGTCGCCTCAGTTCAGCTACCGAGTCTGGATCGACCTTGGGATCGTCACCCACCAGCACTCCTTCGCGCACCTGCTTGCGCCACTTGGACAACATGAAGGGGTGAATGCACAAGGACTCTGCAACGTCCTTGATCAACACCCCTGGCGACTCGGACATCTTGACTGCCGTCAGCTTGAATTCAATCCCATAACGGCCGACCATTCTTGGACCGGGCATTCCCATTGATCACTCCTTCGGTTAGGTTGGAGTGTCCACGAAAGTAAAACAAGGTTC
>NZ_JBWMBB010000052.1:0-1157 GCF_056521305.1 Rhodoferax sp. RT4P68
TAGTGTCCTGTCGCAGAAATACGCTTCGCGATTTTCTCGACCTTCTTCAAGATCGAGTCCGCCGTAGCCACCCACTGGAAAGGCGAGGCATCCGCGTTGTAGCGCTGCACGAATAGCTCGATCTGCTGCTTGAGCTCTCGAACGCTTGTGAAGGAGTTGCGCCGGATGGCGCGCTCCGTGATCAAGGCGAACCAGCGCTCCACCTGGTTGAGCCACGAGCTGTAGGTAGGCGTGAAGTGCAGGTGAAAGCGCGGGTGCTTGGCCAGCCAGGTCTTGACCTTGGCGTGCTTGTGAGTCGAGTAGTTGTCCACGATGAGATGCAGGTCCAACTCCGTGGGCGTCTGCTGGTCGATCTGTCGCAAGAAGTCCAGAAACTCCTGATGTCGATGCTGCGTCCGCACGCGGGAGATCACTTGCCCGTTGGCCACGTTGAGCGCCGCGAACAAGGTGGTGGTGCCGTGGCGCACATAGTCATGCGTGACGCCCTCCACGTAGCCCAGGCCCATCGGCAGCAGCGGCTGCGATCTCTCCAGTGCCTGGATCTGGCTCTTCTCATCGACGCACAGCACCAGCGCGTGATCGGGCGGGTTCAGGTACAGCCCGGTGATGTCGCGCACCTTCTCCACGAAGGCCGGGTCGTTGGACAGCTTGAATGTGCGCGAGCGGTGCGGCTGCAGGCCGGCAGTGCGGAACAGCCGGTGTGCCATGTCCTTGCTGATGTTGGCCTCTGCGGCGAAGCTGCGCACGCTCCAGTGCGTCTGCTTGGTCGGCCGGGTCTGCAGGGCTTGGTTCAGCAGATCGGCGACACGTTGATCATCCAACGACCTGGGCCTGCCAGGCCTGGCTTCGCTGCGCAGACCGGCAAGGCCTTGTTCGACATAGCGGGCGCGCCATTTGCGAACCGTCGGCTGAGAGACACCCAAGGCCTCGCAGATGATCGATGGCACAGCGCCATCGGCGGTCATCAAAACGATGCGCGCACGCACCGCAACCGCCTGGGGAGTTCGCCGAGAGCGCGCCGTTTTCTGCAGCTCCAGGCGCTCTTCCTGTCCCAGCTCGATAACCGCATCCGCACGCATCTGACGCATCTCTGCCTCCGGCAACCAATATACCGAAAGGCTTGCAAAAATCGTGCAAGTTATTTTTGCGACAGGACA
>NZ_JBWMBB010000053.1:0-1069 GCF_056521305.1 Rhodoferax sp. RT4P68
CAGCATCACCGGCCCCTACCGCGCCGAACTGGTGCCGAGCGCCGCCACGCCCGTCATGACGCTGCCCGGCGGCGTGTTCAACGGCAGCATGATCCCCTACGCCCCGGCCAGCCTGGACAACACGCTGCCCGGCTACTCGCTCACCCGCCGCGTGAACGAGACCGACGCGCGCCAGCTGATCCCGGCCAGCGATTGGAAGTTCGCCGACTGCAGCGTGGCCAACGCCTTCCCCGGCACGGCCGACGGCTCCAAGATCTGCCTGCGCGGCGGCTTCGACCCGAAGTACCTGTACGAGCTGGTCTACGTCGCCAAGGACCCGAAGGTCATGGGCGTCGGCTTGGCGGCGCTGCGCGACACGGTGAGCTTCTTCCGCAAGGCCGCGGCCGACAGCGCCGGCACCGCCAACCCGCTGGCCGGGCGCATCACGCACACCATCGGCCAGGGCACGTCCCAGTCGGGCAACGCCATGAAGACCTTCCTGCACCTGGGCTTCAACCAGGCGCTGGACGGCGGCAAAGTGTTCGACGGCATGTTTGCCCACGTGGCCGCGCGCCAGACCAACATCAACACCCGCTTTGCCGTGCCCGGCGGCGGTGGTGGCCTGCGCACCGACCACACCGCCTTCGGCCAGACCGCGCCGCGCGGGCTGGCCGCCGACTATGTGGACGATGTCAGCGGCCGCCAGGGCGGGGTGATGAAGCGCTGCGCGGCGACCAGCACCTGCCCCAAGTTCTTCCTGGGCCTTTCGGGCACGGAGTTCTGGCAACTGCAAGGCTCGCCAGTGCTGACCGATGCCTACGGCCTGCGCGACATCGCGCAGCCGGACAACGCCCGCATCTACTACTACAGCAGCACGCAGCACGGCGGCAGCGGCGGCACAGCCAGCATCAACTACGCGCCCGCCCGCAACGTCTACCCAAGCGGCACTGTGGTGCACTTCACCGACACCTTCCGTGCGCTGTTCGTCGCGCTGGAGGATTGGGTCGTGCGTGACACCGCGCCACCAGCCAGCCAGGTCCCCAAGCTGGCAGACGGCACGCTGGCCCGGCCGGACCAGCTGGTATTCCCG
>NZ_JBWMBB010000054.1:0-1064 GCF_056521305.1 Rhodoferax sp. RT4P68
GACAGGCCGAACTCGGTGTCGTTGGCCGTGGCCAGCGCTTCTTCGTAGTCCTTCACGCGGATCACGCTGGCCACCGGGCCGAAGATTTCTTCGCGGTTGATGCGCATGTCCTTGCCGCTCTCGCTGAACAGCGCAGGGGCCATGTAGAAACCATCGGTCTCCAGCTTCAGGCGTTCACCGCCGGCTGCCAATGTGGCGCCTTCGCCCTTGCCGATCGCGATGTATTCCAGGTCCTGATCGAGCTGGCTCTGGCTGGAGACGGGGCCGATGTCGGTGCCCTGTGCCAGCGCGTCGCCGACCTTGATCTTGGCCATGCGGGCCTGCATCGCCTCGATGAACTTGGGGTAGATGCCGTCCGTCACGATCAGGCGGCTCGATGCCGTGCAGCGCTGGCCGGTGGAGTAGAACGCGCTCTGCACGCTCAGCTCGACGGCCTGGTTCAGGTCGGCGTCGTCCAGCACGATCTGTGGGTTCTTGCCGCCCATCTCCAGCTGCACCTTCTTGCCGGCCTTCACGCATTCCAGCGCGATGTTGCGGCCCACGCCGGTCGAGCCGGTGAAGCTCACCGCGTGGATGCCGGCATGGCCGACCAGTGCATTGCCGATCACGCTGCCGCGGCCCATGACCAGGTTGAACACGCCGGCCGGAATGCCCGAGCGGCTGATGATCTCGGCCAACGCCCAGGCGCAGCCGGGCACGAGGTCGGCGGGCTTCAAGACCACGCAGTTGCCAAACGCCAGGGCCGGTGCGATCTTCCATGCGGGGATGGCGATCGGAAAGTTCCACGGCGTGATGAGGCCGACCACGCCGACCGGTTCGCGCGTGATCTCCACGCCGATGCCGGGGCGCACCGAGGGCAGCGTCTCGCCCGACAAACGCAGGCATTCACCGGCGAAGAATTTGAAGATCTGGCCGGCGCGCGCGGCCTCGCCCATGCCCTCTGCCTTGGTCTTGCCCTCTTCGCGCGCCAGCAGCGTGCCCAGCTCTTCCTTGCGCGCCAGGATTTCGTTGCCGATCTTGTCCAGCGCGTCGCTGCGCGCCTGGATGCCGCCCGTCGCCCAGGC